>JBPCNX010000029.1:0-132758 GCA_051000815.1 Pyrinomonadaceae bacterium
AAAGCAGCAGAAAAGCCAGAATTGGCCTTCATGAGCGCTGGCGAGGTGAAGCCGGAACTGGCGCTTGGGGAAGGGACTGAAACTCCCACAGCGGGAAGCGAAGCTGAAAGCCAGGCAGGAAGTGAACAGTTAATGGAGGTGATACTGGAGCGAGCGAATTTGAAGCAGGCGTTGAAAAGAGTGCAAAGCAACAAAGGGGCAGCGGGTGTTGAGGGGATGAGGGTAGAAGAACTAAAGCCCTACCTGCAGCAACACTGGACCACGTTGCGGGCGCAACTACTGAGTGGGAGCTACGAGCCACAACCGGTACGACGAGTGGAGATCCCGAAAGCCGACGGCGGTAAGCGCAAGCTAGGCATACCGACGGCGGTAGACCGGTTCATCCAGCAAGCCGTTTTGACTTGGACGCTGCGCGGTATTGACGTATTCGACGTTCATCGGGGGAAATTCGGGTGAGGTTGGTTTGGGGATTACAGTTGACCCAGCAGGAAACGCATTTCTGACTGGCAACACGAGATCGAAGTTAGTCGAACTGTTGACGCTTCGTCTGCTGCGACGGTCGATTACAGAACGAGCGATACCGCAGGTCTGACGAACTGCAACGTAGTTAACGGAATTGCTTCGGCGCGTTGCGACTACGCTGCTTCAGTTGGAACCGTGCGCTTCGCTGCGGGAGAGATCTTCAAAACCATCTCCATCCCAATCGTTGATGATGCGTATGCGGAAGGCAGCGAGAATTTCACCATCACATTGAGCAATCCTACCGGAGTTGCTTTGGGTGGCCCGGCTATAGCGACCGTAACGATCAGCGACAACGAAACGGTTAACGGCACAAACCCAATCGACCAAACGGCTTTCTTCGTGCGGCAACAGTATGTCGACTTTCTTAATCGCGAACCGGACCCGCCCGGATTTGCTGCCTGGCAGGCGGTGATTAATAACTGTCCGCCAAACGATACGACCTGCGATCGGATCCATGTGTCTTCGGCGTTCTTCCGTTCACCGGAATTTCAGGACCGGGGCTACTTCGTTTATCGCTTCTACCCGGTGGCCTTTGGCCGCAAGCCTGACTACGACGAGTTCACTCCGGACCTCGCGAAGGTGAGCGGTTTCTTGAGCACTGCGGAATTGGAAGCCGCGAAGGTGGCGTTCGTTACTGAGTTCATGAATCGTCCGCTCTTCACCTCTACATTCAACGGACTGGACAACACCCAGTATGTGGATACCTTGCTTTCGCGGGCAGCCATTACCCATGCGGCACGTGACTTCTGGATCGCGGCGTTGGGTAACGGCACGAGAACCCGAGCCCAGGTGTTGCGAGAGATTGCGGAAAGCAATGAGGTCTACAACAGGTACTTCAATCAGGCGTTTGTGGTGATGCAGTACTTCGGTTACCTGCGGCGGCAGCCGGATGCGCTTTATCTGAACTGGATTACGCACCTTGATTTCGACCGGCGACTACCGCAGCATGATTAATGGATTCATGAACTCGCTCGAGTATCGCTTCCGCTTTGGACCATGATTGGGATTGCCGATTTCCGATTGCTGATTGCTGATTGTCGATTGGCGAGGTGATTAGGTCATTACCCCTCAAGTATGATGAGCTTGGTACGCCTACGATAGCGGGGCGAATTAAAACCACATTGCCGGAATCTGAAAACAAGCAGTCACTCGCAAGTGAGACGAAAGCACGTGTGTTGCTCGTCGAAGACGACAAGGCGCTTCGGCGCTATCTCGAAGTCACGCTCGAGCGGGCAGGCTATGAAGTGTTCTCGGCGGCTGACGGACTTGACGCAATGAAAACGGCCCTCGCAACGACGGTAGACGTGGTGATTACTGACGCGATCATGCCGAATCTGAGCGGGCATGAGCTTTGCCGTTTCTTGCGAAACAGTCCGACGCTTTCGCACATCCCGATTGTGTTATTGAGCGGACAGGAAAGAAAAGAAAGTCGACGCGAAGAGGAACTGGCAGATGCATTTCTCTCTAAACCTGTATCGGCGGAAGCTCTGACGAAGTGTGTGGCGGGGCTGCTAGAGCGTCGACCCTGAATGCCTCATGGTCCGGAGGGGTGGTTTACCCCCGCTCGCTGAATGACATTCAACATTTGGCGGTGGCAAGCCGCCCTTCCTAACTGCGAGACATTCGGTCTTGAGTTAATGTGAACACGGGTTGGCCACACAGAGGGCCACCCCTACAGCTTTATGCAGTTGTTGAGGTGGTGCTTTGCAGGAGCCTTGTCGAGTGGCGTGTATTGGAGTCCTTGTGCAACGGCAACTGCTTCATATGTACAGTGCCCAGCGTACGTGTTCACGCCCTCTTTCAGTCCCGGATCGCTGGCAATCGCCTCCAGGAAACCCAGGTTCGCCAGTTTCAAAGCATAAGGAAGGGTGGCGTTAGTCAGCGCGAATGTAGAAGTGCGCGGAACCGCGCCCGGCATATTTGCCACACAATAGTGCAACACTCCTTCGACATAGTAAGTCGGATCTGAATGCGTGGTCGGATGAGTGGTCTCGATGCAGCCACCCTGATCGACAGCAACATCGACGATCACGGCGCCATTCGGAACATCCTTGAGCATGTTTCGAGTGACCAGACGGGGAGCCGCGGCCCCGGGAACCAAAACGGCGCCCACGATTAAGTCGGCCTGCGAGATGGCGTCGTGGATCATGTAAGCGCTCGAAGCGAGCGTCGAGATCTTCGAGAGGAAAATGTCGTCGAGTTCACGTAAGCGATCGAGGTTGTTATCGATCATTGTTACGTGCGCGCCCATTCCCACAGCGATCTTCGCTGCATTTGTGCCGACCACTCCTCCACCAATGATCACGACCCGCGCGGCGGGCACGCCCGGAACGCCGCCCAGCAAAATACCGCGGCCTCCGCTCATTTTTTCGAGGTAGTGCGCGCCGACCTGGATGGCCATCCTGCCCGCCACTTCCGACATAGGGGTTAGCAACGGCAACGTGCCACGGCGATCTGTAATCGTTTCGTAGGCCACACCGGTGACCTTGCGTTCCAGCAATTGACTAGTGAGTTTGGAATCTGGTGCCAGGTGGAGATAGGTGAAGAGCAGTTGGCCTTCGAGCATCCGCTTGTACTCAGGCTCGATCGGTTCCTTCACCTTCACGATCATTTCCGCTTTGGCCCAAACATCATCGGCGGAGGCGATTATCTCGGCCCCGGCTTTCGCGTAAAGAGCATCATCGAAGCCTGAACCCTCACCGGCGCCTTGTTCTACAATGACAGTGTGGGCGGCGTCCGTAAGAGCGCGTACGCCCGCGGGAGTCAGACCGACTCGGTACTCATTGTCTTTGATTTCTTTGGGCAAGCCGACGATCACAATTCAACCTCCAGGGCACGAGTGAGATGCCAGATATTAGATGTCAGATACCAGACCTCTTCTTAATCGACCGCATTAAACCGTTCAGAAGACGTCCGACTTCATTTAAATCTTTCTGAATCGCTTGATGCTGTTCGTCGCTTAAATCCGACGCGACAAGCTAATTCCAGATGGGTATCCAGCTCAATGAGTGAACCTCTTGAATTAGCTAGGAACTGATGAAACTCGCCGCTTAATCTGCGTCCTTGCCCCTCAGCTATGTTAGCTGGGACGGAAGCAGCCGCTCTGCGTGTCTGGCTTGTAAGTCCGTAAATTTCGTCGCGCGGAAAAGCCTTGGTCAGACCGTAAACGTTGGTCACCAAAGCCATTGCCTTTTGCCACACAATCAAATCACGGTGAGAGCGAATTGTGCTGTGACTTGCATCCGACATCTAAACTAACCTGCTGCTATGGCGTCGTGTCCAGCATCTGACATCTAATCTCAAATATCTTCGGTATCAATCTGCGCGCGCTGCAGTTTTCCGCTGTAGTCAACATAGATTGACTTCCATTCAGAAAAGATATCCAGCACCTGGGTGCCCGCTTCGCGGTGACCGTTGCCGGTTGCTTTCGTGCCGCCAAAAGGCAGATGTACTTCAGCGCCGATTGTCGATGCGTTGACGTAGAAGATACCCGTATACATCTCGTTCATCGCGTGGAAGGCGCGATTAACATCGCGGGTGTAAATCGCGGCCGAGAGACCGTAGCGCACTCCGTTGGCAATCTCTACAGCTTCTTCAAGCGAAGTCGTGGGAATTACGGAAGTGACGGGACCAAATATCTCTTCCTGAGCAATGCGCATGTCGGGAGCGACGTCCGTGAACACGGTCGGCTCAATAAAATAACCGTGAGCATAATCGCCGCGCGTCAGACGTTTTCCGCCGCAAGCGAGGGTTGCGCCATCTTCGTTCTGCCCAATGTCGATATAGCCCATGATCTTTTCGACGGCATCAGCATTAATCACGGGTCCCATGTCGGTTTTGGGGCCGGCGCCATTGCCGACTCGCAGGGCTTTCGCTCGCTCCACCAGTTGCTGCGAAAACTTCTTGTAGACTTTTTTGTGAACGACGACCCGCGAGGCGGCGGTGCAACGCTGACCCGAGGTACCAAAGGCACCCCAAACCACGCCTTCGATCGCCAGCTCGATATCCGCATCCTCCATCACCATGATCACGTTCTTGCCGCCCATCTCCAGTGAGCAGATCGCGTTGCGCTCAGCACAAGCCGATGCTACGCGCCTTCCGGTTTCCGTTGAACCGGTAAACGAGATAAGACGCAGTAACGGATGGTTAGTCATTGCGGCGCCGGGATCTCCGAACCCGGTAACGAGGTTGACGACGCCCGGTGGTATTCCTGCTTCTTCACACGTTTTCACGAGATTGTAAGTGGATAGCGGGGTGTCTTCGGCGGGTTTGATAACGACGGTGTTGCCGCAGACAAGCGCAGGAATGAGTTTCCACGAGGGAATGGCCATCGGGAAGTTCCATGGCGCGATCAATCCGCAGAGTCCCACCGGTTGGCGCACGCACATCGCGAACTTGTCAGGCATTTCCGCCGGGGTAGTAAACCCATGCAGGCGGCGTCCTTCGCCGGCGGTGTAGTAGGTGCAGTCAATCGCCTCCTGCACATCGCCACCTGCCTCCTTCAAAATCTTACCCATTTCCCGCGTCATGTCTGCGGCGTAGGCGTCCTTGTTGCGAATCAGGATCTCGCCCAGGCGAAAAAGAATTTCTGCGCGACGCGGCGCCGGTGTGTGTCGCCAGCGATCGTACGCTTCACGGGCAGCGTTGACGGCGTCGTTAACGTCGTCGCTGGTCGAGCGGGGAAAGCGGCCAACTACATCACGAGTGTCTGCTGGGTTGAGGTTTTCGAAGATTTCGCCCGATTTACTGGGTACCCATTTGCCGCCAATATAATTGGCATACGTCTTTGTGGAGCTGCGCGGGGCGCTCGCGGTATTGGACTTTCGCGAAGTCTTCGCGAGCGCTTTTTTTGCTTGAGCCATAACCAGGTTTCGAGTTTCGAGTTCAGGGTTCCGAGATTAAAGGTTTCGAGCCTCGAGTAAAAACCCGAAATCCGAAACTCGAAACCTATTATTGGTAAGTAAATTGAACGATGCGTTGGACGACGCGGTCGCCTTCTCGTTGATAGCGCGAAACATTTAGCACAATCGGGTCACCGGGCTTTAACCCGCCGATCACGCGCTGAAAGTCGGCCAGGGTAGTCACGGGAACGCGGTTGATCCGAGTAATCACATCGCCTTCACCCAGTGCTGGTTGACCGCCCGCCAGACGTACATCGGCGGCAAGGCCGTTGGGATCAACGTCTTTAACGTAGAGTCCACGTAGACCGGAGAGGTGTTTCTCAGCGATGAGTTGTTGCGTGATTTCCTGAAGCGTAATGCCGAGATGGGGCAAGGTGCTTTTTGTCCCCGGATCTTTCCGGGGGGCCTCGGGG
This sequence comes from Pyrinomonadaceae bacterium, assembly GCA_051000815.1. Lineage (GTDB taxonomy): Bacteria > Acidobacteriota > Blastocatellia > Pyrinomonadales > Pyrinomonadaceae > PSRF01. The sequence continues at coordinate 5,837 of JBPCNX010000029.1, forward strand.
TCGGTGCTCTTTGAAATCTGCACCCCGGGTCGTTCACCAAGGACTACAGTGGCGGTGCGCTTTTCAAGCTTGCCGTCGATATCGCGAAGATAAGTTAAGGCGGCTGACTGGCCCACCGGACTGCCGGCAACCTTCTGGATTAGATCCTGCGCACTGACCACGGGCTGTCCGTTAAACTCGATGATGATGTCGTTTGATTGAAAGCCGGCTTTCGCGGCAGGCGTCAACTGGCCGTCGCGGGTTTGTTGAACGTCCATCACGATCGCGCCTCGAGTTTCGTTAAGGCCGTAGACCTTGGCAAACTCGTCTTTGACCGAGTCAAGCGTGATGCCCAGGTAGCCTCGCTTCACTTTTCCCTGCCCGACGATCTGCTGATAGACGAAGCTTACTTCGCTGGCCGGCAGCGCGAAACCAATGCCGTTGTAATCGCCGGTGGAAGTGGCGATCTGCGAATTAATGCCGATCACCTCCCCGCGCATATTCACAAGGGGGCCGCCGCTGTTGCCACGATTGATTGCGGCATCAGTTTGCAGGAAGCGTTGGAAGCTCGAAAAGTAAGGAGTTTCTCTCTCTTTCTTCGAGATGATGCCGGCCGTCACCGTTTGATCCAGGCCGAAAGGGGAGCCAATCGCCAGTACCCAATCTCCAACCTGGGCAGCATTTGAATCGCCCAAAGTGACGGTGGGTAAATTCTGAGCGGTGTCGATCTTGATAACGGCAACATCGGTCTCTTCGTCGATACCGATGACTCTGCCGCGATACTTTTCTCCGGACTGCAAACCCACGGTAATTCTTGTGGCGCCCTCGACGACGTGTTCATTCGTCAGGATGTAGCCTTTGGGGTCGACGATAAATCCACTTCCGACTCCGCGCGCGGGGCGTCGCACCTGGCGGCGAAACATATCCAGCAGCGGGTTGTTCGGTTCCGGCTCTTCTTTATCGCCCTCGTCCTTCTCTGCCACCTCCGGAGCCGCGGTCAGCGTCTCGATGTTTACAACTGCAGGTTCGACACGCCGCGCGATCTCGGCAAAAGAAGCCGACAAGGCCTCAGGCGCACGCGCGATCTGCACCTGATTTTGCGCGATCGTGGGTTTGCCGGAGAGCATCGCACCGATGCCCATTCCCGCAAGCAGGCACGCGATGGCGAGCGCGGCGATCCAAATGCGCAACTTTCGCAGAATAGCCACGTCTTGAACTGATGTTTGGTCTTTCGGAAGTTCGAACATAACGCTTACCGCCTTTTGAGAAAACCGAAGCCGCGCGCTTCCGATTGTGTCACCAAGCGATAAGGCGACGGCGTCGGGAGCGCAAATCATTGGGAAGCAGAGTATAGCTAAAGCGCGGGCAAGGGGCAAAAGAAGGCAGGAGGCGGAAAGCAGTAGGCAGTAGACAGTAGACAGTAGACGGTGACAGTAGGTGGAAAAGCGGAGGCAGAAGGCAGAAAGCAGAAGACCGTGGAACCTATAGGGTGCCTTTCCTTGCTGCCCACTGCCTTCTGGTTTTGCCTACTGTCTACCGTCTACTGTCTACTGCCTTTCACGGTCGCAGGAACACTTTAAGCACGCCTTTCTTGCCCGCCCGCTCCATCGCGAGCACCCCGCTGCTCAATGGATGTTCTTCGCTGATCAGACTGTCTACGTCGATAGCACCCTTCCGCAAAAGGTCCAAAGCCGGCGGGAACCGGCCACAGCGCGAACCCAATACGGTGATCTCGTCCACAACCATCCGGGCAGCGTTGATTTCGGTAGTACCTGCAAAAGTAGACTTGAGGACAAGCACTCCCCGGGCGCGAAGCAGATTCAGGGCGACTGTAAATCCCTCGGCTGAACCTGAAGCTTCAACCACCACATCAAACTCATTCTTAACTTTCGCGACTTTCCTGGCGGTGGTGGTTTCAATTCCCCGGCGCTCCGCGATGCGCATTTTTTCCGGGTGCTTGCCGATTAACATGACCGGTGCGCCTGTTAAGGAAATAGCCTGCGCACAGAGCAAGCCCAGCTTGCCATCTCCGATCACCGCCACGTTTTTATCCGCGGTTATTGTGGTCCGTTCCAGGATCCCGCAGGCGGCGGCAAGGGGTTCGGTGAAGACTGCGTGTTCATCAGCGATCGAATCCGGAACCGGAAGCAGATTCGCCAGAGGCAATTTAAGAAACTCGGCATGGGCTCCGTCGCGCCCAACAATCCCCAGTACCGTGCGCCTCGCGCAATGACGCGGATCGCCCGCGCGACAAAGTGCGCACTCATCGCAGCCGGCATTAATCTCACCGACCACTCTCTGACCAACCAAACTGTTGTTGGGGGCCGCTTCAACCACGCCAACAAACTCGTGACCGATAGTTCCCCTGAATCCGGCGTAGCCGCGAGCAATCTCCAAATCCGTCTTGCAGATTCCCGACAGCACTACGCGCACGAGCGCTTCGTTGCCGCGTTCAGGCACATCAATCTCTTTAACGGCGAGGCCGCGTTTTTCAACTCGAAGAGCGTTCATAGGAAGACGAGCTTGGTGCTTTGATCTTGGTACTTTGTTGTTGAAGCTCGAAACGCCTTCAGGGAGTCGGCGACCCTGGAGGACAAAGAACAAGGTTCAAAAGAACCAGGATCAGATCCTGAACTGGCCGTAAGCCTAAGCCGAGGAACGTCAGAAGCTCTTAGTCCGCCCGTAAGCGTTTTGAGTAGTCAGTTCAATGACCTGTGTTGAGCCCGACACGTTGATCGGAAGGCGCCATTCAAGGTCTTCTTCTCCGGAGAGCACGGCGTGAACCCACCAGGAGCCGGAACTGATGACAAGGGTCGCTTGGCCTTTTTGGTCAAGCCGCGCAGTGACTGGTGTGCGTCCATTCATGCGTTCATTCAGGAAATCATCAAAGCGCTTTCCAGCCCGTCGTTCGGTAAAAAACTCATGACGCACCGCGACGATGTCTACCGGATAGAGTTCGATTGGGATGTCGAGCAGCACGCCGCCCATATCTGGTGCCGTGCGCAGTACCACCTGCAAATTCGTTTGTCCGTTCATTTCCAGCGGGTTTGGGTGTTCGTTTGGCGGAAGGTGGCTGTATACCAGCCATCCCGCGCTGAAGAGTGTCCCGACCAGCACCGCCCGCAGGATCAAGGTAACCACCCGGTAAGAAAAACTCTGTGTTTCCAAAGTCGACATTAACGTTTCAAACTTCTTACGTAGGAAACCAATGAATCGATCTCGGTTTCCGACAATTTTTTGCTGAAGGCAGGCATTTTACTACCTCTGCCGTTTGCTATCGAGTTGAAGATTCGCTCGTCAGAAACCGCGCTCTGCCAGTCGGGATCGGCGAGGTTTCGGGCGTGATTAAATTTTGCCTTGAACGTCTTTGCTCGTCCGTCCTTGCCATGACACGACGAGCAATACTTCGCATAGAGTGAAGCAGCGCTGCGCGCCTGGGCTTCGCTGCCCGAAGCTCCACGCGTAACACTCACGCCAAAAGTCAGCACCACCAGAGCTGTCGCCAAAACGAGTGCGCCGGCAATTACTGTTGATTCTCTTTCCACTTTAAGCTTTCTCTTTCACTAAGATGCTAGACAGGATTGACAGGATTTACAAGACACGATGCAGCAGAGGCGTGTTGCGTGCGCGTAAACCAAACAGTTTGGGTACAACCGCAAACATTCTCGGCGGTTGAAAGCTTTCGGAATGCGAAGTAAGCTCAGAACGCAAATGCACACCTGAATGATGGGATGGAAGAGTTGAGCGAAATACTGCAGGACAAGTTTCGCGACGAATGTGGCGTCTTCGGAATTTACGGCCATCCGGATGCGGCGCGTCTCACTTACCTCGGTCTTTACGCGTTGCAACATCGCGGCCAGGAATCCTGTGGCATCGTCGTCTCTGACGGATCCGAACTGCGCCAGGAACGCGCGATGGGTCACGTTGCGGAGAAGTTTGATCAATCGCGACTCGATCGTTTACCCGGCGCGAGTGCGATCGGTCACGTGCGTTATTCGACCGCGGGTGAAGTCTCGATTCGCGAAGCGCAGCCATTCCTGGTTACGTGCCAGCATGGGCAGATTGCCGTTTGCCATAATGGAAATCTTCCTTTCGCGCGAGAGGAAAGACGAAAGCTGGAAAAGGAAGGCGCAATCTTCTCCGCAACCTCTGATACGGAAGTGATCTTGCACGGTGTCGCCCGTTCACGCGCTGCGAGCGTGCGCGACGCAATTCCGGAAGTACTGCGCGAAACCGAAGGCGCGTTTTCAATGTTATTTCTAACGCCCAGGGAATTGATTGCCATCCGCGATCCGCGCGGCTTTCGTCCGCTCGCGCTCGGACGTCTGGGAGACGCATGGGTGGTCGCGTCAGAGACCTGCGCCTTTGATCTCATTGACGCGCGCTATGTCCGCGATGTGGAACCCGGTGAGATGATCGTGATCGACGAACAAGGCCTGCGCTCTTCCCATCCTCTGCCGCCGCAGCAGCACTCGATGTGTCTCTTCGAGCACGTCTATTTTGCGCGCCCCGATTCTCTAATTTACGGTCAATCAGTCAACGATTCGCGCCATCGGATGGGGCAACGTCTCGCTATTGAACAACCCGCTGATGCCGACATCGTGGTCCCGGTGCCCGACTCGGGCACGGTAGCAGCGATTGGTTATTCGGCACAAAGCGAAATCAGTTTTCGATTTGGCCTGGTGCGAAATCACTATGTGGGACGGACCTTCATCGAACCGAGACAATCGATTCGCTCTTTTGGCGTGCGCATCAAACTAAATCCCGTGCGCGAATTGATGGAAGGTAAGCGCGTTGTCCTCATCGACGATTCAATCGTGCGCGGCACTACCTCGAAGAAGATCGTACGGATGGTGCGCGAGGCCGGCGCGAAGGAGATTCATCTGCGAATCAGTTGCCCGCCGACGATTAGCCCGTGTTATTACGGGATCGACACGCCTAACAAGGCCGATCTGATCGCTGCCCAGATGTCTGTTGCAGAGATTTGCAAGTTCATCGAAGCCGATTCGTTGGGCTACTTGTCGTTGGAAGGAATGATTGCGGCGACCGGCATCAATGCCTCCTCCTCCTGTGTTGCTTGTTGGAACGAGAACTATCCCACGCGAATTACACCAAAGGCCGAAACGATGTGGGAACGCGAGCATGAGGCGGCGATCACCGAAGGATGAGCTCACGAACGAAAGCGTAACGAATCTCTTACGACCCAATTCCACACGAGGCACTCCTCAGCAAGGCATTATTAAGTGGCGCGATCGACTATAAAGGGATGCGGATGCGCTATTGCGGTGCTGATGGTAATTTTCGGCGTCGTCGGTTATGCGGGTTGGAAGTATGTTCTGCCCTGGTGGAAGAAGAAACCGCCTCCGGCGTCCGGTGGCGAGTTAAAGGTCCACATTCTTGACGTTGGCCCGGTTAACGGCGACGCGATTTTAGTTATCTCGCCAACAGGTAAGACGGTACTGATAGATGCGGGTGACGTTGGCAAGGGCAAGATAGTCCTTGAAGCGCTGAAACGTTACAACGTCCAGCAGCTCGATTATTTCATCGCGACGCATCCTCATCCGGATCACATAGGCGCAGCGGACGAAGTCTTTAAAGGAACAAAGATTCTGAATGTGATCGACAATGGTCTGAATCCGACAGTGCCTGAAAGTCTCGCGGCAAAACCACCCGCCGTTCCAGCCGGAAAGCAACAGCCAAAACGGAAACCGGACAAACGGCCCACGGTTACGAAGTTCTTTGACGAATACAAAGACGCGCTGACTCAGACGGGCGCGCAGTACGAAAAGGCTGAGCCAGGGAAAGTGTACGACCTCGGTGGCGGGGCCCGGCTGACGATTCTCGGTCCGACACCGCCCTACTTCACCAGGGAGCAGATGAAAACAGGAGGCAACGAGCCCAACGCGAACTCGATCGTTGCCCGGCTCGACTACGGCGGCTTTTCAATCCTCCTTCCCGCCGATGCCGAGGAGCAAACGGAGCACCGCCTGATGACGAAGGATCTGAATCTGCGCGCTGAGGTTATCAAGGTTTCTCACCACGGGTCGAAGTACGCTACCGCCGCAGATTTTCTTGAACGTGTAAAACCGAAGATTGCAGTCATTTCCTGTGGGGCGTGGAATCGCTACGGACATCCGGCACAAGTAGTATTGGATCGTTTGAAGGCTGCCGGCGTAAAGGTTTATCGAACGGATTTGCAGGGAGAGATTACGCTCACAACAAGGGGTCGAGAAAACGATTACCAGATCAAGGCGGCCAAAGAGGCTGAGAGTGATCTCTGGATCGGACGCGTAGCGCAAAAGGATGACTCTTCGCGCGTTGGTTTTATTGCCTACGGCGACTTCGGACCGCCGCCGAAAGAGCGTAAGCCGTCGAGCAGGATTCGCAAATAAGTCGGAATCTGTAGTCTCAAGTCTCAAGTCCCAGGTTCGCGACCGTACCTTGAACTGTAAAACCTAAAACTGAGACTTGAGACTCGAGGCTTGAGACTTGCCGAATGACCAAACCCATCACTTACAGCGATGCCGGGGTTGACATCGATTCTGCAAATCGCGCCACGGCTCGTATCAAGGAACTCGCGCGACAGACCTTTAACGAGCGAACGCTTTCGGAGATCGGCAGCTTTGGCGGAATGTTTGACGGCGCTTTCCCAGAGTTGCGCCAACCGGTTCTGGTAGCCTCCGCCGACGGCGTTGGCACCAAGTTGAAGATCGCCTTTCTCACTGGAGTTCACCACACAATCGGTCGCGATCTAGTGAACCATTGCGTCAACGATATTTTGGTCCAGGGGGCGCGGCCATTGTTCTTCCTGGACTACATTGCGACGGGCAAACTCTCCCCCGACGTGGTTTCCAGCATCGTTTCCGGAATTACCAACGGCTGCCGCGAAAATGGATGTGTGTTGTTGGGCGGCGAAACCGCTGAAATGCCCGGGTTCTACACTGATGGCGAATATGATGTTGCGGGCTTTATTGTGGGCGTAGTTGATCGCGAGAAGATCATTGACGGGAAGGAGATTTCACCCGGTGATATTGTGCTGGCCCTGCCGTCCGTGGGACTTCACACCAACGGTTACTCACTCGCGCGCAAACTGCTGCTCGATGTTGGCGGGTTCACGGTTGATGCCAGGTTGGATACAGTGGGACAAACAGTGGGCGAGGTATTGTTGCAACCTCATCTGAGCTATCTTCCGGCGCTGGAAGGTCTGCTCGACTCCGGCTGGATCAAGGGTCTTGCTCACATCACCGGCGGCGGCCTCACTGAAAATATTCCTCGCATTCTGCCGGAAGGCACAGCGGTCGCGATTAAGGAGGGCAGCTGGCCGGTGCTTTCTATCTTCACCTTGATGCAACAGCTGGGGAACGTGTCCGAGGCAGAGATGTATCGAACCTTTAACATGGGCGTAGGAATGGTTATAATCTGCGCCCGTCAGAATGCTGAATCCATTCAGTCTCACTTCAGAGCTCGTGGCGAGCCATGTTTTTCTATCGGTACAGTCATTCCTGGCCACCAGCAAGTAGAGTTTGCGTAAGCTGACTAGCTGATTTTCCTGGGTCTTGTTTCGAACGCCAACCGTTCGAACCTCGCGCGATCCGCCATTTCACAACCTCGTTAGCCTTCTAAAAGGGGAACCCTCATGCCAAATCCATCAGGCAACGAACCGCAACTACCACCTGTCGCCTGGCTCCTGGGACGCCAGTTGATCGCCAGTCTTAAATGGATCCTCCTGTACACCGCTTTCGGCACCAAGCTTGACGCCCGCGATTGGATGGAAGCGAAAGTATACCCTTCAGACGATGACACGGAGGCCACTGAAAAATGGAAAACGATGCATAGGCGAATCGCCGGCGAATCCGACTTCTGGACGAAGGGAGAGTTTTGGTTCGACTATCTCTCCGACACAGGAGATGGAACCAAAGCCACCTACAGCATCGCCTATCTTTGCTTAAGTAACCTCTGGACTAAGACCTATTTCGAGGAGACGCCTGCACCCGAGGATGCTTACTTGAAACTCGATCAGTTTGCGGATGCTCAGCATCCGGCGTTGCTCCCGCGAGGCGAGTTTCTACTCATTGGAGGGGACACCAGTTACCACCTGTCTGACTACGCAACGCTGCACCTGCGTTTTCAGAATCCATTCAATTGGGCGTACGACGATCTTACTGCGGACCTCGAGGGCGTAAACAAGAGAATCGACGATGAGGACTCTCGGACGAAAGGAACCAATCGCCGCCCGCTCTTTGCGATCCCAGGCAATCACGATTACTACGACATGTTGGATGGCTTTCGCAGACAGTTTCGAACTCCAGTTTCTACGCGACCCGAAAACAAGGTGTACAGCAAGAATGATCTTTCCGGTCCACAGCTAATGCTGAACGGATTTAAGAGAGAACAAGACACCAGTTACATAGCGTTGAGGCTCCCGTTCGACTGGATGATTTGGGGTCTCGATACCGAAGTCGGCAAGATCGACGAGCGCCAGCGCGACTTTTTTAGAGACACCAATGGCAAAACGACACCTGACAAACTGATCGTTGCGACGAGCGCGCCCACCACAGTGTTTGGAAAACTCGCCGACCGGGATGATGAGAAATGCAGCAAGGCGTTTTATCAACTGAAGCTGGCCCGGCCCTTTGTGAAGGAAACGGAGGATGGTGAGCCGGTCTTGTCGCCAAATCAAATTCGTCTCGATATCGCGGGGGACGTACACCAGTACGCGCGCTACTGGGGGCCGGCTGACACGAGCACCAACACACGGGCGACAGCCAGGACTTCGGCGCCTAGTTCTTCGAATTATGCTTCAGTAGTCTCCGGCTTGGGTGGAGCTTTTCACCACCCTTCGACCACTTACGTTGACGAGATCAAAGAGCAGGCTCTTTACCCCAACGAGGTGGTTTCGCGGAATGCGGTGGCGGAGGAAATATTCAACCCATGGAAAGTATTCAGGGGTGGCGGCGTCGGCGTAATTGGCGGAGTGATCGCGTTGATACTGGCCTTTGCTGCGATTGCGAACGATAGCAGTCGACCGGCGATTCACAACTTCCTGCCCTTCACCGCGCTGGGCATCACCGAGCCGGAACGTTACAAGTCAACTGTAGTAGTCAGTGAGGCACAGGAAGACCAAGCTACCACCGCGCCGTCAACGCAGAGAGCCGGCAGCGCGCCTCGGGCGGTGAGTGCGACCGGCGCCCAGGTACAACCAGCTCCAAGTCCTGGGACAGAAGTTGTAGAAGTCGTTTCGGACAAGCAGCCCAAGAGTGTTGAGCCTTTTTTTCTATGGCGCGGACTCGTAAAAAGCCCATGGGCGCCGGTAATCAAGAATTCAGAGATGAGGAGCGCCCCGGGGAAAAACAAATGTGAACCTAACCAGTTGCTCTACCTGTGGGGCGATTGTTCGGTAGAGTGGCCGGTCGACTACACGATTGGGATGGTGATGCTCACAGCCACGGTGCTTGTGATCGGCTTTACGTTCTATCGGACTGAAGCGGCCTACAAGTTGGCTAAGAAGCAGGATGAGGACAAGACCGGCGCGCGCGAGCCGCAAGAGAAGGACGAGGAAGCTACGAAAAAGAATGCCGCCAAGGTAGCTAACATGCTCTGGTGGGCCCTTTGGCCAACCCTCGGGATCAACGTGCTTCTCGGGATAATCGGCGTTCTTTCGGTCGTCCCTTACCGACCCTTCATTACGCCTTTTGGCAACAGCCTTTGGGTCTTCCTCACTCTGGTTTGGGCTGTCGCCTCGATCATTCTTAGTCTGCGCTATACCGATTGGTTGTTTATCCAAGCTTCAAAGACGACGATCTCATGGCAGGACTGGCTGATCACGTGGGCACTGGCCCTGGCCGTACTTGCCAGCCTCGCGGTAGGCCTTTGGCTCTTTGGCAAGAACAACCTTCCAGCCTATCTGGTTGCCGACATCATCTTCGTAACCATCTTGGTAGCGACGCTGGTCGGTTTGATCTACGTCGCTATTTCAATGGGCGGTCAGCATCAGAAGGGCTGGGGCAATGTAGGAATGTTTTTTATCGGTTTATGGCATTGGGTATTGCAAATCGGAGTCGCCCTGTTCCTGCTCAAGAAGGGCACCTGGCTGACTTTGGCACTCGCCGTTGTCGCCTTCTTCGTGTTCACGTGGATTGGAAAGCGGTTCATGAAGAACAACTACAAGAGGCGTCTCATGGCGGTTTGGTTGGCATTCGGCGCCACTATGCTGATATTGCCGCCCCTCGTCTACAAGTGGCTCGCGAGCTGGAGCGACAGTTATGCAGATTTGCGGGCCGCCTTCTTCTGGCCGCATCCATATAACCCGCAGAATTCGTTTGCGTCGTATGAATGGTGGGGAAACTTCGGCGGTTTCTGGCAACTTATCCCGCTTGCGATTGCCTGCTTCTTCGGACTTGTGCTGGCCTGCATTTGGGTTGGTTGGTACTTCGCAGTCTGCCTCAGATTCAACGGACATAACAACGAAAGCGGTGGCGCTGCGAGGATTGAGCGCTACAAGCAGTTCATACGCTTCCGGCTAAGGCCGGACGAACTCACTGGATATGTGATCGCGGTTGACAACCCGAAGTCCAAAGGCAGTGAGATGCAAGGCGATGTGAGGATTGTTGACGTCTTCCACTTGAAGAGACCACCAAAGGTACCGCCTCAGACACACGCTGGTGCGGACTGAACTCGACGGGTGCGGGTAGCGACTTTATACTGCCATTCATTTGATCGTTTTGTTTTCTGATGCTGGCAGGATAAGCGTTGACCCATTCCAAAAAGATCTGTCGCCTCGGGATTCTGATCTCCGGCCGCGGCTCAAATATGGTGGCCCTTGTAGACGCGGTTGGCGAGGGACGTGTTCCCGGAGTTGAAGTTGGGCTCGTGATCAGCGATCAGCCTGAAGCTGCAGGACTCGAACGAGCGAAAGAGCACGGCTTACAAACTTTGATTATCGAGCGGCGTGGCCGCAGTCGCGAAGAGCATGATCGTGAAATAGCTTCGGCGTTGCGAGAACACGAAATCGATCTCGTCTGCCTTGCCGGATACATGCGGTTGCTCTCAGCGGAGTTCGTCAAAGCCTTCCGCGGGCGCATTTTGAACATTCATCCCAGCCTGCTTCCTGCCTTTCCCGGGCTTCATGCCCACAGACAAGCGCTGGACGCCGGCGTAAACATGAGTGGCTGCACAGTTCATTTTGTAGATGAGACGCTCGATGGCGGGCCGGTCATTGCCCAGAGACAAGTGCCGGTGATGGCAGGGGACACTGAAGAGAGTCTGGCTGCCCGCATCCTCGAGCAGGAGCATAAGCTGTACGCTGAGGCCATAGCGCTCCTCGTCAGCGGGCACGCGAGAAGTTAGCCCTCAGCCCCATTCCATCCCCGTCCGAGTTGATCCGAAGCAATGACTAAACAATGGAGGGTCCCGGGCTACAACTTATCCGAGATCTCTGGTTCACTCTTTGCTTTTCCCGCCCAACGCTTCAGCACGTTTGTATGCAACCCAAACAGCTTTTGACAGCACAGTCCGCAGGCTGCCTTTCTCCATCTGATAGATGGCCTCGGCGGAGGTGCCACCCGGCGAAGTAACCATGTTGCGAAGCTCAGCCGGATGCTTGTGTGATTCCTGCGCGAACATCACTGAGCCGAGCATTGTCTGCTGCACCAGTTCCTCCGCGACGTGACGTGAGAAACCCAGGTGCACGCCCGCGTCGACGAGGGCCTCCATGACAAGAAAAATGTAGGTAGGACCGGTTGCGCTGAGGGCCGTCGCCATATCTATCTGGCGCTCGTTTTCAACCCTTATTCCCTTGCCAAGCGCTTCAAGCATCGAGCAAACCTGGAACTCCTGTGCTTCGCTAACTTCAGGCGTGCTGGTCCAGGCGGTCATTCCCTGTCCGATTTGAGCCGGCGTGTTTGGCATCGTGCGAACTATGGCTGGGTGACTGAGCCCGGTGGCGATGGTTTCCGAGCGAGCACCTGCAACGATCGAAACTACGAGCTGGTCCTGATGAATCGCGCCTTTAAGTTCCTGCAGCACCTTGCTTAGTCGTTGTGGCTTGACGGCGAGAATGACAAGAGAACCGGAGGATCCGGTTTCGGCTGAGTGATTGGCGGGATGGGCGGCAAGGGCCGCCTGGCGATTGCTTTCGAACATGCGCACCCCGTATTTCACGTAGAGTTCCTCGCGGCGCGCGGCCCGCGGATGACTGCCCGTGATTTGATCGGCGGTGACGAGTTGCTTTAGCAACAGCCCCGCAATGATCGCTTCGGCCATTACGCCGCAGCCGATGAACGAGAGCCGCGCGCCTTCTAACGAGTTGCGCTTCTTTGCTTCTTTCTCTGACATACTGTTCTCCCCGCGCGGGCGGATCGCGTTGCACCTTTCCAGCCGGATCCATTCTTTTACCTTTGCAGAGGAGCATAGCGCAGGCATTTGGAGATGCGCTACTCTCTCGTCAGGAATCGCGAACGGAACGCCGGTCTTTTTACAATCCGCGATTCACAAATCGCAATTTACGATACACCGATGACAATTGACGAACAGCTTCAAGTCCTCCGCAAGGGCACTGTTGAAATCATTCGCGAGAATGAGTTGCGTTCGAAGCTCGAGAAGGCTGCGAGTACGGGAAAGCCTTTGCGCGTAAAACTCGGCGTGGATCCCACCGCACCCGACATCCATCTCGGGCACACCGTGGTGATACGAAAGCTGCGTGCCTTTCAGGATTTGGGGCATACGGTGATTTTTCTAATAGGAGACTTCACTGGTCTGATCGGCGACCCTTCAGGCAATTCTGCGACACGACCACAACTTACGCGCGAAGAGATCAACGCGAATGCTGAAACTTACAAGTCGCAAATCTTTAGACTGCTCGATCCGGCAAAGACCGAAATGCGTTTCAATTCGGAGTGGATGGACAAGCTCGGATCCGATGGTTTCATTCGCCTCGCTTCACACGTAACAGTGAAACAGATTCTGGAACGCGACGATTTTGCCAAACGCCTGGCGGAGGAGAAGCCGATTGCCTTGCACGAGTTGCTCTATCCGTTAACGCAGGCGTACGACTCGGTTGCGCTGACTGCGGACGTCGAACTAGGGGGCACGGATCAAAAGTTTAATCTTCTGATGGGGCGAAACCTACAACGGGAGTATCAGCAGGACGCGCAGGTTTGCGTGATCATGCCGCTGCTCGTGGGGACCGACGGTGTGCAAAAGATGTCGAAGAGTTTAGGGAACTATATTGGTATCAACGAACCACCCACCGAGATCTTTGGCAAGGTAATGTCCATCTCTGATGATTTGATGTGGCGCTATTACGAACTCCTGACCGACCTTTCGCTCGCGGAAATCACAGCCCTTCGGGAAGCGGCGCAAAGCGGACAAGGCAACCCGCGGGACCTGAAGGCCGATCTGGCAAAACGCATCATCACTGACTTCTACTCGAGGCATGATGCGGACGCCGCTGAGAAAGACTTTGTTCGGAGATTTCGCAACAAAGAAACGCCCGACCAGGTGGAAGAACATTCCCTTCCATCCAACCATCCGCAGGGTTGGGACTTATCACATTTGCTAGTCACGGTTGGGATGGCGGAATCCAAAGCTGAGGCGCGCAGGCTTATCCAGCAGGGCGGAGTGTCAGTGGATGGCGAAAAGCAGACCGTCGTCAACTCGCTGACGGTCTGGAAGCCCGGCATGTCAACTCTAATTAAAGTCGGCAAGCGCCGTTTCGTGCGAGTTAACTTTTCATAAGGGGCGCGTGAGTGTTTGCAGAAGGGCAGTTACTGTCCCGGAAATTCTACGAGGACGGAATTGGTGGTGTTTCGTGTCGTTTCGTGGATCGTCTTAGGTCCAAAAGAGAAAACTATCCACAAGTCTGCACGAAGCAACTCGAAGAAGCCTTGGCTAACTATAAACAGAGCGTGCTTAAGGACCCAACGCTCACGACATTTGAAACCCTTAATAGCTAACTTTTATTAATAAGGAGTCACCTCATGTCTCAAGAAAACAAAGACTTGATCCGCCGCTGGTTCGAAGAGGTGTGGAACAAGGGACGAGAGGACGCAATCGATGAAATGTTTGCGGCTGACGGCATTGCTCACGGCCTGGTGGATGAAGGCGGCGAGCCGATGCGCGGACCGACCGATTACAAGCCGTTCTTCCGGAATTTCCGGAGTGCCTTTCCCGATATCGAGGTGATCGTTGAGGACATGGTCAGCGAGGGCGACAAGGTTGCGGCGCGCTGCAGGGTGCGGGGCAAACATCAATCAGATACGTTGGGGTTTGCGGCTACGCAAAAGCCAATGGAGATCACCGGCATAACCATCGTCCGAGTGCGTGACGGCAAAATTGTCGAGGCTTGGAATAACTTTGATTTCATGAGCATGTTTCGGCAACTCGGAAAGCTGAACATTGGATAGCGCGGCGGCTGCCTGTATCGATAGTTCCGGAATCCAACTGGGCCTGGTGAATGAATGTCAGCTGCGATAGTTGGCGAAGACATATTAGTTATCGAAACGCCGGAGCGCGTTCCGCTTCACTTTGCCCTTGCTTCGATTGGAAATCGATTTATCGCGTGCGCGATCGACCACGCGATTCAGGCCGTTATCCTTATTCTGATGGTCATCGCCTTTCTGCTGTTGGCAAACTATTCGACCCTGGGCGACCGGCTTAGCAGCGCGCCGAAATGGGTGTACGCGGTGCTAATCGTGATTCTCTTCTTGATCACGTCCGGTTACTTCGCGTTTTTCGAATGGATCTGGAGTGGTCAAACTCCTGGGAAACGTTGGCTGAAGCTGCGCGTGATTCGCGAGGATGGGCGACCGGTGACGTTCTGGGAAGCGGCAGTCAGAAACCTTTTGCGGGGCGTCGATATCATGCCCGCGCCTTTTTACTCGATTGGTCTGATCTCAGTATTTGTCAGCGGAAGAGATCAACGCGTGGGAGACCTGGTAGCCGGCACTGTCGTGGTGCGCGAGCGTGAGGCAGAAGCGCCGGCATTTGCCCAGGTATTTGCGGCCCCGGTGAGTGACTCGGCGCTGCGCCGCGCATTCCCGCCCGTTGAATTCACCGGCAGTGTAAACGGTTTGACGGAGGCACAGATCGAGGTAGTCGAGACGTTCCTGCGACGCCGTTGGGAGCTTGGCGACGCACCGCGGCAATGGATGGCCTGGCGAGTTTCAATACCGTTGCTGTTTCAGATTCGTCCCGGTTACGATCTGGCCACGTTCACCTACGAAGGATTCCTCGAAGAGCTATTGCATCGTTATCGCGCGACCCATCGTTTCAAGGAATAAGAAAGAGGGCCGCTTGAATGCGGCCCTTCTTAGTCTTCATTGATTCGAAAGCTATTTTTCCCAGATGATCGGGAAAAGCGTCCCTGCCTTCTCCGGCGTCATACCGGTTACTCCAGCAAGATGGAAAGCTCGGGCCAGAACCACGTCGCGTTTTGCAGCCATGTCTTCGCCCGTAGGAAGTAGCAGCTCATCAGGAGTTACACCGACGTCCTCTAAACTCTTGCCGTCTGCCATGATGTAATCCGCGTTGGTGATCCCGACTCCAAAAGACACCTGTGTCTCAGCCCCAAGATCATGAGTGTATCGACGAGCGCGCATTACCTTCCCACTCGAGAGATCGCCGATTACCAGACCTCGCTTTTCCAGCTGTATCGTGCGCGCAAAGAGTTCTGCTGATGAGCTCGACTCGCTGTCAATAAGGACAAAGAGCTTGCCCATGTAGGGTGATTTGCCGCGCGTTTTTGCTATTTCAGGTTTGGTGTCTTTGCGCTCTTTCGCGTCGGCCATCCTTATATCCTTGTCGAAGAAATTCCCGATGAGGCGCAGCAGTGTCTTGATTGCGCCCCCAGGATTGCTGCGCAAGTCGAGGATCACGGCATCGCGTTTCTTCGCCTTGTCGACGAGTTCGTCGACGCCTTTCTCACTCAAATCGAACTCGGGCATTTTCCAGAGAAACACTCCGCCGACGTCATCGTAGTAACGGTGCCGGCCCGCCATGTAGTTGTCCTCAATGTTCCTTAGGTAGTCGTTGATTTCAAGGTCCTTCGTTAGATTCAGGACCACCGCACCGGTTTTGATTTTAGCTTTGAGCTCCATCTCTCGTGGCTCACCGCCCGGGCTTTGCACTACCGCGCGCAATGCCGGCCGAGGGCTTATGAGATTGAAGTAGTAGTTCATCTTCCAGAATTCTTTGCGCGATGGCTTGAAGCCCATGAATGAGATTACCTGGTCGCCTTCTTTTAAACCCTGGGCGGCGGCGTCGCTGCCGGGTTTGACTGCAACCACGTAACACTTGTTACCAATCATCTGCATTTGCCATCCATAGGTAATCGTTTCCGGACGCCGGGGAGGAATGAAAAGGGTATGAGAGTCGTTCAGATCGAGTAGCGCCTGCGCGATGATTCCAAATGCCTGGCCAAGCGAAGTGGCAGCTTTCACTTTTTCCTCGGCGGTCTTAAAACGGGCATCAACGTCCATCCCGCGAAAATTCGGGTCGTAATAATTGCTCTTCAGATCGCCTTTGACGATATTGAGCATTGAGAGCGCGCGTTCGCGCTCGATACGGTCGAGAGATTGGGCGTGCGTAGTCTGGGGAACGAGGGCAACGAGCATCAGGCCAAAGACGAAGGCACTGATGACGAAGTCGACGCGCGCGCGTGAAGCTTTGAGGGGACTAAATATCATGAGGGGTACTCCTTATTGAAAAATCTTTATGGGAACACTCTGTCTGAGACTGCTCTGTTGGTGTGACTCACGCAAGGCGGACACTACTATGAGTTGCAGATATTGCCACAGGAAAATCCTGCTTGGCAAACCATCTAAAGTGGTGAATCCCGGTTGCGTAAGGAGCAATAAAGGCTGCGCGCGCAGCTACAACGAACAAGCTCGCGTGCGCTTCACTCTCTGAGCGTTTTGGACCTGATCTCGGGCGACGTTACTTCGTAGATCGGGGATCCGCGTTGTGGTCCTCAAGAAGCTTTTGTGCTCTTTCGCCGGGGCTGATCAGCGCGACTTTTTGTGACCAGTCGTAGCCGCTGAATATTCCCACCACCTCCGCTTTTTGATTGTAGACCGGGCTCCCGGAGAAACCATCTCGGCTCTCGATTTTTACCGACAGGTACTGCAGCCCGCGGAAGGCATATGAACCGTGAAGGACTCCGTGGCTTACGATTCGGTCTCCGTGCGGTCGCGCGATCAGGAACAGCTTCTCATTGTCGGTAGGCGCCGTTTGAAATGATGGAACCCTGGTTTGCTTTCGTGGTCCGCCCACCGCCAGCAACGCAAGATCAGCATCCTTGTCAACTCTGATAACTGTGGCTTGACGACCTTTTAGGGAAGCACGGACTTCCAATTCATCGTGACGTGCGAACCCCAAAATTATTTTTTTTGAGTCGCTCAACTCTCCAGAGACAACGTGATAGGCAGTCATCACCAATCCATCGCCCACAAGAAACCCGGTCGCGTAACCATTGGGGCCCGAGTCAAGCAGAAAAGAAACAGCGCGTTGCAACGACTTTTGGTTTTTCCTGGTGAACTCCAGTTCCAAAGGTACGGTGTAACGTTCCTGCTGTTTGAAAACCTGCTCAAGGTCCTGGCCTGAGCATTCAGGCGCGATCACAAAGACCGACGCGATAACAAGAGCAATGCTCCAAATTCTACTGTTCATCTGAGCCTCCCTTAAGACACGTGAATGGACCCGCGTTTTGCCGTAAAAATTGACGGCTCCCGAGAACTAGAAAAGACCCGTCTTCATTTGAGTGCGTTAGAGAATGCCACCGACAATTCAGCCTGATTGGAAAATGTTATCCGTCTGTCCCGGATCTTTGAGGTTGCGGTCGCCGCGCCGAAGCGGTCAGCGCTTCCAAAAGGTTGGAATCTTCTACCACAGAAGTAACCGTAATCGATAGTAATTCTGATGACGAAATTCGGTAATTCACGCAGCCGGCAGTTCACCCAGGTTCTGTTCGATCGGCTCACAGAAAACTTCTGGTACTTAAGAATCCGAAAGTGGTGATGCTGCAGAATGCTAAAGCAGTGGTGAATTGACCCTCATTCGCGCGTTTGTTAGCCTGCTTTGTAAACGCAGAATAGAAAGGCAAGCTAACAAATGTCTGGTGACGTTTTTATTTTGGGCGGCAAACGCACGCCGATGGGGCAATACGTCGGCGCGCTGAAGGATATTTCGGCAATCGATCTCGGCGCCGTCGCAGCGCGTGGCGCGTTGACAGCCACCGGCGTATCTCCCGAGGACATCGACCACACCGTTATTGGAAACGCATTGCAAACCTCGGGCGATGCGATCTACGGAGCGCGGCACGTGGCTTTAAAGGCCGGCGTGCCATTTGATCGGCCGGCTCTGACAGTCAACCGGCTCTGTGGAAGCGGCATTCAATCCATCATTTCTGCCGCACAAATGATTCAACTCGGTGAAGCGCAGACCGCGCTCGTCGGGGGAATCGAATCGATGTCGCAAGCCCCGCACGTGATTAGAGGAGCGCGCTCGGGCTTTGCGCTCGGTGAAGGAAAACTCGAAGACAGTTTGATGGTTGCTTTGCTCGACACTTATTGCAATACGCCCATGGCCGGCACGGCGGAAAACCTGGCACGCAAGTTCGAAATTTCTCGTGAGGAGCAAGATGCCTACGCATTTCGCTCGCAGCAGGAAGCGAAGCGAGCGAGGGATGCCGGTTTTTTCGCCGAAGAGATCGTTCCAGTTGAAGTGAAGTCGCGCAAAGGCAGTTTCAGTTTTGAACAGGACGATCACATGCGACCAGAGACAACGCTGGAGGGCCTGGCTAAGCTTCGCCCGGCTTTTGCTAAGGACGGTTTTGTCACCGCCGGGAACGCCTCTGGAATTGTGGATGGTGGCGCAGCTCTGGTCATTGCTGGAGCGGATTACGTCAAAGAGAGGGAGCTTAAGGCGTGGGGTCGAATCGTTAGTTGGGCTTACGCGGGAGTCGAGCCTGAAATTATGGGCATAGGTCCCGTACCCGCAACCAGGAAAGCCCTCGAGAAGGCCGGGCTCAAGCTTTCAGAAATGGATCTCATCGAGGTAAACGAGGCTTTCGCCGCGCAATATCTAGCCGTTGAAAAAGAACTCGGCCTTGACCGAACAAAGACCAACGTCAATGGCGGCGCGATCGCCCTCGGTCATCCGCTGGGGGCGACGGGAACGCGACTGATCCTGACGGTGTTGCATGAGTTGCATCGTCGTGGCGGACGTTACGCGCTTGCCACTGCGTGCATCGGAGGCGGCCAGGGTATTGCCATGATTGTCGAGCGAGGCTTTGCACCAAGTCCAGCTTGAACCCGATCGGATCTGAACATTCCTGATCTTGCGTCGCTGCCGGTCGCAATTCGTCTGCGTAGTTACTTTGGTGACAAAGCCGTCGAGCGAGTGCGGTGGGATTCTCACGAGCACTGGTGAATTTATTTCCTGAATTTCCAATAAAATCCAAATTCATAGCGAAACTTGTTGGAGTGGTGGCGATCTGCTCAGAGCGAACCAGCAGAATGCTAGTCTTATCATCAAGCACTAGAGACCTTGCTACTCGGCATAACTCTTGCGAAAGAATCATAGAGTTGAGGTTTGCCACATACCTGATCGACCTGTCGCGTTGAGAGATTTAAGCTAGATTTCATGGCAATTATGCTTGCGCAAAGCACTCTTAACATGGTAGAAGTCGAGTCCTACATAGTTGCCATTTTCTTCTTGATTTGCTTAGTCCATTGCACTCAAATTCAAGGTTTCATCAGCACCCTTTGCGGTTCGTGCGCGGGGGCCATCCTCAACCGTAAACTTTTGCTAAGGAGTTCCCTTATATGTCGACAATTGTAAGACTCTCTTGCGTGCTCTTTTTAACGCTCGCGATGAGCGCCATCGCATTTGGTCAGGGCACTGTCACTGGTGCTATTGGTGGCGTTGTGACGAATCCCAACAAGGAAGTGGTTCCAGGTGCTGCAATAACCGTCCTTAACACCGAAACGAACAAAGAGGATTCCGGGACCGCTGACGATCAGGGTGCCTTCCGGATTTCGAATCTTCAGCCGGGAAATTATTCGGTGACCGTCAACGGGACGGGTTTTAGTCCTTTCACGCAAAACCAAGTGATCGTCGAGGTAGGGCGCGTCACTGAGTTGAACGCAGCTCTTTCAATCGGCCCGGTGTCAGGAACGGTCGAGGTTACCAGTGAAGCACCAGTTATCAACACCTCACAGCCCGATTTCGCGAGTAACATCAATCAGACTTCCATCAACGAGCTTCCCATCAATGGCCGGCGCGCGTCTAACTTCGTGCTGGGTACTCCTGGCGTCGTGCCTGATGGCAACTTCGGCTTAATCAGCTTCCGGGGAATTTCGGGGTTGCTAAATAACAGCACCGTGGATGGCGGCGACAACAACAATGCTTTCTACGCAGAAGAACGCGGCCGCACGCGCATCAGTTATGTTGTCAGTCAAGCGTCAATTCGTGAGTTTCAGGTAAATACCTCAAACTATTCCGCTGAATACGGACGTGCCGCAGGCGGCGTTGTTAATACCGTGACCCAGAGCGGCACCAACGCCTTCCATGGCAGCCTGTTCTATTACCTCCGAGACAATAAGCTTGGAGCGACGAATCCCACCACAACCCGCACTGTATTAGTCAATGGTGTCGGCGTCGCCCAGACTTTCAAGCCGGAAGATGTTCGTAAGCAGTTTGGCGGCTCGATCGGCGGTAGGATCATCAAGGACAAGCTGTTCTTCTTCTTTACTTATGACGAGCAAAGAAGACAGTTCCCCGGCGCTGCTGTATTTCCGAACGCGACCTACCTCAACCTTAGCTCAGCTAATAGAGCCACGCTGACATCGAGGAATCCCGCGGTTCTCACTAGCGCCCGGATCGATCAGGCTTTGGGCTTCCTGGCTGGTTTGACTGGCCCCGTGCCGCGAACCCAGGATCAGCGCATCTTCTTTCCGAAGATTGATTGGGTCGTAAACAACAGCAACACCTTCACAGCTTCTTTCAATCGCATGCGTTCTCAGTCCCCTTCAGGAATTGAGACGCAGCCGACTACCTTCAAAGGAATCACGAGCTTTGGTGATGACTTTGTGCAAACGGACAGTCTTAATCTGCGCCTGACATCAACGCTCACTCCCACAATTCTCAATGAGGCGCGCTTCCAATATGGCCGCGATAACTTATTTGCATTCAGTGAGGAACCATCTGCCGGAGAAGCGATCCTGGCCACAAATGGGCGCCCGCCCCAAATCACTGTTACCAGCGGACAAAGCTTTCTCTTCGGTAAGCAGGATTTCCTTGAGCGGTATGCCAACCCGGACGAGAAGCGTTGGCAGTATGCGGATACAATGACAGCGTCACTGGGCCAACATACGTTCAAGTTTGGCGGGGACATTAATCGCGTCAACGACTTGCTGGACAACCTCCGACTTGAAAGCGGTAGTTATGCCTATAACAATCTCGGTGATTTCATTATCGACTATGTCAATGTGATTACTGCGGGAGGGTTGAGCACTTCTCAGTGCTTTGGTAATACCGGCGCCAGAGCTGCTCTGCGTGGTGGGCGGTGCTACACCAGCAACTTCCAGCAAGCATTCGGCCCAAGCGCTTTCCGGATTAGGACCACCGACTACAACTTCTTCTTCCAGGATGATATTCGCGTGACGCCGCGCTTGAGCGTCAATCTCGGCCTGCGTTACGAGTACGAGAAGTTGCCTGAGCCGCAGATCCCCAACCCTTTGGCTAATCTTGCGGGTCAATTTGTCGGTCCTGACCAAACGAAGTCGTTTCCGGCAGACAAGAACAACTTTGGACCGCGCTTCGGTTTTGCTTACGACCTAACAGGCGATGGCAAGACGTCGGTGCGTGGTGGCTACGGTATTTACTACGGACGAATCATCAATTCTACGATTATCAATGCCATCAGCAACACCGGCGTCGTGGCCAGCCAGCGCGTGTTTGAGCTGGCTGCAACGGCTGCTGGTTCACCGATTTTCCCGAACGTATTTGCGGCCGCTCCCGCTGTCAGCACGGCGGCGCCCAATATCGTCGTGTTCTCAGAACATATGGCCAACCCGCAGATTCATCAGGCTGATATGGTCTTCGAGAGACAAATTCTTCCCAACACCGTGGTATCAGCATCGTTCCTGCTTAGCCTGGGGCGTAGGCTCCCGACCTTTATCGATCGCAACCTGCCAGCCCCTGTCAGCAGAACCTTCCCATTTATTAATGGAGGTCCTTTGAATGGGCAGACCATTACGGTTCCCTTCTTTACTGGAACCAGGCCGGATACCAGGTTTCGCGCGATTACGGAAATCACTAGCTTGATTAAGACCGAGTACACCGCGCTGGTATTACAAGCCAATCGCCGCCTCTCCAAAGGGCTACAGTTCCAGGTGCACTACACGCGCTCGCGAACAACTGACACGGCTCAGAATTCAGCGACGTTTACCTTCACCAACGGACCGCTCAATCCTTTCGACCTAAGCCTGGAGCCTGGTCGCTCGAATTTGGATATCCCGGATCGCTTTGGCGCGAGTGCTGTCTGGAAGCCAGGTCTGCCTGCCGGACTGAAAGACAGTGCTGCAGGTCGGGCCATCTTTGGCGGATTTACGATTTCCCCCATAGTCCTGGTTCAGTCGGGGGCACCTTACTCGGCTAACGTCAGCGGCTTTGGGCCAAGCGCCATCGGCGGTGGCATCACGGGCTCGGGTGCTCTGGGACGTATCCCGTTCCTGTTCGAACGCAACGCGTTTCGTCAACGGAAAATCGTAAACGTTGACCTGCGCGTTTCTCGTCGCTTCCGCTTTACAGAAACTGCCAACCTGGAAGTACTCGCAGAGGCATTTAATCTGTTTAACCGCTATCAGGTGACCAGTGTTGGTACTAATCTGTATCGATTTTCTGGCAGCAACCTCGACTTCGCACCTGCTACAAACAGTTTTAGCGTACCCAGCGGCACAGGTAATTCGCTCATTCGCGAGCGTCAAATACAATTTGCCGCCAGGTTCCACTTCTAACTGAAGCAGCAAGCACAAAATTACCGGGTGGGCTTTAGTAAAGCTCACCCGGTTTTCTTTTGTTCCACACCACTTGCGATTACCGCTTGCTCAGATCAACCGATCTCCCTCCACGGCCACTGAATCCTGCCGGTAATGGCAGCCGCGGCTCTGACGGTTGTGCAGAGCGGCTTGCGCCACGATCAAGGCGACTTCCACCGCATTGCGCAAGCCAATCAAACCATCATCCAGCTTCGTCGTGCGATAGAAAGTCTCGATCTCATTCCATAGATGACGCAGTTCGCGAATTGCGCGTGAAAGGCGTTCGGCGTTGCGCACGAGACCGACGTAGTGCCACATGATGTTCTGGATAGTTTGCATGTCGCCCTGAATCAGAGCCGGGTCCGCGTCAGCAATCAGACCGCTTTCATCCCATGGCGGAACATTCCCAAACTCCGTGCCAAGGATCCGTCCCTGATCGAAGGACTCTTCGATACGTTGCGCAGAACGAACGCCCCACACCAGACCCTCCAGAAGCGATGTCGATGCCAGCCGGTTGGCGCCGTGGACTCCCGTGCAGCTAATCTCGCCAACCGCATAGAGACTTTCGATACTTGTGCGTCCCCACTGATCGACCAGCACACCGCCGCAGAAATAATGGGCTGCGGGCACAACGGGAATGGGTTCGCTGGTAATGTCGATGCCTGCTTTGAGACATTGTTCGTAGATATTGGGAAAGCGTTCGCGTATCGCGTCCGCCGGCATCCGTGAAGCGATATCCAAAAGCACGTGCGAATAACCATGCTTCTCCATTTCGCTATGGATAGCGCGCGCGGCGACGTCGCGCGGGGCGAGGTCTTTCCACTCGGGCGAATACTGCTCCATGAATGGGCGGCCGTCGGACGTCAGCAACACACCGCCTTCCCCACGGACAGCCTCACTGATTAAGAACCCTTCAGCGCCGGGAACCGCCAGTGCGGTCGGATGAAACTGCACATACTCCGCATTGGCGATCCGCGCGCCCGCGCGATTTGCCATCGCCAGTCCATCACCGCGAGCTCCTAATGGATTTGTCGTATTGCGATAGATTCTTCCCAGGCCGCCTGTCGCCAGCACGGTGGCGGCAGCAAGGTAACGGTGAACGGTACGCTCCTTCCGATCAAACATGTACGCACCGTGACAGGTGATTGCTCGGTAGTTCGCCAGAGGATCGCGAGAGTGATGCGGGAATGTAATTAGATCGACAGCGGTTATGTCCGACTCGATTGTGACATTGGGACAGTTACGCAAAGCGAGGATTAATCCATCCATAATCGCTTTGCCGGTGGCGTCGCCGACGTGGAGGATACGACGACGGGAATGCGCCGCTTCGTTAGTGAACAGCGGTTGCCCGTTCTCATCCTGATCGAATGCTATGCGCGCATTTTGTTCCAGAACTTCATGGAGCAGGGGAGGTCCTTCAGCAGCGAGGATGCGCGCTGCTTCCGGCGAACTAACCCCGGCGCCAGCTTCGAGAATATCGTCCGCGAGCAATTCCGGGTTGTCGTCGATACCGCGACCAACGATACCTCCCTGAGCATAACGTGTGTTGGATTCGTGAGGATCTCTCGCGCGAGTGGCGACAGTGATCTGACGTGCGGAATTACGAGCCAGTCGGAGGGCCGCCGTGGCGCCGGCAATGCCACAACCGATTATCAGCACGTCGGTTCTATTCAAAAGAGTTCTCTTTGCGGGGTTTCACCCGATCGCGATCATTCTTTGAACGGCTCTCGCAGCTCGTTGCAGGATATCTGCGGGGATTTCGATCACGTACTGATTCTTCCTGAGAGATTCGAGCGTGTCTTCAAGCGTTATCTCATTCATGTGCGGGCAGCGCACGCTGCACAAGCGCAACATGTCTTTGCCTGGATTCGCAGCCGCGACGTTATCACCCATTGAACACTCGGTGAGCAACAGATAATGAGGTGCCGAGCTGTTTTCGACGTGCCTGATCATGGCGCCGGTGCTACCGGAAAAGTCGGAGGCGGCAACCACCTCCGGACTACATTCAGGATGGGCGAGAATGGTGACGTCAGGAAACTGCTTCCTGACATTGGCGATGTCCTCAACGGTAAACTTGTCGTGTACTTCGCACCGCCCCAGCCAACCAATCATTTGATAATCCAGTTCACTATCAACCTTCTTCCGCGGGTCGCTGGTGGGGAATATGATCTTTTTGCCGGTCTCTTTGGCGACATTCTTAGCCAGGTACTCGTCCGGTAAGAAAATCACAGTATCAGTTTTCAATGACTCCACTACCGCGCGAGCATTTCCGGATGTACAGCAAATATCCGACTCGGCTTTCACATCGGCGTAGGTGTTAACGTAAGTCACCACCGGCACTCCGGGAAACCTTCTCTTTAAGTCCCGCACATCCTCGGCTGTGATACTGGCTGCGAGGGAGCAGCCGGCTTTTTTGGCAGGCAGCAGCACCCTCTTTGTCGGATTCAGAATCTTTGCCGTCTCGGCCATGAATCGCACACCGCAAAACACGATCACGTCCTTATCCGTTTGGGCAGCTCGACGGGCCAGTTCGAGTGAGTCTCCGACAAAATCCGGAACCGAGTTGAAGAGCGCCGGCTCCATATAATTGTGGCCGAGAATGACCGCGTTCTTCTCGGCTTTCAGACGATTGATCTCGGCAGCGATCCCCGACTTCAGCCTCAATTCAAAGTCAGGAACTACGCCGGTCAGCTTTGCCTGCATCGCCCGATACATCTTTTCCGGATCTGTTTCAGTAATCATTTGCTCACGATCATAGCCTTAGAACTTGATGAAGCCAAAGCTTCAGCCTGACCTGCGGTCCTTAACTACCAAACTAAAGTCGAAGACCCTGGCAGAATGAGTCAGTTCGCCTACCGAGATGAAGTTGACTCCGGTCTCGGCAATCTGGCGAACACTCGCCAGGGACACATTGCCTGAGGCTTCCAGAAGAGCCCGGCCGGCTGTGAACTGCACCGCTTCTGACATCATCTGAATACTCATGTTGTCGAGTAAGATGCGCGAAACGCCCAGGGCGATCGCATCTTTTACGTGTTCCAGCGTTCGCGCTTCCACTTCGATCTCAAGCTTTGTTCCGGACGCGCGAGCCAGCTTAACCGCACGTTTCAGTGAGCCTGCGTAGTCGATATGATTGTCTTTGATCAGAATCATGTCGTAGAGCCCAAATCGATGATTGTGACCGCCGCCACGTAGCACTGCGAGTTTGTCGAGAGCGCGCAGGCCGGGAGCTGTTTTGCGAGTGTCGAGTATCTTTGCTCCAGTACCCGCTATCAGGTGAACAAATTGATGTGTCAGCGTGGCAATTCCCGACATGCGGCCAAGAAAGTTAAGCGCCGTCCGTTCAGCGGTAAGCACTGGCCGCGCTGCACCTGACAGCCTGGCAACCACGGTCCCGCTTTCCACATGCGCGCCTTCTCCGACACTGGCGCTCAAGGAAACGTTCTCATCCAACGAATGAAAGACTGTGGCCGCGACATCCAGACCCGCTATCACACCGGCTTGCTTTGCTGTAATTAAAGCCTCAATTTGCGCATTTGCTGGAACTATTGGGTTGGTAGTCGCATCTCCAGGACCAACGTCCTCACTAAGGGTGCGCCTAACACAATCATTAATTTCCGCCGCCAAACCCTGACTCATTTGAGTGTTGAGCTCTAATCCAACTTGCGTTGTCATATGGACGAGTTTACATCGTGACAAACCCCGGAGCTACCGGAAAAATTTGCTGGCTTCTGCCTCGCCCGGTTTGCTAGGATGTGAATGCCTGCCGGGCACGCCAACTCAGTTGCCCTAATCACCGGACTTTCACCGGGAACAAAACAAATGTCGAACGAGATTATCGATGCAGTTTATTTGGAGGACTCATGTTCTCCGCTGGACGAGGTAACCGCTGATCTTCCCCTGGTCTGCGATGCGCTTCCGGATCCCATTTACATCTTTGACAGCGAGGGCATTCTCACCACGTCCAATAAGAGCGGCGCGAATTTGCAGGGATGCTCTGCAGCCTCCCTTCCGGGCAAGCATTGTTGCGAGATGTTCTGGCGAGTCGAGGGCTCGGAGAACTGCGTGGTGGATCGCGCGCTTGCAACTGGTCAACGGGTGGAGGTGGAGTTGGTTGCGGGCGAGGAAAATAGACCCACTCTGGTAATGGTGCAACCCGCTCCCCGCTCTGCCACAACGCCGCGCCGGGCAATCGTGATTGCGAGAGATATTTCTGAATTGCGCAACGCCGAGGCTGAAGCGCTGGCCCAGCGTTCGTTTATGGCTAGCATTGCCGATAGAAGTCCCGATGAGATTTACGCACTCGACACCAACGGACGAAT
The DNA here is from genome assembly GCA_051000815.1 of Pyrinomonadaceae bacterium. Lineage (GTDB taxonomy): Bacteria > Acidobacteriota > Blastocatellia > Pyrinomonadales > Pyrinomonadaceae > PSRF01. Next base: position 33,171 of record JBPCNX010000029.1, read on the forward strand.
TACCTGGATGAACGAGCGTGGCGAAGCCGACAGCTCTTTCATGCTGTCTGGCCGCTACCTGATTGAGTTTGTAGCCGAAGACTCTCACGTGTTGGCTAACGAGTGTTTGCAACGAGCGCTCGCGGGCGAGGACACGGAATGTGAAATGCGCGCCGTCAGGACTGACGGTACGCTCCGCGACGTGGAAGCGCACACCTCACCTCTCTGGAAAGAGAACGAAGTAACAGGCATTCTTGTTTTCCTTCGCGACGTGACGGACCGCCGGCGTAACCAGGAACTGGCCGCTCAATCCGATAAACTCCGCGCCGTTGGCGAATTGGCGGCGGGTGTTGCTCACAACTTGAACAACTCACTGACTGTGATTCAGGGACGTGCACAACTGCTGATGATGCGCACTACCGATGAGGCGGTCGTCAAGAGTCTAAAGATCATTACAAGTGCGGTGGAAGAAGGGTCGCACACGCTGCGTCGCATCCTGGAATTTGCGCGGCGCGACTCGGCTAAGGAGTTTGTGCCGGTCGAGCTTTCCGACTTGCTGACTTCAAGCATCGAGATTGCGCGGCCCAAGTGGCAGAGCAAATCCGCGAAGGCGCAAATCGAAGTGAAGACGGAGTGTAACGCGCCGGTCTATGTGATGGGCGAAATGGCGGAGCTTCGTGAAGTCGTACTCAACCTGCTCTTCAATGCGGTCGATGCGATGCCTGGCGGCGGTTCGATGGAAGTCGGATCTCGCGCCGAGATTGATGGTGGTTGTTTCTGGGTTTCCGATAATGGCTCGGGAATGACGCCGGAAACTGCCGCCCGGATCTTTGAACCCTTCTTCACGACTAAGGGAAAGAGCGGAACGGGTCTCGGGCTTTCGGCGTCTCACGGCATCATCACCCGTCACAATGGCGAGATCCTCGTGGTCAGCGAACTCGGGGAAGGAACCCGTTTTGAAGTGCGACTACCGCTCTGTGATAAGAGTGCGAGGTTTGTAAAGAATTCGCGTAAGGTGACTGGCGACCTCCAGGACACAAGTGAGCCGCTCATAGCTAAATAATCCTATGAGGATTGTCCGAACTTGAACCACAAACACAGTCTCCGAAGCATACAGTCGTTCTGATTCCTCTTCGTTCCAACAAGTGTTAAGACAAACACACTCCCGCTAAACACTTCTTAGCTAAGGTTTATTCAGGATGTTCTGCATCCACCAGCTTTTCTAGTCTGGCGGGTATGGCGGTTGCTCATGATAGGGACGACCAGGAAGTCCAGGCCACACAAGTCGGCTTGCCTTCCAATTACACCAGGAGGTTTACATCATGGGTTTACCAAACAGAGACGAACTCGAAGGAAAGTTTGACCAGGCCAAAGGTGGAGTCAAGGAAGGGGTCGGTAAGGCGATTGACGATCGGGACCTTGAAGCGGAAGGCAAAGCCGATCGCGCGAGCGGAAATGTTCAGGAGGGTTGGGGCACTGCGAAGCGCAAGGTAGGCGAGGCAGTCGAAGACATCGGTGACGCAATCAAGAGATAGAACGACACTTCCGCATGAATAAAGGACCTGAGACGGAAACGTCGCAGGTCCTTTTCATTTAACTCGTGATACGCATACACCCCGAGCTATTCGGCTCGCACATGAGCCGCGCCGATGTCTCCGAGTAACTCTTCGAGCCGATCGACTTCTTCATCAGTTTTAGCTTCCACACCCAGCAGGATGCCGCCTTCGCGCAATCCAGCCTCATAGACCTTAGCGCGATACTCCGGAATGCCGGCGCCAACAAGAGCACCGATTACGCCGCCGGTTACAGCACCTGCACCGGCGCCCGCCAGAGCCGCCGCAATGGGTCCGGCGATCACCAAATTAATGCCGGGGAGAAAAATGGTGCTTCCAACAGCGGCAATGGCTGCGAGGACGGCACCTACTGCCGTTCCCAACGCGCCACCAATTCCCGCGCCATCGGCAGCATGCGATCTTGCCTGGACGGCAAATTCTTTGGTACGTGTCGCGTCAGACATCAACACACTAATGTCATCTCTGGTGTAGCCGCGTTTGAGAATGGCGTCGACTGCCGCCTCGGCCGCAACCCGGTTTTTAAAAAGGCCAGTAACCAGTTTTGGTTTCGTCATGATTTGTCCTCCTACCAACCACAAATTTCCCGATTGATTCATTTGACCAATAGTCCTTCTTCGCAACAGGCGTGCCGAGCGTTTTATCGTCTAAGGGGAACTCTGCGTTCTTTTCCTGAGCCTTGACTCGATGGGAAGCAAACACGAAAGTAATTATCTGTCTGGCTTCGATACGTTCGCTACCAGTTGACTCTGCGCTTAGGATCTTCCAAATGTTGTAATGTTGTTTGGTCGCAGCCCAAGCTGGGCGAACGACTATTAGGCTTGATCGACTGTTTGTGTTTACTCCTGTAGTGATCAGAGATCACGTTGAGAATCCTTCATATCAGCTCAGCTCGCGACTTTGGAGGCGGTGAGCGCTATCTCGTGGATCTTGTGAATGCCCTTGCTGCTCGCGGCCACGATCTTTATGTCGCGCTGCGTCGCGGTTCTCCCTTGATTGGCAAACTTAAACTTCCCACAGAGAACGTGATTACGCTGCCTCTGCGCAATGCACTGGATGCGAGGAGCGCGGGCACGCTCGCAAAACTGACAAGCGGTCACAAGATCGAGATCGTGCACGCGCACATGGCCCGGGACTATCCCCTGGCGGCGTACGCAGCGCGACGAAATCCAGGCGTTAGGCTGATTGTTACACGCCATGTTCTCTTTCCCTTGAGCCGGTTGCATAAGGTAACCCTGGCTCGCGTCTCGCGCGTAATTGCGGTGTCTCATGCAGTCGAGCGTCAGGTTCGCGCACAGGCGCTCGTTCCTCCGGGAAAGATCACGGTGATTCACAACGGGATTGATTGCGAACGGATTGAGAAAACCCGAAGCGGGTTTAACCGAACGGAGTTTTGCCAACGCTGGAATTTGCCCGCCGATAGCCTGTTACTAGGAAGCGTGGGAACGCTGACGCCGCTGAAAGGACACGAAGACTTTCTGAAGGCCGCCGCGCAGATCAAAAACCTGTGCCCCCAGGCTTTCTTTATCATTTCCGGAGTTGACAGTTCCGCAGGGCAAACTCATCGGCATGCACTTGAGCGGTCGATCAAGGAGCTCGGCCTTGTCGATCGCGTATGTTTGATAGGTTGGATGGACAACATAAGCGAGCTGTTTTGCGCCTTGGATGTGTTCGTCTCAGCTTCGCGCAGCGAGTCGTTTGGTTTAGCAATCGTTGAAGCAATGGCTGCAGGCGCCACTGTTGTGGCTACCAAAACAGAAGGAGCGTTGGAAATAGTTTCCGACGGCGTGACCGGCGTTTTGGTGCCAGTGGGACGAACTGAACACATGGCGCAGGTGATTACAGAACTGCTGTTAGATCCGGTGAAGCGTCGCACGATTTCTGCTGACGCTGGTGCCGTCGTGCAGGAGCGGTTCAGCCTCAAACGAATGGTTGAGCAAACCGAGAAGGTCTATTTGGAAATGTCAGAACCGTGAGCGGTAGCGACCGGGTCCAGTGGAGTGACCGTTGACTAACCTGAGCTCTCTTTTTCCTCCCGCTTGACTACTGCACCACCCACCCTCCCCCCCCCGCTCCCGGTTCTGACATTGAGTGGCAACGATCCTACAACCGTTTAAAGACGGTCGATCTTCGCGGCGAGGATGAAGTCGCTTTCCGTCAAGCCGTCGATCTTATGAGTCCAGATCGTTAGTTCCGCGCGACCCCAACCGAAGCAAATATCCGGATGATGACCCTGCTCTTCCGCGACCTCCCCCACCCGACTTACAAACACCAGAGCTTCGCGAAAGTCCGCGAACTTGTAGACTTTGTTGAGATGGTGGTTGCTTACCACAGACCAACCCCGGAGTTCGCCTAAGAGTTTCTCAATTTCCTCGCCCTGCAACGGCGGCACGCCGCCGCGACAGGGAATGCAATCTCGATTTGCCAATTCGCTCATACTGTTTCTCCGGTAGAAGCCTTTTTTAGAATTGCAATCTGTCCAGCGTGGTAAAGATCGTGTTCCACCGCCCCATGGAGCGTTGCATAAACCGTAGTCATGCCCTCGAGGATTGGCTCGTCGAGCCTGGCTTCATCTACAGCAGCGATTGCTTCACTAAACCGGTCATGGCCTTGGCGCAGGGCAACTAATGTCTGCGCCCAGGCGTCATTGCTGATCTCATCAACTGGCGGCCAATTTTCTTCGTCTGGAAGCTCGGCCCGATCACCGGTCAACCGGCGGCGGCAGGCATCTTCCCACGCCCCGATGTGGAGCACGAGTTCCCAAATGCTGTGAGCACCGGTGATCGGGCGGGCGGCAGCCTGACTTGCCGTGACGTTCTCGAGAAGCTCCAACACGCTGGGACCGTGCCAGGCATCACCTGTAAACGCTCGTTTAAGTTGTTCACGAATTCTCTCAGTCTCTTTCATCCAGTCCTCCACGTTCCTCTTCTTCCAGTTGGGCTTTCAGTGCTTCGCGTTCGGCGTAGAGACGCGCCAGCGAACCCGGCAACGCCACATTCTCCGCCTGGTCTAACTCAAAGCCTCGCTCACGCATCTCGCGGGCAAAAGTTTCCTCAACACTTCTGAGCTTAGCTTCAAGTTCCCTGAGCCAGGGGTTTTCACTGTCGGTCATTTTTGACATTCTACACGGCCCTCAGTAGTTCGCTACCCGGCCCATGGTCCTTCCCCGGACGTTCTGCCTGCACTCGTAGTAATTGCGACGTTGCTTAAGTGTTGCGGCTTGCTAAGATCGCGCTTGACCGGATAGTCTTACCTCAAGCCTTAAGCAATCAAGTTCAAACTGTAATTCGGGCAGCCGCACCTGTCTGAAAGGCCGGCGCATTGCCAGCCCGGCTACTGCGGAGGTGAAACTCGTTGGCGGTTATTCATCCTTTTAGCGCCTTACGTCCGCCCCCGGATAAGGCCAAAGAGGTTTCCAGTGTTCCTTACGATGTCGTTAACACCGAGGAAGCTCGTCAACTCGCTGCGGGTAATCCCCTGAGTTTTCTACACGTGTCTCGTCCGGAGATCGACCTGCCCGACGGCACGGATCTTTACAGCGATCCCGTTTACCGCAAGGCGATCGATAACTTTCAAAGTCTAATCCGAAGTTGTCCCCTGCAAATAGAGGAGGTTCCGAGCCTCTATATCTATCGCTTGATCATGGGAGATCAGGAGCAGGTGGGTTTGGTGGCCTGCTGTTCCGTGGATGAGTATGATCAGGACTTGATTCGGAAACACGAACGCACTCGCCGCGACAAAGAGGACGACCGTACGCGGCACATGTTGGTGCTTCAGGCGCAAACGGGTCCCGTCTTTCTCACTTACCGCGCGCGAGCGGAGATCGACGCGATGGTGATGGAGACGATGCTGACGAAAACGCTTTACGACTTCACTGCTGCTGATGGAATTCAACATACCGTCTGGCACGTGCCGGACCCGGTGCGCTTTGTTCACGCCTTTCGTGACGTGCCGCACCTCTACATCGCCGATGGACATCACCGCGCCGCCAGTGCCAGTCGAGCACGCGTGGAATTGAGAGACCAAAGTTTCGGACACACCGGCGACGAAGAGTACAACTTTTTTCTAACGGTAATCTTTCCCGACGATCAGCTGCAGATCCTTCCCTACAACAGAGTTGTGAAGGACCTGAATGGACAATCAAAAGAAGTGTTTCTTGCCAACGTGAAACAGAGTTTTAGTGTTACCCACAACGGAAATCCGGCCCCGTCTCAGCCAGGAACCTGGAGCATGTATCTCGAGGACAAGTGGTATGAGTTGAAACTGCTCGACACTGAGGAGAAGCCCCAGGGCCTCGTCGACTCGCTCGATGTTTCAGTGCTACAGGAGCGGCTACTGGATCCGATCCTGGGAATAAAGGACGTGAGAAGTGACAAACGAATCGATTTCGTTGGTGGCCTGCGCGGTACTAAAGAACTTGAACGATTGGTGAATGAAGGCAAGGCCGCAGTCGCTTTTTCGCTGCACGCTACGACGGTGGAAGACCTGCTTCGCGTGTCCGACGCTGGTGAGATCATGCCCCCAAAATCCACCTGGTTCGAACCGAAGCTGCGAGACGGTTTGTTGATTCACCGAATTTGATTGCCGATTGTCAATTGCCAATTGCGGATTCAGGAAGTGGGGTCAGTTTGAGCTCCTAAAGTGAGAGTCGAAGATCAGAGTCTGAAATTGGCAATCGGCAATCGCCAATCGAAAATGAAATCATGCTTGTTTTAATTGCCGATAAATTTGAACAATCCGGCCGCGACGGTTTACAGACTCTCGGCTGCGATGTCGCGTATCAACCGGATCTAAAAGACGAGGCGCTGCTTGCGGCGGTCGCTGAAATGCGCCCTGACGTGCTGGTTGTGCGCTCGACCAAAGTAACCGAGTCGATGCTTGAAGCCGGCTCAATTAAGCTGGTGGTCAGGGCTGGCGCCGGTTACAACACCATTGATGTTACGGCGGCGTCAAAGCGTGGCATCTACGTTTCCAACTGCCCGAGGAAAAACTCCATTGCGGTGGCGGAGTTGGCGTTTGCCCTGATTCTCGCTCTGGATCGGCGCATCGCGGACAACGTGATCAGCCTGCGGCGGGGTGAGTGGAACAAAAAGGAGTTCTCCAAAGCCCGCGGACTATTTGGTAGGACGCTTGGATTAATTGGGGTCGGCAAGATCGGCCAGGAAATGATTCCGCGCGCCAACGCTTTCGGCATGCCGGTGATTGCCTGGAGTCGCAGTTTGACGCCAGAACGCGCTGCGGAACTCGGCGTTGAGTATCGGGCTACTCCTCAGAATGTTGCGAGCGAAGCAGATGTTGTCAGTGTCCATCTTGCGCTTAAACCCCAAACAAAAGGGCTAATCGGCGCAGACTTCTTTGCTGCCATGCGAACAGGCGCATACTTCATCAACACGGCGCGGGGCGACGTTGTAGATCAACACGCTTTGGTCGAGGCAATGAAGAGCCGCGGCATTAGGGCTGGACTTGATGTGTTTGCTGCTGAGCCAACTTCCTCTACCGGTGAATTCAGCGACCCGATTCGCGAAGAAACAAATCTTTATGGAACGCATCATGTCGGCGCGTCTACCGATCAGGCCCAGGAAGCAATTGCGGCGGAGACGGTCAGGATCATCCGCGAGTTTAAAGAAACCGGTAGAGTGCCAAACGTAGTCAATCTGGCGCAGCAAACGCCGGCAACGCATCGACTCGTAGTGCGCCATCAGGATCGTCCAGGCGTCTTGGCAAATGTGCTCGAAGCGATTAAGGCCGAACAGATCAATGTCCAGGAAATGGAAAACATCGTGTTCGAGGGAGCGGAGGCCGCTGTGGCGCGTATCAATCTGGATAAAGCCCCCGCCAGCAGCACTCTTGATCGGTTGCGTGCGGAGAACGCGGATATAATCGAATTGAATGTGCTGCAGTTGCAATAAGGTGAAGAGAAGATTTGCAACGAATGTTTGAGAGGCAAGGGTTACCGGTCTGTAGCCGTCACCCGGCGAACGATTTAGGTGACTATTTTTAATCATGAGCACAACACTTATCACAGGAGCATCGAGTGGGATAGGCGAAGCCTTTGCGCGCAGACTTGCGGGGCTCGGTCGCAACGTGTTCCTGGTGGCGCGTTCGGAAGACAAGTTGGCCACGCTGTGCAACGAACTTGGCCGCATTAACCGCGTTCGGGCTCAATACATCGCGCTCGATATTTCCCTTCCCGAATCACCCGCGCACCTCTTCGATGAGACTGAGAAGCGAGGGGTGGAAGTTGAGTTGTTGATAAATAACGCGGGCTTCGGGGCGATGGGAGATTTCGTAAAGCTCGATTTGGCGCGCGAGCTCAACATGATTGATCTAAACGTAAAGGCGCTCGTCGAGTTAACGCATAGATTTCTGGGCCCAATGCGGAGCCGCAAGAAGGGGGCAATTATTAACGTTGCTTCGACGGCGGCATTTCAACCGGTGCCGTTCATGGCAACCTACGCCGCTACGAAAGCTTTCGTCCTGTCTTTTTCTGAAGCTGTTCACGAAGAGAACCGGCCTTACGGTATTGAGGTGCTGGCGCTCTGCCCCGGCGTTACGGAGACAAACTTTTTTGAAGCGGCGCGCGGCCATAAACCTCCGGCCAGAATTGCTCAGACTGCGGATGAAGTGGTGGACACGGCGCTTAATGCACTGGCTCGCAACAAGGGCCATGTGGTTTCAGGTTGGAGCAATTTTCTGATGGTTGAGGCGCAACGAATCGTGCCGCGCTCAGCGGTGGTCAAGGTGGCCGGCCGCATGATGCGAAAGAGTTTTGGCGAAGAGAGTGACAAACGAAGATAGCAGCCTTTAGTTTACCGCCACATGTAATCCGAGACTGCCATCGTCGGACTCTTCACTGGAGAAACAATGACCGATCGTATTTTTAACTTCAGCGCCGGCCCGGCGGTGTTGCCTTTACCCGTTTTGGAAGAAGCGCAACGCGACATGTTGAGCCTGCCCGGGGTTGGTATGTCGCTGATGGAAATCAGTCATCGCTCAAAGACCTTTGACGAAATTTTCAACCAGGCGGAGTCAGGTCTGCGAGAACTGTTGGCCATCCCTGACAACTATAAGGTGCTCTTTCTTCAGGGGGGCGCCAGCCTTCAGTTTTCCATGGTACCGATGAACTTTCTGCCGAGGGATGGAAGTGCGGATTACATAATTACGGGTAGTTGGGGCAAAAAAGCTCTCAAGGAGGCAAAGCGTTCAGGTGGAACCAGAGTGGCGGCAACAACTGCTGATGGCGGATTCACTCGAGTGCCCGGACCTGAAGAACTTAACCTCGATCCGAATGCAGCCTATGTTCATTTCACCACGAATGAGACCATTGAGGGCGTTGAATGGAAACATGAGCCAAACGTGGGCGACGTCCCGTTAGTGGCCGATGCTTCATCCGACATTTTGTCTCACACGATCCCGGTTGCTGATTATGCGTTGATCTATGCCGGAGCTCAGAAGAATATGGGCCCGAGCGGCGTCACGCTGGTGATCGTGCGAGACGATCTCTTAGGGCGTGTTCCTGATGGACTGCATACGATGCTCGACTACCGCACTCACGTCGAGAACAAGTCGCTCTATAACACACCTAACACCTGGGGCATTTACATCATCAGTCTCGTGTGCAAATGGATCCGCGGAAAGGGCGGTCTGGCGGGAATGCAACGCGAGAACGAGGAGAAGGCCCAACTTCTCTACGATGCGATCGACGCGACCGAGTTCTATCGAGGACACGCCGATCCAGACTCGCGCTCAATCATGAATGTCACTTTTCGTCTCCCTTCAGAGGAATTGGAGAAAAAGTTCAGCGCCGAAGCTACTGCTCAGGGTTTGGATGGCTTGAAAGGTCATCGCTCAGTCGGTGGCATCCGTGCGTCTATCTACAATGCCTTCCCGCTGGAAGGTGTAGCCGCATTGGTCTCGTTCATGAAGGAATTTGAGAGGCAGAATGGATGAGCTGCCAGCTCATTTTGGTGATGGCCTCTTTATTTTCCATTTATCATTTTCCAATGCTCATTGGTCAATGTGATCGCAACACGCTCCAACACCCCACCTGCTGGATCAGGTCTAGGATTAAGTCTGAAACATCCAATGACAACTGTGAAATGAAAATTGCGAATTCAACTTTGGAAGTGCAACACTTTGGGACGCGCGGTAATCGTTGATAGGAATGGGAGCACTGAAAGTGCGACGTAGAATTTCACGAGCGTCGTTATTCCGCTCTTTGAGAGCTTCGGATTATCGCTACATCTTCCCAGGGGCGACGCGCTTCGCCTTGCTCAGCGCTTGCCCCTGGCTTTTATATTCCGCGCCTTTGGCGCTGCGGCGAACAAGACACCCTGCATGCATACCTGTTGCACTTCCAATTTGAATTCGCGAATGACAAATGGAAAATGAGGACGGGAACTCCCCGGATACAGACTCCGCGACCAGTGCCGACACACTAAGCTTCAAGGTTGACGAGACGGACGCAGACGCACGGCTGGATACTTATCTTGCCTTCCGAGTCGAAGGTTGGAGCCGGGCTCGTTTGCAACACCTTATTGAAGGCGAGGACGTGCTTGTAAACGGCAGACAAGTGAAGTCATCTTACAAGGTCCACGCCGGTGATGAGATTGAAGTTGCATTGCTTGCCCCACCTGCGACGACCTTCTCTCCTGAAAACATTCCCCTCGATATTATTCATGAAGATCAGGACTTGATCGTGGTGAATAAGGCTGCCGGCCTGGTGGTTCATCCGGCAGCGGGAATTCACTCCGGCACGCTTGCCAACGCTCTCGCCTATCACTTCGACCAGCTTTCAACTACCGCGGGAGCAGTTCGGCCCGGGATTGTGCATCGCATCGACAGAGATACATCTGGAATCCTCGTGGTGGCGAAAACAGAGATGGCGCATGAGAACTTGGCCGATCAGTTTCGCGAGCGCACGGTCTTCAAGTCGTACGTGGCTCTAGTTCACGGCGTCATGGAGGCAGACCGCGGCCGCATTGAGCAACCGATCGCGCGAGATCCGCGTAATCCAACACGCATGGCCATAGTGCGCAGCGGTCGGACCGCCCTTTCACTGTATCGAGTGCGACGCCGGTACGAGCGTTTCACCCTTGTCGATGTTGAAATCAAGACTGGGAGGACCCATCAGATTCGCGTGCATCTCTCATCGTTAAAGCATCCTGTAGTTGGAGACGAGGTTTACGGCGGCGGGCGCGATAACACCGTACGCGATCCAAAGTTGAAAGCAGAAATTCGCAAGCTTGGCAGACACTTTCTACATGCTGAGCAGTTGGGCTTGCGACATCCGTCTACAGGGGAAAGCCTGCGCTTCCACGCTCCCTTGCCCGCTGACTTACTCCAGCTACTTAGTGTGATGGAGGTATTTTAGGTGGGAACCCTGGGCGAGCTTAGGGAATTGGTTCAAAGCGGGCTATCAGCTGTTTGAAGCGTTCGTCGCCGCGAAGGTTATCGAAGATCGGATCGACTCTTATCAGAACCAGCCCCGGATGGCGGCTTTGGTACGCCTTGTTCAAATATGCAACTGCCAGATCCTTCTCATTGAGTCCGGTATACACAATCGCCAGATAGAGTCCTGACACATAACGACGCCGGGACAGAGCTGTAAGTCTCTCGAGTATAGCTTCCGCTTCGTTGCGGCGACCCGCGAGGCCATAGGCAAATCCGAGTGATGCCGCCACTTCCGGATCGTTTTCGACCGCGCCCTCCTTTAGTGGCCCCGTGCCCGGTGAATGGAGTGAATTGCGCAACTCGCTAATCGCTTGATCGTGCATACCCTTCTTCGCATACGCGAGCCCGAGATAGTGATGCGCCACCCAAAAGTTGGAATCGATCTCCAGTGTTTTCTGATATTGGGCAATAGCGTCGTCGTAGCGATGCTCAAAGTAGGAATAGAGTCCGGCATTAGAGCTGATGATTGGCGAGAGTGGATCGAGTTGTTGCGCTTGTTCGATTTCCGCTTTGGCGCGATCAAATTTACCCATCTGCACGAGATACGACGCGTACCACTGATGAGCGGTGGGATACCTGGGGTTCAGCTCCAGCGCCTTTTTGAAATCTGCTTCGGCGCCCAGCCAATCCCAGTCGTAGGCAAGTTTTACAAAGCCCCTCGATGTGTATCCCTCCGCGAGGGTGGGATCGATGTCGAGGGCCTTTTGGGCGGCAGCTTTTGCCTGCGGCATTTCGCTTACGGGAGCGACGACCCCGATGTCGCTGAGGAGTGAGTAGGAATCTGCCAGGCCGGAATAGGCGAGAGCGTAGTTGGGATCTTTTTCTTCCGCAGCTTGAAAATACTTGATGCCGTTCCTCAATCCAGCCTCGCCGCGCTTATTCCAGAAGTAACGGCCCTTCAAATAGAGTTCATAAGCCTCGGCATCCCTGGTGTATCGCTTCGCGAGATTGTCTTCGTCCTTACCTGTCAGGCGCAGCTGCAGCGTTGAGGAAATTGTTCTGGAGATCTCATCTTGCACCGAAAAGATATCCGAGAGGCTGCTGTTGTATTCCGCGCCCCAAAGCTGAGTGCCGTCTGAAACATCTATCAATTCAGTTTTTATAATCAACTGCTCATTTTGTTTCAGGAGACGACCCATTAATACCGCGCCGACCTTCAGATTTCGACCTACCTCCTGCGGATCGGGATTCTTGCCTTTGAATCTGAAAACAGCATTACGCGACATCACCTTTAACCCTGGCAGCCGTGACAAGCTGTTGATGATGCTTTCCGTGATTCCATCAGAAAGATATTCGGCGTTGGCGTCGTTACTGTCGTTTACGAAGGGAAGAATGGCCACGGAGGTGATCATCGGCCGCGTGTATTTAAAATATGCCACGCCGGCAATCAGAGCGACGATAGCGGCGACCGCAAGTATGAGAACAGCGGTTTTGTAGCGGCTGACTCCGGCTGCGATCGGTGCGGCGGCGGTTGTTGTAGCGTCGGTAGTTGCTGTTTCCCCCGGCAACGTCCGCCGGGCTGTAGAACGTCCTAAACCCGAGCGGGTTAACTGGGTATCAGCTGCTGATTCGATATCATCTCGCGGATCCGCGGATCGCGTGAGCTCCTCGCGCAGCTGTTCAAGATCGAGTTTTAGATCGGTAATGGTCTGGTAACGCTTGCTGCGGTCTTTGGCGAGTGCCTTCGAGACTATGCGTTCGAGTTGACGCGGCACTTGCGAGGCCTTGTGAGTCAATGGCGGTGGATCCTGATCGATGATGGAAACCCTGACGTGGCTGTCAGTTGGTCCCGAGAATGGCGAGCGGCCCGCGATCATTTCATAAAGCACCACCCCGATACTGAAAATGTCCGTGCGCACGTCGATGGCGGCTCCCTGCGCCTGTTCGGGAGACATATATCCCGACGTGCCGAGGATGGCGCCAGGATTGGTATTGGTAATTGCCATCGTCACCGCTTCCGGATCAGAAGGCGGAGTCTCGCGCTCGGTGAGTTTTGCCAAACCGAAGTCCAGAACTTTGACGAAGCGATCGCGCACGAAGCGATCGTGACGCAGCATGATATTTTCCGGTTTGATGTCGCGATGTACGATTCCGGCAGCATGTGCAGCTTCGAGAGCCATGGCCACTTGAATGGCAATGCCCAATGCCTCATCGACTGTGACCTGGTGACGCCAAAGACAATGACGCAGAGTTTCACCATCAATGAACTCGGTGGCGATGTAATGAGTGTCTGCGGTTTTACCGATTTCGAAGATGGTTAGAATGTTGGGGTGGTTGAGAGCGAGGATTGCGCGCGCCTCATGCTGGAATCGGCGCACACGGCCTTCATCGTTTGTCAGCTTCGGCGGCAGTACTTTGAGAGCTATTTTGCGGTTGTGTTGTTTAGTATCTTCAGCAAGGAGCACCTCGCCCATTCCGCCTTTACCCAACCGCTTAATAATGCGGTAGTGGGCCACAAACTCAGGCGATTCGGACCCGGTTTCATTCTGAGGATTCTTTTGGTCGGACATGAGGGCGCGTTCTCATCAATGACGATGCGCCGCGCGCAATTCGTCTGGGTCAATCGCATTGTATCATCGCGTGAAGGTTCAAACTACCAAGTCGGTTTTGCGGCGCGTCGGCTAATAAGTGCCATCAGACTTGGTTAGTTGCGCTCGATGTGTTTTGATAATTGGGAAGCCCGTACGAATTTGCGAACGGTCTGCTGAGGGCAACGGGAGCCAGTTACCGCGGCATCGAATCGCCGGTTTGATCAGGCCACATAAGCTAACAATTCGAATTGTTTTGAAGTACACGACTATGACCCGTTTTGTGACTCGTTCCTTTTTCCAGCTGGCGCTTGTGCTGTGTCTATTGGCAGCAGCGACCGGAATGGTGTTGGCGCAACAAGCAAAGCCGAAGCAAAAGCCTACTCCGCCGGTTGTCTCACAGGATGATGTTCCGATTACAACCTTTATTCGGCGCGTACGTCTTCCCATAACTGTTGTGGACAAGAAGGGCCAATTTGTCCCGGGACTAACGAAGAGTGATTTTCTCGTTTTGGAAGATAAGCTACCGCAACAGATCGAGACCTTTTCCGATGATCTTGGTGAAAGCCTGCCGCTCTATGTGGTGGTGCTAATGGATACATCGCCCTCGACAGCAGGCAAACTAAAATTTGAACAGGAATCCGCGATGAACTTCATCCAGACCGTGGTTCGACCGCGAAAGGACCGGGTTCTCTTTGCAACCTTTGACCACCAGATTGAACTGAAACAGGACTTCACCGACAAACTTGACCTTTTGGATCGTGCCGTCTTTGGCGTGAAGAAGCTGGGAACACAAACAGCCTTGTACGACGCAGTCTGGCAATTCTGCGACGAGAAGTTGCGATCCGTTTCCGGCCGTCGCGTTCTGGTTGTGATCACGGATGGCGAAGATACTTACAGTCGAGCCGATCTGCGTGATGCAATCGACATTGCCCAGCGCACCGAGACGACGATTTATACAATCTCTACTAAGGCAGGATTGTCCGGGACCGTTCCCGGTGTCAGACTTGGCGAGGTTAAGGACAAGGTTGACCACAGTCTGGTGAAGCTCGCTGAGGAAACTGGTGGCATTGCATTTTTTACCGGCGATATGCTTTCGTTGGAGCGTTCATTCACCAGGATCAATAAAGAGCTGCGAGCGCAATACCTCGTAACTTATAAGCCGGTGAATGATCGCTATGACGGTAGTTTCAGACGAATCGAGGTCAGATTAGCCAGTGACCGCGACGGTTTGAAAGTGCGAACAAAGCAGGGCTACAAGGCAATTGCGGACGCGGTAAGACCCTGAGGTATTTCAGTGAAACGAAGAATTACAGTTTTCTCTCTCTTATTTGTCTTGGGAGCTTCATTACTTCTCGGAAACGCGGAATCAGCGCGCTTTCAGACTCAGGAGAGCTCTCAGGATAAGAGCCGGCCCAGACGTAGCGAGCCGACTTCAGCCCCAAGCCCCACACCTACTCCGCGGGAGACACTGCCGCAGGAATCAGATGAAGTTGTACGCGTTGATACGACACTGACAAATATCTTTTTCACGGCGGCGGATAAAAACAAACGCTTTGTCGGCAATCTCAAGCAAGAGGATGTGCGCATTTTGGAGGATGGCCGCCCGCAGGAGATTTTTACGTTCCAGCAAAATATCGATCTGCCGCTATCAACCGCGATTCTAATCGACACTAGTCTCTCTGAAGAGCGCACTTTGCCGGATGAAAAAATTGCTGCCCGAGCATTTCTGGAAGCCGTGATACGACCGGGTAAGGACGAAGCTTCGATTGTTTCCTTCACGGGCGATGTCACCCTGGAACAGGGCTTCACGGGAAATCTCGATCGTCTTCGACGCGCGATCGATCGAGTCGAGGTTGTGCCGCCTTCAGGGTACATCGGCGGCGGAGTTGTCGTAGGAGGAACGCCGCCAATCTCCGGCCAAAATCAGACTCTCGCCGGTTCCACGGCGATCTGGGACGCCGTGTGGGCCACTTCCAACGAGTTACTCTCGGACGCTGCTGAAAATTCGCGGCGGGCGATTATCTTGCTCACCGACGGCGAAGATACAATCAGCCAGGTGAAGATGCACGAAGCCGTGGAGCGTGCACAAAAAGCCGATGCCCTCATCTACAGCATCGGCATCGGCGACAGCTACAACTTTGGCGTCAATGAAGGTGCGCTTCGCAAGATCTCCGAGCAGACAGGGGGTCGGGCGTATTTCCCCCATAGTGAGCGGGAATTGCGAGAAGCCTTCGCTCAAATCCAGCGCGATCTCCGAGAGCAGTATCTGATAGCTTATTCGCCTTCAAACAAGAATCAGGACGGTTCTTATCGCCGTATTCAGATCGAACTAATAAACCCTGACCTGCGCAAACAACTCAAACTCAACTATCGGGTCGGTTATTTTGCCAAGGGCGGCACTTTGGCTGCTCCCGCCAAAAAATAGCTCAGCAAGCCTTTTCCGCCAGATTTTGGCCAAATTCCTCACAAACAACTGTTCCGTTACCGCCCTATAAATTGGTGACAGCCTCTGGCCAACACTGTTATACTGCGACGGCAGCAGTAGTTAAGCTGCCTCGTCCGTACGCCTCTAAGCAAGATCCTCATTGGACCCACCGGAACCCAGCCGAGTCTGAAATTCTCCTAAATTCAGATTGTGAAAGAGCACCCTCAAGCTCCCTGTCCGCTCGAAAATATGCCGAATACCTCATCAGAGCCGCGTCGCGTACTGATCGCCGATGATGATAAGCATGTTCTATCTCTGCTGGTCGAGTTGCTCGAACAGGAGGGCTACGAGGTGTTCTCTGCCCGCGATGGCGGCACCGCGTTGGAACTGGCACTGGCAAACGATCTCGATGTGGTCGTTAGCGACGTCGTGATGCCGGTTCTTGATGGAATTCAATTGTGCCGGCGACTGAAGCAAACCGCGGAGACGTCAAGCGTTCCAGTGCTTCTCATCAGCGGAGTGCGGAGATCTTCAGACGACGGTCTCGAAGGTTTGACCGCAGGCGCCGACGATTATCTTGATGTGCCCTTCCGCCATGAGGCATTTCTCGTCAAAGTGGCAAGACTGGCTGAACGCCATCGAATCGAAAAACACTACCGTCAGATTGTCGAACAAGCTGCCGACATAATCTATACCCGCAGCATCGACGGTTACATAACCAGTATCAATGCCGCCGGCTGTAAATTCTTTGGCCGAAGCGCGGCTGACCTGGTTGGTGTTCATCTACGCGAGCTTATCGGATCCGAGGCTGCTTCGCAGGACACCGAAGAGACCAGGAACATCCCGCTTGAAACTCCAGTGCGCTCGCTTCACTGCCTCAGGAATGCTCAGGGCGAACTTCGTTATCTGGAAGGAATGATCACTGTGGAGCGGGGGCCACGTGGTGACGCATCTACTGTGCGGGGTGTTGTCAGAGATATCACCGAACAGAAGTTGGCGGACGAGGCCTTGCGGGAGAGTGAGGAGCGATACCGGCAACTGGTGGAATTTTCGCCTGATGCGATCGTGATCCACTGCGACGGCAAATTTGCCTATGTTAATTCTGCTGCCAGTGACCTTTATCATGCATCAACCGCCGAGGAACTAATTGGCCGGCCAATTCTCGACATCGTTCATCCGGATTTTCACAGTCTGGTCAATCAGAGGGTTAACGAGGTTCGAAAAAAAGGGCAGCCCAACGCTCCGAGCCTACAGAAACACGTGACACTGGATGGCCAAATCGTCGACGTCGAGGTAACCGCGATTCCGTTCTCGTTAAGTGGACAACCGGCAATTCAAGCCGTAATCCGCGACATCACGGAACGCACCCGTGCTCGCGAAGCGCTGAAGCAAACCGAAACGCGGCTGCAAACTGTGATTGCAAGTGCCTCGCTCGTTTTGTTTGCACTCGACAAGGATGGAATTTTCACGCTGTCAGAGGGGGAAGGGTTAAAAGCTCTTGGTTTGAAGCCAGGAGAGGCTGTGGGCAAATCGGCTCTGGAGATGTATCGAGACGTTCCTCAGATCATCAACAACATCCATCGCGCCATAGCAGGCGAAGCGGTGTCGGAGACGGTTTCCGTGGGGGATCTGGCATTTGCGACCCGTTACTCTCCGCTAATGGATGAGGCAGGAAAGGTCCTGGGAGTGATCGGTGTCGCTACCGACATAACCGAAACGCGCAGATCGGAAAAAGCTTCTCGCGAGAATGAAGAGCGCTACCGGGAGCTGGTTGAGAACGCCAACGACATCATCTACACACACGACCTGACGGGAAACTTCACATCGCTGAATCGCAGCGGCGAAAGGATCGTCGGTTACTCCTGGGAAGAAGCGGCCCGGATGAACATAGCCGACGTGATCGCTCCGGAATATCTGAGCCTCGCGCGACAGATGATCAGTCAAAAGACAACGGGCAGGGCGCCGACCGTGTACGAAATCGAACTGATCACCAAAGATTCACGGCGAGTGCGAATCGAAGTGAGCAGCCGCGTGATTTATGACGAAGGCAAGCCTGTAGGCGTACAAGGTGTGGCTCGCGACTTAACAGAACATAAGCGCTCACAGGAAGCATTACGTGAAAGTCAGACCTTCTTCAACAGTTTCATGGACAACAGTCCCAGCATTGCGTTTATGAAAGATGAAGAGGGACGTTACGTTTACGTCAATAAGCCTTTCGAAGGGTTATTTGGACAACAGCTCGAATTTCTGCGCGGCAAGACCAGCTTTGATTGGTTACCGTCAGTCACTGCGCAAGAGACTCACGAACACGATCTGTCGGTCCTATCGAGTGGAGTGCCCCAGGAGATCGTGGAAACAGTGCCGACGCAGGATGGCACGCCGCATCATTGGTTAGTCGTAAAGTTTCCCATTACCGACCCGTCAGGGAAGAGGTTTGTGGGCGGCGTCGGCGTCGACATTACCGAGCGACGCCGTGTCGAAAAGGCGCTTAATCAACAGGCAGAACGTGAGGCCATCACCCATAGAATCTCACAGGCGGTGCGATGCTCATTGGAAACGACGGAGATTTTTCAATCTGCCGTGCGCGAATTAGGTTCCTATCTGAACGTAGATCGCTGCTCTCTCTACACGAAAGATGAGAAAGCCAGTCACCTGCAGAATGTGGCCGAATATCATTCCGAGGGTGTTCAGCCGGCCGCCACAGATTTTGCTCTTGGCGACTTAAGAGGGCTTGCTGAAGCGCTCGGCGAGAGCGGGGTATTGGTTTTCAACGACGCCGCGCGGGAAGAAAGTATCAGACCACTCTACGAGAGCATTCTAAAGCAAGCCAATGTGCGCTCGATCATGTATGTGGCGATTAGAGTTGGTGACGAGGTTCCTGCTGCCTTTGCGCTTTCTACCACGCGGGAGCTTCGCCATTGGACAGAATCTGATATTGCGTTGGCCAAGGCCATTGCCGATCAAACCGGAATCGCGATTCGTCAGGCACAGCTTTATCAAAAGGCGGAAGCGACTTCCACCCGCGAGTCGTTGGTTAATCGCGTGTCAACGGCGCTGCGCGCTTCGCTCAGCCTTCCAGAAGTTTTGCGCACGGCGACCAGAGAACTGGGCCAGGCATTATCAGCATCGCGAGTTCACCTGCATCTTTATAGCCCCGAGAATCCTCTCTCGCCGGTCGAACATGAATTCGTGGCGCCGGGATGTAGCAGCATCAGCGACGTTAAGGCCAGTTATGAGGATCCGATCGGACGCCACTTGCTTGAAACTGCGAAGCCCATTGTGATTGCCGACGCCTTAAACTACGACTCTGGTTCCGCGGAATTCAGCGCCTGCGTCCGTGCCCAGGCACGCCGGCTCAACCTGCGTTCGCAGATCAACTATCCGGTAATAGTGAAAGGCTTGTTCCGTGGCGTGTTGTGTATTCACCAGACTGATCGCGTGCGCTACTGGACCGATGATGAAGAAGTGCTGGTTGAGGCCGTGGCAGTGCGTCTTGCCATTGGTATTGCCCAGGCTGAGCTCTTTGAGATGGTGGCGCGCGGCAAGCAGGAGTGGGAAACCACGTTCGACGCGATGTCTGACGGTATTTTTATTTTCGACCGGTTCGGTCAATTGAAACGAGTGAACCGCGCGGGCGCCGCCATGGAAGGGGCCCATCCCAGGATGTTGCTGGGCCGCCATTGCTGCGACATTCTGCGAACGAGTGCGGAGGACGAGGGTTGTGTCGTTGAGAACGCGATCGAGAAGAATGAAAGCGTGACCATTGAGATTACTCCGGTCGGCTTGAATCGGCCTCTTCTGGTTTCCGTGGAGCCCGTCGCTGACCGGAGCGACAAGACGATGGCCGTTGTTTGCACGGCGCGAGATCTTTCGGAACTGCGAAAGGTGCAGGCCGTCGCCCGGGAACATCAGTCACTGCTAACCAATATTCTGGAAAGTGCACGCGAGTCGATTTATGCGATCGATACCGAGGGACGCTTCAAGTGGTGCAACAGTGCAACTCAGGCCGGCCTGGGCTACAAGCGCGAAGAGTTCATTGGGCGTGCACTTCTCGATATGGTTCATGAAGGGGATCGCGAGATGGTTGCCGAGAAGCTGGCAGCAGCGCTGGACGGTCAGGCCCAAACCTACGAGATGCGTTATTTCGCACCCGACGCGCAGTTACGGTATGCCCGTGTAGATAATTCGCCGCTAGTGGTTGACGGTTGTGTCACCGGCGTTCTGGGGATTGCACGAGACATCACGGAACAGAAAGAGGAGCGCGAACGCGCTGCCCGCGCGGATAAACTGCGGGCGCTGGGCCAGCTCGCTTCGGGAGTTGCCCATGATTTCAATAATTCGCTGGCGGCCATTCTCGGAAGAGCACAGCTACTTCGCCGGCAGATTAAGGATGATGCCCTGCTGCGGAATCTTGAGATCATTCAAACAGCCGCCGAAGACGCAGCCGCCACCGTGCGGCGTATCCAAACATTCGCGCGCAAAGCGCCGGCAAAAGAATTTGAGGTTCTCGACGTCAGCAGCCTGCTTAACGATGCCGTCGAAATTACTCGAACGCGCTGGCAAAACGAGGCGCGGCTACGCGGGCTGGAATATCAAGTCACGCTTGACGCCGAAGCTGGGCAAAACACTTACGGCAGCGCCTCAGAATTGCGGGAAGTATTCGTTAACCTCATCGTAAACGCAGTGGATGCCATGCCTCAGGGGGGCAATCTGGCCATCAGCTGTCAGCGTGAGGACGGCCGCCTGCAGTTGCGGTTCGCAGATTCGGGAACCGGCATGCCGGAAGACGTGCGGCAAAAGATCTTCGAGCCTTTTTTTTCGACAAAAGGCGCCCATGGAACAGGGTTAGGCTTATCAGTCAGTTACAGCATAATCGAAAGACACGAAGGCTCGATTAGTGTCACCACAGAAGTGGGAAGTGGCACTGTGTTCACCATCGATTTGGCGACTCAGGAGACCGAGCTGGTCTCTGAAACGGACTCTCAGGAAATTGCGAAACCAGCATCGTTGACGATTCTTGTTGTTGATGATGAACCTGCCGTGCGGGAAACGCTGGCGGACATGCTGCAGGCCATGAATCACTCCGTTGCCATGGCCGAGAGCGGGCAGCAAGCCATGCAGAAGCTGGCTGGCGAACAATTCGATCTTGTTTTTACAGATCTGGCGATGCCGGAAATGGATGGATGGGAAACTGCGCGCGAAATTCGGAAGCGTTGGCCGGAAATGAATGTGGTCCTGGTTACGGGTTACGGCCCGGGAACGAAGCCGCCGCAGGGCGAAGCCAATCTGGTAGATGCGATAATCGGTAAGCCCTTTGATTTTGTGCAGGTGAGCAGCGCGATTGCTCAGGTTTGCCGCGAGCGACCGATTCTTGAGAACGTCGGCGCGTAAGCGTTTCGCAACTTCGCAATCTGTCACCGAAATCAGTTGTAGTTCATGATCCCTGCGCTGGCCGTGAAGCCGACGCCAAAGCCAACCACCATCGCCGGTCCGCGCCATTCATTCTTTTCCGCCAGCATAAATCCCGTCGAAGCACTCGAAAGGTTGCCGTAATTCTTAAGCACTTCGTAAGAACCGTGAACTTTTTCTGAGTCGGTATCGAGATCCAACTGGGAACAAACACCGTCGAGAATCTTCTTGCTACCCGTGTGAATCAGGCAGTTGTCCACGTGATCCAGGTCGGAGACCGGAGAGTCAGGGTGTTCCAACACACTCCTGACGGTGCTTACTGCGTAGTGAGCGCCACGAGCAGGAACACTGGGCCGCATGAAATATTGAGGCCGTCCCTTGAGAAAAGGGTGAGAGCTGTTGCTGGTCATGGTCAGGAGGTTCATGTCGTCAGCTTCCTCATTGGTTAAGTGTGAGATGGGTCCGAATTCTGGCTTGCCTTCCTCACTACCAACAAGCAGCGCCACAGCGCCATCGCCAAAAAGCATAGACTGAATGACGAAGGTCGTATCCAACCTTTGTTGTTCGAATTGTTCATCACTGATTTTGTTGTCCTTTCTGAGCCGTAGGAGTTCGCGAAAGCCGAGGTAGTGGTCCCGCAATAGTGGCGCTACATAAGGAGTGTGAGCTTCAGCCATTAGCACCATGGCCATCTGGCCGGGATTGGCAGCCAGATACCATTGCGCGACCTCAATCGATTTGAGCAGCACCGAACAGCCCTGGGATTGCATGCTGACGGTTCTGAGGGAACGTGACAAGAGGCCGTGTGTCCGCCCCATGACCTCGGAGGCCAGACACGGCAGCATCTGATCGGGGGTGTTGGTTGCAGCGATAAGCAAACCAATCTTCGAAGGATCGCCCTGCCATTGCTCGATGCAGCGCTTCGTGGCAGCGACACCCAACTGGGTTGTCGAACTGGTCGCCTTCGACGGCCTGCCGGCGAGGAAATCCGGGTAATTCTCGAGTGTCGAATATCTCTGGTCGACGCCCAGGCTGTTGATTGAGTTAATGAGTTCTGGAGAAACCTTGTGCATCAGAGCCGAGACGAGGTCGGTGGTCTGGAAGCAGTGCTGGGGTGTTGAAGTGGCTGCTGAGAGTAGGTTGATCATGTTGGTTTCTCCTGGGGGCTCGAGAATTCTGCTTCGCGCTTGGTCGTTTCTATTTCAATGCGCGTGCCACAGGTGCAAGATTTCGCGTAACCAACTTAACCTCGCTATTCCTAACAACTTAAGCTGTGATCAGATGACTAATCTTAAAACCCTAAGTTGGATACCAGCTATGCAGAATAAGGCGACCAAGTGAGACTTGGTAGTTTCGTTAACGATTAACGTGATTGAGACTTGGTAAGCAGGTATGCAGCTGTGTAGCAGGTAACCGGTTTTTCGGCTTTGCCCCAAAACTCGGAAACAGGGGTCACTTATGAGTCAGAGTAGCGACTTATGGGTCAGTCGCTTCTGGCTCTGCGTCTGCCTTTACGCGGTGGTGACGTTCGTACCGTGGGGAGATGCCAAGCGGGTTTACGTCCAAGGTAAATCCGTAGCTGTAAAATTGCTTTCCGCCCAAGCTGTCAAAGTATCGGCAAGCACCATCCACAAAGATGCGCATCTCGCCTTCCTCAACCGCTTTAATCTGGGCTGGCGTGACCTTGAGGGGCGTGAAGGGCAGCAATACTTCGTCCCCTGCTCCTATCGCGCCGCCAGTCTCAGCGCCCGGCCAATCTTCCTCATCGGCGGGAAAGGGATATGGACTCAGTTCCCTGTCAACGCCGACCCGAGTAGTACCGTAATACCCCCAAGCAGGGGTTCTGCCTCCGTTCATCATTTTCGCCTCAAGAATCAAATAGCCGTTTTCAAACTTTGGCACCTTCCAGTCTCTCAAACGCAAGTATGCCCGTTCACTTATCACGGCCAGTTCAAGCTGGGATTTCATCGCGTCAAGTTGTCCTTGCGTTACCGTCAACTGGTCTCGCATGACATTTACTTGCTCCCCAGCATGGCGGCTTTGCTGCTCTACGGCTCTCAAGGTCTTGAGCGCAAAGTAGGCATAGACAGAGGCAACGACAAGGTTCAGTCCGGCAAAGATAGCCATCCAGAGACTCGCGTTAGCAATGATCTGATTCTGCCGAAGCTGCTGCGCCTTAGAAGCATCGTCTTCGGCATTGCGTTCTTGACTCTGGCTGCTGCTTGCAGCATCGGAGGGGTTGTCGATTTGGGGAGAGGGATTCTCTATCGGAGTGCTAGTCGGCTGGGCTTTAGTGTCTTGTTGTTTGCGGGCTGCATCGGATTCGTTTGGTGGGGACTTACGCTCTTGTGCCGCCCAGCCGAAAAGAGCAGCTACAAGAGCGTAAGCGAAGATGTGTTTAAGCATTTGCAGAGTCGGCCCAGAATGTCGGATCAATCCCAAGCTCAAAAACGGACTGAATGAGGCAGCAAATATTGTGACACAGCACCTTACAAAGAGCCTCATTGATTTGCGCTGTCTTGGTCTTGCTCCGCAGGGCGCTTCCGAATTTGCTTTTGATCATATGGAACGTAGTTTCAACGTTGGATCGCTTGTGGTAGCTCTGCATAAAGCGTTCGGAGTTGTAGCTGTAGAGATGAAACATTTGCTTCCAGATGGCGGGACGGAAGCGCGATTTCTGCCAGCGGTCTTTGTTCGTGCTGTTGCTCTTGAACGGAATGTAGGGCTGAGCGTGATGGCTTACGACCGTCTGCAAGTTCTTAGCGGACAAGTACGCTTTATCAGCGCTCACTTCCTCCATGACAAAGTTCCGAGCGGTAGTTTCAACAAGTCCCTTGAACATAGGGCTATCACCCGCGAACCGATCCGTAATTTCAACAGCGGTAACAACGTTCGTTTTAACGCCGCACATGAGATGAACTTTCACCCAATCCCGCGCTTCCAGCAATTTCGGATCGTGATGTTTGGCTTGAAACCACTGAACAAAACGAGAAGTCGAGAAGCCGGAAGAGTCAACAGCGAAATCAGATTCAACCGACTGCAAGGGCAAGCTGCTCGCTTCAATCAGACTCTTGAGAAGCGGAGTCAGAGTCGGATTCTCAAGGTAGCGAGAAATAGAGTTGTAATGCGCCGCTCGCGTGAGAAATCCCTTGCTGTGAGCATCGCGCAAGTCCGACATGAATCGCCGACCGGATACAGTCGAGTAGACCTTAAACGCGCTGGCGAAAATCATATCGCCGAGCGGCAACCGCTTGCGGCCCATGCCTTGATCCGGTTCTTGAATGCTCTTGCACAACTCAGCAAGCAATTCCAAAAACTTTTCCTTTTCGTGAGTCTGCGCTTGGTTGTAGGCAGACCATTCTTGCTTGTAGGTTTGTTTGACCGTGACCGTCTCGGTGATGGTTTCGGTCTGCGTCTCCGCGTTGTAAGTGAACTCGCGTTGGATCACGTATTCGACTGCGAACAGATGTTTGCAGCGAAGCTGGCGGGTTTCAAAGTCAGGACAACTGCAATGAGGCTTTGCAGGGTCGGGTTTGACTGTGTAGTACGTTCCGCGATGGCCTGTTTGAGAAGGGACAAACCATCTGTCCCCGCTCTGTTGCAACTTCGATTTGGCCGCGATTTCGAGGCCTTTAACTTCTCTTGCTTCCATTGTGAATCTCCTATCTTGGGAAAAACACAGCCGGAAGCATATAATCTTGGTTGCTTAGGCCACATAGCTTCGACTGTGTGGTTGAACGTTCCGGTGGACGTTTGCGCGTCCACTGGAACTGCATTGTTAGCGGAGAGGGTGGGATTCGAACCCACGGGGGGCACTTCCTTAGACCGGAAACCCCCGCTGGTTTTGGAGACCAGTGGCTTAAACCACTCGCCCACCTCTCCGCAGACTCTTCAAAGAACTCTCAAACAGCACTCAATATCTCTTGGACAGTGGATCGACTGCTTTCTCCGTTCGCAGATAGTCCAAATCCTTCTTCACCTCTTTAGCAAGATCGGACTTCTCTTTCTCTTTCGCGTCAATTTTCCAAATGTAGCCCGTCTCTTTACCGCCTTTCCTACTGCTAGTGACTTTCTCTACTTCCCCGCTTTCTCTCAGTCGGCCCAAGATTGTGTGGATGGAAGCGAGGATGTTGCTGTATCCCGACAAGTCGTAACCAAGACGAAGAAGGCCATCGCGTATTTCGGTGGGAGTTCTGCAAAGGTCTGTCGCTCTCAAAACGGTTCTTACCCCATCGGTCAAACCCGAAGCAGCGATTTCGGCCAAGAACATGCCAAGCGGACTTTGGGGGTCGGGCTCCTGGTCGAGCGCCTGAGCCAGAGCAACTATCTTTTGTTGGAGCTTTGCGTCCTCAGACTCTAGTTCTTCAATTTGAAATCGGAGGATGTAGCGCTCCGCATCGATCGCTCGGTGCTTAGCGAAGAGCGCGTCCAGCGCCATTTTTACGGGGTCTTCACTCATTAGGAGAATACTACGTCAATGTCTAAATCAAGTCAAGCCGCAATATCACCCACAGGTAGTAGGGAGGGGTGGCGGATAGCCATTCAAAAAGCGGAGGAAGAGATCGCGAAGGCCAAAGCCCGAATCGACAGACTAAACATCTCCATTGGTGTTTTTAAGGAGTGCCAACAAAAGGGAGAGCCTTGGCCGGGGACTTCGGCGGTAGAGGCTAAAAACGAGAATAGCCGCCCTATAAAGGCGGCTATTCCCTAACTTCCGTTAGGTGGCGCGGCCTACTACCACGCGCAGGGCGTAGGTTCGGTCACGCGGGCGCATTGTCTAGTAAATGGTGTCGAATGTCAAGGCCAATA
Organism: Pyrinomonadaceae bacterium; assembly: GCA_051000815.1. Classification (GTDB taxonomy): domain Bacteria; phylum Acidobacteriota; class Blastocatellia; order Pyrinomonadales; family Pyrinomonadaceae; genus PSRF01. The sequence continues at coordinate 59,348 of JBPCNX010000029.1, forward strand.
TAGGATGCCCTGAGAGTTGGCTTTGTTGGCACTTTTCACTAAAACGGGGTCTAGAATGTCGAAAAATGTTTCAAACCTATACGGTCTGAGATTAGCTCGCGGGTGGTCTCGCCGGAACAAGGAAAACGCGGCTAAGTCAGCCAGTTGTACCAAGTAGGAATGCCGAGAGTCGCGAGGTACTGGATCGTCGAGCATCCTCTCGACTAACAGATTTCTAGTGCCCATTCCGATAGCGCTCGGGACTGGATTAAAGGCTCTCATAGCCCTCATTAGTTTTCGGAGATCGTCATCATGTGTTCTATCAGTAATCAGGAATGCGCATTCATCTCCACGGTTCAGCTCGCCGCCAGTGGTGATTGTGTTATGTATCCTCTGAATAAAATATCTCCACGCCGTTTCAAACACATCAAGTGTCCTAATTCGGATATTGTCTTTCCGTATAAACACATTCAGGATGCGCAGCAGATCGGTCTGCTTTGCTGTGAACTCCAAAATTGCTCGATAAATATCAAACCGATCCTGAGCGCTAAGGCCGTACCTGGAATGATGGTAATCACCATTACCGTTAACAATATCCGTTCCGTGAAAAGCGATTCGCTGGGGTACACCGTATGTCTTACGCAGCTCACGCCGAAGTCCAATGATGCGCTCAAACAAAGGGTTCCAACTGGTTTCGTGGACTATGACGCCGCTAAGAATGAAATGCGGCGTTCCGCCGCCGCTAAGTCCATCATCGCCAGACTCGTCAGCATAAATGAGGTGCATAGGGGTTCCGCCTTTTGTGGGAGTGGCAGAGCAGGGTGCGAATTATCCGCCTGCACGACTTATGGGTCAAGGTTCTGACTTCTGGGTCAGAAAGGACATTTAGGGCAAAGCCCGGTTTTTCGGTTTTTGGGTTTTTCGGCTTTGCACAGGACAACAACATAGTCTCGATATGTGTTGCCCTTCAGATACCTACGGCTTTGCCGCCTGATGTGAGGCGGTGGCTTTGCCCCGCCGTTAGCAGCCAGATTATGCCCGGGCTATGCCCCTGATCCGGGCTTAGCCCATCGGATTTATTTGGCCAAAGGCCGCACCAAGGGCATAGCCCAAAAACAAGAGGCACCTCTACGGCGGGGCATAGCCACCGCCTCACATCCGGTGGCAAAGCCATCAATCCCGAGTTTACGGAATCCGGTGACGGCCGATGGCGCTTTCGCCGATGCTGCCGAAGTAGAGAAAGCCCTGATGCTCGACGACGTTTGCGATCTGCGCGTAACAGTCGGGTGAGCCGTCCTGAAGGTTTTCGACGACCTTGCCGTTTGTATCCAGACCCAATACGAAGGAATAGCGTTTGGGCGCAGGGCGGAGGAAGGGAGGCAGCCTCCAGACAGCCTTTCTCAGGAAGGGATGCGGCAGCAGTCTATCGAGTGTCGGATCGCGGGGCGTAACCAGCGCCAGCCAGAATTTGTCTTTGCCGTTTGACGAGATGCCATCGGGAAATCCAGGTAAGTTATCGATGAAAACTTCAGCGGCGCCTTGCTTCGCGCCTGTCCGCCAGATGCGATGAATTCGGTATTTCCCTGTTTCATTCACCAACACAAACGACTGATCGGGACTGACAGCGACGCCATTTGCAAAGCTGAGATTGGCCAGAACCACATGAGTTGTCCTACCGACAGGCTCATATGCGAGGAGCCGACCAGTCGATTGATGTTCGAGAATATCGGCCTTGTAGTTTGAAAGCGGAAACCTGCTTGAGGCATCGGTAAAGTAGATTGTGCCATCAGCAGCGATGTCGAGATCATTTGTTATGCGAAAGGCAATTCCATCAGCCTGGTTACTCAATAGGCTGATTGCGCCCGCGCGGTCGATCGACAACAGTCCTTTGCTCGAGTCAGCCACAATCAGGTTGCCTGACCCGTCGAATTTTAAACCGAGCGGCCGGCCGTGAGTGTTGGCAAATACATGAGGACGTGTGCCGTCTGGTTCAAGACGCATGATGCGGCCGTCGTCCATGCCGGTATAGATCCGGTTCTCCACATCAAGCGTCACGTCCTCGGGCGCGAATCCTGTTCCCAGTGACAATCTTTCAGTGCCCGAGAGACGATTGTTTTTTTCGTAAACACCCGCCAGTCGTGGGGCTGGTGGAGGCGTCCAGGCCACAGGCGAAATGGGTACGGGCCAAAGCAGGAGATACGCGATAACAGCTGCGATCAGGAGAGCGAACAGCTTCAACAACCGTTTGAGTGATGACATATTGACTTGTTCAGTGATGCCCGAGTGCGCCGATTGAGGCTTACCGTTCCCCGCGCTCTCCTTCAACCTGACTCTCCAGGGCGACTGTGAGTTGATAGATGGTGGGCTGGTCCAGAGGCTCAATTAGCCGCAGCGCCTCATCGAGGACGCGACGTTGATGCTCGGGCCAATTGGCCTGACCCGCGACGCTGCCAAACTCTCCGCGGTAGCAAGCTGCACGCGGCGGTCGCACAGCTTCAATAACATCCTGGGCCACAGCCAGCGTCATGGTTGGCAGCCCCGTGAGTTCGAGGGCCCGAGCGGCGAGGGAAACTGACTGGTGACACAAACGTGAGGCGGGGATCAGCAACGCAGCCTGAACTTCATACCGTCGCACTCTCTCCTGAAGTCGCGGCAACATTTCCTCAACCAGGCGCGCAGCGTTGGGGATGAATCCGGAAAAGCTCCAGAACACGGGATTCAACTGGCCGATGATTCCATTCGCTTCAAACTCAAGTAGACGCTGGAGTGGAAGTTGCGCATTGAGATCTTCCCGCACTGCCGTGGGGTCATATCCTCGCGCCGCAAACTTCACATCTTCGGCCCCGACTTCGATTGGTATCTCGCGGAAGCTTACATCGCCATCAGGATCGTTGAGGTTGAAAGGCTCTGTGCCATCGACGTAAATACCGGCTGACGAGATCAAAGCAAGATTGAGCATCGACAGAGCGCGCCGCGCGGGCGCAAAAGGAGCTCGCTTGTTGGTTACTAACGGATAAGACTCGCCGACATCGCCGTTGCCCGCAGCAGCACTGTGCTCGCGCTGCCATTCGGCATAACTCTTTTGCCAAACCTCAATTTGCTCGATTATTTCCACACTTAGTCCTCAATGGCGATCCAATAAGGTGCTTTTACTTAATCCTCGTTCGCGTACTATACGCGCTACAGGCAAACGCGACGAGAGCCGCAATCATAGCAATACCCAGGGCCTTCACGGAATTACTGTGCAGACTATTGAACGAAAGGCGGCGGGGATCGCTGGAAGATATTTGGTCGATGGGCACTGCCAGGGCCAAACGCAACGCGCGCAGTTTTGCCGCGATCACCCAATGCCCGACGCCCGTGGCGGCCAACATGACGAGCAGAGAAATTACCTCCGCCAGGAAAGCGCGTGAACGGTACTTTCGACGGTTAAAGAAAACGGACAACAATAAAAGCAAACTGATAATGACACCACTGACGTTTACCGCCGAGAGGGCCGGGTTCACCACCGCTCCGGCGATCTCGTTGGCGTTAAAGAGATGATAAGAGCGTAGGACCGCAAACGCTCCGGGCGCAACAATCGCACTGAAGAAAAGCGCGGCGCCGAGCCACATGGCGATTAAGAGTATTCGCAGGTTCGTAATGATCGTCACGATGGCAGTACCTGTGTTGGTATCCAGCTTCTCAATCGAACCGCGTAACTTCGTCCAGTAATATGATCTTGGGCGGGGTAATCTCCGGAGGAGTTAACTCTCTTGGGTCGGCAACGTCCTCGAGCCACGATAGAGCGCTGATCAGTTGAGCCTGATAGTCTTCAAGGTCAAGAGACATGAAAACCTTTGTGCCGAGACGCGCAAATTTCTCCCTCGCCATCTGGTGCATTCTGCGCGCAGCACCGGGTCGCCCAATCTCCAGGTGATGGAAAGCCACCGCCGATTGAATCATTGCCTGAAGAAAGAGTTTCTCCTTTGGTCCGACCTCGCCCATCCAGCGCTCTTCCCAGACATCATGTGCCGCGTGAAATTCACCTGCATTGTAGAGATCGATTCCCGCGATGTACTCGATGGGATAAGCGGCGATGTGCGCGTCAGTATACGCCGAGACCACACTACCGGGTTCTTGCGGGATACGTATGGTCATTGGCGTCTCGACCAGATGACATAAATAAAGCTGCCAAGTGTCGCGAACAGCACGCAAACTGCGATCGGAATGGCGTGCGGCTTCAGGAGGACCGTCGTGAGGGGTGGTGACCCTGGATAGAATTCCTCAGCTAGCCGGACCGCGTCGCGTTTTTGCTGAATTTCAATACAGATTTGCAGCGCGATCCCGATGAGTAAACCGTACAGGCCTCCACCCACCGTTGTGTGCCACAAACGCGCCTTCATAGTCTTTTAAGCTTCCTCTCACTCGTTAACCGCGTCCCGATCACCTTCGCGGCAGTCGATCCGGATCCGGCCGCGCCAATGATAGTAGGCGCCAGGGGACTGGAAATGTCACCGACGGCAAACACGTTTGTGATGTTCGTTTCTAGTTGGCTCGTGACGACGATGTAGCCCTTCCCGTCCAGTAGTAGTTGATCGCGAAATAGATCCGAATTCGGCTCGACTCCGATGCGAATCAGGACACCTTTGACCGCCATCTGGAAGGGCTTTATCGCCTCTTTCCTCTGGATCTCAATTGCTTCCACTTCTGAATTCCCGAGGATACGAGTTGCCACGGACTCATTGAAAACGGTGATGCAATGGTTGGTTTGCAGCTGTTCAGTAAACTCCCGGCGCGCGCGCAAAGACTTCCCACGATGTACGAGCGTAACCGTCGCGCAAACCTCCGCTAAGAGCAGCGCGTTTTCTGCTGCCGCGTCACCACCGCCGATGATGCAGACATCCTTTCCAGCAAACAACTGCCGGTCACGCGAGCCCGATTCAATTATTCCTTTTCCGGAAAATTCTTTTTCACCTCGGATCCCGAGTTGGCGACGACGCACGCCCGTGGCAATGATCATGCTGATCGCCTTTAGTTCTTCACCACTTCGCAGAAACACTCGTTTTGCAAAGAGATCGACCTGCTCGATTTCAACATTTGTCCAAAGATCAAAACCGGCTTCTGTTGTTCCTTCGGCAAAGCGCGTCAGGAACTCACGTCCGTTGGTCGCGCTGAGGCCTGGATAATTCTCGATTGTTCCGTAGATCGAAAGCAGTTGTCCGCCGACTTCCGGTTGCTGCTCGAGTACAAGAGTGTCCAGACCGAGTTGATCACACCAGATGGCAGCGGCCAAGCCGGCGGGACCCGCGCCGATGATCAAAACGTCATGCATTTACGATTGAAATTATTAAGCGAAGGTGACTTTCCGTGACAAGAGTTCCGTGCGAAGAGCATTGGCAACTTCATCCGGACGCAGTTGCGAAGCAGCCAGCGTACTGTTGTTATCAAGGAACTTAATAGCCGAAGTCATTTCACTACCATCAAGCCGCCAATGCGCCTCGCCATTCGTCTCCAGTTCGTTGAGCCGTGAAATCAGCGTCGTCAGCTCCCGGCGCTCAATACGGGGCCGTACGACCGTCTCAGCCCATGAATAATAGGGATAATCCATCCGGTAACTCCAGCCATTCTCATAAGGAGTCGCTATCAGAAAGAGTTGGCCTTTGGCATAACTCGAGATGGCGGTGAAGGGGGTAGCGTGCTTATTTGGATTGAAACCACCAGGCTCAAAACTGTCGGGTGCGAGCGTTACAAGAGATACATGGGCGTCGGTTAGCTCTTCGACGGTGGACGAGCCCTTTGCAAAACTCTCTATGGCCGTCGCAACTCGATTCCAACCGTCACGCCACAAATGTTCATAGTCACCGACGTTTGTCAGCAGGCGCTCAACTTCAGGAAACAGCAGTTCGTAAGCTCGAGCGTCGTCGTAGATGGCGCCGCCATTCAGATAACCAGCCAGAGGTGATCCGCTGTCGCTGTCGTTGCCGGCAGGATCTGGTCCCTGAATCGCCATGCTGGCGCGAACGCCATCTTCGCTCGTCAGCTCAGAAAAATCTCCCGCCTCCGCAGCCGATATCAACCTGTCCCGCAGGTCAAGCGCCCTTTCCCCGGTCAGCACGGCCCAGACAGACAGCACGCCATCTGTATCGAAGTGGTTGTTGGTAACCAACTCGATGCCGCGAGTCAGTTGGTCACGATTGGGTGAGGCGACGAGGTTGAGGGCGATTTCGGTTGAAGTATCTGCCTTTACTTCCGCCGGCGTTTCGTTTCCCTGCCAGTGTGAAAAGTGAACGCTGTTTGAAACAGTTCCGTCCACAGACAGCTTCGGAACATCGTCGAGGCCACTGTGATAAAACTCAAATCTCATGGTTAAGCCCTTAGTAGTAGTAAGAGTATTGATTCCGTTCAAAGTGTATTACAGAACCGGGAGCAGTAGCGACCGGATCAAAGCACTGAACCTATTCCTATCTGTCTTCCGCCGTGGGATTGTTGATTGCGGGCTAAATTAAGGATCCGATCGCTACAGAGTCATCGGGAAGGCTCACGTTTGCGAAAGAAATCACCTACATCGCCATTTGATTACAGAACCATTGGCGGTAGCCAATGGAGTTAGCACGAAAGTCGGCGCAATATCTCTCTGCCAGATTTGCTTGGGGACGGTGGCACCTTCAGATTTGATTGAGGCTGGCATCTTGGCTACCGCCAACGGTTCTGTAATGTGGCGGTCGCCCACATTATGGCATTGGCTGCGCAAGCTCTTGCGGGTTTGCACTCCCCAGCCCCGATGCAGCTACTTGTCGCTTAATCTATCAGTCGTTAAGATGTGGGCCGCCTTACTACTAACAATTCCAGGGTGCACCGACAGGAGGGTTTATGAACGGTACAACGATGCCGGAAATCACTGCCACCGAACTTAAGCAGCGTCTTGATAACGGAGAAGATATTCAGATTATCGATGTCCGCGAAGCACACGAAGTTGCAGTCGCAAAAATCCCCGGCACAATTCACATTCCCTTAGGCCAGGTGCTCAACCGGATGGCGGAGATCGATCCCAATCGAGAGACTGTGGTGCACTGCAAAATGGGCGGCCGCAGTGCGAAAGCGATTGAAGCCCTGAAACGCTCAGGTTTTACGGGCAATCTTGTGAATCTGCACGGCGGCATTACTGCCTGGTCTAACGAGGTCGATCCAAGTGTCCCGAAATATTGAACCCACTGACTGAATCCTCTGCAGCGAATTCTAAAATTATTGACCTACAAAAAACTCGTCCGTCGCCTAATCCTCAGCGTCTAAGATTGCGGCAGGGGATCACCCGCTTACACATCAAACTCTACATCGAGTGTCTTGTGGCACTTTGCAGGGGTGGAGTCTGTCTCTCCTCCTTGCCCGTAACGCGCCGAGGGCGATCACGACTAGTCGCTGTCCGGCTGCATTGGGTATTTCAGAACGCAATGGAGGAAAAACTAATGAAGACTACATGTTGTCGAGTTTTATTTGCGACGGTTATTTTGGTCAGCGGACTTTCCGCATTGGCTATGGCTGACAATCCGAATGGTTGTCCCTTTTCACCGGCTGATTGTCAGCAGTTACGTGCTGACCGCCGGGAGGTTCGCTCAGATCGTAGAGAGATTCGCTCTGATAGACGCGAGATCAGGCAAGATGGTCGTGAACTCCGATCCGATATTCGTGAGTTTAGACAGGATCGCCGGCAGGGAGCATCGCAACAGGAACTTCGCGCCGACCGAATCGAGATCAGGGGTGATCGACGCGAGATTCGCGGCGACCATCGTGAGCTGCGTAGAGATCGTCGCGACTTGCGACATGACGTGCGTGATTTTCGACGTGATCGGCGGGACGCTCGCCGAGGATGATCGGATCTACTGCAGTGACGCGCATGACAGGGTGAACGAGTTGAATTCCGTTCACCCTTTATTTTTGGAGTAGGAGAGTCTCTGCTTGAATTATTTCACTTGAGCGGCGGGATTTAAGCAGCCCAGAATTGTTTATTTACTAATTCCTTCCAGTTTGATGAACTGACTTAGTTTGGTGATCACCATATCTTCACTCACTTCTGTGCGACAGGAGAGAATGGGTTTGTCGCTGGCCTCCGTTTGTCCCACATCGTGATACCAAATCTGGCAGTTCGTACACTCGCCGTTCCAACAAAAGTCTCCGTAGGAAATCGTATTCATTGACAGGTACTGAAAGCAGCGCAACAGGCGATTCTTCTCAGGAACCTGAACCTGTTTGCCCAGGATCTCAATCGTGATCAATCTCTCGTAAGGGTCGAGTAACTCGCTGGCGTCGAGCGCAGGTGTTTGGTCGAGAGTCTGCTCGTTCATAAGGCTGCGTGAGTATAGCTTTTCCCGTTGCAGAATAATACCGGATCTTCCACCTGGCGGCTTCTCATCTTCGCCCCTGGATTGATAAACTAGCCCCACACGGAGGTGATCGAAGTTGGCATTAGTCATCTATACCAAGCCGGGCTGTCCTTACTGCCAACAGGCGCGCGATTATTATAATTCTAAAGGGATTTCTTTTGCCGACTACGACGCTCAGAACGATCGTAAGAGGCGTGCTGAGATGTTTTCTTACTCGGCCGGCGACCCGACCGTTCCTTGTATTGTTGAAGACGGCAAGTACATTGGATCGGGATGGGGCGATCCGCCACGTGGTTGAACGGTTCATGACTAGCCGGCCGTGCGCCGGAAACCTTACGAAAAGAATTTATGTTGGAGGACAGGCGCGAGAGCGTGCTGGAAATGCTTCCCCATGACTGCAACCTCAGATCTCCTAACTAAGAAGGACCCGCCATGAAAAAACAGTTGATGTCTCTGCTTTTCTTGTTCATTTTGATTTTCACCGCTAACCCGGCGGCTATGGCTCAGGGAGATTCAAATGGAGCCGCCGCACCAAAACCACCGATGGCAGAACGAAAAACCAAAACTACAGATATCCACGGTTACTCGGTTGTGGACGACTTCTTCTGGCTGCGGGAAAAGTCGAATCCACAAGTGATCGCTTACCTTGAATCCGAAAATACCCACACTGACGCCGCGATGAAACATACTGCGGCGCTGCAGGAGAAGCTCTACAAGGAGATGGTGGGTCATATCAAAGAGACGGACGAGAATGTTCCCTATCGCCAGGGAGATTACTTTTACTATTCGCGCACCGTGCAGGGGATGCAGTATCCCATCTACGCGCGCAAGCGCGGAAGCCTGGAGGCCAAAGAAGAGATCACGCTCGAGATGAACGAGATGGCCAAGGGTCTAAAATTTCTCGGACTCGGCGCCTATGCAGTCAGCGATGACGGCAACTACCTGGCTTATTCCACAGACACAACCGGATACCGGCAGTTCAAACTACAGATCAAGGACCTGCGGACTGGCCAACTACTTCCCGAAAGCATCGAGCGCGTCGGCTCCGTGATGTGGGCGACCGACAACAAGACGATTTTCTATTCGACTGAAGACCCGGTAACAAAACGCTCAGACAAATTTTTCCGCCATGTAATCGGAACCGACAAGAGCGATCTCGTTTTCGAAGACAAGGACGAGTTGTTTGACGTTTACGGTGGCCGCACCCGCGATAAGAAGATGATCATGATCGCTTCGGGCAGCAAGACTTCGACGGAGTACCTCTACATTCCGGCTGACAGTCCTACCGATGCGCCCAAGGTCATTCTGCCGCGTGAGGCGGATCATGAGTATTCAGTCGATCATCGTGACAGTCTCTTCTACATTCGGTCCAATCAGGGCGCCAAGAATTTTCGCCTTGTAACTGCGCCTGTGGCGAACCCCGGCAAGGCAAACTGGAAGGAGATCATCGCGCACCGGCCGGCTGTGAAGATCGACGATATCGACCTTTTTGCCGACCATCTTATTGTTTCGGAACTTGAAGGCGGGTTGCAACACATTAAGATTACAAACCTCAAGAACAATAAATCGCACCGCCTGAGTTTTCCCGAGCCCGTCTACACTGCTTTCGTCAGTACCAATCGCGAGTACAACACATCGACCCTGCGTTTCGGTTACCAGTCGCTCGTCACGCCTAATTCGGTTTTCGATTACGACATGGAGAAGAAGACGCGCATCCTGAAGAAGCAGACTGAGGTCCCGGGCGGTTTCGACAAGGCCAACTATCAGTCAGAGCGAATTTTTGCCACCGCTGCCGACGGGACAAAAATTCCGATATCGATAGTCTATCGCCGCGGCACCAGGATTGATGGCAAGGCGCCGTTGCTACTCTATGGTTACGGCTCCTACGGTGCTTCAATCACCCCAACCTTCTCTTCGAATCGTTTGACTCTGTTGGATCGAGGCGTGGTTTACGCGATTGCGCATATCCGTGGTGGCGGTGAGATGGGAGAAGAATGGCGCGAAGCCGGCAGGATGATGAAGAAGATGAATACTTTCACAGACTTCATCGCGGCCGGTGAGCATCTCGTAAAAAACAAATACACCTCAAGCGACCGAATGGTGATTCAGGGCGGCAGCGCCGGGGGTCTGTTAATGGGCGCTGTAACAAACATGCGTCCCGACCTGTTCAGAGCCGTCGTTTCGCAAGTACCGTTTGTCGATGTGCTGAACACGATGCTCGATGCCAGCCTGCCGTTAACGACAAGCGAGTACATTGAATGGGGGAATCCCAACGAGAAGGCCGCTTATGAATACATGAAGAAGTATTCGCCTTATGACAACATTGCAAAGGCAAACTATCCGGCCACCCTCGTTAAGGTCTCGCTCAACGACAGTCAGGTGCCCTACTGGGAAGGCGCCAAGCTGGTGGCGAAACTGCGGACGATGAAGACTGACGACAACCCATTGCTGTTGAAGACAAATATGGGCGCCGGTCACGGCGGCTCTTCCGGCCGTTACGATTATCTTCGCGAAGTCGCGTTTGACTACGCGTTCATGCTCTGGCAAATGGGCATCACGGAATAAATGGCAAACCTCCAACCGGGCAGACGCCCGACGGTGGAGAGAGAACGAGAGCCGAGCGAAGGACAATTAGCCAGCCGATTCATCGGTCTGGAAAACGAAACAATGGAATTCAGTCCTCGAAGCCGCGCGGCTTGACAGAGGTTCAGCTAGTTCCTATAGTCGCCTTGAATAGAGCACGAAAATCAAATGTCTAAGACCTGCTTTTGCTGTTTTTGCCATTGTGCCTGTTGCGTCTGTTGTTGGGGACGCGACCGGGAGAGCATTTGCAGGCGTGCACCACACTTGACGTAATACCCAGCGCAGCAAAAGTTTTCAAAAGACCGGTCGCGAACCTGAAAAGGGATTCGCGACCGTCTTGTTTTTGGCAACCGCAGCGAACTTGCAGTATCGGCTTGGGAATAATTCAATTATGAGCGCCCGTGTTCTCGAACAAACAGATTTCAGCTTAAGGAACTCAATCGAGGCGAGCATCGGCAATACGCCTTTGATTCGCCTGCGACGAATCGAACCCGAGCTGCCAACCGGCGTTGAAGTTTTCGCCAAAGCCGAACATCTGAATCCCGGCGGGTCGGTGAAGGACCGCCCAGCGTTGGCGATGATACTCGCCGGCGAGCGCGCCCGAGCACTGCGGCCGGGCATGACCATACTCGACGCCACCAGCGGTAACACGGGCATCGCGTACGCGATGATCGGCGCAGCCCGCGGCTATAAGGTCGCAGTCTGCCTGCCCAGGAATGCCAGCCGGCAACGCAAACGGATCTTGCGCAGCTACGGCGTCGACATCATTGAAACGGATCCGCTGTTATCAACCGATGGCGCGCAGGTGATCGCACGAGAGATGTTTGAAAGAGAGCCTGACAAATACTTCTACCCAGATCAATACAACAACGAAGCCAACTGGCGCGCCCACTACGATCACACGGCCCCGGAGATCTGGGAGCAGAGTGAAGGACAGATCACGCATTTCATCGCCGGCCTGGGAACGTCCGGCACGTTTGTTGGAGTAACCCGCCGTCTGAAGGAGTTCAATCTTGATATCCAGGCGATTTCGCTACAGCCGGATTCACCCTTGCATGGTCTCGAGGGCTTGAAGCACATGGCGACTGCAACGGTGCCAGGTATTTACGACTCAACGCTTGCTGACGACAACGTGGAAGTGTCTACGGATGATGCAGAAGAGATGGTCCGACGTTTGGCTCGGGAGGAAGGACTGTTTGTTGGCGCCAGCTCCGGAGCAAACGTCTTTGCCGCATTACGATTGGCGCGCTCGCTATCACGGTCCGCGGTTGTGCTCACAATCCTTTGCGACGGCGGCGAGAGATACATGGACTAATAAGCTTTATGCTGCCGCCTGCGCAGGCTAAGAGAGTTCATAGCCAATGATCCAATTCGAAGCCCAACACGAACACGAGATTCGGGGTCATGGCGAGCGAGACTATCCTTATGAATGCTGCGGACTCTTGTTCGGTCGTTTTGCTGGAAATGGGGTGAAGGTCTGTTCCGAAATATATCCGATCTCGAATGCGCGCGAAGAGGAGGCAAAACGGAATCGTTTTCTGATTCGGCCGGAGGAATTGATGCGCGGAGAGAAGGAAGCAGCCGGGAAGAGCCTGGATGTTGTAGGCTTTTATCATTCGCATCCCGATCACCCGGCCGTGCCATCTCAATACGACCTTGAGCATGCCTGGCCGCTCTATTCATACATTGTCGTCGCCATAGATTCAGGCCGGGCCGAAGATTTGCGCTCCTGGGAAATGCAAACAGACCGATCACGCTTTAACGAGGAAGAAATTTTGAAAGGGAATTGACGAAAGGAAGTGGAAAAATGTCAGTCACGATCACCATACCAACCGCACTGCGCCAGTTTGCCGGCGGCACATCGCGCATCGAGGTGGAAGCAACCACCGCCGGTGAGGCTCTCGATCAGCTAACCTCCCAACACACAGAGCTTCGTCGCCATCTTTACAATGACAAAGACACACTGCGCAGCTTCGTTAACATCTACGTCAACGACGAAGACATACGGCATCAATCCGGCAGCGCTACGCCGGTCAAGGCCGGCGACACGCTGATGATTGTTCCTTCGATCGCCGGAGGCTCGACGGCTGAAGCGGACGTTGTAACCGAGCTACCAGCACTCTCAAATGAAGAGATTGCGCGGTACAGCCGCCACCTAATCATGCCTGAAGTCGGGCTCGAAGGTCAGAAGCGATTGAAAGCTTCGAGCGTGCTCATGATCGGAACGGGCGGCCTGGGTGCGCCGCTCGGAATGTATCTTGCGGCCGCAGGTGTCGGGCGGCTCGGGATTCTCGATTTCGATGTAGTCGAGTCTTCCAATCTGCAGCGCCAGATAATTCACGGCACGAAAGACGTCGGGCGCCGCAAGGTCGACTCGGCGCGCGATCGCCTGGCCGACATAAATCCGCACATCGAGATTGAAACGCACGAAACACGTCTGACGAGCGTCAATGCACTCTCGCTGTTTGAAAATTACGACATCATCGTGGACGGTACTGACAACTTTCCGACCCGTTATCTGGTCAACGACGCGTGTGTGCTGACCGGCAAGCCAAACGTCTACGGCTCGATCTTCCGCTTTGAAGGGCAGGCCAGCGTCTTCTGGGCGCAAAAGGGGGCTTGTTATCGCTGCCTCTACCCGGAGCCGCCGCCGCCCGGGCTCGTGCCCTCCTGCGCCGAAGGCGGCGTGCTTGGCGTGTTGCCCGGAATCGTAGGCGCGATTCAGGCCAACGAGACGATCAAGATAATCCTTGGCGCCGAAGACCTACTGGTAAACCGGCTGCTGTTATTCGATGCCTGGGCCATGAAGTTTCGCGAGCTAAAGTTGCGCAAGGATCCGACGTGCCCGGTCTGCGGCGAGCACCCCACCATCATGGAACTGATCGACTATGAGGAGTTTTGCGGGTTGGCTCCGACGCGGCAGATTGCGGAACCACAATTGGAAGAGATCACCGCAACGGAACTTAATCGCCGCCTGGTCCGCGGTGACGATATCCAGATTATTGACGTGCGGGAACCAAACGAATATGAGATAGCCCGCATCCCCGGCACAAAGCTAATCCCGCTCTCGCAGGTGGTTAACCGCATGAGCGAGATCGATCCATCGCGCGAGACGGTTTGCCACTGCAAGGCTGGTGTCCGCAGTGCAAAAGCAATAGAGGCCTTGAAGCGCGCATCGTTTCCCGGACGACTTACCAATCTGAAGGGCGGAATTACTGCCTGGTCAAATGAAGTTGACCCCAGCGTGCCGAAGTATTAACGGGAGCCGTGAGATTTGGAGCAGAAAGCCCGACCCCGGGGTCCCCGACGGCGCAGCGCCGTTGGGGTGGGACGGTGAAGGAGGGCTCAGGCGTTTCACCGGTTGTTAGTCCGCGGGCTCGGGTAAGCTTTATTACTCGCAGCTTGCGCCGAGGGCCAGGCTCTCGCTACTCGTTAAGGTTATCGAGCCCTTTGAACCTCCAACCATTCCTGGTGCGGCCAAACCAATAGACGATTACCTCGTGGCCGGCGACATTTTTGCAAACAACGCTGAATTCATTTGGTTTTTTCTTCTCGGTTTCTGGCCCGCCTTCGCGAAAGCACTTCGCGGCATTGGCTTCGCTATGAAGACTCGCGGTAACGCTTAATCAGTTGGGCTCTATTTCTGACGGCTCATGCCCTGACCCACTCCGAGCCTTCATCGAGTTGCCGAGCGAAGGCCATTGGGAGTTAAATACGTCAAAGCTAAACAAGCCAATGGTAGGAACAACTCTAGGGAATTACAAGATTCTCGAAAAGCTCGGTGCGGGCGGGCAGGGCACCGTCTACAAGGCCATTGATTCCAAGCTCGGCCGCACAGTGGTAATCAAAGTCCTGCCAGCCGAATTGACAAAGGAAGCAAACCTCAAGCGCTTTGAACGCGAAGCCCGGCTTGCGTCTTCTCTCGACCATCCGAACATCTGCACGATTTTCGATCTTAATGTTATTAACGGCATCCATTTCATCGCGATGCAGTACATCGAAGGACGCAACGTACGCCAGCTGGTGAATGGCCGGCCGCTTGGCCTGGCAAGCGCGCTCTCGATTGCCGTTCAAGTGACCGATGCTCTGGCGGTCGCGCATGCACAGGGAATCATTCATCGCGACATTAAGGCCGGAAACGTGATGGTCAACAGTAAAGGGCAGGCGAAGGTTCTCGACTTTGGCCTGGCTAAACTTCTCGACGAAGACGCGGCCAGAACCTCCGGAATCCATCACACCGAGTTGACTGAAGTGGGCGTGCCCTACGGGACGGCGACATACGCCGCCCCGGAGCAGGCACGAGGTGATCGTGTGGATTCGCGTGCAGACATTTTTTCCGCGGGGGTACTGCTCTACGAAATGCTCACCGGCAGTTGGCCGTTTCGAGGAAAGACTGCCATCGATGTACGCCACGCGGTGTTGCATGAAGAACCTGTGCCGCTCGCAGCGTCCCGACCTGATCCCCTGCCGCCGCGTTTGCAACTAATTCTCGATCGAGCGCTAAAGAAAAACCCGCGTGAGCGTTTTCAAAAAATTTCCGAGTTACGAGACGAGTTGCGCACGTTGGCGCGGGAGGTGTCTGCTGTTTCAGGGGCGCCACTCGACGAGTCGACGGAAACGATTGCCCCGCGTCACCTGGCTTCGCCAAGTCCTGTCGCCCGGGCGTTTCGCTGGTTGAAGAATGTAACGGGAGCAGAGCCTGTCTCCGGACCAACGTTTCCTGCCTCAGATTCATTGCAGTCGGCGGAAGGTCATGAAACGCCGCAGACGAGCCTTGGTGACAAAGAGCGAAAGAGCGTGGCGATCCTGCCGTTTAAGAATCTGAGCAACGATCCGGAAACTGCGTTCTACGAGTTTTCACTTGCCGATGCTGTGATTACAGAACTCGCGCGCGTGCGCTCTCTCGTTGTCCGTCCTTCATCGGCGATTGTGAAATACCAGGGCAAGCAACTGGATCCGTGCGACGCCGGACGCGAGATGAGTGTCGACTCAATCCTGACTGCAAGTTTCCTGAAAGCCGGCGATCGATTACGCGTAACCACTCAACTGCTCGACGTCCGGACTGAGGAGATTCTTTGGAGTGAGAAGATTGACGCTGATGCCAGCGATATCATCGCCGTGCAAGACACGATGGTGAAGCGAATCGTGGAGGGATTGCGTTTAGAACTCAGTCCCGACGAACAGGTCGAATTGGCAAAGGGTCCTACTGCCGATTCCGCCGCTTCAGAAGCCTACCTGCGCGGGCGCGACTGCCTGGGCCAGTTCATCTATCACACAATCGCTCGGGAACATGTAGATGCGGCCATCGAGCACTTTCGAGGCGCGGTCACGCGGGATCCGAAATTTGCTCTGGCGTACTCCGCCATGGGTAGTTGTTACGTCAACCGCGTATTGAAAGGGCTGGGCGATTTAGGCGATCACGAAAAGGCGGAAGAGGCTTTTAGTAAAGCGCTATCGCTCGACCCTAAATTGCTGGAGGCACGGATGCATATGGTTTTGATTTATCTGCACCGTGGCGAAAAGCCAAAAGCGCGCGAGGAGATTGGGCGTTTGCGTGAAGAGTATCCAAACGATGTCGGGGTCCACTTTGTACGTGGCATTCTCGCGCGGCTCGACGGTGAATATGAACGCGCCCTGCGCAGTTTTGATCGCATGGTGCGGCTCAATCCGGCCGAGGTGGTTGTAGCAAGTTATAACCGGGCGCGGATCCACATGTACCAGCAACAGTATGAAGAAGCTCTGGCCGAGCTTGAGCGAGGTGCGGAGATCGAGCCGGACCATCCGCTGATTAGGGCCTTTCGTGCGCGTGTGCTTTACTACCGTGGGGAAGTTGATGCGGCCGTAAGAATTCTGCAACAAGTGCTGCAACAACACCCCATCGATGGCATTCGGCCAATCCTGGCGATTTGTCTCAGCGCCCAGGGCAAGCATACAGAAGCAAATGAGCAGTTAACGAAAAAGGTCAGGCAGGTGGCTGCCGCGGATCATGATATTTCCAACTGGCTGGCCGCAGCTTACCTGCTCCAGGGCAGGCAGGTAGAAGCACTTAACTGGCTGGAGACCGCAATCAGATTGGGTAACGAAAATGTTGCCTGGTTTGAATCAGATCCGAACTGGGCTGACCTGCGTGAAGATCCGCGGTTCCTCAAATTGATGGACGGAATCAAGCAGGCGCGTCAGGAGCGCGAGAGATCAAGAGCATGAAAACTTTTGTCATCGGAGATGTTCACGGTCGTTGCGCGCAAATGGAAAGTTTGCTCGCAATGCTGCCGCGCGACGAAGCCTCCGATGCGCTCGTTTTCCTCGGCGATCTAATCGACCGGGGGCCCAACGCGCCCGGCTGTGTCGAGTTTGTCATCAAAATGGTTAAGGCGAATCCCGAGCGAGTCACTTGTCTGCGCGGCAATCATGAGCAAATGCTTCTGGACTTTATCGCCGGGACTACCAACCTCTGGATTACTCCGGTCACCGGCGGTGAGCGAACTTTTGAACAATATGCCGGCCACGCGCTGGCCATAAACGGCGAGCGGGATCTGGAAGTAGCGCGGCATACGATGGAGCAGAAGATACCGAGCGAGCATTTAGACTTTTTCCGCGAACGTCCTTACTACCACGAAGACGAGTTTGCTATCTACGTACATGCCGGACTGGATCACGGCAAACATCCGCGCGAGAGTTCGCCGCAGTTGCTGATCTGGTCGCGCGACATGGATTTCTATAAGAACTATCGCGGCAAGCCTTGTGTCTTTGGCCACACGCCCACCCCTTTCCTGCCTCTACGCGGGCGCGTAGGGCGGCACGGCATCTATATTTTTCACAGCGCCATCGGCATTGATACGGGCTACAATCATCAATCACCGCTGAGCTGTCTTTCCCTGCCCGATTTCACGCTTTACCAGTCGTTCGCGGACGGCCACCAGGAAACCCACCAGATCACTTCCTTCATTCCGGAAACACTCAAGGCGATGCAGAAAAAAGCGGGAATTGGACGCTAGTAAGGCAGTGGTATCCCGATCCACCGATTTATCGGTGGGTAGTCTCGCTTCAATTTCAAGTCCGTGAAACGGACGACTGACCTCGTTCAAACACTCTCAGCCGTCCGCCTCGCGGACTGGCAGCACGTTCCCGTCATACCCAGCACTAAAGTGATGGGGTATTACCAGCCGTCGGCTTCGCCGACTTAAAAAAAGAATGTTCGTGCTAGCCCTCGACAACTGCGAAGGCGCGGACCGGGAAGGTTCCGAAATCTTTCACTTTCACCGGCACCGCGAAGAAGCGGAAATCTGAGTCAGGCAGATTGCCGAGCCGGCAAAGATGTTCGACGACAGGAATGCCGGCGCCAAGGAGGATCGAGTGCACGGGACGTTTTCCGGTGGTTGTGTCATCGATATTAAAGGAGTCGATTCCCACCAATACTGCTCCGGCACTTACTAAGTACTCCGCAGTACTTGCCGCCAAAAACGGATGAGTGCCGTCTGAATACTTTTCCCTTCGCCAATTAGAGTCCCAACCTGTATGAAACAAGACAGCCTTGCCCTCCAGATCAAAATCGGAAAGTGAACTCTTATCAATTTGGCGCAACGACGAATCGCGACCTGCTTCGAAACATCGCACCACCTCGCCCTCCAAATTTGCAAGTGAAGTCAGCTCGAGTGCGGCAAGGTCTTTACCATCGGGGTAGCGATGAAAAGGGCTGTCAAGATAAGTGCCCGTATTGGCCACCATCTCGATCTTCCCGATATGAAATTCTGTGCCCGGCTCGTAGAAAGCTTTTGACGCCTCTCGACTCAAGTGCGCGGAAATTATCGGGGTCGGCAGACCCTTGTAAGTGATCATACCGTCTTCGACTTTGTGGCTAACGTCAATGAGCGTGAAGGACATAATCAGCGGTCAGCAATCAGCGGTCAGCGGTCAGCGGTCAGCAAATCAGCGGTCAGCAAGTACGAAGTTCAAAGGCCAAGGACCAAAGACCAAAAGCCAAAGCTCAAAGACCAAAGGTCAAAGGCCCAAGACCAAAGGCCAAAGATCAATCACGCCTCGCGGATGAGTATGAAATCCGCGATCGCCCGCAGCCTCTCAATTGGTTGTTTCAGTTCGGAAAGTTCGGCGATGGCCTGTTGATGAACCAATTGAGAGCGTTGCCGTGCTGCTGCGACACCATAGACCGCCGGGTAGGTCGCTTTGCTGGAACGAACATCTTTCCCCGGGGTCTTGCCGAGAGTTTCGGCGGTCGCAGTCACATCGAGCAGGTCATCGGTAATTTGAAACAACAGACCAAGCTGCGATGCATACCGGCTGACGATATCCGTCTCCGATAGGTTGGCATCCGCAATTACAGCACCGCAGCGCGCAGCGGCAATGATCAGAGCCCCGGTTTTCAAGCGGTGAATTTGTTCCAGTTCACCGGCTCCTACGTCTCGCGACTCGGCGTCGAGATCGAGAGCTTGCCCGGCTACCATCCCGTGGGGCGTTCCGGCTGCGCGCGCCAACTCACTAATCAGCTGGATGCGCTTCTCGACGGCGAGTTGGCCGTCACCTGCGATTGTCTGGAATGCCAGCGTCTGCAAAGCGTCGCCGGCCAGAATCGCAGTTGCTTCGCCAAAGCGTACGTGACAAGTGGGTCGGCCACGTCTCAAGTCATCGTCATCCATTGACGGCAAATCGTCATGGATCAGCGAGTAAGCGTGGATCATTTCCAGGGCACAGGCGGTGGAGAGCAATTGTTCTGGCGCAGCTCCGAAAGTTTGGCCGACGGCAAGCAGCAACAATGGTCTAAAGCGTTTGCCCCCGGCAAAGACACTCCAGCGAATTGCCCGATGGACGGGGACAGGTTGGCCTGACTCGGAGGGCAGTAACTCATCGAGCCGGGCGTCGACAAGGGCGCGGCCTTCGCGGAAGAAATTTGCGAGGCTTGGCAAATCGGAGTGGTCGGTGACAGAGGACGGCGACGTGGTCATCCTATTCGTTCCCCGGATTCTCTGTGGAGCGATCCGCAATGTCCATCTCAGTGTTGAAGCTGGTCACCATGGGCCGACCCTGATTGTCGCGCAACAAAATTTCGATTCGGCGCTCGGCCTGACCCAGTCGCTCCTGACACTCGCGCGAAAGGCGGATGCCCTGTTCGAACAGTTCCAAACTCTTCTCGAGTGGAAGATCTCCGTCCTCGAGTTCGCGCACGATTTGTTCGAGCGCTTCCAGGGATGCTTCAAAACTTTTGCTCTTGGATTCGTTATTCGTCATCGATTTGAATTCGTTCCACAAGCGCATCCAGCCGGCCCTTTGCCAGCCGCACACGAATTGAATCACCCAAGGCGACGGAGCCGGCGTCGCGCAAAAGATGCCCGTCTGCCCGCTCGGCAATCGCGTACCCGCGTTGCAATACAGCGAGCGGGGAAAGCGCATCGAGCGAGGCAGCTGCTAATCCCAGACGCGCGCGGGCTTCATCAACACGCGAGCCGACGGCAACGCTGCAATTGTTTCGGGCAGAATCCAGCCGGATTGCTGCGTTTCCCAGTCGAACGCGCAATCGTTCCGGCGCCAGCTTGAAAGCAACGCGTTCGGCACGCCCCTGAGCAGTCCGCAGCGTTTGGCTAACCAGGATCTGCAGACGATGGGTGGCGGAAGTGGTTTGTCTCTGCGCGATGAGCAAACGCCCGCGCACTTCCTCAAAGACCTGCGACAGTGCCTGCTCCTGAACCCGGTTGCGCGCATCGCTGATCTTGAAACGCATCAGCCGCGAAAGGCTGCGTCCCAGTTCGGAGAGACCCGCGCAAATCTCATCCTCTTTGGCCGCCACAAGTTCAGCAGCGGCTGAGGGAGTCGCGGCACGCAGGTCGGCTGTGAAGTCTGCAATCGTGAAATCGGTTTCGTGTCCCACCGCGGAAATCACCGGAATGGCCGAGGCGCGAATCGCGCGAGCTACTTCTTCCTCGTTGAAGGCCCAGAGATCCTCAGTCGATCCGCCACCGCGGCCGACAATCAAAACATCAACCAGATCATCGATCCGGCCCTGACGCTCCGCATTCCGGTGGTGATCATTCAGCAGCCGGATTGCTCGCGCGATATCTCGACCGGCGCCGTCGCCCTGCACGCGAGCCGGGGAAAAAAGCACGTGCACTGTGCGCGTCCGACGCGAAATTACGTTGAGAATATCGCGGATTGCAGCTCCGGTCGCCGACGTGACCACCCCTACGCGGCGGGGAAATACAGGTAGGGGACGTTTCAACTCGCGGGCGAACAGTCCTTCTGCTTGCAGCCGGTCGCGCAGTTGCTCGAAGGCAATCCGCAACGCGCCCTCACCAACCGGATCAAGAGCTTCGACAACCAACTCGTACTCACCGCGTGGTTCATAAACACTCAGTCGCCCGCGGGCCCTGATATGTAAACCATCAGTTGGACGAAAGCGAATACGTGTGTTGGTCGAGCGAAAACACTTAGCGCGGAGTTGTGCGCCCTGATCCTTAATCGTGAAATACCAGTGACCTGAAGAATGCGCTTTGAAGTTTGAGATTTCTCCTTCCACCCAAACCGAGGAAAAACGCGACTCGAGCGCGCTGCGAACCTTGCTCGTCAGCTCAGAAACAGTGAGCGGCCGGCGCTCGGATTCATCAAAGAGTGCGTCAAAGAGGGGTTGAGTCATCTGAAGGGTGAAGGATGAAGGATGGTGAATGAAAAGTAAACTCTGCTCGAATTCTCGTGATGGCGCAGTTGCTGCCGGCGTCGACTGCACTCTCCTCAAAGTGACCACGCAGCCGGGGGCTTTGCCCTAAGGGTCCTACGTTGGTGGCTTCGGCTTTGCCGCCGGATGTGAGGCGGTGGCTATGCCCCGCCGTAGAGATGCCCTTTACATTCTTAGGCTATGCCCTTGGTGCGGCCTTTGGCCCAATAAATCCGGAGGGCTAAGCTCGGACCAGGGCATAGCCCGGGATTATCTGGCTGCTGTCGGGCGGGGCATAGCCACCGCCTCACATCCGGCGGCAAAGCCGAACCTGACATAGCAGATGACTTTTGAGGCAAAGCTACGCAGACGAATTGCGACGCTACGCGTCGATGTAGCCGTTGGCTACCGCCAACGGCTCTGTAGTAGTACTGATTTTCAGGTGCACACACAGGCCTAGCGCCGTGCCTTCACGGCGTGGGAATATTCACCACCGGACTCAAACGCACCGAAGCTCCTTCACGATGAGCGCGGACGCGCACGCGTCGATTTCCCGAAGGTGTCGAGTTTGAGGTGTAAGTGATTGTGTAGGCCGAGCGAAGCTGCAGCACAACGTCGTCGTAAGCGCGTTGCAAATCCTCGATGCGCCGAATCGGGTAATAGACACCGCCCGAGGCCGCGGCAAGTTTTCGGCCTTCCTCTTCTGCCCGGGTTGTCAGGGTCAGATAACGACTGCGCAATGGATCCCTCGTGGCCTCCGGTTTGGGAACACTCCCTTCCGGTATCAAACCCGAGGGCACATATAACGGATAGATCAGTGCTCCCGACTCGCTAAAGGCGTCCAGCAATGCAGGGAAGGGCACAAACGATTTGTTGTCGTCACCATCAGACATTACGACGATCGCTGTGCGTTCGCCTCTGAGCTTTTTCACCGGCTCCGTGAGGACATACGCCAGCGCATCGTACAGCGCGGTCCCGCCCCCAGCATCAATCTCGTCCAGCTTCCTGGAAAGCAGGCGACGGTCAGTCGTGAAGTCGGAGATCACCTGAATGTCGTCGCGAAAGCTGATAATGGAAATTCGATCGTGCGGGCTCGCAGTATTGAGAAAGTCGCGCGCCGCTTTGCGGATGAAGTCCATCCGCTCTTCGACACTGCCGGAAACATCGAGCAGGAGAACAAGATTGAACGGTTCATGTGCCGGAGCAACGCTGGTCACCTGACGATCAATACCGTTTTCCTGAACGGAAAAATCGGCCTCTCTCATCCCGCCAATCGCGCGGCCATTCCGATCTGTAACACTGGCGTTGAAGCGCAATAATTGTGGCGCGATTGCAGTGACAACTTGTCCCGGAGCTTGGCGACGTGCGAGAAAAGGCTCTTTCTCCAGCGGCGGTAGGGTCTTGGCGTAGTCACCAAACAGTTTGGGCGAAACTTTGCGGATTGCATCAATCAGTTCGCGATTGCCGCTGCGCACAATTGCGCGCGCCGCTTCGGTCAGAGGACGGTCGCGCAAATCGCTCGGTACCATACTCGGCTCGACGTTGAGAAGTACGACGCCACGTTGGGTGAGGAATTCAAGCCGCACGCGTTCCTCCTTCTTTAGTTTTTTCTCTCCGAACTTTCCCGAGATTGAGAAAACCCCGCCTCGCTTTTCCTTAATCTCCGGAAGTTCCACGTCGCTCAGGTAGCGCGGTTTACTTGCTTCCCAAAGAAACTTGAACTGCAAGGCCTCGAGTGGCACATCCGCGTGGATCGTCCCGGTATCTGTTTCTACCTCAGCGGATTCAAGGTTGCCGACCACATCGATGGCCCCGTTCTCGCTCTTAACCTTAACCTTTGACCGCACTGGGATCCGCGCCACCACATCGATCCGATCTCGCTCCGACCGGTCCCGCACCTCGATCTCAATTGCTGCACCTTTGGCTTCGATTACCAGGTCCGTGGCGTCCACCGCTGCTCCGGTTGAGTTGGCCTCGATGGTCACCTTTTTTTGCTGTTCCTCGGAAGCCACAATGCTGACGCGCCCGTTGCGACTTCTGACAATGATCGAGACCTTGTCGGGGGTGTCCAGTTCGCGCTGATAGGTTTGCGCAAACACGGGAGCGCCCACCCCAAGCATTAGGGCAAGGGCCGGAAGCAAAGTGGCCGGCGATACAAGTCGGCGAAGCATCTGTCTCGCAAATACGAAAATCATGCACCGATCTTGCCGACCAAAATCCGCGCGGTCAAGCAGGGCGAAAGTGACGGGGACGCGGGGACGCGGAGATGGGGAGACGAGAGGACGCGGGGATGGGGAGAGGGAGATGAAGAGACGGTGAGATGGTGAGAGGGGGAGACACGGAGACGGGGGGACGCGGAGAGGGGGAGACACGGAGACGCGGGGGTCACTTGCCCTTCACCCGTTCCCCTCTTCCCCTGTTCCCCTATTTCCCCATCCCCCTGCCAGTTGCTAATAGGTTTGATTCAGTTATCATAGCCGGACCCCTTTTAGAACACCTTCAGAGCCTCTGCACACCGCATTGCAGGGAGGAGAGCCCTTGGCGCAAACAGAACCGGTACATGTGGGGGACGACGGTCTCTTAATCCACAACCTACTTAAGAGTGATCCTTCGGCAGGTTTTGCTGAAGATGTTCGGAAAGGTCTGTCCTCAAGCCCAAAGTCTCTGTCGCCAAAATATTTTTACGACGAACTTGGTTCTCAACTCTTTGACGCTATCTGCCTGTTGCCCGAGTACTACCTGACGCGCGCTGAGAATGAAATTATTGAGCGCTATGCCGATGAGATCGCCGGCTCGATCGAGGGAGAGAAGACTCTGCTCGAGATGGGGAGTGGCAGTGCTTCGAAGACACGCTTGATCATCGAAGCCCTTTTGAAAAGACAGTCTGATTTGAAGTTCATACCCGTCGATATTTCCGCCTCGGCCCTGGAGAGCAGTTCCCGGATTTTGTTGCAATCGTTTCCCCGGCTCACTATCGAGGCCTATGCTGCGGAGTATTTCGACGCACTCTCGGTGTTGAGCAAAACCCCGCAACGCGGGCGAACCCTCGCACTTTTTCTCGGTTCGAACATCAGCAATTTTGGACGCAACGAAGCGCCGGCGTTCCTTCGCGCGCTCAGAAGCGTATTGAAAACCGGAGACGCGCTGTTATTGGGAGCAGATCTAAAGAAGGATCGCCGCGTGCTGGAACCGGCATACGATGACGCACTCGGCCTCACCGCCGCTTTCAACTTAAACCTCCTCGCGCGTGTCAATCGCGAACTCGGCGGCGATTTTGACTTGCGCGCTTTCAAACATCACGCTTTCTATAATGACGAGATCGGCCGGGTGGAAATTTATATCGAAAGTGTGCGACCGCAAATTGTGAAGGTCGACAAGCTCGACATGGAGATCCGCTTTGAAGCCGGTGAACGTATTCATACTGAAAACTCTTATAAATACGATCCCTCCGGAATTGCCCAACTGGCAAACGAAACCGGTTACCGGTGTGCGCGAACATGGCTCGACTCCGGGCAGCGCTTTAGCAGTAATCTCCTGCTGGCCAGCGACTAGAAAAAGCTTCCCCTGATGAGCGAATCCAATCACAGCGCGCTCGTAGAGTTTCGCGATGTGAGTTACTCCGTGCCCGCGTTGCCCGCGCCGATTCTGTCAGATCTGGATCTGATAGTTGAACGCGGCGAGACACTCGTTCTACTGGGCGAGTCAGGTTGCGGCAAGACCACAACGCTCAAGTTGATCAACCGCCTGTACCTGCCCACTTCGGGCCAGGTTTTGGTCGAGGGCAAACCGACATCAGAATGGGATCCGATCCAGTTGCGCCGCCGGACCGGTTATGTGATCCAGGATGCGGGACTCTTTCCTCATTTCACTGTCGCAGACAACGTGGGCCTGGTTCCCTCGCTCGAGAACTGGGAAGAGGGGCGGATTCAGGAACGAGTGCGCGAACTGCTTTCTCTGGTTGGTCTTGACCCCGCTAAATATGCCGAACGGTATCCACGGGAATTGTCCGGAGGCCAGCGCCAGCGTGTCGGCGTTGCGCGGGCGCTGGCAGCTGAACCGCCACTGCTATTACTTGATGAGCCGTTCGGTGCGCTCGATCCATTAACGCGCGCCAGCCTGCAACGCCAGTTTGTCGCACTCACACGGCGGCTTGGCAAAACAGCAGTTTTTGTAACACACGATCTCCGTGAGGCCCTGCGCCTGGGTTCTCGCATCGCACTGATGCATGCCGGCCGGATCGTGTTGCTGGAAACACCTGACAGCTTTCTCAAGTCGGAGGAGGAACACGCGCGCGCTTACCTCGAAACGCTGAAGCTTCACGTTGACGACGAACAGGGAGGAAGGACATGAGTTTTTGGACTTTCCTCCAACAAAACTGGGGCGAGATGTTGACGCTGATAGGCCAACATCTCACTCTCGTTTTGATTTCGACATTGATTGCAGTCGTGATCGGGATTCCTACCGGCATTCTGCTAACCAGGAAACAGTCGCTGCGGAATCCAGTGCTGGGAATAGCCAACGTGATGCAGACGATTCCCAGTCTCGCGCTATTTGGTTTTCTAATTCCCCTGCCGTTTATCGGCGGCATTGGCGGGCGCACCGCCATCGTCGCACTCGTGGTTTACGCGTTGCTGCCAATCATTCGCAACACTGTCACGGGGATTCTCGGCGTTGACCGCAACGTTCGTGAAGCGGCGGTCGCAATGGGGATGACTGATGGCGATATTCTGAAACAGGTCGAGTTACCACTGGCGATGACGGTGATTCTTACCGGTGTCAGGGTGGCCATGGTTATTTCGGTGGGCGTGACGACAATCGCGGCTGCCGTTGGCGCCGGAGGTCTGGGCGTCTACATCTTTCGCGGCTTGCGGCAGTATGACAACAACCTTCTACTTGCCGGCGCGGTTCCCGCGGCGTTGATGGCGCTGGCGGCAGATTTTTCTCTCGGACTATTAGAGAAACGTTTTTCCGTTGAAGGAAAGGTTCGGAAACGCGCCTGGTTAGGTTACAAAGCCGCCATGGCTGCGGCCGTCGTGTTAGCGCTGCTCGGCGGCTATGGCATCTGGCGCGCAGCGCGTTCTCGCGCAGCTGGGAACACTTCCGGCCCAACTGTGGTTGTCGCCTCAAAAGATTTTACTGAATCGATCCTGCTGGCAGAGATTGTTGCGCAGTTACTGGAAACTCGCGGTGTCACGGTACAGCGGCAGTATGAGTTGGGGGGAAATCTTCCCCACGACGCCCTGGTTGCCGGTCGCGTCGATCTGTACCCGGAATACACGGGAACTGCTTACACGGCAATCCTCCATCATCCGCCGATCACCGATCCGGCGGTTGTGTATGACCAGGTTAAGCGTGAATATGCCGAGAAGTTTAATGTTGAGGTGAGCCCACCGCTGGGCTTCGAAAACACCTTCGCGATTCTTGTTCGGGGCGCGGACGCGCGCCGACTCAAGTTGAAAACTATTTCCCAGGCAGTTGCGCATGCACGTGGCTGGCGCGCGGGCTTCGGCCAGGACTTCATGACGCGCGCAGACGGATATCCGGGGTTCTCAAAAGCGTACGGATTGAAGTTTGCCGACCAACCACGGGAAATGGATTTGTCGCTGACTTACATCGCACTCGCGTCGAACAAGGTTGATCTAATCGCGGGAAATTCAACTGAAGGCCGGATCGCAGCGCTGGATTTTGTGCAACTTGAAGACGATCGCCGTTATTTTCCGCCGTACGAAGCAGTCTATTTGGTTCGTAAGGATACCCTGAATCGCGTGCCCGCCCTTGAAGAGATCTTATCAAAGCTGGCCAATTCGATCTCGACCGAAGAGATGCGCAAGTTAAACTACGAGGTCGATGCAAAGAAGCGCGGACCGGCAGAGGTCGTGAAGGAATGGATTAAAACTAAAGGTTATTGAGATCTAATTCCGTGCACACTTTTCAGGAGAGAACAATTTGCAGGTTAGGAAGGGCCTGTCCCCGCCTCAAGCTTGAAAATCACTCACCAAACTGATGAGGCCAGTTGGAGCAGCGGGGACAGGGTCCCCTTCCTGACCTGCAAATTGCCAGGTTGATTAGTGTGCGCAAAAGAGTTGGAGGTCAAAATGAAACGTAGTCTGCTGGGTCTCATTCTTGTTTGGTCAATGATTTCAATCCCGATTCTTGCGCAGAATAAGGCGTCTTCAGTAACTCTGATCAAAGCGGGGCGGCTGATTGATGTGCGCTCCGGCCGCGTTCTTGAGAATCAGGGCATTCTCGTCGAAGGTGAACGTATTAAGTCCGTTGGTCCTTTCGGAGAAGTGCAGCGGACTGCCCCAGCAACTGCGCGCATCATCGACCTCTCACGCGCCACAGTGCTACCCGGGTTGGCAGATTGTCACACTCACATTTTGTTGCAGGGAGACATTACGGCTGCTGACTACGATGAACAATTGCTGAAAGAGTCGATCCCTTATCGCACCATTCGCGCAACGGTCGCGGCGCGCATCGCTTTGCTGAACGGCTTTACCGTGATGCGTGATTTGGAAACGGAGGGTGCGATGTACGCGGATGTGGACGTCAAGCAAGCGATCAATCGCGGCGTGGTTCCCGGACCACGAATGTTTGTTGCCACGAGGGCCTTCTCGGCTACGGGTATGTATCCGCTCCAGGGTTACTCCTGGGAGTTGCGAATGCCGGAAGGGGTGCAGATTGTGGACGGCGCCGACAACATTCGCCGCGCGGTACGCGAGCAGGTTAAATACGGAGCCGACTGGATCAAGTTCTACGCTGACCGCCGTTACTTTGTTAAGGCGGCGCGCTGCATTCCTGGGTCAACTTCACCGAGGAAGAAATGAAAGCACTGGTCGATGAAACGCACCGCCTTGGTCGCAAGGTGGCGGCGCATGCGATGGGCTGGGAAGGCATTGATGCCTCACTGCGCGCCGGGGTGGATTCCATCGAGCATGGCTATGGACTCGACGCAGGACTAATGGAACGCATGGTGAAGCAGGGAGTTTACTGGTGTCCGACGATTTACGTTGGTGTTTACGTTGCTGAAGGCCGAGCGGCAGCGGGCGCTCCCATTTGGCTAACGATGCGGGATCTGGAAGCCAAAGCGTTTCCTCTCGCAGTACGCAAGGGCGTCAAGATTGCCTATGGCACCGACGCCGGCGGTTACGCCTGGACCGAGAACCAGGCCAAAGAACTGACCTACATGGTGCGGTATGGGATGACTCCGTTGCAGGCGATTCAGTCAGCAACAATCGTTGCGGCGGATTTGCTTGAGCGGGCCGGCGACTTTGGCGCGATCGAGCGCGGCAAGTATGCGGACATCATCGCAGTGAGTGGCGATCCGCTGGCGAGCGTGAGTGAACTTGAGCAGGTGCGCTTTGTAATGAAGGGCGGTGAAGTTTATCGCAACGAGTTTGGTGGAGTTGTCGTTAAGTAGAGTGAAGGGCATTGCCGATTGCCGATTGCCGATTAGGAAAATTGGGTATGAGCCGCGAGCCGCGAAGTAGAGCCAGGCCCAAATGTGGCGACTGACGTGGCCAGCCAATCGGCAATCGGCAATTGGCAATCGGCAATCGGCAATAATTTCTTGGCAATCGGCAATCTCAAGGAGGAACTATGACGCTGTTTGATTTGATTGTGCTGCTTCTGGTGGCGGGAGTTTGCGGCGCTTTGGGGCAAGCGATTACCGGATTCACGCGTGGCGGTTGTTTGGTTTCCATTGCGCTGGGTTTTGTGGGCGCTGTACTCGGAGTTTGGCTTTCGCGCCGCCTGGGATTGCCGGAATTGATTCCCCTCCAAATCGGAACCACGACTTTCCCCATCGTCTGGTCAATTATTGGTTCCGCCCTTTTCGTGGCGGTGATCGCCTTACTAACTCGCCGCCGAGCTTGAGTTTGGCCTTCCAAAAAAAGCATGGCACGGGTTGTCGCCCGTGCCATACCTTGATTCGATTTGCGGGATTAGTTTTGAGTGAACGTCCCGCGCCTCGACGGTTACCCTAACACTTCAGGTTCAGCCGCCACCGCCGCCACCCGTGGGCGGATCGCTGGATGTTGTCTCGTCGCCACCACCACCTCCCGTCGGCGGATCACTGGTAAGACCGCCGCCGCCGCCGCCCGTAGGCGGATCGCTGGATGTTGTCGCGCCGCCGCCACCTCCTCCCGTTGGAGGATCACTGGACGCGTCGGTTGGCTCGTCGTCTCCGTCGATTGAGGTATTGTTGGATGAGTCGGGTAGTTTTGTGTCTTCATCAACCATGAGGCTTTCTCCTTGAACAGTTGTGGGAGTTAAGGAAAAAACTCGATAGAGACTGCCAAACGGCAGTAACTAGTCGAGCTGCTTGCGGAAACTTACAACGTCGGCACGCGCCTGATAACTTTCAGCATATGCGCCTAAGGACTCGCGGAATTCCGCAAAGGCCGCTTCTGCCCTGGTCATCTGCTCGTGGGCAACCGCCGTATTGCCCAGTCTTTGATTTGCGCGAGCTGCCAATAGTGCGGCGCGCCATTGAGATTCTTTCTGACCGGCGGCTCCCGCACGCTGGAGGGATTCATTTGCGAGCTGCAAGGCCTCTTCGGCATTTCCATTTTGAAGTTCGGCGAGTGCGAATGTCAGCAAGCATTTGGTGATCAGTCCCGCAGCGCCGGCATTCCTCGCCATCTCCAGACCGGCTTCGCAATCTTCAATGCCGTCGCGCGCCCGTCCAGAAAAAGCCTTCGCGAGGCAGACTGTGTTTGATGCGCCAACCGCAACCTGTTTGTATTGCGTACCGGCGAGCTTCAGGGCCCGGTCCCCAATTGTTCTAGCGTCTGTGAAGCGTTGTTCGCTTAGCGCAATTTGGGCAACACTGAGTTCGATCTCGGCTCTCAGAGCTTTGTAGTTACTGCCTGGCTGCTGGGCGATGTTCAGCGACTCAGACAACGCCTGACGTGCATCATCATAACGTCCGAGGCGCCAGAGAATGTTTCCGCGATTGTGCAGATTATAAGCTAGTTGCAGCGTGTTCTTGAGCGACTTATTGATTTCATAACTGTCGTTGTATTGCTTCAGGGCCTCGACATAACGCTCCAGTTCCGTGAGAACGGAACCGACCTCGCCATAGGAAAAAGCGATTCCCGGCTGGTCACCGGCCTGCTGAGCCAACTGCAGTTTCTCCCGAAATGATTGCAGCGCCCCGTCGTAATTCTCTTTCTGCCGCTGGGCTCGTCCCACAAAGCTGAGACAGATCATTACGCTTCGCGGATAATTTCCCTGACGAAAGAAGGCCAACGCTTCCTGCACGAGCGCCAGTCCTTCGTCGGTGCGCAGTTGTTGAATGAAGACGCCGCCGAGATTCATTTGCGCCGTTGCTTCGCGACGACGTCCATTATTGGCACGTGCCAATTCCATCGCTTCCCTGAAGTACCTCTCGGCTTCGGTGTAATCACCACGATTGACGAAAGCGTTACCCATCTCGATTAGACCGCCGGTGGTCAAATTCTCCAGCCGGCGCTGCCGGGCAAATTCGACTGCTTGTCTAGCGTACTCCTGCGCTTCTGCAGTTCGACCCTCGGTAAACGACAAGTTGCCGAGCTCTATCAGAAGAAGCACCTGCTGCGGATCATTCCCGGTCGCCTTTGCTGTATCCAGTGCCTGCTGAAATTGCATCCTCGCTTCCGCAAATTTACCCAAACTACGAAAAAGAATTCCTCGCTGCCGGAAGACTTCAGTGACACCCTCGGCGTTGCCCAGTGCTTTAAAAAGCGTATCAGCCTTGTCGAAAACTGAAGAAGCGCTGGCCACATTGAGTTTCCGGCTGTAACCACTTCCCGCTCGCAAATAAGCGGTGGCGTACTGGCCGTCAAGCGTAGTCGCTTTCACATAGTTCTCGATTGCTTCGTCGATCGCATCGTTTTTCTCATACGCCCTTCCCAGGTCGACGTATGCGTGAGCGTCATTCGGTGTCGTTTGCGCGATCTCTTCGAAGGCTTTAATGGAGCCGGCAAAGTCACGGGTCACAGAAGCGATGATCGCAGTCAGGTAGAGCCCATCCAATCGGGGCAACTGCGAACGGTCGGGAACGAGGATGGTTACACGGAGGAGTTCGTCTTTGGCTTTATCCGAGTAATCAAGTTCCGTATAGGCTTCGGCCAGCCGGGCGTGGGCGAGCGCAAAGCGGTCGTCGGCGGCAACGGACTGCTCAAGCGCCCTGCTCGCCTGCAGGAACGCTCCATTTCGCAGCGCGTCCGTTCCCTTGTTATACCAATCCAGGGCAACAGCGGTCGGTTCATACGGAGCAGGTTTCCAGTAATGCATCCCCGCCCAAACAATGAACACCACGACTATTAGTGCAATGACAAATGCGCCCAGCGACAGGCGCGGCCGTCTGAGGGTCTGACTCAGCGTAGTCAAAGCGCTAATGGGAACTGCAGTTCGAGACGCTGAGCGGGCGGCCGGACCTGACCCATTATCGCCCTCGGCCTCGAGGTGTTGGTTGACCGCCCGCAGGTCTGAGAGGAGCTCTGCCGCTGACTGGTAACGCGCGTCAGGTTTCTTTTGCAACGCCTTCATCGTGATCCGGTCCAGTTCGGCCGTCACGCGAGGATTACTTTGGGAGGGTGGGGCCGGGTTGACATGAATCACTTGCGCACCAATCTCAAGCACACTTGATCCGGAAAATGCTGAGTGGCCGGTGATGCACTCATACAACAAAGCGCCGAGGGCGAAGAGGTCACTCCGGCCATCGATGGCTTTTCCCGTTGCCTGTTCCGGCGATAAGTAGAGTGGAGTTCCAACGATCACATCGCTTTGTGTCCGCTCGAAACCGAGCGTCGGCGCGTTAGGGGTGGTTGTTTCATAAGACTCCTCGAGGTGCTTGACCAGGCCAAAATCCAACACCTTGACCTGGCCGCGCTCATTGATGACAACATTCGAAGGCTTAATGTCGCGGTGGACGACGCCATGGTCATGAGCTTCACTGAGTGCTTCTGCGATCGCCGCGACAATTTGCACGGAACGAACGAGCGGGAGGCGTTCGTCTTCGAGCAGGTCTCCCAGGGTTTTGCCCTTTACCAATTCCATCACGATGTATGGCTGACCTTCCAGAGTTTCACCGTAGTCGTAAACAGCCGCGATGTTGGGATGACTCAGGAGCGATACGGTTCTTGCTTCGCGCAGGAAGCGGGCGCGGTAGTGAGAGTCGAGAGAGGAAAGAAACTTGATCGCAACATGTCGTCCGAGGTGAGTGTCTTCGGCAAGATAGACCGTACCCATACCGCCCTCGCCCAGCGGTTCAATGATTCGATAATGAGAGATCGTTTGACCTATCAATTGGGGTGTCCAGTGAAAAGCGAGAAGAAAAGAAGCACGAACTGAGAGGGCCCTATGGATTTCAACCGCCGTTGGGAAGCGACCTCAATGAACGCATTCTGCTCTAAAGCCTTACCGAATTCAAGGAGAACGTCCGCGGAAGGGAGGGGACTAATCGAGGGTTGCCGCGCGCACTTGCTCTTCCTGTTTAGCGCGAAACTTTCGCAGGCTCTGACGCAATTCGGGCCGGCTGTTCGCCAGAATCGCAACGGCAAGGAGGGCGGCGTTGATTGCGCCGGGTTTCCCGATCGCGAGTGTGCCCACAGGAATTCCGGCCGGCATTTGCACGGTAGCCAGCAGCGAGTCCATGCCGTTAAGAGCGTCGCTTTTCATAGGCACGCCGAGTACTGGAAGGGTCGTGTGCGCGGCGAGTACGCCGGCGAGATGCGCGGCGCCGCCGGCGGCGGCGATTATGATTTCAACACCGCGCGATTCGGCGGTAGTAGCGAAGTCAGCTGCCAGATGAGGCGTGCGATGGGCGGACATGACCTTGCATTCGTGCGGCACCCCGAAATCGGTAAGTGTCTGATCCGCGTGACGCATCGTTTCCCAATCTGACTTGCTGCCCATGATGACCGCGACAAGGGATGAACCAAAGGATGAGGGCTGAGGGCTGAGGGATGAATTAGACTTCTGCTTCCCTGTTCCAACTGGCGATCCGGCCTTTTTCTTCGTCGTTGTCTTTTTCATCCCTCATCCCTCATCCTTCATCCCTCATCCCTCAGATTACGCTCCCTGATCCAGCGAGTACCCTCGCTGGCCATCAAAGTTGTAAAGGTTCTCAGTCTTGATAAAGTCGAAGCCGGCACCAGCCACGCGGTCGAGCAAAGCGATGATTTGACTGTGCGAAACCTTGTCGCCATTCGCCGATAAGAAGCGGCAACGCCAGTGATCCGAGCAGAATGTTTCCGCGTGACCACCGGGCCAGACCTTGACACCCCGATTACTGATCATTTCGAGCCTCACTCCTTCGCCACCCAGCTTGCTCATAGCATCGCCGAGCTCGTTTGCCGAGCCCTTTGTCCAATCGAGAAATACATCGACGCCCACCAAATCTTTTTGTGATGACGGAGCTTCCGATGAAATTGATTTAGACTGTGCGTCGCCCTCTGCCGGTTTGTATGTCGCGGGTTTCAAAGTCTGAGGCACCTGACCCACGCGAGCGACGACCGCTTCAGCAAACTCCCTGGTACCGACCTTTTCGCGACTCACACCCTCCTTGTAAACGTCGTAGGTGTGAAAGCCGTCTTCAAGCGTTCGCAACCAGGCATTGTGAACCCGCTCAGCAACGTCCGTTAGCCCGACGTGGACCAGCATCATTACTGCGCCCATCAATAGACCGGAAGGATTGGCCAGATTTTGTCCGGCACGACGCGGCGCGGATCCATGTATTGCTTCAAACATCGAGACGTATTCACCAATATTTGCCGAACCGGCCAGGCCGACTGAGCCGGCAATCTGCGCGGCGACATCTGACAAAACGTCGCCATAGAGATTTGGCATAACCAGGACGTCAAAGGCTTCCGGAGTGTCAGCAAGTTTCGCGGCGCCGATGTCAACGATCCAATGTTCATTCTCCAGATCGGGATACTGCGCCGCAATCTCGTCGAATACCTGGTGGAAGAGTCCATCCGTCAGCTTCATGATGTTGTCTTTCGTGAAGCAGGTGACCTTCTTGCGATTGTTACGCCGGGCGTATTCGAAAGCGTACCGGACAATCTTCTCGGAGCCGGGTCTCGAGATAAGCTTCAAACATTGCACGACCTGAGCAGTCTGGCGGTGCTCGATGCCGGCGTAGAGATCTTCTTCGTTCTCACGAACGATGATCACATTCATGTTCGGATGCCTGGTCTTGACGAACGGATGATAAGAGACGCAGGGACGCACATTCGCGTAAAGACCAAGCGTTTTGCGCACGGTTACATTCAGACTCTTGTAGCCTCCACCCTGTGGCGTGGTGATTGGCGCCTTGAGGAAGACTTTAGTTCGTCGTAACGAGTCCCAGGCGCTGGGTTCGATTCCAGAAGTGTTCCCGGCTAAATAAACCTTCTCGCCAATGTCAATGGTTTCAATTTCCAACGGCGCACCGGCGCTCTGGAGAATGTGAAGCGTGGCGGCCATAATTTCAGGCCCAATGCCATCGCCATACGCGACGGTGATAGGAACAGTTTTAGACATCGTTCTCGAAAGCCTCTCTTCGCTCTGAATGTTCCTGGATGGAAGAACTTAATAAAGGATGAGGGATGAAGGATGAAGGATGAAAAGTTGAAACAGTGATTGGAAGTTTGGGGTTCCGTCTCTTACCAAAAATTGCAAATTTTGGACCTGTTAATCTTTCATCCTTCATCCTTCATCCTTCATCCCTCAGCCTTCATCCCTCATCCTTCCGTTATCTCCGCGCCGCCGGCGTAAGCTTGAGTTTTAGACGTTCAGTCCCACGCAGAACTTCAACGTCGTATTCCTGACCAGCTTTCATTTCGCCGAGTGCGTAGGTGTAATCGTAAACGTTACGCACTTCGCGGGCGCCCAGCTTAACAATACGATCTCCCGCTTTCAAACCGGCCCTGGCTGCGGGCGAGTCGTCGCGCACGCCATCGAGCAACAGCCCCTCATTCGAATCGGCGTAGTTTGGAATCGTGCCCAGATAAACGCGAAAGCCTGTCGAGCGGCCAGTAGACTCTGACCTGACCAGGGTATAAGTCGGACGCTTATCGGCCGCATCGATGGTCTTCACGATCCGCGCGACAAGGCCCACGATGCCCGACTGGTCTTCGTAGTTAATCTTGTCCGCCGTGTCGGATGGTTTGTGATAGTCCTCATGCGTACCCGTCCAGAAGAAAAGCACGGGAACCTGTTTGGCGTAGAAAGAAGAGTGATCACTCGGGCCGTAGCCATCGGCATTCAGCGTAAGGAAAAAATGTTTCGCCGGATTGCTGCTTACAACGGTTTCACCGTTCGCCGCCACAACGATCGGAAGACTGGCGCCCGACGAGGAGGCATGCGAACTGCCGGCTGCCGTCGTGACCGTCATCCCCTGCAAAAGATTTGCGCTCTCAACAATTGAGCGCCACTCTGCCGCGGTACCTATTCCTCCAACAGTCAGCGTCTTCTTCTTCATCCGGCCGATCATGTCCATATTGATCATGGCGACTGTGTTTGCGAGAGGCACTACCGGGTGATTCACATAGTAGTTTGAACCGAGAAGTCCTTCCTCTTCGCCACTGAAGGCAATAAAGACAATTGTGCGACGTGGTCGCGGCCGTTGCTCGGTGAAGATGCGGGCCAGCTCCAGCACACCGGCGACGCCAGACGCATTGTCGTCGGCCCCGTGATGCACCTCACCTTCCTTCGGCGCCAAACTTCCCGAGCCGCCGTGTCCCAGGTGATCGTAATGCGCGCCGATGACGATCGCCTCGTTTTTCAAAGCCGGATCCGAGCCCTCGAGAATACCAATCACGTTTGCGGCGCCTGCCTGGCGGCGCACAAGATCCGTGGCGAGGGTTACCAGAACAGTATGGAGCGGGAGCTTAGGAGCCTGTTCCGCATCGGCGGTCGCAGACTTTTCTTTCAGCCGCGTTTCAATTTCAGCCAGCAGGGATGAGTCGGCAGATAACAAGCGTTCGGCTGCCTGGCGCGAAACGGCAACCACAGGAAGACCGGCATCGCCCGCGTTGTTGTCGTAACGCAGACGCGAGAGCGGGTCGTCCTTGAAACTTGTTTCGTCGACGATGACGAGCAGCGCTTTCGCTCCCGCGTTTCGCGCGGCGATTGCTTTCCAGCGGACACCTTCGTAACGAGCAAACTGTCGGTGAGGATTGTTGCCGTCTGGAGTTCCGGAAAACGCAATTGCGATACGACCGGCCGCATTCGCATTTGCATAGTCGTCATATTTCAACTCGGAAACAGTGAGGCCGTAACCCACAAAAACGGCGTTGGCACTCTCAATCTTCGCGTTCGTCGAAAGGCCGAGAGGAATCCAGTCGACACCGGCGCGCAGGGCAGTGCGGTTGGCGGAAGTCCGCGGCAGTTGTTTCGACGCCGAATTAGGGACAAACGAAAACAAGAGCTCGTTGCCTTTTCCCAGTTCAATTCCAGAGATATAGGGGAACGGTTGGAGAAATCCTGCCGCCCGATCTTTGCCAGCACTCCCGGGTTTCAAACCCGCGCGCGAAAATTCTTCGGCGATGTAAACGGCCGCCTCCATCGCGGCAGGAGTTCCGGTACGCCGGCCTTCGAGCTTGTCAGAGGCAAGATACTTCACGTGCGACTGCAGGCGCTCGACGCTGGGAACAACTTGTGTCGCCGGCTGTTGCGCGAAAGTCGAAGCGGAGATTAGGCCCGCTAACGCCAGGGAAAGGACAGTGCAGATTGAAAACCTGCTCTTTAGATTTCTAATGCTCATGACTTAATTCATTTACCTTGAGTCTCACCTACTCGAAACTCCAAACCCGAGACTCGAAACTCTCATTCCACCCAGTCGGCGATAAATACATTTGTTTCTCCGCGTGCCTTGGCATTGCGATTTGAGGCGAACACTATTCTTTTGCCGTCGGGAGAAAACATCGGAAACCCGTCGAACGTTTCATTGTCAGTAATCCGTTCAAGGCCAGAGCCGTCGATATTGACAGTATACAGATCGAAATTACGTCCCTTCAGATCGTCCATGTTCGAGGAGAAGATAATTCGCTTCCCGTCAGGAAAAAAGTAAGGCGCAAAATTCGCTTTGCCGTTACGCGTCACCTGGTGCTTCTGCGAGCCGTCGGCATTCATGACCCACAGCTCGAGAGTACTGGGACGAATCAGGTTTGCCTTCAACAGGGTGAGATAGTCCGACTTCTCCTTGTCGGTTTGCGGGTGATGGGCGCGATACACGATCTTCGTGCCGTCGCGAGAAAAGAAGGGACCTCCATCGTAACCGAGTTCGTTAGTCAAACGCCGCACATTTCTGCCATTGGCATCCATTATATAGATGTCGAGATCGCCATCGCGTATTGATGTGAAAACAACCTTCTTCCCGGAAGTGGAGATGGTGGCCTCGGCATCGTAACCGGGCGAGTTAGTCAGCTGTTTAAGTTCAGAACCGTTGGGATGCGCGATGAAGATATCGTAACTGGGGTAGATCGCCCAGACGTATCCCTGCGAAAAATCCGGCCGCGGCGGGCAGTCCTTACCACCCAGGTGCGTTGACGAATAAATAATGCGACTGAGGTTGGGAAAGAAGTAGGAGCAGGTAGTGCGCCCAGTGCCCGTGGAGACCAACTTCAACCCCGACCCGTCTACATTCATGGTGTAGATTTGATCACACTCGCGGCTGTCACGCGTCGATTGAAAGATTAGCCTGCGGCCATCGGCTGAAAAATAAGCTTCAGCGTTTTCTCCGCCAAACGTCAGTTGCTTGATATTTCGCAGGTGCTTTTCCGCCGGCGCGTCGGAATTGTTGCCGTTTAAGTTCCTCGTTGAGGGCGCAGCCAGGCAAACGCTAAGAATCGACAGTGCGCACCATGCCAACAGAGTTGCTTGTTTCGTTATGGTCATAATAAGAAATGCGTTTTCTATTGGAATGATTTCAGACCAATGGTCGGACTAAGCGCGCGCAGTCGTTGGTGTCGCAAGACGATCACCTTTCGCGAGACCGCCCGCTCTGCGCCAGCGAACTACCAGGATGACCAGCGCGGTCGCCGCGACAATGATGCTGATCATTTGTGATGTGGAGAGACCGGTTAACGTGGTTAAGCCCAGCAGGTCGCCGCGCGGATCGGCCCTGAGAAACTCGACGGCAAAGCGAACCACCGAGTAGAGCAGGACATACGCGAGAATTACCTGACCGCTGAAACGCCTGCGTTTATGTAGCCACAACAAGAATAGGAAGACGAACAGCATGGCAAACGATTCATAGAGCTGGACCGGGTGCAGGTGCACATCAATCGGCACACCGGTAATCCGGTGTCCAAGTTCCGTAAACTGAACGCCCCATGGCAGCGTCGTAGGTTTTCCCCAACAGCAACCAGCGGCGAAGCAGCCCTGACGCCCAAAAAAGTTGCCGATGGCGATTCCCGGCGCGCAGGCATCGGCCGTCTTCCACCAGGGCAATTTGTAGCGCCTCATTAAGAAATACCCGACCACGATGGCGCCGATCAGGCCGCCGTAAAAAACGCCGCCCGATCGGAGGAAGTCGAGTGAGAGCAACTGCAGGGGGTTTTCGCCGTACTGGGGCTCGACCCAGAACAACAAGATCTTCGATCCGATGAGCCCAGCAAGCAGCATCCAGAGACTGAGATCGTAGATCCTTTCCCGTGGCAAGCCATCTCGTTCCGCGAGTCGCACAGTGATCATAATCGCCGCGAGGAACGCCAGAGCCAGGAACACGCCGTAGGTGTTAATAGGGAAACTGCCGATGCGGAAAAGTTCTGGATACATCTGGAAAGTGCTAAGACTGCCTACTGCCTACTGCCTTCTGCTTTTTCCTGCCGTCGATCACTAAATCAAAAGCGAGCAGAAAGGCGCCAACACATATGCTCGCGTCGGCAACGTTAAAGACCGGCCAGTGATAAGAGCCCGCGTGTGCGGAAATAAAGTCAATCACATAACCAAACCTGGCACGGTCGGTTAGATTTCCCGTGATCCCAGCAAGCAGCAAAGCACAGGCGCCCAATATCCGATCGTCGCTGCGGGCAGTGCGCAGTAAGTAGTAGAGCACCGCAATTGCTGCTGCCATTGCCAGAATTACAAAGAACCAACGTCCCAACGAACCGCCGCCCTGTAATTGCCCGAAGGCGATGCCGCGATTCTCGGTGTAAACAAAATCCAGAAATCCCTTGATGACAGTCACGTCGTCGCCGGAACGAAGTGCTTTGACCGCCCAGGCCTTAGTCACTTGATCCACCATGTAGATGCCGAAGGTTGCCAACAGATAGCCCGCACGCCAGCCGATACGACTGCGTAAGTCAACGGCAAGATTCGCGTTGTTTAGTCCTGTATCCATATGCCAAGCATAAGTAATGTGGGCTTTTTGCGGCTTTCTCGCACGATGTGCGGTGGCGGCTCTGCCCACCGAACTAGCCGCGAACTCCAAATTAACTCATCTGTTTCCGCTCAATCTCTTCGAGCGCGGTCACACAACGTTCACAAACGGTTGGATACTGCGAAGACTCGCCTACCCGAGTTGAATAGTTCCAGCAGCGTTCGCACTTTTCGCCTTCGGCCGCAAGAATCCTAACCTTCACGCCATTATCGCCAGGCTCTGATCGCAGCACATCAACCTGGGAGACGATAA
Source organism: Pyrinomonadaceae bacterium (assembly GCA_051000815.1). Classification (GTDB taxonomy): domain Bacteria; phylum Acidobacteriota; class Blastocatellia; order Pyrinomonadales; family Pyrinomonadaceae; genus PSRF01. Next base: position 99,531 of record JBPCNX010000029.1, read on the forward strand.
ACAAATAACGCAGGTCCGCTTCATGGTCTTCAAGGAGATCATAAATCGCGCCAGCCGCCGAGATTTCCACACGCGCTCCTAGCGAGCTGCCGATCTGCTTCGCAATTCGCGCCTCTTCCAGAGCTCGGAGCACATCTTCCCGAACCTCAAATAGTCTTTCCCATTGTGAGAACCGCTCCTGATCGGAAACCTGCCTCGCTTCCGGAAACGTGGCGATGTGGACTGAGACGGGGCGATCACTTCCACTCGCAGGCAAGTTTTCCCAGATCTCGTCGGCCGTGAAAGCAAGGAGTGGAGCCAGTAGGCGCGCGAGGGCGTCAGCGATTAGGTAGAGCGTCGTTTGGGCCGAACGCCGAGCCTGATTGCGGGGCGCGAAGGTGTAGAGCCGGTCTTTAATGATGTCGAAATAACGCGCCGAGAGCGTGACAGTGCAAAAATGATAGACGGTGTGATAGACCGCGTGAAACTCGTACGCGTCGTACGCTTCGCGCGCTTTGAGAATTGCGGCGTTCAGCTCAGCCAGGGCCCAGCGATCGATCTCCTGCATGTCCGTCTCCGCCACACTGTCCCGCGTGGGATCAAAGCCGTGGAGATTGCCCAGCGCGAACCGTGCCGTATTTCGTAACTTACGATAGCCGTCGGTTACTCGCTGCAGGATCTCGTCGGAACAACGCATGTCGTCGAAGTAATTGGAGGAGGCACACCACAAACGAAGAATCTCGGCCCCGGATTGCTTGATCACTTCATCAGGAGGCACGGCGTTTCCGGCAGACTTGTGCATCGCCTTGCCTTGGGCATCCACGGTCCAGCCGTGTGTGAGCACCATTTTGTAAGGCGCGCGATTGTGGACTGCCAGACCAACCATGAGCGACGAATTGAACCAACCGCGAAACTGATCGCCACCCTCGATGTAAACATCGGCCGGCCAGCGCAGTTCGGGTCGGTTCTCCAACACCGCGATCGAAGAGGCGCCGCTGTCGAACCAGACATCGAGGATGTCAGTCTCTTTGGTCCACTCCTGCCCGCCGCATTTGCGGCATTGGTAACCCTCCGGCAGCAACTCACTTGCTTCGCGCGTGTACCAGGCGTCAGCCGACTCCTTCTCAAAGATGTCCGCAACGCGATTAATGATCTGCGGGTCCGCGACAGCTTCAGTACACTTCGCGCAATAAAAGACGGGAATGGAAACACCCCAAACGCGCTGACGAGAGACGCACCAGTCCGGTCTCCCTTTGAACATGTTGCGCATTCGATCCACACCCCACGCGGGCAGCCACTGGACTCTTTCGATTTCAGACAACGCGGCGTCGCGCAATGACGTAGTTGCGGAACTGCTCGTATCGGAAAAGTTATCAGTGAAGTTGGTGCGATCGCGTCCATCTTCATCTCGTTCGACGACCGGCCCACCCGCGCGATCCATTGAAATAAACCACTGCGGCGTGGCGCGAAAGATCACTGGATTTTTGCAGCGCCAGCAATGCGGATAGCGATGTTCGTAATTCTCAGTGAAGAGCAACGCGCCACGCTCGCGCATAAAATCAACGATCTTCGGATTCGCTTCGAAAACGCTCTGACCCGCGAAGTATTCCACTTCCGGAGTGAAATGCCCGGAATTGTCTACGGGACAATAGATGTCGAGTCCATAACGCTTACCGAGCACGAAATCGTCGTGGCCATGTCCGGGGGCCGTATGCACACAACCCGTCCCTGACTTGCCGGTTTTCTTTGTATCGCGTGCCTCGCGTACGTCGAGTTCAACTTCTGCGTCAGCTTCGCCGCCGAGAGTTACGTGTTCACCCACCATTAACAACGAGGGGCGATCGAGCCACGCGTGGCCACACTCGAGCCGATCGAGTTTTGAACCAGGAAAGCGCGCGAGAACTTTTGGCGGCACCTGCCCGCCCTCGTCATCTCGCCCGTTCAGTTCACACTTTGCCGCCACGGATTCAAGCAATTCGCTGGCGACGATGTAGACCTCGTTTCCATGTTCAAATGCTGAGTATTCGAAGTCAGGATGAACTGCGATTCCCAGGTTGGCCGGTAGGGTCCACGGCGTAGTCGTCCAGATAAGAACAAACACCTTCTTGCCAGCAAGCGCCGGATCAATCTGAATCGGGTCGCCCGCAAAAGGAAACTTCACATATACAGACGGACTGGTGTGCTGATGATATTCAACTTCGGCTTCAGCAAGTGCCGTCTGGTCGTGTATGCACCAATAAACTGGCCGGGCGCCCTTGTAGACATATCCGCGCTCGACGAACCGTCCAAAGAGGCGAGCAGTTTCCGCCTCATAATGGTTGGACATCGTCAGGTACGGATTGTCCCACTCGCCAAGGATGCCGAGGCGTTGGAAGTCCCGGGTCTGACGTTTCAACGCTTCAGACGCATGTTCGCGACAGGCGCGGCGGATCGACACCGCCGGCATGTTGGCCTTCTTCGCGCCCAGCTTGCGATCGACATACAACTCAATCGGAAGACCATGACAGTCATAACCGGGAACGTAAGGCGCATCGAAACCCATCATCGTGCGCGACTTAATGATGAAGTCCTTGAGGATTTTGTTCAGCGCCGTTCCCAGGTGAATGTCAGCGTTGGCGTAGGGAGGGCCATCGTGAAGGATGAATTTCTCGGCGCACGCGCGGTCCTGCCGGATCATTTCGTAGAGTTTGAATTCCGCCCATTTCTTCAAACGCGCCGGCTCGCTCTGCGCCAGATTGGCCTTCTGAGAGAAGCCGGTTTTGGGCAGATTGACAGTCTTCTTAAGATCGAGTGGGGTTTCGGTAGACATAAGCCTTCAGGTCTTCAGAATAATCAATACTAACAGTAGAAGTGTTTGCGCACCAAAATCACGTAACGGTGGGAGTTGGAGCAACGCTCGCGGTCACTCTGCGTCCGGTCCCATGAGGTCAGTACCACCATGCGGTAGCAGGTGGGTCGCAAGATTGCCGATTGCTCATTGCCGATTAACAGCTTTCGGGATCGACCAATTGGCAATCCGAAATCGACAATTGGCAATGACAGAGCCACCCGCTACCGCGAGGTGGTACTGACCTCGTGACACTGCGTTGTGTAATATCTCAGCTACCTATCCGCAACAGCGTGTGGTGCTGACCTCATGCCAATACGTAAGTGTCAGCATCCAGGCCATATCCAAAAAATTAAAAACCCGAACCAGTTACCCGCGGATGGGATGGTTCGGGTTCTTACGAACGTTGGGCCTCATTTAGCCGATAAACATCTCATCCTCTCCGTAGATTTGATTGATGGGCTTCGGCGCCGGCGCCACGAGGACTTCGAGGCCGCGGCGAAAGCCCGCCATAATCGCTGCCAGTTCACGCGCCGGCTCAATCACCTTCGACTGGATGAAATCTGTTGTCGAGACCACCTGGCGATGCGTGCGATCAATCGTGCTGCTGACAAGCTCTACCTTCTCGCGCGCCTCCCTGGCGCTGAGACCAACCACTTCCTTCAGCTCGCCAACTTCATCCTTCAGGATTGCCAGTGATTCGGAGAAATGCATCGTCGCTGTGGAGAGATGATTGGACACCGCGTTGAATTGCTCGGCGATGTGCTTTCCCTGCACGGCGATTTGTTTACCTTGTTCGCTCATCACCGTAACTTTATCGATCAACGGTTCGAGTTTCTCTTCCAAGCGGTTTACGGACTTCACTGCGCGGCTAACAAAAACAGCGATGGAGACCATCGCGATTGCCATGATGATGAACGACAGGGCGATGACCACCATCACCCAGAACATCGGATCATTGGGATTGATTTGGAGCGCGAGAGGCATAGATTCTATTGATTGCCGATTGTTCATTGCCAATTGCCGATTTCGTCTGGTTAACCAGCAATCGGCAATCGGCAATTGAAAATCGCCAATGGCCTAGTTGGCTTTCTCGTCGTACTTCGGTGCGGCCTCGAGGCGGCCTGACATTTCGGTCTTCCGCTTTTCTTCCTGATAGGCTTTCTTGCCGGCATCAATCGCTGCCGCAACCGTGCCGGTCTGGCGGGCTGCCGTTTCGCGGGCTGTGCGTGCCAGGTCGGACGCAGTGTCACGGGCCGTGCGCGCGACCTCGCCGACTTTCTCAGAAGCAGTCGAGTAAAGCTCTGTGGCGCGTTCTCGGCCGGTTTCATAGTATTCGCCGGCACGATCGCCAAGTTGCTGGGCGGCCTCGCGTGAACGGTCAATACCTTTGCGTGTCGCGTCGGCAATGTCACCGCGAAGTTCGTGACCCGATTTTGGCGCGAACAGCAGCGCAATTACAGCGCCGATTCCGCCACCAATTAAAAGATACGTTAGACGAGTAGAAACGCTGTCACCGCTATCTCGCCGATAGTCATCGCTTCCCATAAGGGATTCCTTTCTTCAAAAGCGCAACCGCGGGGCTGCAACAAGTTAGGTCGAATTGTTATTGGTTCCAGACTCGGAATATAACAAAGCAAGTCTCAGGTCTCAAGTCCATAGGCTCAAGCGGCCGGATCTCAGGTCTCGAAACTCTCCGTATCAGTCAACCCGGGCACCGCAGTCTCAAGTTTCAAGTCTCAGGTCTCAAGTCTCAGGTCTCAAGTCCCAGGTCCCAGGTCTCAGGTGTCAGAGTTTCATCCAGTTCAAGCCCTGAAAGGGCGATAGATGAAAATGATAAAAGGACAGATCTGTTTCTGTTGCCCCTCCGGGGCTCGAGGTTTAGCGAGCGTTCTCGTCCAGGGCTGCGCACTACGTGCTTGCTCCTGGCTACCTGTATGCCGCGCCTCCCGGCGTTCATGTTATCCAGAAGACCTGCGATCTAAGACTTGAGACCTAAGACCTGAGACTTGAGACCTGAGACTTGGGACCTAATCCGGCTTCCCGCCACCGTTGTATTGTTCGAGCTTGCGGTAAAGGGTCTTGCGTCCGATGCCCAGGGCGCGGGCCGCGTGGGACTTGTCGCCGTGAGTGTAATCGAGCGTAGCCTCAATTGCCTGCCGTTCGATTTCTTCCATTGATGAAGGAACCGTCACCGCAAATGTGGTGGTGCGTCCTTCGCTGGCCGCGCTGGCCCGTTCCACCTTAATGCGGTCCCGCTCTTCGAGAACGGTTTTATTGATCGCTTCCGGCAAATCCTCGAGTTCAATCTGCCGGCCGGAAGCGATAATCACCGCGCGCTCGATGGCGTTTTCCAGCTCGCGAACATTGCCGGGCCAGTGATAAGTCATGAGAGCTTGTAAGGCGTCTTTGGAAATCCCCGAAATGAACCGCCCGGTTTTTTGCTTGTAGTGTTCGAGAAAATGAATCACAAGCGGATGAATGTCCTCGGGCCGTTCCCGCAACGGCGGCAGCACGATAGGGAAAACCGAAAGCCTGTAGAACAGATCCCGGCGAAATGTTCCCAACTCGGTGGCCCGTTCCAGGTCGACGTTGGATGCCGCAAGCACGCGCACATCTGCCTTCAACACTTCATTGCCGCCCACTCGAGTAAATTCGCCATCCTGCAACACACGCAGCAACCGCACCTGCGCCGATAAACTCATCTCGCCGACTTCGTCAAGAAACAGGGTGCCGCCGTTTGCTTCTTCAAATCTTCCGCGCCGGCGCGAACGAGCATCTGTGAATGCGCCTTTCTCGTGACCAAACAATTCCGACTCCAGCAATGTTTCAGGGATCGCGCCGCAGTTTAATTTTACGTAAGGATGGTTTTCGCGACCGGAGTTGTAGTGAATCAGATTAGCGAGCAGCTCTTTGCCGGTGCCGGATTCACCATGGATCAGAACAGTGGTTTGCGTGTTGGCAACGCTCAGCGCCAATTCCATCGCCCGGCGAATCGCCGGTGTCTGCCCGATGATCCTGTCTTCGCCGTAGCGCTCATGCAGGGCGCTTCGCAGATGCATTACTTCCGCCGACAGCTGGTCGCGTTCCAACGCCGTGCCGATCTGATCTGCGATGCCTTCAACCAGCGCTACTTCGTGATCGGCAAATCCTTCTCGAGCTTCGCTCCACACCAGTCCCAGCAAACCAAAGGTATGACCGGCGACCCTGACCGGGGCCACGAGTGCCGCCCTTCCCCCCAGGGTGGCGTTGAAGATCAGTCGAAATGGAAAGGGTAAATCCTTATCCAGGAGCCGTAATGTTTTTCCTTCGGCCAGCACGGACATCGCTGCAGGAAACTCGGTTATATCGAGCGATTGTTCATGGGAGTCAATCAAACCCTGCACCGAGTCGGTAGTGGCATGCGGCGCCGCTTTAAAAGCCGCCAGACTGATCCGTCCACCTTTTCTGTCAAGCACGCCAAGCGCTGAATAGTCTGCGCCCACTAGCGAAATCGCCCGTTCCAGTACGAGTGACGAGACGTCCCGAAAATCGGAGCGGGCGTTGAGCGCATTGGCGATCTCCAGCAGCGCGCGTTTGGTTTCTCCCTCGCGTTCCTTGTCCGTGAAGAGACGAGTGTACTGGTAACCGACGGCGATTTGACTGGCAATGGATTCCAGAAAAGAAACTTCGTCATCAAGCCAGGCGCGCGTTGAACGCGTGGTATGCATTCCCACGAGACCCAGGACATCGCCCCCGAGAACCACAGGCACCACCAGCAGGGAACGCGTTCGCAGGCTTGCAGCCAGGAACCGGACCTTCTGATCGAGACCGGGTGCTGAAGTGTCGTCGAGACGTATTGGTTTTGTCAGATCGATATGCTCGGAAAGTTTGTTCAACTCGAGCGGTATAGCTGTTCCCAGGCTGGAGGGCACATCATCAGACGCGCGCCATTCATGGCTAATCTTGAGTTCACTGGCCGACGTCAACTGGATCACATCGCAGCGATCCACGTTCATCATACGTCCCAACTCGGAGACTATAACGTTGAGAAACCTGTCGAGATTAATTGTCGTCGGGAACGCGAGCGCGAGCCGTGTGACGATCGACTCACGGGCTTCGTGCATCTTGATCTTGCGTTCGAGCGAAAGGGACTGTGCGGTATCAGACATCGTAAACAACGCGTGGAGAATGGTTCGCGGGACAACCGGGCCATTACGGCATCTGGGATCTGTTAACCGCTCCGGTGCGGTGATCATAGCTAACCGGCAGTCAAATGCAAAGCAGGTGAGTTCGCATTGCCAATTGCCGATTCGTCGGCGGGCGGCAACGCTCTGAGGTGGACGGCGCATCTTCATAACGGAGGCTATGGTCAGTTTGAAGACATCGCCTAGCCAACGCCTTCGGCGTTCATGCGAATCTTAGGGGCTCTATTTCAAAGTGACTCACTACCCCTTAAGTGGGCCCACGTTGCAAGGCCGCAGGACGGTCATTATAATCATCACGGTATTAATCATCCTGCCTTCACGCGGGTATCCGAGTAACGAATCATGCCGATTTACGAATACGAGTGTCGCAAATGTGGGGCACTCACTGAGGTCTTCCAGAAAATGGACGCGAAGGCGCCTGCCCGGTGCGGCAAGTGCGGCGGGCGTTTGGATAAGCGTGTGTCGGCTCCTGCAATCCAGTTCAAGGGTTCCGGCTGGTACGTGACCGACTATGCCGGCAACGGCAGAAAAGCGGCGGAGAAAGCTGAATCCGATGCCGCGAAAGACGATAAGAAGGCAGATAAGAAAAAAGAGAGCTCCCCGGCCAAGAAAACTTCCGAAAAAGCTTCGTCGACTAAAACCCCCAGTAGTGATTGAAGCGTCAAACACGCAAGCGTGAACTGATGTCACAGTCACTTCTTGATGAGACCGCAAAAAATAAACGACAGGTTGGCCGCCAGTTTCGCGCGCCGATATCTTTCCTGGCGATTCCCGTCTTGCTGCTGGCCGGTTGCAGCCTGATCCTGGGCCAGGCTGGCAGGCGTCAACGTCCCACCACCGGAGGCGTGCTGCTCAGTGTGGTCGCAAAACGTGCGGACAATTCCGCTCAGAGCATTAGCAGCAAGAACGTTTCGGTTTACGACAACGGGGTAGAACAGTCGATCAGAAACTTCTCGCCTGATCCATCGCCCGCGCGCATTGTTCTGCTGGTGGACAATTCAGTAACACTGCGGGCAGACATTGAGAAACTCGAACAGGCGACTCGTGAGTTTGCGTACGAGATCTATGAAGGCGATCAGCTCCTGATCGTCGGCTATGACGAAGAAGCTGAAATCGTTTCCGACTGGACGGACAACGCAAAATCAATTGAAGCTTCACTCAAGGGGTTTCGCAAGAAAGGCCAACCTCATCTTTTTGACGCCTTGAGTGCGGTTGTAGATCAGGCTTTGCGCCCGCTATCCGGCCAGAAACGCGTTATTGTAATAATCGGCGACGGTTTGGATCGCGGTAGCAAGAGTACCTTTGACAGGACGTTGGCTGAGCTGCAGGCGAACGACATTACGGTTTACACGATCCAGATTCCCGATCGCACGCGCGGCGCCATTCGTCGAGACGTTCCAAAACCGAGGCAGGTAGTTGATAAGCTGGTTGAAGCCACTGGAGGGCTGGTCTTCCCGATTGAGGAGACCACAGAAGCCGCGAAGACTATCTGCGACGAGTTGAGAAAAAACCGCTATGTGCTGTCTTACATTCCTTCGAGCGCACCTTTCGGAGAGGCGCGGCGTTTGTTGGTTGCCGGGGATGAAGGAATTGTAGTCAGGTCGAAGTCGATGCAGCAGCCGAACTAAGGTTTCGGGTTTCGAGTTCAGAGTTTCGAGTTGCAGTTGGAGTCGGTGTGGGTATCGAAATCTGCTCTATCCTGGTTAGACAATCTGACGACTAAAAGCGAACTCGAAACTCGGAACCCTAAACCCGAAACTTATTTGCGACTGCGTCGCGAGTAGAGATAAAACAACACGCCAATAATTATCAGCACCAGGGTTTCCATGAAGATGAAGAAACGTGGTACGAAGGTGCCGTCCTCATCGAACGAATCCTGATAAGCCACGAGCGTCCCCAGTGTGAGCCCGGCAACCAGCCAGATGAATTGACGCTTTGCATCCCACATAATTGAGAAGTCTCAGGTTTCAAGTCCCAAGTCTCAGGCCTCAAGTCGCAAGTCAGGTCTCAAGTCTCGGGTTTCGAGTTTCGAGGGCTCGCATTTCGATCTGAGATCTAATCTGTCTCGAAAGAATCAGGTCTCATAGCAAACAACCCGAAACTCGAAACCCGAGACTCCTCGAAACCCGAGACCTGAAGTTGAAGCGATGAACTTTGCCCTTGACGGGCTCGTAGTCATAAAGTAACTGGTAAAGGCATGTATTGTCCCAAGTGCAGTCAGCAGCAGGCATCGGAGGAATTGCGATTTTGCTCGCGATGCGGCTTCCCGCTCGCGGGCGTGGCGACGCTGATGGCTAACGATGGAGCTCTGCCACGCGTTGAGCATACGGCTCCAAGTCCCGCGCGCCGCGGCCGCATTATCAAGGAAAGTGCGCTCCTGACACTGGTGGCCTGGGTGGTGGCCTTCTTTACTACAATGTTTTGGGATTGGGGCGGCCCACTGGAAAGCGTAACCAAGGCTGGATCCCTAATCTTCTTCCTTCTTGGCCTCATAGGCTTGCTGAGGTTTCTCTACGCATTCCTATTTGTCAGAGAAGCGTCTTTCGCAACGCCCGAGCCGGCCTTTCCGCATGCTTCGAGTCGAGCGGCGTTGCCTCCGCAGCAGCACAATCCGCTAACTGATTATCCGCGCCGCACTAATACAAGGGAAATGGCTCCCCGGCCCAGCGTCACAGAGAACACGACTCGCCTGCTTGAAGAGCAACCTCAAAATGTTGACGAGTAAGTTTTGGTGCTTCCTAGTAGCTGTCCTAATCGGAAAAACAGAAATTAGGAGTGACACGCTTCCTACTTCAACACACCCGACAGCCAGTGCATGATATTCAGGGCGAGTTGACGGTTATCGCTGCCGGGAACATTCATGCCCATGGGTCGATTCTCAGAGCCCGCCAGTTGAGCGGACAGCATCGCCGCTTCGCCCATGACGACCACGCGACCTTTACCAAATTTGAAGGCAATTCCCTGCGCGCGTCCCTCAGCCGAAGTTTCAGTCGTGGAAGTGCGATCCGCTTTGTCCTTAGCTGTAGCTCCGAGGCTTAGAAATGCAGAGCTGTCCTTTGGTCCTTTCAGTGATTGGCCGGTAAAGGTGAAGACCTTTTTGATTTTCTCGCCATCGTTACGTCCATTCGTGATCGGATGATCGAGCAGGAGTTTGTTCTCGCGGGAGAACAGGAGGTGGGAAGGAAATCCCTCTTTGAAGCCGTTTTTCGGATCAAGCGTATAGCCTTTGCTCATGTCAACGCCAAATCGCTTGCCGAGATTCTCCGCTGCTCCACCGAAAGGAGCATGATCGGCAATCAACAAGAGGGCGCCGCCGTCTTTCACCCAGTCGCGCACCGCGTCGCACTCTTCATCGGTGAAAGCTGAGTGGTCGGCGCCGTCGTCATCCATCTCCTCGGCTCCGAGAGCGTTGGCAATTACAAGAACCTTGAAAGTGTCGAGCGCCGCCTTGGTAAAGGGCTTGCGATTGCGGACGACGTGGTAGCCGTCGTTGATAATCAAATCGGCAAATGGTTTGTAGCGGCCTTCCGTAGTATGAAAATTGTTGTGCGCTTCATCAAACATGAGGCGGGGAAATGCCTTCTTATAGGCGGGATTTTCAACGACTACATTGAACTCTGGATCAGGGCGCTGTTGCGCGCACACTAGTTGGGGCAGCAGCAGAAACGTCAGTAATACTGCGAAAATAATGCCGATGTGCTTTTTCATTTCTGTAGAAACCGAGTCATTAATCTGAGTCATACATCGTGATCAAAGGCGAGCGCGGAGTTTTTCCAGTCTCTCAGCAGCAAGCGAGAGAGTTTCGTCCTTCTTGCAATAGCAAAATCTAACCTGCTGGGAGCCGCGTTCGGGAACGCTGTAAAAACTAGATCCCGGAACGCAGGCAACTCCGACCTCTCGAATTAAGTGTTGCGTAAATTCAATATCATCAGCAAAGCCAAATGCCGAAATGTCAGTCATGATGTAGTAGGCGCCATCGGGCCGAAACGTTTTGAATCCCGCCTTTTCCAACACCGGCAGCAGCAGGTCGCGACGCGCCCGGTACTCACTCTGAAGTCGATCGTAATAACCTGGCTGAAGCGAGAGCGCGTAAGCTCCGGCAGCTTGTAAGGGAGCCGCAGCGCCCACGGTCAGAAAATCGTGCACCTTGCGGATCCCACTGGTGATCTCCGGGGGAGCAATGCAGTAGCCGACGCGCCAGCCGGTGACTGAGTAGGTCTTGGACATAGAGTTAACGATAACAGTGCGGTCGCGCATCCCGGTGAGCTGGGCCATCGAAATATGTTGTATCTCAGCTTCCGCGCGCGGGTAGATGATGTGCTCGTAAATCTCATCGGTGAAGCACAACGCCTCAAACTCCTGGCAGAGCCCCGCGATGAACTCCATTTCGGAGCGCGTAAATACTTTGCCCGTGGGGTTGTTGGGATTGCAGATGATGATTGCTTTAGTCTTCGAGTTGAATGCCGCGCGCAATTCGTCCGGATCAAACGTCCAATCGGGCGCACGCAATGACACATAGCGCGGCTTGGCATCTGAGAGAATGGCGTCAGGCGCATAGTTTTCGTAGTAAGGCTCAAAGACGACTACTTCATCACCAGGATCTACAGTCGCCATCATGGCGGCAATCATTCCTTCCGTAGAACCGCAGGTGACGGTCAATTCTGTTTCCGGATCGACATCCAATCCCAGATACCACTTTGTCTTTTTCGCAATCGCTTCACGGAAATCGCGCGCGCCCCAGGTGATCGCATATTGGTTAATATCGTCCGCGATAGCCTGCATCGCGACCTGTTTAATGTCCGCGGGGGCTGCGAAATCGGGAAATCCCTGGGAGAGATTGACGGCGCCGTGCTTCAGCGCCTCGCGAGTCATTTCGCGAATAACGGATTCAGTAAACAGACTGGCCTTGCGTGAAACGTGCCGATGCTGCGAAGGCGCGGGTGTGGTCATGATTACGAGTCTCGAGTTCCGGGTTTCGAGTTCCGAGTTAAGTACAGGCGGTGGAATTTGCGATCAACCGCGCGTCGTTCACACTGCTTTAATATACAACTCCGCCTGATAATACAAACCCGAAAGCCGAAACTCGGAACCTGTTTTAATACAAACTCGACACTCGAAACTCAAAACTCGGAACTTATTTTTACGGAATGATTTCCTGACCGGCGGCGTCGCGGCGAAGCTGTTCGATGATGGAACGAATTGCCGGAGCGAGGCTGCCGTTGGGTGCGAGGGCTAGATACTTTTCGTAAGCGGCGATCGCCTCTTTGTACTTCTGTTGTTTCTCGTAGGCTGCACCCAGCAACTGATAGATCACGGGCTCTGAATCGGAAAGCTGCTCGAGCGCTTTGCGATACTCAGCGATTGCTTCGTCGAGTTCTCCCTTTTCTTCGAGGACGCGCGCGAGTCCGACGTGAGCTTCCGGCTGAAAACCGCGTCCTTCGCGAATCGCCCGGCGAAACGACGCGATTGCCTTGTCATCAAAAGCAGCCTCGCGATGGATGCGACCTTCGACCGCTGAGGCTTCAGCAAAAGAAGGGCGCGTGCGTCGGACCTCGGCGATCTCGGCCAGCGCCTGTTGATGCTCATTGAGGTCAAGCAGAACCCGAGCCAGACCTAAGCGCGCTGCCGGAAACGCCGGACGAAGCTTCAACGCTTCACGGTAAGCTTTGGCGGCCAGTTGCCGCGTCTCATCATCCCTCGCCTGTTCCCGAGAAGTCTCTGCCCGTTGAAATGCCAACTCCGCAGTATCAGTTAAACGTACGAGCTTGACCGAAACATTCCCGCGCCTGCCGGGCAAAAGTGGGAGGGTCGCTTCCTTGAATCCGTTAGCGCGGACTCGCAGGATGTGGCGACCCGACGCGACTTTACTCAACGCGAGTTTGCCGCCGGCGTCGGTTGTGCCGCGTCGAATTTCATCCAGCCAAATGATCGCGCCGGGTTCTGTGGTGATAGTAACCGAGGAGGGAGGTGCTGCAGTGCGTGTAGTTCGTTGTGCGGAAGCAAGAGCGGTGGAACAAGCTACGATTAAAAGAATTGCTGACACCATTTTCAACGCCCACGCGTCGTCAATCTTGATGCACTCCTTCATAGCTCACCGATTGCCAAACCAAGCGGGGGCGAGCCACTCTTCCTAACCTCGAGATTATTGGCAAGCCACGCTTCCTAACATCGAGAACATCCCATCATTCTTCTTCTTCGTCGCCAAGCACGCGACGCTTCCGCACCGTGGAGTCAGCCGGCAACGAGCCGGCTGGCTGGGTAGTGATCGCCCTTGTTCCCACTTCCGGCCGAAACTTTCCATTGACGTCATAAAGCCGCTCATACTGCAGCCGATTTCTAACAACGCCCTGCACGTAACCGCGAGTTTCCTTAAACGGCACCGCTTCTGCCCACTCGTCGATTTCGGCTGGTAGCGAGGTGCGCCAGTTTACCGCACGCCCCGGTCCCGCATTGTAGGCAGCCGCGACATATTCGATGCGTCCAAACTTATCGATCTGATCTCGCAGGTAGGCCGTGCCGATCTGAATATTTAACCTCGGCTCAAACAACGCCTCGGCGTTGATGCTGCGGTCAACGCCATACTTCCTGGCTGTCAACGTCGCCGTTGGCACTAACACCTGCATCAAGCCGTAGGCTCTAGCTGGTGATTTCGCCCTGGGATCAAAAACTGTTTCCTGGCGGATCAGTCCGGCAACTTGATACGGATCAAGATTACGCACACGCGATTCCTGCACGATGATGTCCCAATAGGCGAGCGGATAGAACACATCCCATTCTTCGCGAGTCATCTCTTCAGGCTTCATTTGTGAATAGTCGGGAAAACTTTTCTTCAGGGTGTTCAGCGCGCGCACGTTGTCTTCCTGGAAACGGTAGATTTGCGCGATTGCCAGATTCACCTTCGGACTATTCGGAGCAATCTCCGTTGCTCGCGCTAGCTCTTCGAACGCCCATTCATCGATACCAATATTGTTTAGCTGCTCTGCCCTGACGATACGCACGTCTTCAGCAGGCCCGGCTGTCTCTTCCGCGACCGTAACGGTTTGCAGGTTTGCAATCGCCCGCCCGACGAGGGAATCCGGCGCGAACGCTTGTTGGAAGGGGCTTCCCTTCATAGCGTCGAGGCGTTGCTTAGCGAGGTAGCCATACCAATTGGCGTCGTAACGACCCAACACCGCCTGATAGAGCGCGCGTGCCTCCGCAAGCTTGCCGGCCCTTTCCGAGTCGCGTGCCGCCCAGTAACCTGCGCGGCCACGATTGTCGTTGTTCTTGTCTACGTAGTATGCGAGATGCTCGGTTAATAATTTGGAAGACTCTGAAAAATTCCGCGCTTCGTGGGCCATCCACGCCAGATCAAACTGCGCCTGGACAACTTCCACTGATCCGGGAGCTGAACTCACCGCAGCCCGCAGGAAGTAGGAAGCATCGGCATCGTTATTTGCGTCCTCCGCGATTTGTCCCGCGCTGACAAGGGCGCGCGGCAGAAAACTGCTTTGAGGAAACTCGCGGCGTAGAGTCTCTACTGTGGCGCGTGCCTGGTGCCACTGCCGTGAACGCGCGTAGGTTTGCGTCAGGTAGAAGAGTGCTTCAGCGCGCGCCTCGCCGGCAGAAGCGGGTATGCCGCTCAAAGCTGATGCGGCTTCCGGTCGTTTTGCGTTTCCCGCCGAGATACCGCGGCGTAGTTGATTCTGACTATTTGCCAGACCGGGAAACTTCAAGAGCGCTTCTGAATATGCCTGAAAAGCGTCGTTAAAGCGCTTCGCGTCATAGAGTTTATTAGCGCGATTGAGCGCCTCTGTTTCATTGGCTGGCGCCAGCGCTGCTGAGAGTTGCGGAATCATGGTCGCAGCTTGAGCGCTTTCGGCGGAAGCAGGAGCGAAGAAATAAATTCGGCGATAAGCCTCCAGGGCTCTCGCATTGTTTCCTGCTTGTGCAAACGCCTTTGCCGCGAGCAGCAGCGCGGCCGCGTCGTCCTTAGCCATAAGTTCTTTAAGAGCAATCAGGACGGCGGCCGGCTGCCCGGACTTCATGAGAATATCGGCAGAACGCAACGACGCTTCGCGAAGGCGGATGGAACTGGGGTAGTCATTGATCAAGCGTTCATAGACTATTCTCGCCACGGCGGTCTGTCCGGTTTGTTCCAGCGCATTGCCGCGCATGAAGAGTGCATGATCGCCAATTGACGTGTAGTCCTGGATAACGTTTGTATCGAGGAGCGTGGCTGCACCCGCATAGTCGTTAGCACGAATTCTGATCCGGGCGCGCACTAGTCGCGCCAGACCCGCGGCTTTGCTGCGGGGAAAATCGGACTCAATTCGCGCCACCAGTTCATCCGCCGGCAACTGACCGCGGCGTGTCTGCAGACGAAGATTTTCAAGAGCTTGTACTTCCGCAGGCGTTTGCTGGCGAGTGAAACAACTAGCGCTCAGGAAAGCAGGAAGCGAGGCGCCCGCAATGACGGCCACACCAAGGAGAATGAGAATGAAGCGATGCTTGCCAGGTAACTTAATCATAAAGTCAGGTTTCCAATAAGCCTATCAAGTCCCAGGTCTCAAGTCCCAGGTCTCAAGTCTCAAGTCTCAAGTCTCAAGTCTCAAGTCTCAAATTCAAAAGAAAAAGTCTCAAGTCTCAAACTAGTCCCGCGCTAATCACCGCTTGAGACTTGAGACCTGAGACTTGAGACTGCGGTTAAGCCGAAACAGTTGCTCCGGGATACGCGCTCCCCAACTTCGCTGCGTCGCCTTCAGCGAGTGTATTAACCAGTTCGTGATGGAAGTAGTCGTAGGATTGCGCTACTTCGGGTTTCACGCGCTTGTCATACATGTCGCGCGAACGATCAATGTATTCGCGCAAACGGGCGTAGAGATCGTTTTCCGAGCGACCTTCCGAAACCTTCTGTTCGTTGTAGAGCTTAATTTCAGAGACGAGGAGACGGGCAAACCTGCGGGCATCAATGTGCAGCTTCCTTTCCTCATCGCCGGATACAGTTACCGGAAGCTCGACGTCCGCGCCATACCGCCTGCGGCCAGTAGGAGCAGAAACCGGCTCTTCGGCGACTGGTGCGGCCTCCGCTTCCACAGTAGCTTCCAGTGGTTCAGCGTCTGCTTCGACGACTTCAGCTAATGCGATCTCTGTGGATGGTCGTGCCTCTTCGCTGACTGCTTCCGCAGCAAGCTCAGGAGCAGCAACTTCCTCAGCAGTGGGTTCAATGTGGGCGGGCTCTGCCGCCTCGTATTCCCGTTCCGGCGCGTAGCTGCTTGTAGCTTGTGCCGGAGCTGGCGCCTCCGAGGTCTGCTCTGCGGGGGGGGCCGGCGTTTGGGCGGGTGCCTGGCCAGCCAGCAGCTCAACTGCCATACCCGAAACTTGAGCGAGTGTTTCCAGGGCCTCGAGATTGATAGCCTCTGAGTCGAGACCACCCGAGTCAGCATAAAGCACGGCGACAGCCCGATTCCTCACCTTGAGAGGAATGCCGACAATTCTTTGCGGCGTTTCTTGTCCCAGCCGATTAAACAGTGCGTGGTTCCCGGGATGAGAATGGGCTCCACCGCTCCAGGTGGTTAGCGATTGGACGACATCACCAAGAAGGTTGTCGGGAGATAGCGGAAGTGAAATTTGTTGGACTGCGTTATCACCAACACTGCCTTCAAATCCTCGACCTCGCCAGCCGATCGCTTTCTCGCCCTTGATGGCGAAAAACGCGACGCGCGGCGCAAACGACACAGCACGGTTAACGAGAGTCTTCAGAATTTCGGCCTGGGTGGTCTGTTCGCCGATCTCGGCGACAGCAGCTTTGACGATTGCTATGTCGCTCGAAGCTTTAGCGCGGGACGATTCTGTCGTTGCCAGATCGATCCCTTCATCGTGCGCGGCTCTCAGGTGTTCCAGGATGGAACCCGCAACGGCGCCATCCAGTTGGACTTCACTTTGCCGATCCAGGAGTTGGGTAAGAGCTTCGTTGAGCCGGCTTTGAAGTTCCGCGATTTCCTGCTTCACTCCACTGAGGCGCCCTTCGATGTAACTCTCTATCTCATGGCGCAGGCTTTCTTCCAGTTTGCCACTGACCACAGTTTATCTCCTCCGTCGTTCGGGTCGTTGGAATGACCTCGGTTGCTAGGTGGGCTATTGGGTGTCAACTCCTTCCCAGACAGGCCTTGCGGGACCGCACGAGCCTCTAAGTGATTATGGACGTGCGAGATTGAGCGAGTCAAGATAGTCTTGCGTGATCGCAGTTTGCTTCGTCCGTGGGTGTTGCCCACGGCTATTAACTTTCACGCTTTCAGCGTGATGACTCTGGTTGCCCACCACTATCACTTGTCTCATCTATTTGACACCTTCAGGTCCGTAAGTTATATAAATTGCGCCCCGAAATTCAGTATGGAATCGCAGCCCACCGCATGATAGCGACAATTCTCATTGCCGACGATTACGAAGACAACCTCGAACTGCTGCGCCTCATGCTGGCCGCCGGCAACTATCAGGTGCGCGAGGCGCGCAATGGTCGCGAGTGTCTGTCGATGGCTCTGGAGGCCCCTCCGGATCTCATTATGATTGACCTGTCGATGCCGTTGTTGGATGGCTGGGGCGTGTTTCAGGAATTGCAGAATGACGAACGGACAGCCGGAATCCCGTGCGTTGCAGTTACCGCTTATGGCGATTCAGATCGCGCCCGCGCGCTTGAGTTCGGCTTCAACGCGTATATCTCCAAACCGTTTCGCGGCGCCGAACTGCTCGAAACCGTTGCGCGTTTGCTTGCCACTCGTGGTGCGGAAGCCAAACGAGTTCCTCAAGGTCTCAAGATTGCCAATTGCCAATTGCCGATTGCCGATTAACCACTTACGGGACAGGATCAATTGGCAATCGGAAATCGACAATCGGCAATCTTGAGACTTACTTTTCCGAAATCACTGCCTGCTGAATTGAAGGTGGCAGTTGATGAATCTCACTCTTTCCAAACCCGGCAGCAGTCATCATTCGCTCCAGTTCAGAAAAGGTATAGGCGTCGCCCGCCGGCGTGCTCCCCAGCATCATCACACTAAACGCCGCCGCATCCGGAGGCGAGATTCGATCTTCATTGGGAACAAATTCAAGTGTGACGGCGCGACCGCCGTCAGCGAGGGCTGCATGCACTTTGCGCAGGAGTATCTCGCACGTTGAATGATCGAAGTGGTGCAGGAAGTTGGTTAACAGAACCAGGTCATAGCCCTCGCCATAGTCCACATCAAAAGCACTGCCGGCGATCGTGCTGTAACGAGCGGCAACGCTCGCATTGCGCGCATTCTCTTTTGCTACTTCAAGCACGTTGGTCCAATCGAGCGCGACAACCTCCGCCTGGGGATTCTTTTTGGCAAAAGCAATTCCATAAAGTCCGTGACCCGCGGCAATGTCCAGAATCTTTAACTTTTGTTTCGCTTCCGGGTCCACCAATTTCGCTATCAACTCCGCCGGCAAGGCCATCATTGGCGCCATCGCGCGCGCAAAGTCGACCCAGACAGGATGGTCCGGTGCAATCGTCCCCTCCGCGGAAGCAGCAACTCCCCCCTTGCGCACCGCAGCCGCGAAGTCTTTGAAGCCGGCTGTCAGTACGGGCGAGAGCATAAACTCGGTGGCGCCGCCCATATACGCCGGCGACTTCTTGTCCAGAAACACCGCCGAATCGGGCGTGAGCGAGTACGTTTGCCCGGTCTTGTTGAGAAAACCCATGATGCAGAGAAAATCGCACAGGATGCGAATGCCGCGTTCGGACGCGCCGCTTCGTTGCCCGATTTCATGGGCGGTAGTGTTGCCTTCGCCGACCGCAGTAAAAACTTCCAGCTCAATTGCCGCCTTTAACGCTTCTGTCCGCTGGTAGGCGTTGATGGTTTGAAATAATAACGCGGGGCTTGGCTGTTGCATTTGTGGACTCGACATTTTGACTCTCCTTAAGAATTATTCAGTAACGAAGTAGTGGAACGTTTTTCTTACACTGGAGGGCGCGGTCCCTGATCATGGGCCCATAAGTGATAGCAGTAACCATCCCCTCCTGAACCTGGAATTCCAAACCACGTGCGCGGTCGCGGTAGTAAGTGGCGCCTGAAGCTCCCGTGTACCATTTGAATCTTTCGATGTTGCGAATCCGCAGGTTCCGCAAGGGAAACTCTTTATGTAGCTGGATGCTGATATTGACGACTGTATCATGCGGGATGCGCCAGTTTCCCCAATCCGCCGGGAGCCCCTCTTCGCAGGGACGGCGCGCATACATCACGCGGACTCGTCCTTCGTTGATTTCGTAGAGATCGATGGCGCCCTCACCGCCGATGATTGGCTTGCCCAGCAGCTTCCTCACCTCAGAACGCGTCGAGTGCAGGGGAATGATGCCGCGCCAGGATTTCGCCGTCGCGATATTTGCAATGCCCAAAAACAGACAGCAGCAGAAAGTGAACCTGAATTTGTTCTTAACGCCAGTCATCGATCACATAAGCACCGGGCCGGCTGTAGCCGGGCTCGTTCGGCCGGTGCATTGCCACCCCCTGCATTTCCGTTTTGAAGCCCCGCGCAAGCATCTGCTGATAGGCCTCGATGCGAGCGGTATTCACACCAGCCATCAGCTTGGTGAGTCCGCGTCCGGCAGCGAGGGCTTCGCAGGCGTCAAGCAGGCGTGAAAAGCTTTCAGCGCTCCCGGCATCCGGTCGCACGGCGCCAAACTTCACATGGCAGCAACCCGGCCCAGCTTCCGATCCTTCACCGCAGTGGCAGACGGCGACGCCGACCAGTTTTGAATCGTCCCAGAGCAATAGCGTATCGCCGAGATTTTCGTTGTAGACACCCAGGAGTTCGCTCTCGACTTTCATGCCCTCATAGATCTCGTTGGTCAACTCATTACAAGCCCTGAGCGCTTCCTGTCTTTCGTCCGGCGGTAACTTCGAGAAGAGTCTGGCAGAGGTCTGTTTGTCAGGCTCCACCGGCAGCGACATGATGGTCGTCAGAAATCGCGCCCAGAAGCCGAATCCTTGATAGAGCCCCACGTGTTTCTGGCTTTGCGCAAAGGTGAACAACCCATCGTGTGTTGTTCCCCATTTAGAGAACAGAGCGATGATCGGTTCCATCAAGCGTTTGCCGATACCGCGGTCCCAGTAGTCGGGATGAATTGTCAGCGGACCGAAAAATCCCACAGTGCCGCGGTTGCTGGCGAAATTGGTGCCGACAAGCTTGCCGTCGATTTTAGCCGCAAAGAAAGACGTCGGATCGGTTTTCCAGCGCGTCGTGATGAAATCTGCGCCGGCGGCAAACTGAGTCGGATCAGGAATCCCGATAAAAGTTCCAAAAGCGAGGCGAAAGATCTGGTCAGCCGTCGCGAGATCTTCCTCGCGTAAGAGTTCAATTAGAATGTCGGCCTGGGTCGCGTGTTGTTGTGATGACATTTGACGTGTTCCTTCGACTAACAGCTTTCCTCATCAGCCGTCTTGGGACCTGGGTCTTTCATCTTTGGTCCTTGGTTTGGTCCCCTGGATGTTGAATACCTGGAATGCTGTCGCAAAGCAAAGAACAAAGACATAAGACCAAATACCAAATACCTACTTAGGCAGTCCCTTGCGTGCGATCGTTTCCATAAGGTCGCAGAAGCGATTCAGTTCGCCCAGCGTAGTGTAAACGTTTGGCGTGATGCGAATCCCCTGAAACTCGTCGTGAATGATTGGAGTAACGAAGATTCGATGCTGGGCGAAAAGATAACTACCAATTTCCGAAGAATTGATTCCTTCGATCTGCACATTCGCTATCGCGCACGATTGCTCCGGATCAAACGAAGTATGGAATCGCACCTTCGGCACATCTTTGAGGCGGTTCATCCAATAGCGCGAGAGATAGCGCAGCCGCGCTTCCTTGCGTTTGCCGCCAATGCCGTTGTGAAAGAGCATCGCCTCGCCGATGGCTAAACGCGGCGCTGCTGAATGAGTGCCGATCTCTTCAAACTTGCGGATGTCGGAAGAATTCTTTTCTTCCGCGGCCATCAACGGCCAAAGTTTCGCTATCTTGTCGCGCTTTACATACAGCAAGCCTGAGCCTTTTGGCGCGAAGAGCCACTTGTGCAGGCTCGTTCCGAAGTAGTCGCAGCCGAGATCTTTCTGTTGAAAATCAAACTGGGCAAACGAATGCGCGCCATCGACGATCGTCTCGATTCCTCGCGTACGGGCCATTTCGCAGACTGCTTTCACCGGCGTGATCTGTCCCGTGATGTTTACCTGATGCGAGATCAGGATGAGCCGCGTTCGACTGGTTATGCCGCGCTCAAACGCTGCCGTGATCTCGTTCAGGTTTTGCGGCGGGATTGGAATCTTGATTAATTTTAGCGTCAGGCCTTCCCGTTTTTCGCGTTGACGCAAAGTGGTCAGCATCCGCGGGTAGTCTTGAGTGGTTGTCAGAATTTCGTCGCCGCGTTTGAAGTCCAGGCCCATCAGGAGGATCTCCAGAGCCTCTGATGCGCCACGAGTGATGGCTATTTCTTCGCGATCGCAGCCAAAGATCTCGGCCAAACCTGTGCGGATCGTTTCCGACTGCGGCTCCAGAATCTGCCACATGGTGTAAGCGGTCGCGTCTTCCTGTTGCCAGATGTAGCGCACGAGCGCTTCGGTAACGATACGGGGGCTGGGAGAAACGCCGCCGTTGTTCAGATTCACGATCCCGCGAGTAACGCTGAAAGCATTTTGAATCACTGACCAGTAGTCTTCATCCATCGCGGCTTGTTGCGGCGTTAGATGCGCGACGCTGTTGCCGGCGGCCTGCACCTCTTTCAACAGCGAAGCAACGAGCGGTGACGACAAGGCGGCAAGACCGAGCCCCTTGCCGGCCAGGGAAAGGAAGTCGCGGCGCGGAAAACACGAACGCGAACCTACTAAGTTAGTCATTGAGGTTTCCTCATTGTGACAATCCAAGTCTCATTGGGGGGCGCGCTCTTACTGGGATCGCGGGCGTCTCGCCCGCACGAGCGCGAAGAGAAAGTGGATTCGAGAACCGACTCTTGGAGAACTGCGCGCCTGCGGCGCGTTGCGGGCGAGACGCCCGCGATCCAAATAAGGGGAACTCCGAACTCCGAAAATCCAACCTGTTGATGCGTATACATCAGATCACTCATATGGTAATTAACTTTGCATGGGCAGCATAGCGCCAGTCATAAAGCTCACGAAAAAACTAAGTCATCAGCCGGAAGCGGAAGCGCTCAAGCCGCCTTTGAAGTGGGCCGGGGGCAAACGCTGGTTGGTGCCATTCCTTCGACAGCATTGGCAGCGACACAGTTTCAGGCGACTGGTTGAGCCTTTTTGCGGCGGACTCTCAGTGGCTCTCAATCTCCTTCCGGACCAAGCGCTACTGAACGATGTAAATCCTCACTTAATCAACTTCTACGAGCAGGTCAAGCGTGGCCTCACAATAACCATTGAGGCCAGGTATGACGAAGCGATCTATTACAAACACAGAGAACGCTTCAACGATCTCATCAGAATCAACCAGCAAGCCGGCAACGAAGCAGCGCAGCTGTTTTACTACCTGAATCGAACCTGCTTCAACGGCCTCTGCCGCTTCAACCGAAGCGGTGCATTCAACGTTCCCTTCGGTTCTTACTCGCCCAGGCTGACGTATGCAGATAACTTTGATCAGTATCAGGCCAGGTTGCGTGATTGGAATTTCAGCAACGTTGACTTTGAGAAGTTGCGTCTCAAGCCCGACGACTTCATCTATGCCGATCCTCCTTACGACGTTGAATTCACGTCCTACAGCCAGGGAGGTTTTTCCTGGGGCGATCAGGAGCGAACAGCGAAATGGCTGGCCAGGCATCCTGGTCCGGTAATCCTGTCAAATCAAAAGACCAAACAGATCGTCGAGCTTTATCGAGATTTCAATTACAAATTGAAGTTTCGCAAAGCACCAAGACGAATCAGCTGCACCGGCGACCGCACGGAAGCGGTTGAGGTGCTGGCGCTCAGGAATCTTTAAATGAGTCTCAAGTCCCAAGTCCTAAGTCTCATGTCCCAGGTCCCAGATCCCAAGTCTCAAGTCCCAGGTTCCAAATAAGTTTCGGGGTTCTATCTTGAGACCTGAGACTTGAGACCTGAGACCGAGCTAATCAAGAGCGGTAAACACAATCTCACCGCCGATCACGGTCATCACGCAGCGCGCTTTCAAAATCTCCGGCTCGGAAATCTTCATGATGTCGGCGGAGAAGATCGTCAAGTCGGCCAGCTTTCCTACTTCTATCGAACCGCGCAGCTTCTCTTCAAAGGCTGCGTAAGCCGGCCAGATCGTAAACATCTTCAAAGCCTGCTCCCTCGTTACCGCTTCTTCTGGGTGCCAACCCGCTCCGCTGAATCCCTTTTGATCTTTGCGCGCCACGGCCGCGTAGAATTCAATCAAAGGCTCGCCGCGTTCCACCGGCGCGTCGGAACCTCCGGAAATTATCGCACCGGATTTAATAAGGCTCTGCCACGCATAAGCGCCAGCCAGGCGCTGAAGCCCGAGGCGGCTCGGAGCAAAGTGCAGATCGCCAATCGCGTGGGATGGCTGCATCGAAGGAATCACGCCGAGTTTTGCAAAGCGCGGTATATCAGCAGGGTTAACGATCTGCGAGTGTTCGATACGCCAGCGCGGATCTGCAACTTTGCGTTGCGCACGCGGCACGGCTTTCAAAGCCTTCTCGTATTCGTCGAGCGTGAAGCGGTTCGCATAGTCTCCAATCGCGTGGGTCTCGACCTGCACGCCTCTGCGCTGTGCTTCAACCAACATCGGCGCAAATTCTTCCTGCTTGACGGTGAGGAACCCTGACGTATCGGGCTTATCCGCATATGGCGCGAGCAACGCGGCCCCGCGCGAACCGAGCGCGCCATCGGAAACGACCTTGATCGTGCGGAAGGTAAAACGATGATCGAACGCGCCGATAATGGGACCTTCTGTCAGCAGCCGGGCGGAATTCTGTGAAGGGCCATGAACTGCCTTGTAAATACGCAGCTTGATCTTGCCTTCGGTGTAGAGTTTCTTGAAGAGCTCTACTTCCGGATAAGACCCACCCGCGTCCTGGACCTGCGTCCAGCCGAGTTCGATGTTTCGTTTGACGCCGAGCAGAACCGCGCGTTCCGCTTCCGCGGCGGTTGTGTCGGGGATGTGAGTTCGTAGCAAAGCCTGGGCCGCATCCAGCAGCATGCCGTTTGGTTCACCGTTGGCATCTTTGGAAATCTCGCCGCCAAAAGGGCTGGCTGTCGTTTTATCCACACCCGAAAGCTTTAAAGCGGCACTGTTAGCAACCGCTCCATGTCCGTCAGCGCGGGTAAGGAAAACCGGATTGTCAGGCGCAACCTTGTCGAGATCGGAACGGGTGGGAAAGGCGGGCGGCTGCCAGAACGTCTCGATCCAGCCGCGTCCGGTAATCCAATCGCCCGGCTTCGCCTGATCGACTTGCGTTTTTACTTTCGCGAGAAAATCGGCAAGGCTGGTGGTGCCCTCGAGATTGAGCGTCATCTCGCGAAAGCCGACTCCGGCGAGATGCTGATGCGCATCCGTCAGGCCCGGTAAGATTGTCCGGCCCTTGAGATCAACAACGCGAGTTTCCTTGCCAACGTGCGCGCGAGCCGCGGCATTACTGCCGACAAAGACAATGCGATCGCCTTTAATCGCGATCGCTTCCGCCTGAGGTTGGCGGTCGTTGACCGTATACACGCTGCCATTGATGAAAACCAGATCGGCGGGCGCCGCCCGGGATTGCGGAGAGAGCAGTGCGCCCAGGTTGAGCAGGATGATACTCAATACAATGAAAAACGTTTTCATGCTGTTTCCTTCGGTTTAGAAAGTGCGGAGTTACTTATGTGCCGAGTTATATCACAGGCTGCAGGATTTCCAATTTCCGATTGCCGATAGGAACTCTGATTCACATGGGGCTTAAGCTCGGTGACTCACACGCACACTAATAATCAATGGAACCGTTTCAACGAGTATTGGGTCAGTTTGGCAATGAGGTCAGTACCACCACGCGGTAGCGGGTGGCCGGTGTGCTGGCACTCAGGCCTCGCGTGGTAATGATTTAATCATGAAACCCGGGCGCGATGCCGCAAGGATTGTGTGCGGTGTGAATGAGAACACTAAGCAATGAGAGTGAACCGCAAAGATTTAGTGATCAACTGCATCCAGGGATACAATTGCATCACCCAAAAGCATCGCCATACATCGAGGTCCAACAGCTAATGAAAACAGAGAGTCTCACTCTATCCGCTTCACCCGGCCCCACAACGGCCCACGTTGCGCGCCCGGACGGAAACACTGCCGCAGCCATCATCCTGATACAGGAATGGTGGGGTATCAACGATCATATACGCGACATTGCCAGTCGCTATGCCGCCGAGGGATTTCTTTGTGTCGCGCCTGATTTATATCGCGGGAAACTTGCCAAAGACCCAAAAGAAGCAGCAGCGTTGATGCAGGCTCTGGCGGTCGACGACGGAATGGAAACGATCAGAGCTGCGATACGTGAAACGACTGCCAGGTACGATTCACGGAAGCTGGGCATTACCGGCTATTGCATGGGCGGAACTTTCGCGCTGCGCGCCGCCTGCGAGATCGACGACCTTGCTGCCGCCGCGCCTTTCTATGGTGACATACCGGAAGAAAATGTTCTGAAGCAGTTGCGAGTGCCGACGCTCTTCATCGCCGGTAAACGTGATGCATGGATTAACACTGAGAAGGTGAGTGGATTGGAAGCAGTCGCCCGCAAATACGATCTACCGATCGAGGTAGTCAGTTACGATGCCGACCACGCGTTTTTCAACGACACCCGTCCGGAAGTTTATGACGCGGAAGCTGCGAGCGATGCCTGGCGGCGTGTGTTGAATCACTTTAGAGAGCATCTGGGTGAACCTGCCAAGCCAGTGGTCGCTTGAAGCCGGCCATTCAAAGGGACCGCCAAGCCGCCACGGTTCGCCAAGAGCGCCAAGCCAAACACATCACAACTAAGAAAGGAGAAACGCCTGTTGAGATAAGGCCCACCATCCTCTCAGCGGAGGCTGATTTGTCTAAACTTCCTTTGGCGTCTTGGCGCTCTTGGCGTCTTGGCGGTTTGAAGGTTCCGAATCCAACGCAGCCTGTGCCGCAGCTAATCGCGCGACCGGCAGACGGAAGGGCGAACAGCTGACATAGTCCAGATTGATCTCGTGGCAGAAGGCGATGGAACTCGGGTCGCCGCCATGTTCACCGCAGATACCGATCTTTAGATCCGGCTTGGCTGTGCGACCACGCTCAGCACCCAGTCGAACCAACTGCCCTACGCCTTCGCGGTCAAGCACCTGAAACGGATCTTCCGGCAAAATCCGGCGTTCGATGTAATTGGGGAGAAAACGACCGGAGTCGTCGCGACTTAAGCCAAACGTCGTCTGTGTCAGATCGTTTGTACCGAAGGAAAAGAAGTCCGCGTGGGCCGCTATGCTTTCAGCCATCAACGCGGCTCGCGGCAACTCAATCATCGTTCCCACGTGATATTCGATCGTGAGACCATGCTCACCCATCACTTGTTTGGCGACCTCGTCGATTACCTCGCGTTGTTGGCGCAGTTCCTCGCTGAGCGAAACAAGCGGCACCATGATTTCCAGCGTCACTTTTTTCTTCTCGCCCTGCACCTGACAAGCAGCTTCGAAAATCGCGCGACACTGCATCCGCGTAACTTCCGGAAATAAGAGACCAAGGCGACAACCCCGGAAGCCGAGCATGGGATTCGATTCACGAGTTCTAATCACCTGGCGCAGCAGGCGACGCTTCTCATCGATCTCATCAAGCAACTTGTCCATGTCTCCGAGAGTCGTGGCCAGTCGCACAGCCAGCTTCAACTCGGCCAACTCGCTGAGCAAGTCGTCGACGTTCGGCAGAAATTCATGCAATGGAGGATCGAGCAGACGAATCGTGACCGGAAGTCCGGCCATTTCGCGGAAGATGCCGACGAAGTCGCCGCGCTGCAGCGGTAGAAGTTTTTCCAGCGCCTTCTCCCTGGCGCCAACGCCTTCCGAGAGAATCATTTCGCGCATCGCCGCCAGTCGTTGGTCGCCGAAGAACATGTGTTCCGTGCGACAAAGCCCAATGCCTTCGGCACCGAATTGCCGGGCCACCCTGGCATCGCGCGGCGTGTCCGCGTTCGCGCGTACACGCAGTTTGCGAAACTTGTCCGCCCAGGTCATCAACTCATGAAAGTCGGCACGCAATGTCGGCTGCACCGTTGGCACCTGTCCCAGGAAGATCCGCCCGGTCGAACCATCCACGGTGATCCATTCTCCCTTGGTAACCACCGTTCCATTGACAGTGAACTGCTGCTGACCGTAATCGATGTTCAGAGCATTGGCGCCGCTGACGCAGGTCTTGCCCATTCCGCGCGCAACCACTGCTGCGTGACTTGTCATGCCGCCTCGCGCGGTAACAATCGCCTGTGCCGCAACCATGCCGTGAAAATCGTCGGGACTGGTTTCCTGGCGCACGAGAACAACCTTGGCCCCTTCGCGAGCCAATTCCTCCGCCTCATCAGGACTGAAGACAACCTGCCCTTGTGCCGCGCCCGGACTGGCCGGCAACCCGGTCGCCAGCACCGGAGCGTTAGTTTTCGGATCGACTGTCGGGTGCAGCAATTGATCGATCTGTTCCGGAGTAACGCGCTGAATTGCCGTCGCCCGATCGATTAGTTTTTCCTGCGCCATGTCGACGGCGATGCGAACAGACGCGGCGCCAGTGCGTTTACCCGTCCGCGTCTGCAGCATCCAAAGCTTGCCGCGCTCAATCGTGAACTCCACGTCCTGCATGTCGCGGTAGTGTTTTTCCAGGAGGGCGACAATTGAAGCAAACTGGGTGTAGACTTGCGGCAACTCTTTCTTCAGCTCACTGATCGGATGCGGGGTGCGAATGCCTGCGACCACGTCTTCCCCCTGGGCGTTCAGCAAATACTCGCCGTAGAGTTGTTTCTCCCCCGTCGAAGGATTGCGCGTGAATGCAACGCCAGTCCCGCTCTCATCGCCCATGTTTCCAAACACCATTGCCTGGACGTTGACCGCCGTTCCGAGGGAATCGGGAATGCGATTGATGCGCCGGTAGTCGATGGCCCGGCGGCCCATCCAGGAATTGAACACCGCGGCAATTGCCACCCGCAGTTGTTCGTAGGGATCTTCGGGAATCGCGTGTTGTTCCGCACCGATAATCTGCTTCTCGGCGGCGATGATCTCGCGCAGATCTCCAGCTTCCAGATCAGTGTCTTTTCCCCCCGTGGTTTGCGCCTTAAAGCGGTCCATCACTCTTTCAAATTTTTCATGAGCAACGCCCATGACAATCTCACCAAAGAGCGACGCAAAACGCCGGTAGGCGTCGAGGGCAAAACGCAGGTCCCCGGTTTGGGTAGCGAGGCCCTGGACCGTAGTCTCGTTTAAACCGAGGTTGAGCACCGTGTCCATCATGCCGGGCATCGAGAAGGCAGCGCCCGAACGAACGGAAACGAGGAGGGGGTTTCGCGGATCGCCAAAGCGTTTGCCGACCTTTTCCTCAATGGCCTTCAAGCCTTCTTTAACCTGTTCCCAAAGACCATCAGGAAACTGCTTGCCGTTGGCAAAAAAAGCGTTGCAAGCTTCGGTGGTTACTACCAGGCCAGGCGGGACTGGAAGTCCTGCGCGCGTCATCTCACAAAGGCCGGCGCCCTTTCCGCCCAGCAGACTCTTATCTTCGCCGCTGCCTTCCTCGAAAAGATAGACCCATTTTTGGGCAGTCGCTTCAGCCACGGAAGTTTCTTCGTTCAAGACCTTGGCTTCTGTCACTTGCATTCACCTCAAGGAAAAGTCATTTGAATAATGCCTGGTTGGAACACCTGGACGTGGATTGGGTCCAGTCCGTCTCGGATTAGGGTCAAAGTTTGGGCCGCAACTTGAAACATGTCAAACTGGCTTTGCCCAAAAGTCGGATGTTAGTGGTAGCTTCGGCTATGCCACCGGATGTGAGGCGGTGGCTATGCCCCGCCGACGGCGGCCAGATTTATTTCCGGGCTGTGCCCCTGGTTCGGGCTTTGCCCCTCGGGTTATTTGGGCCAAAGGCCGCACGAGGGGCATAGCCCAAATGTAAAACCAAGCGTATGGCGGGGCACAGCCACCGCCTCACATCCGGCGGCAAAGCCGAACTTGGAAAGCACAAGCCGCAATGAAGAATGCACGCCTGATTTTATCAATACTTATTGTTCTGTTGTTCGTTAGCTTCACCGTCCTGGCCCAATCGCCCGGTCCGTTGATGTTTGATGCGCCTTTGCGAAACTCATTGATGGCGAAGTTTCGAGCTACGCGATAGAGCCAGAAGCGAACTTCATCCGGCGGTAACCTCCCCCATGCGGTGCGATGAAGTTGCAGAAAACTTTCCTGCGCCAGGTCCTGCGCGAGCGCCATGCGTCCACCCAGCAGGCATTCGAGAAACCTGCAAAGGCTGGGATAAAAATCCTGAAACAGCGTGGTGAAATCCTTGTCTTCACTCGCCATAGCGTGCGCTACACTATCTAAAACAAGCGAGTGCGGCAAAAGTTACAAAAGAAGATTTGGTGGGGAGTCGGTGCTCAACAAACCTGCGAAGCAGGTGAAAGCATAAAGCCTGGGGCTTGAGCCCCAGGTCACCGAGCGCTGAACGATTTAAGAGCCCGCGAAGCGGGTGACAGAACAGCTTTCAATGAAGGCGCTATCGCCCCCGCCGCGGGCTCACTTGGTGTTGTTGGCGCGTACCTGAGGCTCACGCCCCAGGCTTTATGCTTCCATCCGCTTCGCGGACTGAAAGAAAAACATCATGCCACTCGAACTCCAGTTGATTTTACCTTTCCTGTTGATCGCTTCCGGGGCCGGTTTGATCGGCGGGCAGCGAATGAAGCGAATGATAGGTATTGGTGCAGTTTAGCCAAACCTCGAAGGTACCACTCAATGTCAGAACCGGGGGCGGTAGCGGCCCGGGTTGTAGTGGCGCCTTCAAAACTGGTGAGAAATGGAGCCGGTCGCTACCGCTCCCGGTTCTGACATTCAGTGGTAACGATGCTCTCGTGCGCGACGCTTGTACTAATTTGCCGGCTTCGCTGCCCCTCGCTGTTTGCTGAAAGGGGACAACGCGTTCCAGACCGGCATCGCCGGGGCGTTCGCAACGCGCAGCCCAATGATCATGCCAACCTGCGCCAGCGTCTGCGGGCCAGTCCAATCCCAGTCAGGCTTGATCGTATCGCTCGGCGAATGGTAGTCGGTCTCCAGCCATTTTCTCGCGCGCGGGATCCAAACAGACACGTCACCAGCCGGACCCCCAAGCAACATCAACGCCGGTACACCCTTTTTCACGAATGCATAATGGTCGGAACGAACAAAAGCGTTCTCTTCGGGCATTGGATCCGGTGTCACGATGTTGCCGGTAGCAACCGTAACATCCTCAAAGACGGCTCCCAGATCTGAGTGCTCCGCGCCAAACCCGACGATGCGTTTTACTGGAGCGTAGACCTCCGTGCCGATCCCGTCGAAATTGATGTTCGCAGCGACCTTTTCGAGGGGCCAGGTAGGATGTTGTATCCAATGCTCGGCGCCCAGCAGCCCATACTCTTCACCTGTCACTGCGAGAAAGATTATTGATCGGCGCGGGCGAGATGACGGCTTCGGATACGCTCGGACGAAGGCTTCGGCGATTGCGGTAATCGTCGCAGTGCCCAGGGCGTTGTCCGCGGCGCCCGGGAAAATCCGACCGCTGCCATCGATGCCGTATGCGTCGTAGTGCGCTGAATAAACGACTGCCTCTTCCTTAAGTTTCGGATCCGAGCCCTCCATCACGGCGACCACGTTGCTACTGGTGGCTTCGACGGTTTTGATACGAAGAGCAAGGCTGGCCTGCTTCTGCAGACTTCGGGAAACGTTGGCGCCCGTTTTCGCTTTTGCCAGCGTTTGAGTGTAGTTCATTTCCGAACCGGCAAAGATTTTTTCCATTGCTTCGTCGCTGGCAAGAAGGACAGGAGGAATCTTGAACGGTGGCGCCGGAGCCGTTGCGAGGCTGACCCGGCGGCGCGAAAGATAGTTTGCAATAGTTGCAAAAGGCTGCGCGGGTGAACCAGCGTTAGCAACGACCATGGCCACGGCTCCGCGACCAAAAATGCTCATACCCCTCGCCTGCGGATTTGTAGCGCGGCGCCATGCACTCTGGTCAACGCCAGCGGGTTGTCCATTCAGCAGGACGACAACTTTGTCTTTCAGATCGAGACCGGCGAAGTCATCACGTTTCAATTCTTCCGACACGACGCCATAACCGACGAAAACGACTTCGGCCGTTGCGTCTACCTTGTCTGCGCTATACGGCGGCAGAAGAACGTAGTCTGTCCCGTGCTTGAGATCGGCGCCGGCGATGCTCAAGGATGATTCGGGAAGCACTTCGGCGGACTTAAATTTAATCGGTTGCAGGTAGGTCCCATTCTCGCCCGCAGCTTTCAATCCCAGCTTCTTGAAATAATCAGCCAGATACTGCGCCGCCCTGTCGGCGCCCGGCTGTCCTGTTCCGCGACCTTCAAACTCGTTCGAACTGAGCCTCGCCGTGACGTCGCGAATAGTCTCGAGTTTGACTCGCGCCGAAGCTCGACGTTCTGCGGTTTTCAGCGTGGCTGTGGGTTTCTTTGCTGCCGCTGCCGTCCTCGCCTGCCAGGCTGCCGCGCTGGAAGAGAAAAGCGCGATAGCGAGCAAGGCCGGCAAAAGCACACGGTTCAGGTGGTGTCTGCGAGAAAGCGATTCCATTAAAGGGTTCTCCTGGAGATTTTTGATGTGAATAGGGAGAGTTGTAATACGCAGATGGGCGCGGAATGTTCTGCGAGGATGAAAAAAGACCAGCCGCGGATGTACGCGGATAAGGAATTCAAACAAATTTCTGATCTGTATAATCCGCGCAAATCCGCGGCTAGTGTCCTTCGGAAATCAACTTGGCGATCAGAAACGCGGCGCCCGCGGCCACGCTCCCGATGAAGGCCGTCTGCAAGGCGCTGCGTACCGGTCTCATTCCGGTAAAACGTCCCTTGACGAATCCGAAGATTAAGAGGGCCGCCAGCGTAGCCGCGACCGAAATCAGCAAGGCCTTTGCGATGTTGTCTGCAAAGATGTACGGGGCGAGTGGGATGAATCCGCCAGCGGCGTAAGCTCCTCCAATCGTGAGTGCGCTCACGACGGCCCGCTTGGGGTTGGGCTTCTCCAGACCCAGTTCAAACCGCATCATGAAATCGATCCACTGTTTCGGCTGCTTGCGGAGTGCCTCGACGATGGGCCACGTCTCTTTTTCCGTCAGACCATACGATTGAAACACCTCAGCAACTTCGCGCATCTCCTCCTGCGGAATCTCGGCGACCTCTCGTTTTTCCCGTTCGCGTTCCTTGGCGTAGTGTTCGGCATCGCTCTTCGCGGCCATGTAACCACCCAGACCCATGGCGATCGCGCCCGCGGCAATCTCCGCGAGACCTGCGGTAACAATGATATGAGTCGAGGCGACGGCGCCTGTAAGTCCGGCGGCCAGGGCAAACGGAACAGTCAAACCGTCTGACATTCCGATCACAACATCGCGCACCACCTCACTTGCGGTGAAGTGACGTTCGATGTGAGGTGTGTGCGGCATAACTTTGGCCTCCGAAGCGTGAGCCCAAGGGACTTTGCTAAGAAGCCGGCATCATAGCATCAGGCTCTCTGTCTTCGCGTCGCTCCAGGGTCTGTAAGTTTTAAAACTTGCCGAGCAGGATTAAGACTCCAATCACGATGAATGCGCAGGCAGCGGTGCGTTTGATCCAGATTAGCGGAAGGTAGCTCCCCAGTGCGCTTCCCACTAACACGCCAATCGCGGAGACCGCGGTCAGCGCCAGCGCGGCGCCCAAGAAAATACCCCAGGGCTTTTTTGACTGTGCTGCCATCGTCATGGCTGCAAGTTGCGTCTTGTCTCCCATCTCGGCGAGAAAGATCACGCCAAACGTTGTGATGAATACGCGCCAGTCCATAGTGTTGCTCCTGAGATTCGCAGTAGTATCGGATCCCAATTACGTTGTATCACACAAGGAAACCAGGGGCAGGCACTCAGTCTTGAGTACTGATGCAGTTTGGGAGTGAGGTCAGTACCACCAGGCGGTAGCAACTGTGTTGGAAGTCAAGCAGAAACTGGTTCCTCCTTGAATTTCCAGCAGGTGCTGTCACGAACCATGACGTTAATGATGTTAAGCAATTTATGCATGCAAGCAGTGATAGCGACTTT
>JBPCNX010000030.1:0-27907 GCA_051000815.1 Pyrinomonadaceae bacterium
AGCCGGCACGGTCTCGGAAGTTGTGGAATAACGATTTGGAACTTTGAACTTCATACTTTGTACTTGGATCTCAATATCAGTTGAATGATTCAAGGTCAGGTACAAAAGCAAAGAACCAAGAACCAAGTACAAGTACAAACTCGGCAATTGGAAAATATGGTGAGGAATTATGCCGCGCGATAACATTGTGCTCCAGTGCACTGACTGCAAGAGCCGCAACTACACAACGACAAAAAATAAGAAAACTACGCCGGACCGGTTGGAGTTTCAAAAGTTTTGTCGCCGTTGCCGCAAACATACTGGCCATAAGGAAACTAAGTAGTATTGCCGATTGTCAATTTCCAATTGCCGATTTGATCTCGGAATTTCGGCATCGAATAAATTGGCATTTGGCAATTGGCAATTGGAAATCGACCCAGGGGTATAGTGTCAACGGTTAGCACGTCGGTCTCCAAAACCGAAAGTCCGGGTTCGAATCCTGGTACCCCTGCCAGAAAATCAGGCGAAGGGCGTTGAGTGTCGAAGAAGGTCAGTGGAACCATGGATGATATAGAAAAGCCAGACGCGTCGCTTCCGTCGCCGCGGGCTGCTCGCTTTGGCGAGGGACAAGAGGGGCGTGGCGTGCGCCGGGAGCGAGGGTTGAGTGGGCCTCGGGTCGGGCCCCTTGGGCGTCTGGCGCAGTTTCTGCGCGATGTTCGCGCCGAAATGAAACGGGTTTCGTGGCCGACCCTCAACGAAGTAAAGAACACGACCATCATTACCCTGATCGCTGTTATTTTTTTCGCCGTTTACCTATTCCTGGTTGATCGTATCTGGACCTTTTTACTGACCCAGCTTAACCAGTTGCTAAATTGGATTACCGGAGCCTGAGATCGGAACTCATACAATGCAGCAGTGGTTCATTCTTCATACGTACTCGGGTCACGAGAAAAAGGTTCGCGATAGTCTTAAGGCGCGCATTCGAGATACCGACCTGCAATCGGAGGTGGCGGAGGTCCTTGTGCCGACGGAGACGGTCGTGGAGATGCGGGGGAACAAGCGGATCGAATCGACGCGCATGTTTTATCCCGGATATGTCCTGGTGCAAATCGAGTGTGACGAACGTGGGCATATACCAGACAACGTTTTTCACATGATCAAGTCGACGCCCAAGGTGACTGGCTTTGTCGGAGGGCACAATCCGACACCGCTGACGCCTCAGGAAGTCGACCAGATCGTTCACAACGTCACGGAAGCTGCGGAGAAACCCAAGCCCAAGTTCTCCTATGCAGCAGGGGAAACTGTTCGCATCAAGTCAGGGCCATTCCAAAGCTTTACCGGTAAGGTTGAAGAGGTTAACGAAGACAAGTCGACGTTGAAAGTTACGGTTACCATTTTTGGGCGCTCAACTCCCGTCGAATTGAACTTTCTCGATGTGGAAAAAGTGACTTTCGCCGAAGAAGAGTAGACAGATTGACAATTGGCGATGGCCAATTGATCGCAGCGCGGTTTTGAGCAAATCGGCAATCGGAAATTGCCGGTTGGGAATTACAAGATGGCTAAGAAAATTACTGGATACATAAAACTGCAGGTTCCCGCAGGTAAGGCTAACCCGGCGCCACCGATTGGTCCGGCACTCGGGCAGCACGGCGTGAATATTATGGAATTCTGCAAGGCCTTTAATGCAAAGACCGCGCAACTGGATCCCGATCTGAAGATACCAGTCGTGATCACCGTCTATGCCGATCGGTCGTTTACTTTTGAAACTAAAACTCCCCCGGCCGCTGATCTTTTGAAAAAGGCAGCGGGTTTACCAAAAGGGTCGGGTAATCCGAAGCGAGAGAAGGTTGGCAAGATTTCCAAAGCGAAGATTGAAGAGATTGCAAAAACAAAGATGCCGGATCTGAACACTACCAGTTTAGAGGCGGCGATTCGAACCATCGAAGGCACAGCCCGTCAGATGGGCCTGACAGTAGAATAATTGCCGATTTCCGATTGCCAATTTCCGATTGGCGTCGCAAGGCAACTTGAGAGGGAGGGATCGAAACCGAAAGGCGATTGCAGAAATCGGCAGTTGGCAATCGGAAATTGAATCCCGCATGCACCTCGGAGATAAAAAGTGAAAAAGCACGGAAAGAAATACAATGCGGCTGCCGAGAAGATTGAGGCGGGCCGCAAATACAATCTTCAAGAAGCTGTCGCGAAGCTTAAGGACATCGCCTTTGCCAAATTTGATGAAACTGTGGAACTGACTGTCTGGCTGGGCGTTGATCCGCGCAAAGCCGATCAACTCGTTCGCGGAACGCTTGTTTTGCCGCACGGCCTGGGGAAGTCTAAAAAGGTACTTGTAATCGCCCAGGGCGAAAAGATTAAGGAAGCGGAAGAGGCGGGCGCGGACTTTGTGGGCGGCGAGGACATGGTTAATAAGATCAAGGAAGGGTGGCTCGACTTCGACGCGGTCGTTTCCACGCCAGACATGATGCGGCTCGTGGGCGGCCTGGGAAAGGTCCTTGGTCCCCGCGGTCTCATGCCCAATCCTAAAACCGGTACCGTGACATTCGACGTTAAGACTGCAGTTAAGGAAACAAAGGCCGGTAAGGTGGAGTATCGAGTTGATAAGACGGGCGTGATTCACGTCGGTGTCGGCAAGGTCTCATTTGATGCCGACAAGATCACTGACAACGCAAAAGCCTTGCTCGACGCGATAGTCAAAGCTAAGCCCTCAACAGCCAAGGGCAAGTATGTGAAGAAGGTCAATCTGGCTGCAACGATGAGTCCCGGGGTTTTGCTGGACGAAGCCGCGTACGTTAAATAGGAGTGAGCAGCTGATGAAGACAAAAGCAAGAAAGCAAAAGGACCTGGAGGCGCTCACGGAGCAATTTAAGAACGCAAAGGCTGCGATGCTCGTCGGGTTCAAGGGGATGACGGTGCCTAAGGATCAGGAGCTGAGAAGCCAGCTACGCGAAGCCGGCGTCACCTATGAAGTGGTTAAGAACACACTCGCGCGGAAGGCCGCGGCGGGCACTGCGCTTGAGAAGGCTACGGATCAGTTTAAAGGCGTCACCGCAGTGGCCTTAAGTCGTGAAGATCCGGTGAATCTATCGAAGGCAATTGCGAAGTTTGCGAAAGCCAATCCGGAAATTTTTTCTTTCAAAGCCGGCGTGGTTGAAGGAAGAGTGGTGGCCCTGAAAGATGTAGAGGCCATCGCGAGCCTGCCGTCAAAGGAAGAGTTGATTTCCAAGGTGATGTTCTTGATCAATTGCCAGGCTCAGCGGCTGGTTACCGTTTTATCGGCGGTGCCCCGCAACCTCGCGATTGTGGTCAAGCAAATTGGAGAGCAGAAAGCTTAAGGATTTGGGATCCTCAGATCTGAAATCCGAGATTTTGACAACAGTAGGGCCAGACGCGGACAACGGGCATGACGAGGGTCAGGTCGTCATTGCGGCTCGGACGCTTTTCTGAAGTTGATGCAACCACTTTAAGGAAAACGTCCCGTGGGTTCTCCTGCTGCGGACAACAACAACAGCATATCAGGACCCTTTTAGGAGGATAGATAGTAATCATGGCAGCAACACGCGAAGATGTAATTGAGTATCTGAAAAGCATGACGCTTCTGGAAGCTTCCGAGCTCGTTAAGGAATTGGAAGAGACGTTTGGCGTTTCGGCCGCGGCCGCAGCGGTGGCCGCTCCGGCGGCTGGCGGTGCAGGCGGTGCCGAAGCTGCCGCAGCGGTTGAGGAGAAGACCGAGTTTGACGTGATCCTGCAGGCAATTGGCGGGAACAAAATCAATGTCATTAAGGTCGTGCGCGAGATCACTGCGCTTGGTTTGAAGGAAGCCAAGGACCTGGTCGAGGCAGCTCCTAAGCCGGTCAAGGAAGGCGTTTCTAAAGAAGAGGCCGAGACTGCTAGGCAAAAGCTTGCGGATGCAGGCGCAACCGTAGAAGTGAAATAGTGCGGGTTCAAAGTCCAACCTCCAACGTCAACCAATAACAGGAAGACTGTTGGACGTGAGACCTGGGCTTGGCTTTGTTGGCTTGACTATCGGATCGTTACTGGTTAAGTTAAGGGAGTATTGAAGGGCGCTGGCGTTACTCCCAAAAAATTTGACGAAAAGATAACCGCTTTTGGTGATTATGCGGTCGGGGCATTGTGCGCCCTGACCGCGCTTTGGTGTCTCCAGGGTATTTTCGAGCCAATTGCCATTTGCCGATTTGAGAATCGCCAGCGACTCAACCGGCAATCTTCAATCGTAAACCGGCGATCATCGTAAACCGGCGATCATTAAGGAAACCTCTCATGTCAGTAAATCTACTTCAAGCAACTAATACCGGGTTAGGGCGACGAACAAGTCAGGCGCCTGAGCGCGTGGACTTTTCGAAGATCGCGACGGCCGTGAAGATACCGAATCTGATCGAGATCCAGCGCGAGTCGTACAATCGTTTTCTGCAGATGGATTTCCTGCCCGAAGAGCGCGAGAACACAGGGTTGCAGGCTGTCTTTGAATCCGTCTTTCCTATTTCGGATTTTCGTGGCACGGCGACCCTGGACTTCGTTGAGTATCAGATTGGCAACTGGCAGTGTAAGTGCGGTCGACTTGAAGGCCTGAATTACCTCCGCGCAAATTGTAAGGACTGCGGTTCGACCATCAAAGTAAATCCCCTGGCTGCCGGGGAGACGCTTTGCCATAAGTGCGGAACCTTCAACTTTGTGCGCCCGCAACTCTGCGAGAATTGTGGTGAGCCTGTCGGACTGAAGCACAAACACGATCAGCAGGAATGCCAGGAGCGAGGGATGAGCTATAGCGTCCCCCTCAAGGTAAAGATTCGCTTAACTGTTTACGACAAGGACCCGGAAACGGAGGCGATGTCGATCCGCGACATCAAGGAAGAGGAAGTCTTCTTTGGTGAAATTCCGCTGATGACGGACAACGGCACGTTCATCATCAACGGGACGGAGCGCGTCATCGTTTCTCAATTGCACCGCAGCCCGGGTGTCTTCTTCAAGCGCGGCGCGCTTTATATAGCCAAGATCATCCCCTATCGCGGCTCCTGGGTGGAGTTTGAATACGACCAGAAGAACCTGCTTTACGTGCGCGTCGGCAAGCGTAAGTTTCTCGCTTCGATTTTCCTCCGGGCGTTGGGTCTTTGGTTCAATCGCGAGGCGGATATTAAGTCCCCACGCAACGACTCTGCGCTGGAAGAGGGCGTGAAGAATGCCGTCTTCAGTGATGAGGACATGCTGCGCGCGCTTTATGTCACTGACGAGGTGCGCATCGAAGACGGGCGTCTGATGATGCAGGTACCGGAGACTGGCCCGAGCAATCTTGTCGGGATGAAAGTCGACTTCGACATTAAAGGACGCGGTGAACCCATCGTTCGCAGCGGCAAAAAGGTCACTGCAACTGCTCTTGAAGGGCTGCGCAAGGCCAACATCGGAGAAGTGGAAATCGAGCCCGGGCAGTTTGAAGGCGCCTTCGCGCTTTCAGACGTCGTCAATAAAGAAAGCGGCGAAGTTCTCCTCGAAGCCAACAATGAAATCACCCCCGCGAAGCTGCAGGAGATTGCCGAAGCCGGAATCGACAGCTTTTCAGTTTTCTTTCCCGAACGCGACGACATCGGCCCGATTCTTTCTTTGACACTGAAGAAAGACGTCATCACGAAGCCGGTAGATGCGTTGCTGGAGATTTACCGCAAGATGCGGCCTGGCGACCCGCCGACTGTTCAGACCGCCTACCGTTTGCTCGATGCAATGTTCTTCGATCCGCGCAAATTTGATTTCTCGCGTGTGGGCCGGCTGAAGTTCAACATCAAGATGGGCAAACCGGAGCGCGATCGCATTAACGATCCGTTACTGACCGCGCACGACTTTTACGAAGTGGTTTCCTACGTTTTGAAGATGCGTAAGAACCCGTCCGAGTATCAATCTGACGACATCGATCATCTTGGCAACCGCCGAGTGCGAGCTGTTGGTGAACTGCTCGAGAATCAGTTCCGCATCGGCCTGGAGCGGATGGAGCGGGCGATTAAAGAAAAGATGTCGATCCATCAGGAGATGCAGACGACGATGCCGCGGGATCTCATTAACGCCAAACCGGTCACGGCTGCGGTCCGCGAGTTCTTTGGCTCAAGTCAGCTCTCACAGTTTATGGATCAAACTAATCCACTCTCTGAGATTACTCACAAACGACGTCTCTCGGCGCTGGGACCGGGTGGTCTCTCGCGGGAGCGCGCCGGATTCGAAGTGCGTGACGTGCACCCGACTCACTATGGACGCATTTGCCCGATCGAGACCCCTGAAGGTCCAAACATCGGGTTGATTTCAAGTCTGTCATGTTTCGCCCGTATCAATGAGTTCGGTTTCATCGAGGCGCCATACCGCAAGGTGAATGACGGACGCGTCGTCGAGTATGTGCGCATAGTCAATGGCGGCGATACAAAATTGAAACCCAATGAGCATCTTCCCCAGGAGGACGTGGAGAAGGCTAACCGTAAGGTGGGCTCGGGCGGGAGGAAGGCTGAGTTTGAGCCATGGCCGTTTTATCTGACGGCCTGGGAAGAGGATAAGCACGTCGTCGGACAGGCCAACATCAAGTTGGATGAAAACGGACACATCGTCAACGAGCGCAATGCCTCGCGCAAGGCAGGCGAGTTCATTCTCGCGTTGCGCAAAGACATCGAATATGTCGACGTGTCGCCGAAGCAATTAGTCTCCGTAGCAGCGTCGCTGATTCCGTTTCTCGAGAACGACGATGCTAACCGCGCCTTGATGGGTTCGAACATGCAGCGGCAGTCAGTGCCTTTGTTGCGCGCCGAGGCTCCTTATATAGGCACGGGTATGGAAAAGACGACCGCGCGCGATTCGGGCGCCGTCGTGGTCGCAAAACGGGATGGTGTGGTCGACTATGTTGACTCTGAACGCGCCATTGTTAAGGCGGATCACAATGTAGACGGCACAATCTCCCGCGAGGTGACGGCGGACATCTACACGCTCATTAAGTTCAAACGCTCGAACCAGAACACCTGCATCAATCAACGTCCTATCGTCCATGTGGGTGAGCGGGTGTCGAAGGGGCAGGTGATCGCCGACGGTCCCTGCACCGACCGCGGTGAACTGGCATTGGGCCGGAATGTGCTGGTGGCCTTTATGCCCTGGCGTGGTTACAACTTCGAAGACGCGATTTTGGTTTCCGAGCGGCTGGTGAAGGAAGACTATTACACGTCGATTCACATTGAAGAGCTCGAAATTGAAGCACGCGATACGAAGTTGGGGCCGGAGGAGATTACCCGCGATATTCCCAACGTGGGCGAGAATATGCTCCGCGATCTGGACGACAGCGGCATCATCCGCATCGGCGCCCAGGTCAAACCGGGTTCAATTCTCGTCGGCAAGGTAACGCCGAAAGGTGAAACTCAACTGACTGCGGAAGAGAAACTCCTGCGCGCCATTTTTGGTGAGAAAGCGGGCGACGTAAAAGACGCCTCGCTGGTTTCGCCGCCGGGAATCGACGGCACCGTCGTTGATGTTCAGGTTTTCACCCGCAAGGGGCAGGAGAAAGACGCGCGCTCCCTGGCGATCGAGCAGGAAGAAGAAGATCGTTTGCGTCGCGACCTTGAAGACGAGATCCGCATCCTGCGCGAACAGCGCGACCAGCGTATTTATGAACTTCTCGAAGGGCGAAAGCTTTCGGCCGATCTGACGGTCAATCGCGATGTCGTAATCGAGAAGGGCACTCCCATCACGCGCGAGATGCTTCTAGATATTGAGCCTAAGGTCCTGCGAAAAGTGCAACTGGCATCCTCGCGAATTGATGTCGGCGGCGAGATTAAAGAATACGAGGATCGCACCGAACGTCAAATCAAGATTCTCTCGGACATCTACGAAGAGAAGATTGCCAAACTGCGGCAGGGCGATGAACTCGCTCCCGGCGTCATTAAGATGGTCAAGGTGTTTATCGCCATGAAGCGCAAGCTTTCAGTTGGCGACAAGATGGCTGGACGCCACGGTAATAAGGGCGTTATCGCTCGCATCCTGCCGGAAGAAGACATGCCTTATCTGCCGGATGGAACGCCGGTGGAGATTGTGCTCAATCCGTTGGGCGTGCCTTCGCGTATGAACGTCGGTCAGATTCTGGAAACACACCTCGGTTGGGCGGCTCGTGTCCTTGGTGTTCACTTCGCAACTCCGGTTTTTGACGGGGCAACCGAAGCTGAGATCAAGGAAAAGCTGGCACAGGCTGGCCAGCGTGCAACAGAACTCGGCCTTCCGGAAATCATCAACGAATCAGGCAAGGCGATCCTCTACGATGGGCTTTCGGGTGAGCCTTTCGAGCAGAAGGTGACAGTGGGCTATATCTACATGCTCAAGTTGTCTCACCTCGTCGACGACAAGATCCACGCACGTTCAATAGGACCGTACAGCTTAATCACGCAGCAGCCGCTTGGGGGCAAAGCGCAGTTTGGCGGCCAGCGATTTGGAGAGATGGAAGTTTGGGCGTTGGAAGCTTATGGCGCGGCCCACATCCTTCAGGAATTGTTGACCGCGAAGTCGGACGACGTAGCAGGCCGTTCCAAGATCTATGAGGCCATCGTCAAGGGCGAGGCTGACTTCGATCCGGGTCTGCCTGAGTCGTTCAACGTGCTCGTGCGCGAACTGCAATCGCTCTGTCTCGACGTCGAGCTGATAAACCGGAAGGCGCCTGAAAATGGCAGCGGCGTTGAAGAGGGCGTTGGTGAAGCGCTGATTACCAGCGGAGTGGAAGGGTAGCGTTGTCCAAAGTCCAATGTCCCAAGTCTAAAGTCGATCTGACATAACGGACATTGGACCCCTGGACGTTGGGCCTTGGACTTTTTTCGGAGAAAAAATGTTTCGATTCCAACAAGAAAAGCAGCAATTAGCTCCTGACTTTGAAGCCATTCGTATCTCACTGGCCTCCCCGGAAAAGATCCGGCAGTGGTCTCATGGTGAGGTGACGAAGCCGGAGACGATTAACTATCGCACCTTCAAACCGGAGCGGGACGGTCTCTTTTGCGCGCGCATTTTTGGCCCCGTGGCTGATTGGGAGTGTCTCTGCGGCAAGTACAAGCGCATGAAGCATCGCGGGGTGATTTGCGACAAGTGCGGAGTCGAAGTCACTCAGGCGAAAGTCCGCCGCGAGCGTTTGGGTCACATCGACCTGGCGAGCCCTTGTTCGCATGTGTGGTTCTTCAAAGGCCTGCCCAGCCGCATCGGCCATTTGCTGGACATTCCCTTACGAGAACTGGAGAAGGTCCTCTATTTTGAATCCTACATCGTGATCGATGCCGGCGACGTGCCCGGTATCAAAGAGCGTGAACTGCTTTCCGACGAGCGTTATCGCGAACTCGTGCGCGATTATCCGGCACAGTTTGTTGCGAAGATGGGCGCCGAAGCGATTAAGGAATTGCTGGCGATGGTCAACGTGGAAGACCTGGCGGTTGAGCTGCGCAAGCGAATGAAAGAGGAGACCTCGCAGCAGAAGAAACTCAAGTTTTCGAAACGCCTAAAGGTCACGACCAGTTTCTTGAAGTCCGGCAACCATCCCGAATGGATGATCCTGGATGTCATTCCCGTGATCCCCCCTGAGTTACGCCCGCTAGTGCCTCTCGATGGCGGACGCTTCGCTACCTCGGATCTCAACGATCTCTACCGTCGAGTAATCAATCGCAACAACCGTCTGAAGAAGCTGATGGAGTTGCGAGCGCCGGAAGTCATCGTGCGCAACGAAAAGCGTATGTTGCAGGAAGCGGTAGACGCTCTCTTCGACAATGGCCGGCGCGGCCGTGTGCTTCGTGGCGTCAATAACCGTCCACTCAAATCGCTCAGCGGGACCCTTAAAGGTAAGCAGGGACGCTTCCGTCAGAACCTGCTCGGCAAGCGCGTCGACTATTCGGGCCG
The DNA here is from genome assembly GCA_051000815.1 of Pyrinomonadaceae bacterium. Classification (GTDB taxonomy): domain Bacteria; phylum Acidobacteriota; class Blastocatellia; order Pyrinomonadales; family Pyrinomonadaceae; genus PSRF01. The sequence continues at coordinate 9,892 of JBPCNX010000030.1, forward strand.
TTCGGTGATCGTGGTTGGTCCGGAGTTGAAGCTGCATCAGTGCGGCTTGCCGAAGAAGATGGCGCTCGAGCTGTTTAAGCCATTTATCTACAACCAGCTCGAGAAGCAGGGTCATGCGGCGACTATCAAGCAGGCCCGCGAAATGGTTGAGCGTCAGGAACCAGTTGTCTGGGACATTCTCGAGGAAGTCATCCGCGAGCACCCGGTCCTGCTGAACCGCGCTCCGACATTGCACCGTCTCGGCATCCAGGCTTTTGAACCGGTGCTGGTTGAAGGTAAGGCGATCAAGATTCACCCGCTCGTCTGTACAGCATTCAACGCGGACTTCGACGGCGACCAAATGGCTGTGCACATTCCCCTGAGCCCGGAGGCTCAGATCGAGGCCGCGGTGTTGATGCTTTCCAGCAACAACATTCTCAGCCCGGCGAGTGGACAGCCGATCGCCGTTCCCTCGCAAGACATCGTGCTTGGTTGTTATTACCTGACGCGCGACAAGCCCGGCGCGAAGGGCGAAGGGCGAGTCTTCGCTTCAACAGATGAGGTCCTTTTAGCTCTCGACGCGAAAGAGGTGACCACCCAGACTCCGATCAAACTGCGCATTACCGGCGACCTGATCGATCTGACTCAGGAACACGATCCGCAGGACATCCTGCGCGCCGCAGTCCAGGAGAACGTCAAGCGTGTAGTCAGTACCACCGTTGGTCGAGTCATTTTCAATGACTCTATCCCCGCCGGTTTGCCCTTCTTTAATGGCACGATGAAAAAGAAGGGATTGCAGTCGCTCGTGAACTATTCCCACATTCGTTTGGGCCACGAGATGACTGTCAAGATGCTTGATGACCTGAAAACACTCGGTTTCCTCTACGCCACGCGAGCGGGTATTTCAATCGGAATTGACGACCTGGTTACACCGCCGGCGAAAAAGGGTCTGGTCGATAAGGCCGAGAAAGATGTGATTGCGGTCGAGCAACAATATCTCGACGGCGTCATCACAAACGGCGAACGTTATAACAAGGTCATCGCTATCTGGTCTGAAGTGACCGACAAAGTCGCGAAAGAGATGTTTAAGGCGATGGACGACCGCGAGAAGGCCACCGGAGAATTGAATCCGATCCTTGTAATGAGCGATTCAGGCGCACGCGGCAGCGCTCAGCAGATTCGCCAGTTGGCAGGCATGCGCGGTTTGATGGCGCGTCCCTCGGGCGAAATCATTGAAACACCTATCCAGGCAAACTTCCGCGAGGGATTGAACGTGTTGCAGTACTTCATCTCCACTCACGGCGCCCGTAAGGGCCTTGCGGATACGGCTTTGAAGACTGCCGATTCGGGATACTTGACCCGGCGTTTGGTTGACGTTGCGCAGGACGTAATTATCAGTGAACCCGATTGCGGGACGCTGCGCGGTATTTCGGCCAGCGCTATCGTTGAGGGCGGCGAAGAGATCGAGTCGTTGCGGGATCGTATCGTTGGGCGCACGGCGCTCGAAGATGTCATTGACCTGGTTGAAGGCCGCGTGATTGTCGAGTCAAACCAGGAAATCGACGAGGATCTCTCTTCCGAGATTCAGCGATCGGGCGTTCAGCGTGTGCGCATTCGGTCTGTGTTGACTTGCGAGTCGCGTCGCGGCTGCTGCATCAAATGCTATGGCCGCAACCTGGCAACAGGTCGTCCAGTGGAGATTGGTGAGGCGGTAGGGGTCATCGCGGCCCAGTCTATCGGCGAGCCCGGCACGCAGCTCACCATGCGCACGTTCCACATCGGTGGTACGGCACGTCTGGAAGAATCGTCAAAACACGAAGCTCGCCAGGACGGCACTATCAAATACATGGAGCTGCAAACGGTGAAGAGCCGCAAGGGCGAACGCATCGCGATGAATCGTAATGGTTCGCTGACTATCATGGATGATCGTGGTCGCGAGGTCGCGCGCCATCAAATCGTTTACGGCGCTCATATCCTCGTTGAAGATGGCCAGCGCGTTACGCAGGATCAATTGCTGGCGACATGGGATCCATTTACGTTTGCGATTCTCACCGAAGTCGCGGGTCACGTGAAATTCCAGGACTTGAAAGAAGGCGTGACCTTCGATGAAGAAGTAGACGAAGTTACAGGCCAGTCACGAATGGTGGTCAAGGACTCTCCCGACGAGAAGAAACAGCCTCGTATGGAAATCCGCAGCCCCAGCAACAAGGCGCTGAAGACCTACCAGATGCCTGTGCGGGCCAATCTTATGGTGGTTGACGGCGAGGTGGTGGAGCCCGGCGACATCATTGCGAAGATCCCGCGCGAGACTACGAAGACCAAAGACATCACGGGTGGTTTACCCCGCGTTGTCGAACTGTTTGAGGCCCGCCGGCCCGCCGAAACTGCGGTGATGTCGGAAATCGATGGCGTCGTTAAGTTTGGCCCGATCGCCAAGGGTAAACGCAAGCTGATCATTACCGGCGACGACCTGGAAGAGCGCGAGTATGACATCCCGCGCGGTACACACATCAACGTTCAGGAAGGTGACCGCGTGCGCGCCGGTGAGGCCTTGATGGATGGCCCGCTTAATCCGCACGACATCCTGCGTGTCCTGGGAGCGAATCGCCTGCAGGAGTATCTGGTTAACGAGATTCAGGAGGTCTACCGCCTCCAGGGTGTGAATATCAATGATAAGCACATCGAAGTGATCGTGCGCCAGATGCTGCGGTGGGTGAAAATCAAGGAGGTGGGAGACACAGACTTCCTGCTCGAGGAGCAGGTGGATCGGTTCCGTTTCACCGACGAGAACGAACGCGTCAACGGCGAGAATGGCGAGGTTTCACAGGCGGAACCCCTTCTCCTGGGAATTACCAAGGCGTCGCTTTCAACCGATTCGTTTATCTCGGCGGCTTCATTCCAGGAGACGACACGAGTGTTGACGGAAGCAGCCATTTCTGGTCGCATCGATTACCTGCGAGGGTTGAAGGAAAACGTGATCATGGGACGGTTAATCCCGGCCGGCACCGGCATGGAGTACTATCGCAACGTGAAATTAGAGCGTGATGAAACAATCGATCAGGCCCGCGAGCGCGAGCTCGAGGAGTTTCCCGACATCGTTGGTGGTCACGAGATCGCGTTGCCGCAGCGGCCGCCGCTCGTTGCCGCTGTCGGTGAAGGCGATGGGGAAGGCGACGTGGAAGTGTAAGGTGGTGCGAGTCACTTTGCCCGCTGACAAGCAAGTTAAGTTCGTAACTGAAGACCGGTGAGGTTCACGCCTCGCCGGTCTTTTGTCATGGGTGCTCTCAATTGGCTTCCGTGCGAATGTGTTGCGATTTGATGGCAGTATCCTGAAAAGCCCACCCGCGTGATTTCTCAACCCCAGCCCTCAAGTTTGCCTCAAGAATTTCTCAAGTATCCCCAATTAGAGTTGCGCCAGATGAACCAGCCAAAGCCAACTTCGAATCTGCTGATAAAAACGGCTTTCAACCAACTAGGGTTGGGGAAGCCGGCCAAGCTTTCACCACTTAAAGGAGCCCAAATGATGCACCGAACGTCTTCCACCTGGCGCACTTCAACAAAAACCTACTACCGAATCTCCATCGTCGCCCTGGTCTGTCTGACCGCGCTTGTTTTAAGCGTAGTTAGCGCTTTCGACATCACCGTCTCGGCAGGTTCTGCCGCATCCGGGCAGGATACGAAAGCTGCGGCGGTCGTCAAAGCCTCTCCTGCAGCCAGCGCGGCGTTGGAGGGCTTGAAGCGGGCAACCGGAGCCCGGATCAAAGCGCACGTGGCGCCCGAGACTGGAAATTACGACTTCGTGCGAGCTGCTGATGGCCAGGTCATGGCAGTCGACCACTCGAGCTCCTCACCTGAAGAGCGGGCCTTCGATTTCCTTCGTGGCCGTGGCGCGCTGATCGGCATGAATGCTGCTGAGAGGCAAGCGTCGGGAAGTAAGTTATCGAGCGAGTCTACATCCACCAGTGTGTTGAAGGTGGCAAAAGTTTACAAGGACGCCATCGGCGGCTCGCACGTTCGAATGAATCAGTTTTACAGAGGATTGCCAGTGTTCGGTGCGCAGGTCGTGGTGCACATGAACGATCGCGGCATCACGGCAGTAAGCGGCCACTACGTACCCGATGTGAAGATCGCGACAAAAGCGAATCTGAGTGCAGCGGAAGCCGCGAGCGCGGCGTTGCGCGTGGCCGGTGCCGGGCTGGAGGTAGTTAAGACTGAATTGAGCATCTACCGTAAAGGCTTGCTCGAAGGGTATCTCGGCCAGAGCGTCCTCGCCTATAACGTGGAGCTGACCGATGGGAAAGCGACCAACCTGCAAATCTGGATTGACGCAACAAAGGGCGCCATTCTTAATCGCATCGAACTTAGTCATGCGGCGATCAACCGCACTATCTTCACACCGGAATACGATCCGCTTTTCGCCGTGCGCCATGAAGGTGACCCACTGACACCCGGGGCCACACCGGGAACAACAGGCGCCGACCCAATCAATAATCTTTACGTAATGGCGGGCCACACTTACAACATGTTTTCTTCGGGCTTTGGTCGCGACTCCTACGATGGCGCGGGCCACAAAATGGACAGCGTGTATCTCGTTAATGATGTCTGTCCCAATGCCTACTGGAACGGCATCAGCACCAATTATTGCCCCGACTTCGACGCCGACGATGTGGTGTCGCATGAATGGGGTCATGCCTACACTCAGTATACGCACGGGTTGATCTACTCCTATCAGTCGGGAGCGCTCAACGAATCCTATTCGGATATCTTTGGTGAATCGGCAGACTTGCTCAACGGCGTGGATGCTGAGGGCGGCTCAAACAACAGCCAGCCCAATCCTAACGGTCAACGCTGGCAGATGGGCGAAGACGTGCCGACCTTGAGCGCGCAGCAGCTGGGTATTCTCCGCGACATGTGGACGCCAACACGTTATGGCGATCCTGATAAGGTGTCGTCGGCAAGTTATGCCTGCGGCTCTGGCGACGGCGGTGGCGTGCATACCAACTCCGGCGTGCCGAACCACGCCTTTGCTATGTTGGTAGACGGCAAGAACTTCAACGGTCAGAACGTGCAGGGCATCGGGTTTAATAGGGCCCTTCACATTTACTACCGCGCAATGACGGTCTATCAGACACCCACCACCAACTTTGCCCAGCATGCGGCAGCACTCCGCGCGTCGTGCGAGGATTTGATCGGGTTGCCGCTCAACGCTATTTCAACTTCTTCTCCCGTGGGCACAGTTTCGGGTGATGTCATCAACGCGGGCACCTGCCAGCAGGTCGACAAAGCTATCGCCGCGGTAGAGATGGAAGCTCAGGTTCCCTGCAACATGGAGCCAATTCTGGATCCAGACACTCCTGCGAGTTGCGACGGCGCCACGAGCATTTTTACTGAGAATTGGGAGTCCGGGGATGATGGTTGGACCCGAACCAGTACTGGCGTATTTGCCGAATGGGACGATGACACGCGCAATCTCCGAGACTTCACCATCGATTCCAGTCTGCCGAAGGGCCGCGCCGGATCGGCAGCTTACGCCGCCAATATTCCGCTCGGTGAACCAGGTGGCGGAACATGTGAACCTGGAAGCGGCGACTACTCCGGCCAATACACAATTGAAAGTCCGACAGTCACACTTCCGGCGAATGCGAACATCGTTAAGTTGAATTTCGACCATTATGTTGCCACCGAGGCCACCTTCGATGGCGGGCAGGTCGAAGTGAGTGTCAATGGCGGAGCATTCCAACTCGTGCCGCAGAGTGACTATGTGCACAACGCTCCAAACTCTCAGTTTGAGGCGGCGCCGCCAGTCGGTCTGAACACGAATCCGAACGCGGGCGAGTATGCCTGGCACGGCACGGACATCGGTACCCAGGAAGGGTCATGGGGAACGACGATCGTGGATCTTTCCGCTCTGACCAATCCCGGGAACACAGTCAAACTCCGCTTCACCTTTAGTCAGGACGGCTGCAATGGCGTGGACGGCTGGTATGTGGACAACATCAATCTTTATTTCTGTCCACCATTAGAAGCACCGGTCCTCTCGCTGGGAGGCGACTACCAGGAGCCTGACCCGAACGGTTCATACACACTGAATTGGGTTCGCCCGAGCGGGGCCAGTGGGCCGGACGTGCTGCAGCAATCTACTGTTTGCGGGCCGCTGATGTCCGACGATGCTGAAGGTGGATTAACACAGTGGACGCCGGCAAGCTCTGAGTTGATCGCGCCGATGTGGGACACGTCGAGTGCGAAACCGCAGCACAGCAGCACAGCGTTCTGGGCCAATCCCGTTTCCGAGCAGGAAACTCAGAACACGTCTGCCACATTAACCTTCAACAGCCTAATAGCGATACCGGTCTCAGGCGTCACCACGCTCAACTTTAGCGAGTGGTACTTCAACGAGAGCGATGATCACGGTTACGTCGAAGTATCCGAGGATGGGGCCACGTGGACACCCATTTACGACAACAATCGTAACGGTTTCACGGAGGACGGAGCGCTTGCTCTTGCGGACGAAGATCTAAAAGCCAAACAGCTGGATCTGACCATCTATAGTGGCAAGTCAATTTACTTGCGATTCCGCTTCTCGCTTGGCCAGTCAAACTTCTTCCTCAACACTCAGTATGGTTGGTATCTGGACGATATCTCCATTACGAACGACAGCTTCTCGAATGTCGTCACTACTAATGGTACGTCGCACACCGTCTCGGGCGCGTCGAATGGCACACGCTGTTACCGCGTACGCTCTACCTACACGTTTGGCACGCAGCAGGTGGCTGGCCCTTACAGCAACCTGGTCTCAGCGACGGTGTTGACGAACTTTGTTCCACCCACGGTCAACATCACCAGTCCGGCCGATGGGGCGACCTTCTCCAGCGGCTCCAACATTCAGATCACGGCAAATGCCGGAGACACTGACGGCACAGTCAGTAAGGTGGAGTTCTTCGAAGGGGCCAACAAGATTGGAGAGGATACGACCGGCCCGGGTCCATTCACCTTTACCTGGAACAACGTCGCTGCTGGAAGTTACACGCTCTCGGCCAAAGCGACGGACGACGATGGGGCCACTGCCACGTCGGATCCCGTCCACATTACGGTTACTGAGGCGCAGGTCGAGGAATACATCGAAGACAACGACTCGCGCGTCAGCTATGCCAACGGCTGGCATTTGATTAAAGATCCGGATGCGAGCGATGGTCACTTCCGGCTGAACACCGGCAAGGATACGGGGCATAGCGCGGGTCTGGCGTTTACTGCTACTGGCGGGGGCAAGATCACTTACTTCTATGCCAGGAGCACAAAGGGCGGCACCGCGGAAGTAGCCTTGCTTTCAGCCAGCACGCAACTGGAGGCCAGGGCAGTCAACTACCGTGGGAGTGTCGGCTCATCTCGTGATCCCGAATTCAACGAAAGTGTTTATAAAGAAGAGTTCGTGATTCCGGCAGCCGGCAACTACACGCTCGCGATTAGAAACACAAACGGGGCCGTCTACATTGATCGCTTCAAGCTGGAGAGCGCCACCTCGAATGCTCAACCCGCATCCGGGCCGGGCAATACCAGCAGCAACGTCAGTGCCGTGAATCCTGGACAGCAATTGCTCCAGAGCATCACGGTACCCGCGGGCACTCAGGCAATTTCGGTGATGGCGGAGGCCAGTCCCGAATTACCGATACAGCTCGTTCTGATTGATCCGTCGGGCACGGTGCTGAACACTGCAAATAACTCGACGGGATTTGCGGTGATCAATAAGAACGTAACTCAGTCTGGAGTGTACGTCGTCAAAGTAATCAACGTCAGCCTTGGGCCAGTTCAGGTTTGGACGGCGGCAACACCGTTAGTCCAACGTTAGTATTGGAGTCGTTGACCGAGTTCTCTCGGCAGCGTCGACAAGGCTTCACCCACAGGGGCACGAAACTCGTGCCCCTGTTTTTTTAGGTTCGGCGGATCACCTTAAGCAGTAAGCAGGGCCAGGAAACACCTTGTCGTGGGTAGAGTCTGATACAAGATTGACCTTGAGGATCACAGCGGCGAAGCAGGTCTGCGAATTTGGGTTTCACGAGTTTGCCAACTTAGAGAGTTTTCGCTATAGTCGGTGGCAATCAGACGGTTGGTGAATCCTTCCGTCCAAGTGGTTGCTGGGGTGAGGACAGTGACCACAATTAGAAAAGGCGTGGCAGCCCAAAAACTGTCGCGCCTTTTCGCTGTTTATTGAGTTCACTTTGTTTGAACAGCCCCTTATTTTGGGATGTCCCTTTCCAATTGAACTGAATTCGCACAAACGATTATCGCTTGTGCGACGCGGCGATCCGTTTTCATGCAGCCAAGGCGCTTCCAGTGGGAGGTCTCCGTCCTTTTAGAACCGATGGCAACACCTTTCGGCACCTAAAGTCCATCTGGTCGCCGAGGAAAAAGATGAAAACTGCGCAGGGGTAAAGTTGGCATGGACATTGCTCATCTATGCCAGTGGTCTTAACAATAACGCTGCGACAGACGGTACGGAGGTCGTATGTTTTTTGGAAACAATGGGTACGGTGCATCTAAACCCGCTCGCCGCAAGGGCGATACGCGCATTCATGTAGCCCAAGATGATCACCAGGTCCGTGCGCAAGTTGAGCACAAGTTTTCGGTAATGGATCAGGAGCACGCGCGAATCAGGGCCGAAGCCTTGGCCACTAGTGTCCCGGACAACCGCGGGCCAGGCCTTATGGCGAAGCGCAAAACGGCCTGAGCCTCGCTTCTACAGAGGCCTTTGAAGATCTCACCCGTTAGTGAATTTGGTTCCCAGGTCACCTGCCAAGGCAATATGGGATAACGCATAACATGGCCTCTCTCTGGAAACTATCTGGGATTTCGGGTGCAACGCTCGCTAAGCGGGTCTGGAGTGAGATCCAAAAGGATGATGTGTTTGGCCGAGCGGCCCAGCTCTCTTACTATTTCCTGCTGGCACTCTTTCCTTTACTCATTTTCCTGACTTCTATTTTAGGGATGGTCATTGGTTCGGAAACCGGAGTTCGCAGTAGCTTGTTCAGTTATCTCGCTCGAGTGATGCCGCCAACAGCTTTCCAGTTAATCGAATCAACCATGGTGGAAATAAGCAAAGCGAGCAGTGGCAGCAAACTCTCCTTCGGACTACTGGCAGCACTTTGGGCTGCTTCGAACGGAATGGGCGCCATCACGGAAGCGCTCAATATGGCTTACGGTGTGAAGGAAACTCGTCCCTGGTGGAAGCATCGTCTCCTGGCAATCGGATTAACAGCAGCTTTGTCAGTCCTGATCATCATGGCTTTGCTGCTTGTGCTCTCCGGCGGCCGGATCGTAGAAACTCTGGCGCATAACTATGCTCTCGGCTCGATCTTTGTGCTGACGTGGAAAATATCGCAGTGGCCCCTTGTGCTCGCCTTCATGCTGTTAGCTTTTGCCTTGATCTATTACTTCGCGCCAGATGTCCGAGAGCAGAAATGGATGTGGATCACTCCGGGGGCCGTATTGGGAGTATTCCTCTGGCTTCTGGTTTCGTTTGGTTTTCGTCTGTACCTGAATTTTTTTGATTCATACAGCAACACTTACGGATCACTCGGCGCAGTAATCATTCTCATGTTGTGGCTCTACTTAACTGGTGTCGCAGTGCTCCTGGGCGGCGAGCTCAACTCAGAATTGGAAAGTCTGGCCGCCGAGGCGGGAGCCGAGGGCGCCAAATCGAAAGGCGAGAAGGAAGCGGGGGAAAAGTAAAACTACCCGCTTCCCAGCCAAGCAGTCGTGATCGGAAACTGCGTTAAGACTATGGCGCCGTGGCAACGGTAACCGACACGTCATTCAGCGCATCAATGCGTTGCTTCAAAGCGCGTGTAAGCGACTCCACCTCTTCGGGCTTGTAGTTTGCCGCTCTAAAAGCGTCGCTGATTTGCTCATCACTAAGACTCGCTAACAATCTCCCAATCCACTTTGCATCATCGACAGTGATATTAGCGAAAAGCGTCTTACTCTTTCCGCCATAGTTGAAATCAATCACGTTGCCCTTTACTGACTCGATGAAGTCGGCTTTGACGAAGTCGTTAGGCTTATTACGACTTCGTGAAAAGAAGCCGCCGGTCTTGCCCAACGAGCCGCCGAGGTCGCTGATGATATAGCGCAACTCGTTAGCTCCGGTGCCGTCATTTCGGGCGGCGAGGATCACGTTATTAGAGTCTTTGATGTCCCAGTTGTTGACGAGCAGCATCATTACCTTTAGACCATTGAACTGAGGTGTGTTGACGAAGGGATTCTCGGACCATTTCCATTCGGCACCGCGGTCGACGTCTTTAGGCCGGGCCTCGAGCCGGACATTCTCAAAAGTTCCTTTGCCTTCGATTGTCAGCGTGGGCACGAGGTGGGCAATCTCGGTTTCATAACCTACTGCCCACAAGAGGCGATTCACGGCCGTATCAGGTTGGGCTTCCTTTCCAATCTTGGCGACCCATTCATTTCCCGCAGCGTCTTTCACACGCTATTTCGTGGAATAGCCGCCCGTCTTCTTCTCAATAAATGTGACTCTCGTAAATCAGGCTTCATCGACTCTCCACCGGCGCCGATCAAGAGATTGCGAGATCCAATGTCTACGGGCTCGCGCCATAGAACCGCTGTTCCCGCTGCCGCACCTTTGTCGCCTTTCTTCTTTTTTTCCTGAGCAACGGCAGGAAAAGCGAAGGCCAAAATGAGCAGGGCTACAACGTATATATAGTTGGATTTCAGGTGCGACATGATCTTTCTCCTCGATGCCAGCGCAGAGCCGGCGGTAATCAGAATGTTTGTGTAGTTTTCCCTTACGTGACGGTCAAATCGTGTCTCATAAATAAGCAATCCAGCTCGCTATATTAGGGTAACTTGAAGTTAGCAATCACGGTGCCGACCTGGATCAAAAGCAAAAAACAAACCGGTGAGGTCGGCCCTCACCGGTTCTAATCGAGATTAATTTTTGAAGACTTCCCGCGCTATGGCTTCGGAGGTTGCGCTCCCTGCGGACAGGCCCACAGCTGCGCCTTCGACTGCTCTCTAGCTGGTCCCACAAGCGTGACCATGCGTCTTGCTTCAAAGCGGCGAGAGTTCACCATGTAGTCGACAATTCCTGTGGAGCGTGTTTGCGCGACACCGGATCGGTCCCGGAGTCCGGGATAGATGATTACATAGGCGATCGAAGTAGGATCATTTTGTAGCTCAATCGCAAAGTTATCAAGACGCGCTTTCTCGTCGTTGCGCGAAATCTCAGGGAACTCATCAAACCTGCGACATGTCAGCGGAATGGGAAATTGGATAGAGCAACTTGCAGAACAAACTTCTTCGTAGCCGCTCATCGCCAGTCCGGCCGTCAGTGTTTGACCTTCCAAACCGTTAGTGTCAACTGTGATTGAGTTCGTACCCTGTCCTTCAATAATCCTGCCAGCGGACACAGTCCAGTTGTAAATCCGCGGTACGTTGCCAGTTCCGCCGGTGAGCGCCGATGTGAATGTCACTGGCAGCCCGGTAGTGACCGGTTCGGGACAGACAATGGAGACATTAGGACAAGTTGGCTTCGGTAGAGCACAGCGAACCGCAACGATGGTGTTGGCGAATGCTTCGCAGAACTCATCGCCATTTCCCGTGTTGATGACCAGCGAAGCCTTGTGTTGGCCGGGTTGAGCTCCTGTGAGGTTCCACGTTACTGCTGATCCATCTCCTTCGATGCGTCCGCCATTTACGGTCCAGCGATACCGAATGGAGTTGTTACTTGGTGATGTCGCTTTGGCTGTTAAATGAACCAGCGCGGTCTCACCGTTACAAGCATCTATCATGGTTTGATCCGCCGCCAGGTTTACTGTCGGTGGGGAGTAGACGAGAGTCTCCTTCCCGTCGTCCTGGGCCATGACTTCCGCCGCAAAGAGATGCAATCCCACTAGCGCAAGCGGCAAGAACAATCGGTTAAAGTGGGGCTGAAATCGGAACATTTCCACTCCTTTTACGCTACTTCGGACCCTGAGTCCAGACTACCAGCGGCAGCAGGGGGTATTTCGAGTTTCTTCGATCAGTAGTTGTCGAGAGGGAAAAAGAGGTAATTGGGTCCCGCTTCCATATCCGCCCAACGCAATTTGACTTCACTGCCCCTGCGCCCACGGCCCTACGCAATGCAGATTGTTGGGCCGCAAAAGGTTTGTTGTCTGGGTTTGACTCGTTCTGGAATTTGGCGTAGAAGGTGATGCTCCCCAACCATCAGGATTCTCCGAACCATAATGAGAAGCACCATCATCGTCGTAGTGGTATCGCTGTTGCTCGCCCTGGCGGCTTGTTCTCGTAAGGCCAAGCCAACCCCTGAGACGAGCGTCTCATCCGGATCAGTGGGCAGCTTGGAGACTAATCGAGCTGAGGCGCTAACTTACCTCAGTAAGGGCCGCGATCTTTATCGCAACGATGAAGACGCCCAGGCAATCGAAGCGTTCCAACAGGCGATCAAATTGAATCCGGAGCTAGCTGAGGCTCACTTCCGTCTGGGACTTACTTACGATGCGCTTGGCCAGGAGCAGGAGGCGGAAAATGCGTATAAGATAGCTGTTGAGACATATAAGAAATATCTCGGCAGAGAGGAAAACGAGGAAGATGCCGAGGCGCACTACAATCTGGGTCAGACTTATGCCGGACTCCATCTTTACAGTGAGGCTGTACGAGAATACCGGCAGGCGACGCGCATAAAGGCCGATGATGCCGCAATCTACTACGACCTGGGATTGGCGCTAATGAGACTGGCACAGTACGATGAAGCCGCTGCCGCTTTTTCAAAGTCTCTCGAGCTTGATCCGCAAAATTATCGTGCGGAGGATTCGCTGGCGGAGGCCAGGGAAGGAGTCGCCCGGATTCGCACCGGCAAGAAACACCAGGAAGATTTGCTGAAGAAGAAAAAAGCTGATGAACTAAAGAAGCTCGAGGAAGGCGGCGCGTCTCCGCAACCAAAAAAAGGCACACTCAAAGGCCTGTCTAAAAATGCTTTCGTTTCGCAGCGTGTGAAGGAGTAAAGTCCAGTGGCAACTTATACACCACCCCCGTATTTCCCTCAGGGCTCCCTCGCCCCGACCGACCCAGGCCGCTACAAAAGGTTTAAGTTGGCGATGGTTGTCATCGGAGTCGTCCTCGTAGCTCTGATGGGGGCGATAGGCGTAGGAGTATGGTTCTTAGCGAAATGGATTTTTTGACCTAATTGATTGCCCCCCGCTTGACAGAAAGTGCCACGATCCCTATAGTCTCCCGTTTCGGACTCACAGTCTGAAGTTAACAGTGCAACGTCCGGTTGGTTCTGTCGGTGTGGAGGCGTTGCCCGGCTATTGTTGGCCGATTGACAAATATTGTGGCGTAAAACTGCAGGCGTCGCGTTCGGTGTAAACCGATCGTTCCAGCGCCTGTGCGCTTGAAGTTGCCAGCGGCCTTCGTCCTCTGCGACGCCACAGAAAAGTTTGGGCTCAGGGAAGCCAGAATCCACACCCGCCAGCTGCGAATTCAGAACGTCCCTATCATCCATTAGAAGCAGGGCAGTCGCCTGCGCTGACTGCCGGACTAGTTCCGGAAAGAGGCAGGCAGTGCCTTTTTGCGCTCTGCGTTAGCTACGGGAAGGCCAAAAGGAAAACAGTAGTGCCGACAATTAACCAACTTGTTCGCAAGGGCCGGCAGGCAGTTAAGTACAAAACTGCCAGCCCGGCACTTCAAAGTTCGCCACAGAAGCGCGGTGTTTGCACTCGCGTCTATACGCAAACCCCTAAAAAGCCGAACTCGGCACTACGCAAAGTAGCGCGCGTCCGGTTAACCAATGGAATTGAGGTCACTACATATATTCCCGGGGTTGGTCACAATTTGCAGGAACACTCGATCGTTCTGATTAGAGGCGGCCGCGTGAAAGACCTGCCAGGTGTCCGTTACCACGTGATTCGCGGAACACTGGACTCTGTTGGCGTTTCCGACCGCAAACAGGGTCGTTCGAAGTACGGCGCCAAGCGGCCGAAGGCGGCCGGAAAATAAATGATGAATGATGAATGCGGAATGATGAATGCGGAATGATGAAGTAACCTCGTTCATCATTCATTGTTTCGCGTTCCGAGTTGAAATTTTATGCCAAGACGAAGAGTTGCCGAAAGAAGAGAAGTGCTGCCGGACCCCATTTATAACAGTCCGCTAGTGACGAAGTTTATCAGCGGGGTGATGTGGGGTGGCAAGAAGGCTGTTGCCGAGAACATTTTTTACGACGCGATGCGTCAGATTGGTGACAAGACCGGCGAAGAGCCTTTGAAGGTTTTCAAACGGGCGATCGATAACGTGAAGCCCACGGTCGAAGTTAAATCACGGCGTGTTGGTGGCTCAACTTATCAGGTCCCGATCGAAGTTCATCAGGAGCGGCGCGGTGCCCTGGCGATTCGTTGGATTGTCTCTTATGCGCGTGGACGTGGAGAGAAAACGATGACGGATCGGCTGTCAGCGGAGATCCTCGACGCCGCTAATAATCGAGGCAACGCGGTGAAGAAGAAAGAAGATACGCACCGGATGGCTGACGCCAACAAGGCGTTCGCGCATTACAAGTTTTAAAAGAAGAACGGTCTTGGGACTTTGGTCTTTGGTTTTTTGTCCAAGACCTAAGACCCAAACCAAAGACCAGCATTTGAAATGGCTAAGCAAGATTTAAATTTGACGCGGAATATCGGCATCATGGCGCACATCGATGCTGGAAAGACCACAACTACCGAGCGTGTTCTTTATTACACGGGCATTACGCACAAGATCGGCGAAGTGCACGAGGGAACCGCGACCATGGATTGGATGGAGCAGGAACAGGAGCGCGGCATTACGATTACAAGCGCTGCGACGACCTGCTTTTGGGAACGCAACGGCGTCGATCATCGAATCAACATCATCGACACGCCGGGACACGTTGATTTCACTATGGAAGTTGAACGGTCCCTGCGCGTGCTGGACGGAGCTGTTGCGGTATTTGATGGCGTCGCGGGCGTCGAGCCTCAGTCAGAGACCGTATGGCGACAGGCCGACAAGTACGGCGTTCCACGCATTTGCTTCATTAACAAACTGGATCGTGCCGGAGCTTCATTCGATAGATCGTTCGAATCGATTATTACCCGCCTGGGGGCCAACCCCGTAGCTTTGCAAATTCCCATTGGGCTTGAAGATCAATTTAAGGGTGTCGTCGACCTGATCGCGATGAAGGCCCTTGTCTGGAACGACGAGAGCAAGGGTTCCGAATACGAGACGACGGACATTCCCGAGGACCTCAAGGAAGCGGCAGTAGCTGCACGCGAGAAGCTTATCGAAGCTGTGGCTTCGGTCGACGATGGCTTGATGCACAAGTACATCGAAGGCGAGGAGATCTCGGCTGCTGAGATTCGGAAAGCGCTGCGCAAAGGCACGATTGAATTGAAGATGGTTCCGGTTGTGACGGGTTCGGCGTTTAAGAATAAAGGGGTGCAGACGCTCCTGGATGCAGTCGTCGACTATCTTCCGTCGCCACTTGATGTTCCTCCAGTTGAAGGGATTAACCCTAAGAACGGGCAGACCGAGGTTCGGGAGCCGGACGCCAGTGCGCCGTTCTCCGGTCTCGTCTTTAAGATCATGGCCGACAAGCATCTTGGCCAGTTGTCATTCGTTCGTCTCTATAGCGGCACAATCAAAGCCGGCTCTTACGCCTACAACCCCATTAAGGAAACCAAAGAACGGGTCGGCCGATTGATGCGCATGCACGCGAACAAGCGTGAAGACATCGATGAGGCGAGCGCCGGCGAAATCATCGCGATTGGCGGTATGAAGCAGGTGACCACGGGCGACACGGTTTGTGACGAGAACAAGCCGATCATTCTTGAGCGGATGGAATTTCCCGCGCCGGTTATTCGGGTCGCAGTGGAACCAAAAACGCGCCAGGATCAGGACAAGTTGGGTGTTGCCCTTTCGCGCCTCGCACAGGAAGATCCTTCATTTAATGTTTCTACGGATCAGGAGACAGGCCAAACGATCATCGCCGGCATGGGTGAGCTTCACCTCGAGATCATCGTGGATCGAATGAAACGCGAGTTTGGCGTTGAAGCGAACGTCGGCAAGCCGCAGGTTGCATATCGCGAGACGATTACGCAGGCAGCGCCCGGTAAGGAAATCTATAAGAAGCAGACTGGTGGACGCGGTCAGTTCGGCCACGTGGAGATTGAAATCGAACCGGCGCCCGGCGAAGGTTTTGTTTTCGAGAACGAGATTACGGGCGGAGCAATTCCCCGTGAGTTTATCAAACCGGTCGAACAGGGAATCAGAGACGCGATGGAGCGTGGGTTCCTGGCGGGTTATGAGCTGGTCGACATCCGAGTACGGCTCCTGGATGGTGGTTATCACGAGGTCGATTCGGACGAGCGCTCATTCCACATAGCCGGTTCCCTCGCGTTTCAGGATGCAGTCCGCAAGGCCAAGCCGGTCTTGTTGGAACCGATTATGCGCGTAGAGGTTGTGACTCCTAACGATTACACCGGCCCAGTAAATGGCGATCTCAGTTCACGCCGAGGCCGGATCGAAAGCATGGAACCGCGTGTTGGCGGCGCCCAGGTTATTACTTCCTTTGTCCCGCTTTCTGAGATGTTTGGTTATACGACTGACTTGCGTTCAGCCACTCAGGGACGCGCAACTTCAACAATGCACTTCGAGCGTTACGAGCAGGCGCCCAAGAATATTGCGGAAGAGGTGATCGCAAAAGTTCAGGGCGTCGCCAAGTAAGGAGCTAACGAGAATGTCTAAGGAAAAATTTGACCGCAGTAAGCCGCACGTGAACATCGGGACGATTGGGCACGTGGATCACGGGAAGACGACGTTGACGGCGGCGATCACGAAGGTGCTGGGGAAGAACAACCCGAAGGTGCAGTTCGTGGCGTTTGACCAGATCGACAAGGCGCCGGAAGAGAAGGCGCGCGGGATCACGATTGCGACAGCGCACGTAGAGTATGAGACGAAGGCGCGGCACTACGCGCACGTGGACTGTCCGGGACACGCGGATTATGTGAAGAACATGATCACGGGAGCGGCGCAGATGGACGGGGCGATATTGGTGGTGGCGGCAACGGATGGGCCGATGCCGCAGACGCGGGAGCACATCCTGCTGGCGCGGCAGGTGGGCGTGCCGGCGATGGTGGTGTTCATGAACAAGGCAGACGCGGTGGATGATGCCGAGCTGCTGGAGTTGGTGGAACTGGAAGTGCGGGAGTTGTTGAGTGCCTATGAGTTTCCCGGGGACGAGATACCGGTGATCAAG
Organism: Pyrinomonadaceae bacterium; assembly: GCA_051000815.1. Classification (GTDB taxonomy): domain Bacteria; phylum Acidobacteriota; class Blastocatellia; order Pyrinomonadales; family Pyrinomonadaceae; genus PSRF01. Next base: position 27,143 of record JBPCNX010000030.1, read on the forward strand.
GGTTCGGCGCTGAAGGCCCTGGAAGGGGACGCGGAGTGGGAGAAGACGGTGGAAGAGTTGATGGATGCGGTGGACAGCTACATTCCGACGCCGGCGCGCGATGTGGAGAAGCCGTTTTTGATGCCGGTAGAAGACATCTTCACGATTCAGGGACGCGGCACGGTGGCCACGGGTCGAGTGGAGCGCGGCAAGGTGAAGGTGAACGAGACAGTGGAGATAGTAGGGATCAAGCCGACGATCAAGACGGTAGTGACCGGGGTAGAGATGTTCAAGAAGCTGCTGGACGAAGGTACGGCAGGAGACAACGTCGGACTGCTGTTAAGAGGAGTGGAGCGGAAGGACATCGAGCGGGGACAGGTGATAGTGAAACCGGGCTCAATCACGCCGCACACGAAGTTCAAGGCGGAAGCGTACGTGTTGACGAAAGAAGAGGGCGGACGCCACACGCCGTTCTTCACCGGGTACCGGCCACAGTTTTACTTTCGGACCACGGACGTAACGGGAGTGGCGCACTTGCCGGCGGGAGTGGAGATGGTGATGCCGGGAGACAACGTGGCGATGGAGATCGAGTTGATTGCGCCGATTGCGATGGAGAAGGGGTTGCGATTCGCGATCCGCGAAGGGGGCCGCACGGTGGGAGCCGGCACGGTCTCGGAAGTTGTGGAATAACGATTTGGAACTTTGAACTTCATACTTTGTACTTGGATCTCAATATCAGTTGAATGATTCAAGGTCAGGTACAAAAGCAAAGAACCAAGAACCAAG
>JBPCNX010000031.1:0-54225 GCA_051000815.1 Pyrinomonadaceae bacterium
TCGCCGAAGTGTTCGGCGGCGAAACGCAGTTAAAGCAGCCGTTCGTATATCCGGCAATAAACACCTCATCTGCTTTAGCCACGCCCTGACCGAGCGTCATGATCGCGATCATGGCAAGGCCAAGCGCGATCGGCTTAAAAATCGAAAGTAAATTTCGCATACCTGTCTCTCCTTGTCGGTAAAAACCCTAGCCAGGTTTTTGAGGCGACCCGCGTTCCGAGGAGAGTAAACAGGAACGCAGACGACCTCCAGTTTAGGCAGATGCTCGGGGCAAATGAGCCTACCGGAAGTGATGTTATTTGAAGAATAAGAGCCAACAACCACAGTTCAATTAGTCACCGGACTAAAACGGCTAGATGTCGGGTATTCAGCCGCGCGCGCCCAGTGGCCCGTGAGTCCATTTGACTACGGGCCTGAGTCTTTCTACTTGTTGGCTCTAAAGCGCCGTCTTGCTGCACCAGCCACGCCGATCAGCCCAGTTCCTAACAGCAGCATGCTGGCTGGTTCGGGGATGGGCGTCTGGATTAACCTAGCCGCCGAGATGGTCTCGATGCCGCCTGAGGCATTATCAAAGGTGGCCGAAACGGCAAGCCGATATCCCGGGTTAGCGTTGATGAAGGCTTGCAAAGCAGCCTGCTCGGCAGCATTAAGCACGAACACGAGTCCTGAGCCTCCGACGCCCTGCTGGTCGGAAGTTAAGACCACATTGCCCTGAAATTCGTGAACCTGCGTTACAAGGCCGTTCGCGCTGTACGCCGTCAATGTGATGCCGAACCCTGTGGCTTGGTCAGTGGTTACCGACGGTGGGGTTTCACTGGCCGATTCGTTTAAATCGACGACCAGCGCTAGTTCGCTGGTATTCAACGCGCCGATTTGGGCGAGCGTGAACACCTGGTTTTTCGGGGGGCCGTCAGGTGGCGAAAAATCGCCAAACGCGACACCGGTGGTACCGTTAAAGACAACCCCGCCACTCTCTCGCGTTGTGTTGGCAGGCGACTGTAAGGTGAGCACGGTTAGTTTAGCACCTACGCCTTGGCCAGATAGTTGGGCGTTAGTCAGTTGTATGAGGTCGGCTTTGGCAGTAAGGCTTGAGCCAAACCCGACAACGGCACTGATTAGCAGCCCGAGGATGAGCTTCTTCAGATGTAAATGGGTCATTTCGTCTCCTTGATGTTTCAAACCGCAGTTCTGGGAATTGCGGTCTGGGTAATTTGGCGGGCTTGAGGTCGAGCGTTGCGGGGCAAGCAGGCTCTAAATACTCCAGCCAACAATCCTCAGTGCGAACCGAGGGCTACATGTAGATTGGCACAACCTAAGCATCAGCAATCCTAAGACCACAGGTTTGCTCTTATCTATAAACGTCTAAACGCTTAGTTTTGCCAGAGAGTTTGTGAAGATCCGATATTGTTTGGCCGGGCGGGGTCTGAATTTGAGACTCAGTTCTAGACTCTGGACGAATCAAACTGATATCTCTTGAGCTTTTGATACAGGGAACTCCGTGGGATGCCAAGTCTTTTCGCTGCCTTTTCAACGTGTCCCTGCTCCTCTTCCAGGACCCTCTCGATGTGCTGCTTCTCGAGTTGGCTGAGGGTGAGACTTGAGTCAAGGTAGGCAGCGCGATTTCCTGCATTGCCGTCGAACTGAAGATCCTTTAGCCCAATGGTTTTTTGCTCGCTCAGGAGAACAGCGCGCTCTATCACGTTGCGAAGCTCTCTGATGTTTCCCGGCCACGAATAGGCTTGCAAGGCCCTAATTGAGTCTGGCTCAAGCCTGATCTCTCCCCGACCCAGGTCAGCAGAGACTTTTTCCAACAGATATTCGGCAACGATGGGGATGTCTTCAATTCTCTCTCTAAGGGGCGGGAATCCCAACGGAATTGTGGAGACCCGAAAATACAGGTCATCTCTAAACTTCTTCTCGCGTACCAGTTGACCCATGTCCTGATGGGTCGCGGCGATCAGACGGACATCTACCTGCCGGTCGCGAACATCGCCCACTCTGCGAAAACGATTGTCCTCCAGTACCTTCAGCAATTTTGGTTGGATTTGGAGGTCGACGTCGCCAATTTCATCAAGAAAGATTGTGCCACGATGAGCAACTTCAAAAAGTCCCTGCTTTGAGGCAGTGGCGCTTGTAAAGGCGCCTTTTTCATGACCAAAGAGTTCGGTCTCAAGAAGTTCTCGTGACAAGCCAGCGCAGTTAAGATCGACAAAAGCTTCTTCCGCCCTGGGACTATTCTCGTGCAACCAGCGGGCAAGCACACCCTTGCCGCTGCCGGTTTCGCCCAGGATCAATATCGGGCTTTCGGTAGCCAGAACCTTCTTTGCCTGTTCTGCCAGAGCTCGAATCTTTGGACTATTTCCGATGAAAGGATCCACTGCGCGCCGAACCTGCCGGGTTTTGCTGGCTAGTTGTTTGTGAAAATTTCGCTGATTCTCAAGCAAACGCTTCAGAATCATGGTCAGGGCGGGAAGTTCCAGCGGCTTCGTCAGGAACTGTTCAGCACCTTCCTTGATAGCTCTTACTGCCAGGTCTATGGAACCGTGAGCGGTGAGGATTAGCAATGGGGTATCGGGGTTGATTTCTTTAAGCCGCGGAAGGAGATCGAGGGCGGTGCCATCGGCCAGCATGTAATCGGCAATGACGACATCCGGACGGGAACTTCTGAACAAATCCTGCGCCTCGCGACAGTTCTCGGCTTCATCGATCTCGTAGCCCTGTAGCTCAAGAAAGTCCTTGATGCCGAAACGAACCCCAGGTTCGTCGTCAACGATCAGTATTCGGTTTCTCGACATCCACACTCCCCTCTTCTCGAGGCACCGGGAACCGCGCCGTCATGCGCGCGCCCCCTTCTTCGTTATTTCCCGCTATCAGCTTGCCTCCGTGTTCGCTCATTATTCTATGTGCGATGGCAAGTCCCAAACCGGTGCCGCCGCGCCGCTTGGAAAAGAAAGGTTCAAAAATCTTGGCCATATCAACTGCCAGAATTCCCGGACCCGAATCACGGACGATGCAGTCAATCCAACGCTGCTGCCCTTCTGTCACAACGTGCGCCTCGACTGTTACGCTCGCGCCGGTCGAAGAATGCTGAATCGCATTTTCGATCAGGTTGACGAAGACTTTGGAGAGTCTGCGCCTGTCGATCATTACTCTGGGCAGCACTGCCTCGAGGTTGTTAACCAAAATTACCTGCGCAACCTCCGCGGCTGGCAGGCAAGACCTTATCGACTTTGCGATAACTTCCTCTAACGATACCGGATACAGATCCCCTCTAAACGGTCTGCCATATTCCAGCAACTCTTCCATCAGAACGGTCAGTCGTCCGACCTCGTCGCGCAGCACATTGGTATATCGCAAATAGTCGGTGCGGTCGTTGAATCGCGTCTCAAACGCATCGAGAATTGACGAGATGCCAAACAGGGGGTTTCTAACTTCATGCGCCACGCCGGCTACCAACGACCCCAGCAAGGACATCATCTCGCCCTGTCTCAAGGAAGCTTCGAGCTGCGTTCTCTTGGTAATATCCTGAGCGATAAGTATGGCTCGCTCGCCGACTGAACCAAACTCGTGAATCAGATAGAGGGTTATCGCCCATGTCTTTTCCGTCGCATCGTCTCTAACTTCTGCGTAGCCTGAACCGCCGTTGCTGCGAACGGCTTGAATAAGCTCCGAAGCTTTTTGCCAGGGCTGATTCATTCCAAGCGTAGAGATCCTGCGTCCCACAAGCTCGTCCATTTGGAACCCGGCGATTGCTTCAGCAGCCTGGTTGAGGCGTCTGATTTCACCTTCCAAATCAATGATCAAGACTGGGAAATCGATGGCGTTGAAAGTTTGCCGCCATTCCATTGCGGATTGCTGAAGCGAGGCGTGTAAGCTCAACTGCTTCTCATCAAGGAGTTTTCTTTCGGTGACGTCATTTGCCATCAGGAGCTGGGCTTTTTTGCCATTAAAAACCAGCGGGTGTGATGTGATTTCCACGTACATCACGCTTTTATCCTTGCGCTGATGTCTCCAGGGACTTGAGATTAAGGGTTCCCCGATCCCGCTCGCGGTGCGAATGATCAAGGCTGGACTCTGTTCAGTTGCGCGAATGTCGTTGAGAGTCATCGAGAGGAACTCTTCACGCGAGTAACCATAAGTCGCAGTTGCGGCTTCGTTGACTGCAAGGAATGCGAGGTTCTCTTCGTCAAAGACCAAGACCGGTTGTGGAGTAGATTCGAACAGCAGGCGATAGCGCTCTTCCGAATCGCGCAAGGCGCTCTCAAATTGTTTTCGATCAGTGATATCGCGCGCGACACCACGCACTCCAATCGTGTCGCCCACCCGATTCTTAATCGGAGACGGGCTAATTTCGAGCCAGCGCTCCTGGTTGCGCGCGTCACGGGCCTGGAACTGGAGCGGAGCAACTCCCGCTGCCCCAAACTGTTCAACCAATTCGTTTGGGCCGGAGGTAGGTTGTGCGATCCTGAAAGAGTCAGCGAAGAAACTTCCGAGCAGGTCACCCTGACTAACCCCAAGAAAATGCGCCCCCGCAGCATTGATACTGGTTAATCGCCCTTCCAAATCCTTTGTAAAGATGATGTCGGTCGCTTGTTCGACAAAGTCGCGATAGGTGGCCTCGACTTTTGCGCGTTCAAGCAGACGTGAGACCTTGGCGATTAAGCGCGTAGCGTCGAAGGGGACTTCAAGATAATCATCAGCGCCAGACCTTAATCCGTCGACGACGCTTTCCGTGTCGCGCCGATGGGCGCTTGCCAGGAGGATTGGTGTGGACTTCAGTTCGGCGTCCGCTCGCATCAGCCGGCAGAATTCGATTCCACTGGCGCGAGGCATCGTGACATCACTGATCACGATGTCCGGACGTTCTCGTTTGGCGACTTCAAAGGCTTCAAGGCCATCCCTCGCAGTCAGGACCGAATAACCTGCCTTTCGCAGCAGGCTATCCATCAAACTCAACTGCTCTGGTAAGTCGTTGACAATCAGGACCGAGCCGACCTCATGTCCGTTAGTGGAAAACTGTGCGCTACTCATTAGCTACAACCGTGGCCTTTTCGCGATTGATCTGGCGACGGAAACAGAGAATTTACGCTCGCTGGCGGATGATGGACGCGCTCCATCTGATTGTGGAGAGAGATGGCCAATCACTAATTGGGTTCGCCCGCAAATAATAGCACACGCCCGCCGCTGCCTCGACATACAAACCGCTGCCATATGCCCTCCGGCAGCCGGCCGCTTCGATGACACTAAAGGCCTGACTGATCTGCCTATTTAAACAGTACGATTAGCCGTCTTTTTCCCGGCCTGGTGTTCAATTGCTTAGGCCGGCAATAGATAAACCTGTTCAACCCTGGACACGCCGGAGAGCGGCATAACGGCCGCGGCTCCAACTTCACGCTTGACGGCGCGACTCTTCGTCGGTACGTTCCGAAAGAATCTGTTTAGCCAGCAGTCGAAATTAGTCCGAGTGTAAAGAGATGCCGAGTATGAATGAAGGTCCAGATACGTCGCCTCGCTTCGATCGGCGACCATGGGGAACGTTTACCGTTCTCGACGAGGGCGAAAACTTCAAGGTGAAAAGAATTGAAGTGCTGCCTGGCAAGCGGTTGAGTTACCAGAAACATTCCCAACGAGCGGAGCACTGGGTAGTAGTGAAAGGAACCGCCAAGGTGACGCTCGATGGTCGTGACATCATCGTGGAGCCAGGGGAGGCAATCGATATCGCCGTCGGCATCGCTCATCGAGTCGAGAACCCAGGTAGCGAGGCTTTGCTGTTTATTGAAGTACAGCGCGGAAGCTATCTCGGTGAAGACGACATAGTTCGACTTCAGGACGACTTTGGGAGAGCGGAAGAGACTAACAGTAACAATTCACAAGTGTGAAAGAGAATCGAATTACCTATACAGAACCTCAGATTTCATCCGCCTGAAAACCTTCCAGGGTTTTCTTTCGTAGAGCATTCCTAAACCACAGCCGCAAACTGAGCATGCCAGATTCTATCGAAGGACAGGCAGCGACGACGGACATCGTCGGTCAACCCGAAGTCGCGCCACCAGCACAAGGACTTGTAAGCGCAATCCGCGAAGCTTTACGCGGCTCGCATCGCGATTACACGTCTGGCCCCATCGGGCGCTCAATCATCATGCTCGCAATTCCCATGGTGCTCGAGATGCTCATGGAAAGCGTTTTTGCTGTTGTCGATATTTTCTGGGTGGCGCACCTGGGAGCCGATGCGGTGGCAACGGTCGGCCTTACCGAATCGATGCTGACTCTCCTCTACGCTCTCGCCATCGGACTAGGGCTGGGCGCGACTGCAATCGTGGCCCGACGGATCGGCGAACGCAATCCCGAAGGCGCCGCGCGGGCCGCGGTCCAGGCAATTGCCCTTGGCCTCATCGTTTCAGTTGTTATATCGATCATCGGGGTTTCTTTTGCTGACAGACTTCTCGCGATAATGGGCGGCTCGCCCTGGGTGCTGGAACATGGATCAGGTTTTACCAAGGTCATGTTCGCCGGCAACGCAACTATCCTGCTGCTCTTTTTAATCAACGCCATCTTTCGCGGCGCCGGCGACGCCGCCATTGCCATGCGCGTCCTCTGGCTCGCTAACAGCATCAACATCATTCTCGGACCCTGCTTCATCTTTGGCCTGGGTCCTTTCCCTGAACTAGGTGTTACTGGTGCAGCAGTGGCGACGACGATTGGTCGGGGCACCGGAGTGTTGTATGCCTTCAGTAGATTGATTCGTTCCGGCGGTCGCTTCGATATCAGGCGAGATCACATCAAACCTGACTTTGGAATTATGGGCCGATTGATCCGCCTTTCTGCGACCGCGACATTTCAAGTATTCATCGGAATGGCTAGTTGGATCGGATTGATCCGAACTATCTCGAGCTTCGGCAGCGATGCTCTGGCGGGTTACACCATCGGCATCCGCGTGATCATCTTCGCGCTGTTGCCTTCCTGGGGGATGGCCAATGCGGCGGCAACAATGGTTGGCCAATCATTGGGTGCGGGGAAGCCTGACCGGGCGGAACGAGCCGTTTGGCGAGCGGGCTTCTATAACATGGTTTTCCTCGGAACGGTCGGTCTGGCGTTTGTGCTTCTCGCCAGGCAGATCATCGGACTCTTTACCTCTGACCCGAACATCGTTCCTTACGGCGTGGATTGTTTGCGGATTGTCGCTTACGGATTTCTTTTTTACGCCTGGGGCATGGTGATTACGCAATCGTTCAACGGCGCGGGCGACACCTGGACGCCAACCATCATCAACCTCTTTGTGTTTTGGCTATGGGAGTTGCCCCTGGCGTATGTGATGGCGATTACTTTAGGGATGGGACCGCGAGGTGTTTTCCTCGCTATTATGATTTCCTTCTCTACACTGGCGGTCGTCAGCGCACTGATGTTTCGGCGCGGAAAATGGAAGACGCGAAAAGTGTGATCCTCAAAAGCGATTGGCGAACAAAGGGAAGCTTTGTTTGGTGGCCCCACCAAGAGGGACTTAGCTTTGTTCCTCTGTCGCTTCAGCGTCCCAAACAGTCAAACTCGGCATCACAGATGAAGCTTTTTCTAGGAGTTTCAAAATGAAAACGATGCTGTTCCTAATCATTTCGGCTGTGGGGCTAGTCGGTGTCACGCCCGCGCAGAAGCCTGCGATTAATTCCGCCCTCCACGAAATGGTCGCGACTGAGCGGGCTTTCGCGAAAGCCTCGGAAGAGAAGGGAACGAGAGAGTCGTTCATGATGTTCATCGCCGAAGATGGAATTCTGTTTCGCCCCGGTCCCGTGGTCGGTAAAAAATGGATGCAGGAACACCCCATCCCTTCGTCCGACAAGCGGCCGCTGCTTGCATGGCAACCGACTTTTGGCGATATCGCGGCTGCAGGAGATATGGGATACACGTTCGGACCATGGGAGTTTAAAGCAGACATCAAGGATCCGAAGCCAGCCGCTTTCGGTCACTTCGCCACCATCTGGAAAAGGCAGCCGGACGGCACCCTTAAGTTTGCGATAGATTTGGGAATCTCACACCCTGATTCGGCAACCCCTGATGTTCCATGGCAGCCTGAAGAAGTTCACAACGCAAGTGAGAGAAAAAAGATAACTGAGGTCAATGTGGCGGCAACGCGCGATTCGCTAACGAAGCACGATCGGGAATTCTCGAAAGTCTCAGCGACACAGGGCGCTCTCAAAGCATTTAGCTCTTACGCCGCCGAAAACGTCCGGTTATTCCGTAACGGCCATTTTCCTTTTGTCGGGAAGTCTGCGATTGCCGGGGCGTTGGCGGGAAACAAAGGCGTCTTGACCTGGCAGCCAACTGCGACTGACGTCTCCCGTTCAGGTGATATAGCCTACACCTATGGACTTTATGAAATCAGAAGTAATGACGCGGCGCGCACGCTTACCGGGAAAGGGAACTATATGCGATTCTGGAAGAAACAGGACGGCGCCTGGCGAGTAGTGCTGGATCTGGACGATCCCTTGCCGCTCGAAGAGAAGAAGAATTAGCAACTTCCGGTTTGGTAAGAACCTACCACGCCTGCGTGTCGTATTAGCCGGCAAGACTACACGAGGAGACTCTTATGTTCTGCCCGCGATGTGGCGCCAACCAAAATGAGGATCTGAAGTTCTGCAACCTTTGCGGTGCGAATCTGCAAGCCGTCCGCGAAGTTGTGGACACGAAGGAAACAACAAAGAAGTTTGAGTGGAGCGATACGTGGGTTGCGGAAATGTTTTTTTCTGCTGATGAAAAAAAACGCCGCAAGCTGGAACAGGAACGACTTCGGGGCCTTACGCCCGAGGTGAAGCGTTATAACGAGATCAAGGCCGGAGTAATTACTGTTAGTGTCGGTATTAGCTTAATGCTTTTACTGTCTGTTCTAATGGAAGGACTGATCATTGGCGGAAAATTACCCAACGATGCAATCGAGATCCTTAGCCGTATTTGGATTGTTGGAGTGCTACCCGTGCTCGTCGGGATTGCGTTGATCATCAACGGGGTCTTCGTCAGCAAGAAGATTGTGGAAGCTGAGAAGCGCAACGTCCTGCCTGAGAGAGAAACAAGTTCCAACCTGCTGCGCTCAGCGGACACAACTGAGTTTGTGGCCCGCCCTTTCAGTGTTACGGAAGAGACGACGAAACATCTGCGCGGCTCGAAACCGAGTTAGTCCAAACGAAGTTAAGTAGTAGACAACTTACGCCGCGGAATTCTTTCCACGAACCGGCTGGCGCCACTGTTAACGTATGTAGAGTCAATGGCGCGCATGAAGGACAGGAGATTTCGCGCCAGGGAAGCGTCGCCTGTAAGGATGCAGGGTGTGGGCAACTTGCCACGTAACTCTGCTGGAACCTGAGGCGCCTGGTTTTTATGTATCATCCACACCTCGTCAGCGGGCACTTTCTTGTGCTCAACTATATTGATGCCGAGAAACTCCATTAGCTATCTCCTTCCAACTGAAGCTAGTCAACCTGTCTGAATGTCCTTTTGTTTGCGACCAGGTTAAGCGTGTGTTGGTCAACAGGTTCTGCGGATTCCTAATACAGCGTGGATCTGGGCACCACGGCTGTCCCTCTATAAGAAGGCTAAAACTAAGCTCCTTCCAACTTGCTTCTAATTCTCAACGAACTTCAGCCCGGTGACTACGAATGGGTTTAATCACCGGAAACCGTTTAAACGGTTTCTATTTCAGTTTGTCTGCAACGAACCCCGCGCTAAAGCACGGTGAGAATGAAACCGGCGCTCCCTTTCGTTCCATTCTAGTCTTCTAATTCGGAGACTTCTTTCGCAAATGCCTCGACGCGTCGCCCGTACCCCTGACCACCCACTCGACTCCGATGAATGTTCGCGACGCGCTGGCTCTGCAGGCCGAATAAGAGCGACCGTTGGTTCATCCGAGATTCTGAATGTTTCTCGATAATGGGACTTTCCCATCCCGAAAGCGGAACGCATTTCTCTTTCAGCGCGGGTTACCTAGCAGCCAGAGCGATCTGTAGTAGCGCGCCCAATCATCAATCAACGCCAACAATAAACCGTTTTCTCCCTTCATTTCTCCGCAACGAATTCGCAGTTCACGCTCTGGCATAGGCTTTGACCTTGCGAGGAGTGGCCAACCGTATTTTCTGTTGACGAGATTTAAGACGGAGTCGGTACCTCAACACCGCAGAGATTCACATTAGTTCATGGATATTAAGCGTCCCGGAAAATCGAAACTTAAGAAACGCATTCGCACCGTGGCCTTCATCGTCATCGGGGTCGCGGCGATTGGCGGAATCACATTCGGATTAACGAAGCTCAAGCCCGCAGCACCAACACTTGATCGGTCGACGGCCGTGATTGACACCGTTAAGCGAGGACCTTTCCTGCGCGAGGTGCGTGGCACGGGGACATTGGTCCCGCAGCTCGTTCGCTGGGTCCCGGCTCCGTCTAGCGGACAAGTCGAAAAGCTTCCGCTTCAGGCGGGCGTCGTAGTTGAATTCGACACGGTGATCGCCGAGCTGTCGAACCCGCAGATGGAGCAGGAGGCGATGGACGCGGAATTCCAGGTAAAGGCGGCGGAAGCTGACAAAGAAAGTTTACGTTCGCGCCTGGAGAGCGAATCGATGACGCAGCAGTCTGCCATTGCGGGAATCAATGCCCAATACAGTCAGGCGAAACTGCAACTTGAAACCGACGAGGTGCTCGGCAAACAAGGTCTGGTTCCCGATCTAATGCTCAAAATTTCGAGGATGCAGGTTCAAGATCTCGGCAACCGCTTAAAGGTCGAGCAGCAGCGGTTGGCCATTGGCGGTAAATCAGTGAAGGCGCAGATCAACGCGCAGGAATCGCGCATCCAGCAGTTCCGTGCGCTGGCCAAGCTAAAGAGAGATCAGGCAACCGGTCTGAAGGTTCGCGCGGGGACGAGCGGTGTGTTGCAGGAAGTATCGGTGCAGGTGGGTCAACAAGTGACGCCCGGCCTCAACATCGCGCGCGTAGCCGATCCCGCTTCGCTCAAAGCAGAGTTAAAGATTGCCGAGACTCAAATCAAAGACGTCAGACTGGGCCAGTCGGTGGCAGTGGACACCCGCAACGGAATTATCCAGGGCCAGGTCCAACGCATTGATCCAGCGGCCCGCGAAGGCACCTTTATTGTCGACGTGACTTTGACCGGTCCCCTCCCATCCAGCGCGAGGCCGGACCTGAGTGTCGATGGAACGATAGAACTAGAGCGACTAACCGACGTGCTACATGTGGGTCGCCCCGCATTTGGCCAGGGGCAACAAACGGTTGGGCTATTTCGCCTGAGTCCTGATGGACAGGAAGCTGTGCGCGTTCAAGTGGCCCTGGGCCGCAGTTCTGTAAGCACGATCGAGATCGTCAGCGGACTCAAAGAAGGCGATCAAGTGATCCTGTCAGACACGTCGTCGATGGACAGCTATGACCGCATTCTCGTGCGTTGACCGCGACTCAACTTTTTCCGGAGACGACGGACTTATAACGGAGGCACAGCCTCGAATAGCAAGGAAACGCTAAGGCCAGGCCTTACCGCACGGAGGGCGGCTAAGCCGCAAGGTTATCTGGAGTCCGGCCCAATCTCGTAGTGATCAAACAATTCCGAGGAGACAAAAATGAGCTCAACCGATCCCCTGATTCACCTGGCAGATGTCAAAAAGGTCTTCTACACCGACGAAGTCGAAACTCACGCGCTTTCAGGAATCCAGCTTGACATCCAAAAAGGTGAATACGTTTCCATCGCCGGTCCTTCGGGCTGCGGCAAGTCGACGCTGTTGTCGATCCTTGGCCTGCTTGATACGCCAAGTGATGGCCAGTACGTGCTCAATGAAAAGCCCGTAGAAAATCTTTCGATGTCTGAACGCGCGCGAATTCGAAATCGAGAAGTAGGGTTCATCTTCCAGAGTTTCAATTTGATCGGGGATCTCACGGTCTATGAAAACGTTGAGTTGCCGTTGACCTATCGCGGCATGAATTCAGCGGAGCGCAAGAAGCGTGTGACTGATGCTCTCGAGAGCGTGGGGATGGGGCACCGCGCAAAACACTTGCCCAGCCAACTATCAGGCGGTCAGCAACAGCGAGTTGCGGTGGCGCGTGCGGTGTGCGGACAACCCAGCATACTCCTGGCCGACGAGCCTACAGGCAATCTTGATTCAACCAACGGTGAAGCGGTGATGGATCTTTTACGCGAGCTGCATCGTGGCGGTGCGACGATTTGCATGGTTACACACGACGCACGTTACGCGCAGCACGCCGATCGCATTGTGCACCTGTTTGACGGGCTGATTGTTGAAGAAGAAGCAGGCGCCAACCGTCGCGAAGTCGAAGACGCAAGGCGCGAAGCCAGTGAGAACGGCATGGGAGCGATCGGATGATTCGCCTGCGCAATATCGAAAAGTCCTTCTCGTACGGACCGGCGAAAACATTTGTGCTGCGCCGTATCGACCTGGACATTCAGGACGGTGAATTTGTGTCCATCATGGGCCCCTCAGGCGCCGGCAAGTCGACTTTGCTGCATATCCTCGGGATGCATGATCAATCGTGGTCGGGCGAGTACTACTTTGACGACGCTGCCGTGCACTCCCTGGACGGCAAGAAACGCGCCGCCCTGCGCAATCGCAATATAGGGTTCGTATTTCAGAGTTATCACCTGCTCGACGATCAAACCGTCTTTGAGAACCTCGAGTTGCCACTCTCATATCGCGACGTCGGCAAGAAGGATCGGCAATCAATCGTCTGTGACACGCTTGATCGGTTTCAGATCGTAGGCAAGAAGGACCTCTTTCCGAGCCAACTTTCCGGCGGTCAGCAGCAACTGGTCGGGATCGCGCGAGCGGTAGTCGCTAACCCGCGAATGATCCTCGCCGATGAGCCCACTGGAAACCTCCATTCCAGCCAGGGCAAAGAGATCATGGACATGTTCAAGCGTCTTAACGACGAAGGCACGACCATCGTGCAGGTTACGCACTCCGAAACTAACGCCGAATACGGCAACCGGATCGTGCGGCTGGAAGACGGATGGATCGCAAAGGATTGAAGCACGCTGTTCGGGCGAAGAGTTCGCCAAAACTTTCGTCGATGTTGCTGTGACAGACAGCAAAGGATTCAAGTGTCGTCTCCCCAGAGCGCCAACTTTTCAGCGGCGGATTAAGAAATGGATATGACGACGACATATAGTCCGACGGCGCCCATCCCGCGCACACTAATAGCTGATGATCAGCCTGATGTAGCTATCGCTCTGCGGTTACTACTGCGTGATGCCGGCCACCAAACCGAAGCTGTTACTTCGCCGGCCGCAGTCCTGGAGGCGATCAAGGAACGCGACTTTGATTTGGTGTTGATGGACCTCAACTACGCCCGCGATACCACCTCCGGCCAGGAAGGTCTCGATCTAATAACCAATATTCGACAGCTGGACAGCACGTTGCCTCTTGTTGTCCTGACAGGTTGGGGCACGGTTGAGCTGGCCGTGGAAGCGATGCATCGAGGCGTTCACGATTTTGTGCAGAAGCCCTGGGACAACCGCAACCTCCTCAAGACTATCGACACTCAAATCGAACTGGGCCGCCGGCGACGAAAGGAAACCAACCTCGATGCCGAAAACCGAAAGGTGAGCAGGGAAATCGAGGAAGAGTTGGCAGAAGCCGAGGAGATTCAACGGGCTTTGCTGCCGAAACAGCTGCCCAGGATTGCAGGCCTTGATATGGCGGTGGCCTGGCGTCCGGCCCGGGCAGTCGGCGGTGATTATTTCGACGTACTTAAGTTTGGCGAACACCATGCCGGAATCTGCATTGCAGATGTCGCAGGTAAAGGAATGTCCGCAGCTCTGTTGATGTCGAATGTGCAAGCAGTCCTCAAGTCGTTCGCCTCAGAAACGCTCGCTCCGAACGAGTTGTGCAAGCGCGTCAATAGCGTAGTGTGCGAGAACATCGTCCCGAATCGATTCATCAGTTGCTTCTACGCTCTCCTCGACATGCGAAGCAGAAAGTTCGCCTACTCGAACGCGGGTCACTACGCGCCCATGTTGATACGTGATGGCCGTTGCCTGCGTCTGACGGAAGGCGGTCCGGTGCTCGGCGTTTTCCCACACCAGAGTTACGAACTGCATGAGATCAATTTACGCCGCGGCGACTGCCTCGCGCTCTTCACCGACGGTGTCACTGAGACGCACGACGATACGGGCGAGGAGTTTGGTGAAGACCGTTTGCGGCAATTGCTGACAACCGACGAAAGACTCTCTGCCGCCGAGTTGCGAGAAGAGATCATCGCTGCGGTCACCGAGTTTGGTAACGGAAATTTCTACGATGACGTCACGTTGATGGTGCTCAAGATTGAGTAAGCGAAGGTTACTGAACCCCGACTAGTCGGGTAGTCAGCGCGAATTGGATAGCACCCAGCCTTCGACCCCGTGCACCGGTGCTTAGGAGAAGTCGATGGATTCATTACTCCGTGATCTAAAATTCTCCGCTCGCTCTCTTTTGAAGCACCCGGGCTTTACTGCGATCGCGGTTCTGACCCTGGCTCTCGGCATCGGCGCTAACACTACGATCTTTAGTACTGTCGATGCCCTCATCCTGCATCCGTTCTCATTCCCAAACCAGGATCGGCTTATCGTCGTGTGGGAACAAAATCGTGCGGTGGGAATGATTCGCGGATCAGTGGCGCCCGCCAACTTCCTCGAGTGGCGCGAAGAGAACAAAGTCGCCGACCAACTTGTAGCGATTCAGCAAAAGTCTTTCGATATCTCGGACGGTTCGCAGCCTGAAAGATTTCCCGGCTATGGAGTAACTCAGGGCTTTTTCGATGCGTTGGGCGTGAAGGCCGCGAAGGGAAGAACCTTCCTTCCGGAAGACAGCGAGCCGGGACGTGAGCAGGTCGTAGTGCTCAAGCATAGTTTCTGGCAGCAACACTTCACTGGTGACCCGAACATCATCGGTAAGACGATCAGTTTAAACAGGAAGCACGTGACCGTAGTTGGGGTCATGCCCGCGGACTTCAATTATCCCTACAACAGCGGGGAGATGTGGACGCCGCTTGTGTTTGACCAAGAAGAGCAAAAGGAGCGGGGTAACCACTATCTGCGAGTCATCGGATTGTTGAAGCCGGGGGTGTCTTTGGCCCAGGCGCAGAGCGACCTGCGCGTTATTTCGAAACGAGCGCAGCAGCAATTTCCCGAAACCAACAGTGGCCGGGATGCCAGCGTGGTAACTCTCACTGACGACGCGGTAAGAGGGGCGCGCACAGGTGTTCCGATCCTAATGGGCGCAGTCGTTTTTGTTCTCTTAATAGCCTGTGCGAATGTAGCCAATTTGTTGTTGGTCCGCTCCGCATCGCGTCAGCGAGAAACGGCCGTGCGCCTGGCGCTTGGAGCGGGCCGGTCCCGGATCATTCGTCAGACGCTTACTGAAAGCGCTCTTCTCGGTTTGGTTGGGGGTGTGCTTGGACTCCTAATTTCTATTTGGGCCATCGCCGCTCTCGCTCGGGGCATTCCCGAAGGCTTCTCCAAATTCATCCCGGGCTGGAACCGTCTCGGCATCAACCTCACTGTTTTGGCTTTCACGTTCGGTCTCTCGACACTCGCCGGGATGGCGGCCGGTTTGGCGCCCGTATGGCATTCGACCAGAACCAATCTCAATGAGGCACTGAAGGCCGGCGGCAGAAGCGGTTCTGGTGCGGGCACTCACAATCGCCTCAGGAGCGTGCTGATTGTTTCGGAAGTCGCTCTTTCGCTCGTGCTCTTAATTGGTGCAGGGTTGATGGTGCGGAGTTTCGCGGAGATGTTGCGCGCCGACCTTGGCATCAGCCCAGAGAATCTGCTCGCTGTTCAGGTTTCACTCCCACGCGATAGCTACGAAGACAAGAATAAGAAGATCGCGTTCTATGAACAGTTGCTGGCTCGCGTCGCTGTGTTGCCGGGGGTCGTCAAGGCAGGTGGCGTCAGCATCGTGCCCTTCAGTTCGGGCGACCAAAGCAGCAGTTTTCAGATTATTGGGCGAACACCCTTCCCTCACGGCGAGGAGCCGGATGCTCAGGTGCGCGTGACAACGCCTGAATACTTTGAGTCTATCGGCACCGCCCTGCGTCGGGGTCGGCTGTTCAATGCGCAGGACGATGCGAATGCCCCGCGGGTCATTTTGATCAACGAAGCTTTTGCGCGGAAGTTCTTGCCGGGCGAGGAGCCACTCGGACTGCGACTCAATTTCGGTGGCGGCGAAAAAGAAACGCAGGAAATCATCGGTATCGTAGCCGATGTTAAGAACGACGATCTTGATGAGGCGGTCGATCCGATTGCTTACTCACCGTATGCGCAGAACGTCATATCCACAATGAGTCTTGTTATTCGCGGAGCGCAGGATCCCACTGTCCTGGCTTCTGCTGTGCGTGGTGAGGTTCAAGCGCTCGATCCAAACCTGCCTGTCTCCAATATCAAACCGGTCGGACAGATGATTGACGAAAGAATCTCGCCCAAACGTCTGATGACTTACATCCTGGGGGTCTTCGCGCTGATCGCTTTGTTACTCGCGTCGGTGGGGATCTACGGCGTGATGTCATACGCCGTCACCCAAAGAACTCAGGAAATCGGCGTGCGCATGGCGTTGGGAGCTCAGGCACTCGACGTGGTGAAACTGGTGGTCAAAAACGGAATGACTATGGCGCTCATCGGGGTAGGCATCGGGCTCGCTGGTGCATACGCGTTGACGCGTTTGCTTGCGAATCTCTTGTTCAAAGTGACTCCGACCGATCTGCTGACTTTTGCTGTCGTATCGCTCTCGCTGATCGTGGTGGCCCTGATTGCATGCTACATACCCGCGAGGCGCGCAACGAAAGTTGATCCGTTGGTGGCGTTGAGAGACGAGTGAAGAGATTGCCGATTTCCGATTGCCAATTGCCAATTGGTCTTGGGTCTTTGGTCTTAGGAGTTCGATACATTCGGTCCGATGAGGTCAGTATCCCGACATGTCGGGATAGCGGGTGGCTCGCCTTGCGGTTTCAAGAAACTAAGACCCCGAAGGCCCAAGACCAAAGGCCAAAGGCCCAAGACCAAGGGTTGGAGTCATCATGAATACTCTGTGGAAAGACATTCGATACGGCGTGCGGAACCTGTTCAAGCATCCGGGGTTCACCGCGATCGTGATTGTTACGCTTGCGGTCGGCATTGGCGCGAGCTCGGCGATATTCAGCGTCGTCAATACAGTTCTATTACGACCTCTTCCATACGCTCAGGCTGAACGCCTCGTCGTTGTTCAGGAACTCTCTAAAGAGGGCAAGCGGGTTCAGGTCACTCCCGCAAACTTCCTGGATTGGCGCGCTCAGAACACAGTCTTCGAACAGCTTGCCGCCATTCTCACCCGGCCCGCGAATCTCGCCCTGGCCGATCAGGCTGAGCGAATCGACCTCGCGATGACTTCGGCAAATTTCTTTTCCGTGTTTGGGGCGGAAGCCGCACATGGTCGCTTTTTCATTCCAGCGGACGAACAGGCCGGCCACGCTCCTGTTGTTGTTGTGAGTCACGGGCTGTGGCAGAGGCGTTTTGCTGGTGACGCCTCGCTCGTAGGCAAACCAATCACGCTCGACGGCAATAGCTATACGGTTATCGGGATTGCTCCCGCAGGTTTTCAATATCCTGACAAGACGGATGTGTGGGTGCCTCCTTACAGACTTGCGCCCGCATTGAATGAGCGCATGGATCCGACTCAGGTTCGCGGGTTTGGGATGCTAAGTACGGTCGCGTTGTTGAAACCGACCGTGTCGGTAAGCCAGGCGGCAAGTGAAATGGAAACGATCACCACGCGCCTGCGACAACAATACCCCGAAAGCAACAATCGGCGTTTCAATCGAGTCGTTTCTTTGCATAACCATCTGGTTGGTGAAACCGGCCCAATGTTGTTGCTGTTGTTCGGAGCAGTGAGTTTTGTCTTGCTGATCGCCTGCGCGAATGTGGCGAACTTGCTACTGGCCAGTGCCGCGACGCGACAGAAAGAGATGGCTATTCGCACAGCGCTAGGCGCTTCGCGACTGCGTCTGATCCGACAGTTGCTTACTGAGAGTCTGATGCTGGCGTTTGTGGGCGGCGCCATCGGACTGCTGCTGGCGCTATGGGGCGTGGTCCTTATGACCAAGCTCCTGCCGCAGAACTTTCCCCGTTTGGGTGAAATCAACCTTGATTGGCGCGTCCTTATCTTTACGCTGCTCGCATCCGCCCTGACGGGAATTCTTTTCGGCCTCACGCCGGCGCTGCAAAGCTCCAGGACCGACGTTCAGGAGTCGTTGAAAGAAAGTGGACGGGGCTCCGCTGGCCGGCGGCAACACCGTCTGCGCAACCTGCTCATCGTTAGCGAGGTTGCGTTGTCAGTAGTCTTGCTCGTCGGCGCCGGTCTCTTGTTTCGCAGCTTTCTGCAACTGCAATCAGTTAATACGGGGTTTGCTTCGGACCAGGTGCTGACCCTGCGGCTATCGCCAGCCGGCAGCAACTATCGTCGTGATGCCGACTACATTTCGTTCTACGGTCAGGTCATGCAGCGCATCGGCGCTATCCCCGGAGTCGTTTCGGTGGGAACGATAAACACACTACCGCTCGATAAAGGACCTTTCGCAGGATATCGAATTGAAGGTCGCCCGCCGCTCACCGTGGACAAATGGCCGGGTGCAAATTATCGCACCGTAAGTACAGATTATTTCCGCGCGATGAATATCCCGATGGCGCAGGGGCGCACGTTCAATGAACGTGATACTGAAACTGCTCCTTTGGTGATGATCATCAACCAGGCGCTGGCCAAACGCGATTTCCCCGGCGAGAACCCGATTGGCAAAAGAATCAACCTCGGTAATAGCGATCCGCAAGGACAACCTGTCTGGTGGGAGATAGTCGGCGTTGTTGCCGACATCAGAAGCATTGAACTGCGCGAAGAGGCCGAGCCGGATTTTTATCTTTCCGGTCTGCAAGACACGTTTGCCAATATGTTCATGGTTGTCCGCACTTCAGTCGAACCGTTGGCGGTGGCGACTTCAGTACGTCGCGCTGCTGCGGAGGTGGACAAGTCGGCGGCTGTATCCGATGTAAGAACCATGGAACGCATTGTCGACGAGGCAGTCACACAACCACGTTTCAATCTGGTCCTCCTCGGTCTTTTCAGTGGCATTGCCTTGTTGCTTTCGGCCGCGGGGATTTACGGCGTTACGGCCTACACAGTTACCCAGCGCACGCACGAGTTTGGTATTCGGATGGCGCTGGGAGCGCAAGTCGGCGACGTATTGAGGATGATTCTTAGACAGGGGATGCTTCTTATCTCTGTAGGAGTAGCGATTGGATTACTGGCGTCGTTTGCCCTGACGCGATTGCTGAAAACCTTGCTCTTCGGGGTGAGCGCAACTGATCCGATCACTTTCGCCGCGATTTCACTATTGCTGACCCTGGTCGCATTGCTGGCCTGCTACATCCCGGCGCGACGCGCAACGAAGGTCGATCCATTGGTGGCGCTGAGATATGAATGAAGGAATTGCCGATCGGCGATTGCCAATTGGCAATTGGATCTCAGATCTTTGGTCTTTGGTCTTTGGTCTTTGGAGTTGGATACATTCGGTCCGATGAGGTCAGTATCCCGACACATCGGGATAGCGGGTGGCTTCGGTCCGATGAGGTCAGTACCCCGACACATCGGGATAGCGAGTGGCTCGCCTTGCGGGTTCAAAAACCCAAAACCCCCAAGGCCCAAGACCCAAGACCAAAGTCCAATTGGCAATCGGAAATCGGCAATTGTTGAGGAGCAGTGATGGGGACACTCATAAGAGACCTTCAGTACGGTATTCGCATGTTGGCTAAGACTCCGGGCTTCACGGTGGTAGCCGTACTCTCTCTGGCTCTCGGGATTGGAGCCAATACGACAGTGTTCAGCTTAATGGATGCCGTGATGCTGCGGTCGCTGCCGGTCCAGAACCCGGAGCAGATTGTCGAAGTGGCAACAGTGATCCCCGGCGATAGTCCTCATTACGATTTTTCCTATCCGCTATATTCCGGCCTGCGCGACAACAACCAATCGCTGTCCGGATTGATTGCTTACTCCACGGCGAATTTCGGATTGGCAGCAGACGATCGAACCGAACGAATCCGCGGGGAGATGGTTAGCGCAAACTATTTTTCCGTGCTGGGAGTTCAGCCGGGGATCGGGTCCGCGTTCGCTCCCTCGGACGAAGCGCCCGGCGCGCCTCGCGCGGCACTAATCAGCGACGCCCTTTGGACGAGATTTTTCAATCGCGACCCCTCAGTACTGAACAAAACAATTAGTCTCAACGGCCGGAATTTCTCAGTTGTTGGAGTTGCGCCCAAAAACTTTTCCGGGTTGCTGCGAGGCATGCAAACGGACGTTTGGCTTACTTTGCCGCACAATATGGACTTCGAAGCCAACCCGAAGCTCATGAGCAGTGACACTATGAGTTGGTTGAGTCTTGCCGGGAGGTTAAAGCCAGGCGTCACGATTCAACAGGCCCAAACTCAATTGACTTCGCTTCTGCCAGGCGTGTCGTCGCAGGCGCGAGAAAGCGGAAATGTAGCCGTCGCGTTGACGGAGGCAGCGGGGGGTAACGCTGCTTACGTTGCAGATCTATCGCGCCCTATCACTTTGTTGTTTTTAGCGGTAGCACTAATCCTGGCAATTGCCTGCGCCAACGTGGCGAGCCTCCTGCTCGCTCGTGCCCGTATGCGTGGAAAGGAGATCGGAGTTCGAGTTGCCCTGGGTGCTACTCGCTTTCGCATAGTGCGTCAGCTCCTGACCGAGAGCTTGCTGTTGTCAGTGGTCGGAGGGGCACTTGGACTGCTACTCACTTTTTGGACCTCCGGACTTGTTTCAGGTCTCCTGACCACCACCGACGATCCTCTTTCGCTTGAGATTACGCCCAACGCACGTGTTCTGGTCTTTACGCTGGCGGCCTCCGTCGCAACCGTATTGTTGTTTGGGGTAGTCCCGGCGCTCAAAGCATCCCGTGTAGATCTGGTGCCCACACTCAAGGACTCACACGCAACGACAACGGTCTTTCGGCGCGGTCCTTCTCTCCAGAGCCTTTTGGTAATAACTCAGGTAGCACTCTCTCTTGTGTTGCTTGCTGGCGCCGGACTGTTTGTGCGCAGTCTTTGGAAGTTACAGGGAATTGATAAGGGATTCACCGGCGGCAATGTCATGGCGTTCTCGCTGAACATGGGTTTGCAGGGATACGACAAGGATCGAGGCGCGAACTTCTATGTGGCAGCCCTCGAGGACCTTTCGTCCCTTCCTGGAATTGAGTCAGTAACTTTAGCGAGCGCTTTGCCCGCGACTGCCGGCGGAAGTCGAATGCAGTTGGGGCCGAATGATACCAAGCCGGCCGTCAATGAAAAGGTTTCCATTGACATCGTCACAGTCGCGCCGCGCTTCTTTGAGACTACCGGACTGGCATTGCTACAGGGGCGCGACTTTCGCCGGATCGATAACGAAGAGTCGGCGAAGGTGATGATCGTCAACGAGACGATGGCGCGAAAGTTTTGGCCGCAAGCCGATCCTGTCGGGCAGAGTTTCAGTGACGGGCAGGATACCTACGAGGTGGTAGGCGTCGCCCGCGATACGAAGTATCGGAACCTGCGTGAAACTCCACGCATGACCATGTACCAACCTTTGACGCAGGCGTATGTGCCTACAATGAATTTACTGATCCGCACGGCGGCGGAACCGTCAACATTTGTAGCTCTGGTTCAGAACCGCCTGCACTCCATTGAGCCCGCGATCACCATTTACAACGTCAGGACATTACTCGAACACGTAGGGCGATCGCTCTATGTGGAACGTATGGAGAGCATCATCCTCGGACTTTTAGGTTTGTTGGCACTGATCCTTACGTCGATTGGTGTCTACGGAGTTGTGGCTTACTCGGTGGCCCAGCGCACTCGGGAAATAGGAATCCGAATGGCCCTGGGCGCGCAGCGGAAAGATGTGTTCAAGCTGGTGCTCCGCAAGGGACTGGTCCTCGTCGCCTCGGGTTCCGCTTTTGGTCTGGTGGGTTGTTACTGGCTGTCCCGTCTTGTGTCAAACCAACTCTACGGTGTCAGCCCTAATGATCCAGCAACTCTTGTGAGCGTCGCGGTGCTACTTGCAGCCGTCGCCCTGCTGGCCAGTTACATCCCGGCGCGCCGCGCAACGAAAGTCGATCCGCTGGTGGCGTTGAGATACGAATGAGGGCAATTGGTCTTTGGCCTTTGGCCTTGGTCTTAGGTCTTTGTTCTTAGATCTCAGATCTCAGATCTTAAATTTTAGATTTTTGATCTTAGTTCCTGGGTCTTTGGACTTCGGTACATTCGGTCCGATGAGGTCAGTATCCCGACACATCGGGATAGCGGGTGGCCCGCCTCGCGGTTTCAAAACCCAAGGCCCAAGACCAAAGGCCAAAGATCAATTGGCAATCGGCAATCGGCAAATCGGAAATAAGATTATGGAAACACTTCTTAGAGACATTCGCTACGGGGTCAGAAGTCTTTTGAAGCGGCCCGGCTTCACGATGATCGCGTTGATCGCCATCGCCCTTGGCATCGGCGCCAACACTGCAATCTTTAGCCTGGTAAATGCGGTGCTGCTCCGGCCATTGCCCTTCGCTGAACCCGAACGCCTGGTGTGGGTGTGGGGAAATATCAGCAACGGCAGCAACAGAGCGAGTGTTTCCCCGCTCGATTATCTCGACTACCGCCAACAGAACACGACCTTCGAACAGTTTGCTGCTTCCTTCTCCATACCGGTTCC
Organism: Pyrinomonadaceae bacterium; assembly: GCA_051000815.1. GTDB lineage: Bacteria > Acidobacteriota > Blastocatellia > Pyrinomonadales > Pyrinomonadaceae > PSRF01. The sequence goes on from JBPCNX010000031.1 coordinate 22,743, forward strand.
TTTAAACCTTACCGGAAGCGGCGAGCCTGAGCGCCTAAGCGCCGCTGGGGTGACCGGAAACTATTTCCAGGCCCTCGGCGCACAGCCGGAATTAGGCCGCACATTCATGATGGAGAACGAAAGGCCGGGCAGCGATCAGGTTACCGTGTTGAGTCACGGACTATGGCAAAAACGTTTTGCCGGCGACGCGTCGATCATCAACAAGACAGTCATTCTTGACGGAAGGTCCTGCACTGTCATTGGAGTGATGCCGCAAGGCTTTAATTTCCCCCACTCCGCTGAGTTGTGGGTACCAATCAATTTCGATATCGCGGAGGGAATGAAACAACGCAAGGCGCACTTCATGCGGCCGATTGGCAAGCTGAAGCCAGGGGTGACGATGGCGCAGGCGCAAGCTGACACGGACGCGATCGCTCGTCGCCTTGAAGAACAGTATCCCGATTCAAACCGGGGTTGGAGCTTGCGGCTCGTGTCCCTGCGCGAGCAACTTGTCGGCAGCACCAGGCCAACGCTCTTCATCCTCTTTGGAGCTGTGGGATTTGTGTTGCTGATTGCCTGCGCGAACGTAGCGAACCTGCTTTTGGTTCGCGCCGCAGGCCGGCAAAAAGAGATCGCATTGCGCACAGCGCTGGGTGCGGGACGCTTTCGGATCGTGCGGCAGATGATTACTGAAAGTGTCTTGCTTGCTCTTGCGGGTGGCGCGTTGGGGACCTTGCTTGCCGTTTGGGGCGTTGAGCTGCTCGTGACACTAAGCGCAGAAAGTATTCCTCCGACCGCCCAGGTAAGAATCGATGCCACGGTGCTTGCTTTCACGCTCCTCATATCAGTGTTCACTGGAGTGCTCTTTGGGTTGGCTCCGGCGCTGCGCACGATGAAGCTGAATCTTAGCGAGTCGCTGAAGGAAGGAGGGCGAAGCCTTGGAGATGGAGGGCAACGTAATCGCACTCGCAGCGTGCTCGTGGTGCTCGAGAGTGCCGTGGCCGTAGTTCTCCTGATCGGCGCTGGGCTGCTCGTGAGAAGTCTGATTCAGCTGCAGAACGTAAGTCCTGGCTTCGACGCGCACAACGTCCTCACAATGCGAGTCGATCTGCCGCGCGAGAAATATGCGACACGCGAAAAAGCCGGAAACTTTTTCTCACAACTCGAAGAACGTATCGGCGGTCTACCGGGCGTCGAAAATGTTGGCCTGATCAGCGAACTGCCATTGAGCGGTCAACCCAACGATATGCCCTACACAGTCGAAGGCCGTCCATTGGTATCTCCTGATCAAGCATTTGACGATGATTTTAGGCGAGTGAACACGCAGTACTTTAGCGCGATGCGGATTCCCCTCCTGCGCGGGCGCAACTTCACGGAACAAGAAGTTCGTGAGAGCGCCAAGGTCGTAATTATCAGTGACCTGCTTGCCCGCCAGGTTTTTCCCAACGAGGAACCGATCGGCAAGCGGCTGATCATGGCGTTGGGCAATCAGCCGTTCGAGATCATCGGGATTGTCGGCGACATTCGTCACCGCGCGCTGGAATCAACCCCTTTTCCCGCGATGTATATGCCTACCAATCAAGCCCCCTGGATGAATATCGTTGTGCGCACCCAGGGCGATCCAGCAAGCATTGCCGGCGCTGTGCGAAAGGAAGTGCGCGGTATCGATCCCGACCAACCGGTTGCCGCGGTGAGAACTATGGAGGAGTGGATGGACACGGCTGTGGCCGGGCCGCGCTATCGCACTGCTCTGCTGGCCTTGTTTGCCTTCGTGGCCCTCGTGCTCGCATCAACTGGAATTTATGGCGTGATGTCCTACTCAGTCTCACAACGAACGCACGAGATTGGCGTCAGGATGGCTTTGGGCGCGCGGCGGCTGGACGTACTTAGGTTGGTGGTGCGGCAGGGAATGACTTTAGTGGTACTGGGAATCGGGATCGGACTTGTCGGCGCCATCGCGTTAACGAGAGTGATGTCGACACTGCTGTTTGGAGTGACAGCGAAAGATCCGATCACGTTTGCGGCAGTCGCGGTATTGCTCACACTCGTTGCATTCGTGGCTTGCTATCTACCGGCCCGGCGCGCGACGAAAGTCGATCCGCTGGTGGCGCTGAGATACGAGTGAGACAGACAGATTGGCGATTGGCAACTGCGTCCAAGGTCCAAAGTCCAAGGTCCGTTAACTAAAATGTCACTGAAAGCAAAGAACCAAGCAAAATAAGTGGACTTTGGACCTTGGACTTTGGACTTGCTCGCCAATCGGCAATCGCCAATCGGCAATCGACAATTGGAAATAACATGATGGAAACGTTACTCAAGGATCTTCATTACGCAATCAGAAGTCTGCTGAAGCATCCCGGCTTCACAGCCATCGCTGTCATCACGCTCGCGTTAGGCATCGGTGCAAACACCGCAATGTTCAGCGTGATTAATGGCGTGCTCCTGCGCCCGCTCCCTTACCATCAGCCCGAACGACTCGTAACCATCTGGGAAGAGAGCCCGGAGCGCGGCATGTATCAAATGCCGGTCTCATTCGCCAATATGCGCGAGTGGATAAATCAAAACCACACCTTCGAGCAAATATCTGCTTACACATTTACCGATCTGAACTTTACAGGAACCGGCGAGCCGGCCCGGCTCTCCACCGTTAGAGCTTCCGCCAACCTTTTTTCTCTTGTAGGCGCCACGCCAATGCTGGGACGGACGTTTCTTCCTGAAGAAGACAAGGACGGAGCCAGCCGTGTTGTAGTCCTGAGTCATGCTATTTGGCAGAGTCGCTTCGGTTCCACTCCGGAAATCATTGGTCAGTCAGTCACCCTAAATAATCAAAACTACACAGTCGTGGGCGTGATGCCCTCCAGCTTTCAATTTCCTGTCGGATTCGGTTATCTCGGAAAAGTTCTGAATGATCCGATTGATCTCTATGTTCCGCTCGCGGCCACGGAGGAAGAGGCTGGTCGCGGCAACTATTCATTCTTTGTTCTCGGCCGGCTTAGACCCGCGGTCTCGATCGATCAGGCGCAAGCCGAAATGTCCACTATCGAAGGCCGCCTCGAACAACAATATCCCGACAGCAACACGGGGATCGGCGTAAGGCTGATCGCGACGCAAGAGCAAACCGTTAAGGAAATTCGCCCGGCGTTGTTGGTGCTGCTTGGAGCGGTTGCCTTTCTACTGCTGATAGCTTGCGCGAACATCGCAAACCTCCTGCTCGCACGTTCAGCTTCGAGACAAAAAGAGTTTGCGATTCGCACGGCACTGGGTGCGAGCCGGTTGCGGGTTCTGCGTTTATTACTGACGGAAAGCCTGATGCTTTCCTTCGCAGGTGGCGCCCTGGGATTGTTGTTTGCTGTCTGGGGCACCGCAGCGCTCATGGCGCTCGCCCCGGACAATATTCCCCGGCTAAACGAAGTCGGAGTAGATGCTCGAGTGTTTGGCTTCACCCTCGCGGTTTCTCTCCTAACCGGAATTCTCTTTGGCTTAGTTCCCGCGATCAACGCGTCGAAGACCGATCTGAACGAAGGGTTGAAAGAAGGTTCGAAAGGCTCGACGGGCAGCGCCGCAGGCAAACGCACTCGCAGCGTTCTGGTAGCAGTTGAGGTTGCCCTGTCGCTTGTGTTGCTGATCGGCGCCGGCTTGATGATCAAGAGTTTCATCCGACTCCAGCAGATGAATCTGGGATTTAATACCGACAATTTGCTCGCAGTGAACCTGACACTTTCGAATACACGTTATCCCGAAGACCTTCAGCAAGTCGCTTTCTTCCAAAAGACACTCGAGCAAGTCCAGGCGCTGCCCGGCGTACAGTCCGCAGGCGTGACCACGGGACTGCCGCTCACCTTGAGCCTTTCCGGTTCTGATTTCCGCATTGAAGGACAACCCGAGCCGGAAGCCGGCAAAGAGTTGATCATCAATACGCGCAGCGTGAGTCCCGGCTATTTCGGTACGCTGGGCATTAACTTGATTAAGGGGCGCGATTTCACGGATAGAGACAAAAGCGACGCTCCCGCGGCAGCGATTATCAACAACGACCTGGCCCGCATTTACTTTCCCAACGAAGACCCAATCGGCAGGCGAATTACTTTCGATGATGGCCAGTCGTGGATGTCAATCGTCGGAATGATCGCAGACGTGAAGCAACTCGGGTTGGATTCAAGCGCGAAACCCGAAGTCTACTTTCCTTATCTGCAAGTGGCGGCCGCCTCGATGAGTCTTGTAGTCCGCACGACCAACTCGAACCCTTTAAGTCTGGCTGCCGCGGTGAAAGGTCAAATTCAAACGATTGATAGAGACCTGCCGATTGATGACGTTAGGACCATGCAACAACTTCTTGCCGAGTCAATCTCGGGACGGCGATTCAACATGCTGTTGCTGACACTGTTCGCAGTTGTCGCCCTCATCCTGGCGATTGTGGGTATCTACGGAGTGATGTCGTACACGGTGACGCAGCGGACACACGAGATTGGCATTCGCATGGCCGTTGGCGCGCAATCGCGCGATGTGTTCCGGATGGTGATTGGTCAGGGAATGTTGTTGGCAATGATTGGAGTCGCTCTTGGTTTGGTTGGAGCCCTCGCTTTAACGCGAGTGATGACGACCATGCTCTTCGGCGTCGAACCAAACGATCCGGCAACGTTCGTGAGCATCGCGGTGTTGCTAATCGGAGTGGCGTTGGTCGCCTGCTACATACCCGGGCGCAGAGCATCGAAAGTCGATCCGTTGGTGGCGCTGCGATATGAGTGAGGCGATGCGCCGTGGCTTCAATAGCTGGGATTGGAGGACGAGATGTTTCAAGACTTGCGTTATGCGGTGCGGATGCTGCTCAAGCAAAAAGGATTTACGGTCGTCGCCGTGCTTTCACTGGCCCTGGGCATCGGCGCGAACACCGCGTTGTTCAGCGTTGTGGATGCCGTGCTGCTGAAGACCTTGCCGGTTCCTCAGCCCGAGCAGTTGGTGCTCTTTGAATGGCAATCCGGACGCCCATTCAGGGTAAATGGGATGAGCGGCACATCAAACGTGCCGGGGCCGCCGGACATCAGGGGGCTTTCGCTGTTTCGTTACGACGTCTTTGAAGAAATGCGCCAGGCGCGGGCGCAAGCGTCTGACAGCCCGCTCAGCGATTTCTTTGCCTTCGCTCCCATAAGTGAATTGACGGCGGTGGTGGACCAGCAAGCAGAATTGATCACTGGGCAAGCCGTGTCAGGGGGCTACTACGCCGGGCTGAGAGTGCAACCGAGCCTGGGCCGTGGGATCACTGACGAAGATGACAAACCAGGCGCTGCGCCGGTTGTCGTGCTCAGTCATCAATTTTGGCAAGAGCGTTTCGGCGCCAAGCCCGCCGTCATTGGCCAGCCGCTCAAACTCAACAAGCAATCATTCACCATCATCGGCGTCACGCCACCGGCCTTCACTGGCACGTTGCAAGTGGGTTATCACCCCGCCGTCACCATCCCGCTCGCTGGCGAGCCGTTGGTGCAGGGTGAGAACAGCAGATTGGGCACGGCGAAAGAACCGGGCGTCTGGTGGCTGAACTTGATGGGGCGGCTCAAACCAGGCGCCACCTACGAACAGGCCCGCGACAGCTTGAACGGTACGTTCCAAGCCGAAGCCCTCGCAGTGAGGCCGCCGCCGCGCAAAGCGAGTGAACCAGCGCAACTCGATCCGAAAGATTATCCGCACCTGATTGTGGAGCCCGGCAGTCGCGGGATGCTGGATATGCGCAGAGTTTATACGGCCACGATCTATGGACTGTTCATCGTGGTGGCGCTCGTGCTGCTGATCGCGTGTGCCAACGTGGCGAATCTGTTGCTGGCGCGGGCGGCCCTGCGCACTGTAGAGATTAACGTGCGGCTCGCGGTCGGCGCGGGGCGTTGGCGTCTGGTGCGACAGCTCCTGACCGAAAGCGTGCTGCTCTCGGTCTTGGGCGGAGCGGTCGGCGTGCTCTTCGCCTTCTGGAGTAAGGGCGTGCTCCTGGCGCTGACCGACAAGGACGCGGGATTCTTGCCCAGCGGCGTTGACCTCAGTCTGAACTGGCGGGTGCTGGCTTTCACCCTGGCCGTCTCGCTCCTGACGGGCGCCCTGTTCGGATTGGCGCCCGCGTGGCGCGCCACGAGCTTGGATTTGGCGACCTCGCTCAAACCGAGCCGCCGCACAACGGGCGCCGTATCGCGTTTAAGCAAAGGGCTGATCGTCGCGCAAGTCGCGCTCTCGTTACTCTTATTAGTCGGCGCAGGTTTGTTCATCCGCACACTCTACAATCTGCAGCGCGTCAACCTCGGCTTCAATCAAGAGAACCTCCTGGTCTTCACCTTGCAGCCGAAGCAAAGCGGATACAAGGACGAACGGCTGTTGCAGTTCTATCAGCAACTCTTCGCGCGGCTGGATCACCTGCCCGGCGTGCGCGCGGCAACATTCGGGAGAGTCGGGCTGATCGCCGATGACAATTGGTTCAACGACTTCCTGCTGCCGGGCGAGCCTGAAGGGACTGCCGTGGAACGCGACACTATGCGGCAGGCGGTGCGCGAGAACTATTTCGCGACAATGGAAATCCCGCTCCTGCGCGGACGTGTTTTTACGGCGCAAGATGACCAGCGTGCGCCCAAAGTCGCCCTCGTCAGTCAAACCTTTGCGAGCAAATTCTTCCCCAACGAAGACGTGCTTGGTAAGCGCGTCACGTTTATCGACGGCAAACGTGAAGTCGAGATCATCGGTGTCGTCGCCGATGCCAAATACATGAGCCAGCGCGAAGAGATCCAGCCGCTGTTCTACACCCCCTGGCGGCAGGAGGGTGCAGATATCGGCGAGATGCATTTCACCCTGCGCACAGCGGGCGAACCAACCGCGCTCGCCGCCACAGTGCGTCAGGTCGTGCGCGAACTGGACAGCAATCTACCGGTCACCGAACTCGGCACTCAGACAGCGCGCTCGCAGGCCACGTTGGGACGGGAACGCTTGTCCGCGCGGCTCTTGAGTTTCTTCGGCGGAGCCGCACTTTTGCTCGCGGCCATCGGACTCTACGGTGTGTTGGCCTATTCGGCGGCCCAACGCACGAATGAGATCGGCATTCGCATGGCGCTTGGCGCGCAAACCGCGAACGTCTTACGGCTGGTCGTCTGGCAGGGAATGAGATTGGTGTTATTCGGACTGACTGTGGGTGCGTTCACTGGATATGGGTTGAAGCGACTCCTTGGGAGCCAGTATTTCCCAGAGGATGCCTGGCAGCGACAGATGGCGGAGCAGCTTTACGGCGTGACGGGGACTGACCCGTTGACCTTCGCGGTGATCGCGGGGTTGCTGACGATCGTGGCTTTGGCTGCTTGCTGGCTGCCCGCGCGACGCGCAACGAAAGTCGATCCGCTTGTGGCGCTGCGATACGAATGAACGGTATTGCCGATTGGCGATTGACAGAGCAACCGAGAGCCTCAGTCGAACGCCAGGGGACAACCGGGCTCGCAAAATCGGCAATTGGCAATTGGCAATCTGCAATCAGCAATCGGAAATAGAAATCATGGAATCATTATTCAAAGACTTCTATGCATGAGGTCCCATGAGGTCAGTACCACCACGCGTTAGCGGGTGGTTTCTGGAAATCGGCAATTGGAAATTGGAAATAACATGATGCAAACACTGCGACAAGACTTGCGCTATGGCGTCCGCATGCTGACCAAAAACTCGGGCTTCACGGTCGTGGCGGTTCTTGCGCTCACCCTGGGCATTGGAGCTAACACCGCTATTTTCAGCGTCGTCAACTCAGTGCTGCTCCGTCCTCTTCCTTACAGTGAACCAGGGAGGCTCGTGCAACTGTGGGAGGTCGACGCCAGGAAAAAGACAAGCGAGATGCCCGCGTCTTATCCCAACTTTGCCGATTGGCGAGACCAGAGAAATACCTTCGAGGAAGTTGCCGCCTACTCTGATTGGACTTTCAACCTGACGGGCACTGGAGAGCCCGAGCGGATTCGTAGCGCCATCATATCTCCGGCTTTTTTCTCTACTCTTGGTATTAAGCCCATTCGTGGGCGCATCTTCTTATCCGGGGAAGACGAACGGGGAAAAGACCTGGTAGCTGTAATCAGCGAAAGTCTGTGGCGCCGACGATTCGATTCTGATCCGAACATCGTTGGCAGATCGCTCAACCTCGACGACAAGTCCTTCACCGTTATCGGCGTCATCGCTCGAGGCGTTCAGGCGCCCCTCTTATCCGATGAGATAGAACTGTGGGCACCTCTCTCGCACGGCTTCGGCTTCACCGATCGTGACTCGCATTACCTCAACGTTGTCGCGCGTCTAAAGCCGGATGCCACGCTGCAGCAAGCCCAGGCAGACATGAACACTATTGCCGGCCGCTTAGAGCAGCAGTACGCGGAATCTAATAAGGGGCGAAGCGTTAGAGTCGTTTCACTCAACGAGCAAATAGTGGGCGACTTCCGGACCTCGCTCTTCGTGATGCTCGGTGCTGTCGTCTTCGTGCTGCTAATCGGCTCGGCCAACGTAGCGAACATGTCGCTGGCTCGCGCGACGGCGCGGCAAAAAGAGATGGCCATTCGCACGGCGTTAGGCGCCGGCCGCTGGCGGATCGTGCGGCAGTTGTTGACCGAAAGCGTGCTGCTGTCATTGTTAAGTGGCACGCTCGGATTGCTGGTTGCGATATGGGGAATTGATTTGTTGGTGGCGTTGAGTCCAGCGGATCTGCCTCGCGTTAGGGAGGTAACAATTGATCTTCGCGTCTTAGCGTTCACGCTCGCGGTTTCGCTGCTAACGGGAATACTTTTTGGACTCCTACCTGCTCTGCAGGCATCGCGCCCCAACCTCAACGAGAGACTCAAGACCGGCGGGGGTAGCGCGACGGGCGGCACTAATCGCCAGCGCCTGCGGGGTTTTCTGGTGATCGCGGAAATTGCCCTTTCGCTCGTGCTGCTGGTCGGCGCAGGCCTCTTGATTAGAAGCTTCCTAAGGTTGCAAGCCGTGAATCCGGGTTTCAACCCCACAAACGTGCTAACCATGCAGATTGATCTCAGCGGGCCAAAGTACAAGACAGGCGCGCAAGTCATAGCCTTCCACAATCAACTTCTCGAACGGCTCAAGCAGTTGCCAGGCGTGCAGCACGCCAGCACTCGCTCATTTGTTCCTATCGCCAACGATGCCTCGTTCGCGTACCTGCGGTTCAACGTGGAAGGTCGTCAAGCCGATGATTCAGCACCCGCAGCTTTTTACAACGGCGTCAGCCCCGAGTACTTCCAGACGATGATGATTCCCCTGCTGAAGGGAAGAGGGTTCAGCGAACGGGATGTAAGAGGTTCGCAAAATGTCGCCATTGTCAACGGCACTTTGGCCCGGCGCTATTTCGGGTCTGAAGACGTAATGGGCAAGCGAATTTCTGTGGAAGATAAACCGAAAGAAGAGGACTGGATAACGATTGTTGGCGTTGTCGGCGACACCAAACCGCGCGAGCTTCGCAGCGAGCCCGTCGCTGAGTTGTACATGCCTTATGGCCAGCAGCCTGAACGGGGCATGTCGTTGATGATTCGCTACCTGGAAGGCGGCACTGGCGTAGCAGCCGCAGTGCGAAACGAGGTGCTGGCGCTTGATAAAGACCAGCCAATTTATAGCATCAGGACGCTCGAGAGCGTGCTGTCCGAATCAGTGGCGGGGCCGCGATTTCGCATGCTAGTGCTCGGGATCTTTGCAGGCATGGCTTTGATCCTGGCAGGTGTGGGCATCTACGGCGTCATCTCGTACGGGGTCAGCCAGCGCACGCGAGAGATCGGAATCCGGATGGCACTCGGTGCGCAAGCGACAGACGTGCTGAAGCTGGTCGTGAAAGGCGGAATGATGCTTGTCCTGATTGGCGTGGCACTCGGATTAGCGGGGGCACTTGCGCTGACGAGATTGCTGAGCACCTTGTTATTCGCAGTGACGCCGACTGACGCGGCGACGTTCGCGACAGTTTCGGTTGGCTTGATCGTCGTAGCGCTGTTCGCTTGCTTCATTCCGGCGCGACGCGCAACGAAAGTCGATCCGCTGGTGGCGCTTCGTTACGAATGAGGAAATTACAGATTGCCGATTGCCAATTGGCGAGTGCAAGTAGTTGCGGCGAGCCGATGTCGCTCGGGGGTGAAGTCAGTACCACCACGCGGTAGCGGGTGGCCCTTGAGATTGGCGATTGACGACTGACGATTGTTGATTCGGCGGTAACGAAACAGCCATTTACAAATCGGCAACTGGCAATCGGAAATTGAAAGAGGGGAGGGAACGAAATGCACAGCCTTTGGCAAGACGTGCGTTACAGCACGCGAATGTTGTTGAAGCATCCCGCCTACTCCTTGATTGCGGTCATCACGCTTGCGCTTGGCATCGGCGCCAACACGGCAATCTTCAGCATCATTAACAATGTGCTGCTGCGTGCGCTTCCCTATGAAGAGCCGGACCGAATCGTCACGTTGTGGGAAAACAACACCAAAGAAGGCATTCCTCGTGATGACGTTTCACCCGCCAATTTCCTTGACTGGCGCGAACGGCAACAGGTCTTTTCAGAAATTGCCTTCGCCAATCCCAACAGCCTGGATTATGCGGGTGGGGAAGAGCCCGAGGTGATTCGCGCGTCGTTGGTGTCCAAAGGCTTTTTCCAGGTTTTCGGCGCCGGCGCGCTCTATGGCCGAACGTTTCTGCCAGAGGAGTATGAGGCGGGAAGAAATCAGGTAGTCATGCTTAGCCACGGCGTTTGGCAACGCAGATTTGGCGGGGACAAGAACATCGTCGGCAGGACACTAATGCTTGATGGACAACTTACCACCGTTGTAGGCGTGATGCCGCCGAGTTTCCGTTTGTATCTATTTGATCGAGAAGAAGAGATGTGGTCGCCGCAAGTCCCAAGCGACGCGATGAAGCAGCAACGCAAGGCGACTTATCTGAAGGTCGTGGCCCGATTAAAGGAAAACGTTTCGCTGGAACAAGCTCAGGCTGATCTGAACAATATCGCCGCGCAATTAGCTCAGGAGAATCCCAACACAAACCAGGGTATCGGCATTAGTGCGATCACTCTGCCTGAACACTTGAAAGGGAAGTGGCGGCGGGCTTTGGTGATTCTCTTCGCAGCCGTGGGATTGGTGCTGCTAATCGCGTGCGCAAACGTGGCGAACCTGTCTCTGGCGCGGGGTTGCGAACGCGAACGTGAATTTTCGATTCGCGCGGCCATTGGCGCGGGACGCGGCCGCATCGTGCGTCAACTGCTGATTGAGAGTTTGTTACTCGCCATTCTCGGCTGTGGTTGCGGACTGTTGTTGGCTGTTTGGGGAGTTGACTTAATCGTTGCTTTCAACCCGGGCGACATTCCGCGTATCGATCAGGTCAGGCTCGACAGTCTCACGCTCGCGTTTGTCGCGCTCGTCGGTTTTCTTACTACGTTGATCTTTGGTCTCGTACCCGCCTTACAACTCTCAAAGCAGGACCTGCATTCTTGTCTAAAAGAGACGGGGCAGACTGTTACCGCGACCAAAGCTCGTCACCGGCTAAGGAATACGCTCGTGGTGACGCAGATTGCTCTCGCTTTTGTGTTGTTGGTAGGAGCGGGATTGGTGCTGCGGAGTTTCGTTAGTTTACTGCGAGTAGACCCCGGATTTGCCGCCGATAGAGTGGTGGCGATTCAGGCTTTTATCTGGGATCGCTACAACAAGCCGGAACAGCGCGAAGTCTACACACGGGAAACGTTGGAAAACATCGAGTCGTTGGCCGGAGTAGAGGCGGCGGGCGTGACGACGTCCATTCCGTTGCTGGAAAGTAGTCAAACGTCTTCGCTACCTTTTGCTGTAGAAGGGAAACCACCTGAGCCCTCAGGCCAGGAGCCAGTCGCACAATTCACAATTGCCTCGCCCAACTACTTCTCCGCCATCGGCGCCCGGCTTCTGAACGGCCGTCTCTTCAACCAGTTTGACGCTAAGGACACAAGCCGGGTCGCTCTAATCAACGACACGATGGCTAAACGCAACTGGCCCGGTGAAAACCCGGTAGGGGCGAAGTTCACTTTGAAACGGGGCGGCCGCGACGCTCAAGGGGGGACTACGCTGGAAGTCGTCGGTGTTGTGATAGACCAAAGACAAGATGGTCTCGAAAAGACCCCACGCCAGGAGTTCTTTGTTCCTTACGCACAAGCGCCGTCAGGCTCAACCATTTTCGTAGTGAGAACCAGGAGTGACCCAAACGCCCTGTTGCAAGCTTTGAAAGCGCGCATCTGGGAGAGCAATAACACCCAACCGTTTTATGCCGTCACGACGATGAATCAGCTCGTTACCAATTCACTCAAAGCACGACGCTTCAATCTGCTGCTGTTGGGCGGTCTCGCCGTGTTGGCCTTAATGCTGGCATCGGTGGGCATTTATGGCGTCATAAGTTTTACGACGGGACAGCGCACACATGAAATTGGCGTGCGAATGGCTCTTGGTGCACAAACGAAGGACATCCTGAGACTGGTTGTTAGTGAAGGAATGGCGCTCACGTTTGTGGGGATTGGAATCGGAGCGGTGGCTTCATTTGCGGTAATGCGCACTTTGTCGAGCCTGCTTTTCAACATTAGCCCGACGGATCCAATTACGTTTGTCTTTATCTCGCTGTTGCTTTCGTGCGTGGCATTGCTGGCTTCTTACTTGCCGGCGCGGCGTGCGACGAAAGTCGATCCGCTTGTGGCGCTAAGGTACGAATGAGGAAATTGGTCTTAGGTCTTAGATCTTTGGTCTTTGGAGTTCGATACATTCGGTCCGATGAGGTCAGTATCCCGACACATCGGGATAGCGGGTGGATCGCCTCGCGGTTTCAAAAACCCAAGACCCAAGGCCCCAGACCAAAGGCCAATTGGCAATCGCCAATCGGCAATTAGTGGTCGGAAATCAGAGACTGGAAATCAATTATGGATACATTCTTTCGCGACCTTCGTTACTCTTTCCGCCTCCTTCTTAAGAGTCCCGGCTTCACTGCAGTTGCGGTTTTGTCTATCGCGCTCGGGATAGGTGCGAACACGACAGTCTTCAGCGTAATCAACGCTGTGCTGTTGAAATCGTTGCCCTATAAAGATCCGGACAGCCTTGTTCTCCTTTGGGGAAATACCAAATCGGAAGAACGTCTTAAAGGTCACAACCAGGTTTCAGCCACGGACGCAGCTGATTATCGTTCCCAGTCAAGTGTCTTCGAAGAAGTCGCAACTTTCGCCGGCTGGTATCCAATCATGTCGGGCGAAACGGAAGCGGAACGAATTCCTGCAATTCAGGTGGGCGATGGTTTCTTCAAGGTGATGAAAGGCACGCCGCTGCTGGGACGGGTCTTCACTCCCGAAGAACAAGAGGATGGAAAAGACTTCGTAATTGTTTTGAGCCACGCGCTCTGGCAACAACGCTTTGCCGGCGACCCGAAAATCGTGGGCAAGTCGATCTCGCTAAACGGCCGTCCGTATAACGTCGTCGGGGTCATGGGTCCGGACTTTCGTCCTTTGCCCTCAGCGTTGGTTGCACCTGAGGGACAATTCTACCGGCCCGTCGCTGAGAAGTACGACGATACCGCTCGCGACGAACGGCACCTGCGAGCAATTGGTCGACTTAGACCAGGAGCAACCATTGCCCAGGCGCAGAGTGATGTGAACGTCATCGCTCAGCGACTCGAGCAGCAACATCCACAAAGCAATAGAAACCAGGGCATCCACGTAGTCTCGATTACGGATGAAATCGTGGGTGGAATACGGCCGACGTTGTGGATGATCTTCGGCGCGGTGGTGTTTGTTTTGTTGGTCGCGTGTGCCAACGTCGCAAATCTTCTGCTCGCTCGTGCCTCGGTCCGCTACAAAGAGATCACGATTCGCTCCGCTATGGGCGCGGGCCGCAGTCAGTTAGTCCGCCAATTATTGACCGAGAGTCTGGTGCTTTCCGTGATCGGTGGACTACTCGGTCTGGTGCTGGCTTTTTGGGGTACGAGTCTCGTTTCGTCGGCGGGATCCGAAATCAATTCCATGTTCCAAGAGATTCAACTGGACACGCGTGTCCTGATGTTCACGATGGGAATTTCGATAGTCACTGGCCTGATCTTTGGAATAGCTCCGGCGCTGCAAATCTCTAAACCTAACCTGACTGAATCGCTCAAGGAAGGTGGACGCGGCTCCGGCGCTGGCGGCAGTCGCAACCGCTTGCGCAGCGCTCTAGTCGTTTCCGAAATTGCGATGACGCTTGTGCTACTCGTTTGCGCCGGTTTGCTGATCCGCACTGTGATGCAATTGAGGAACGTGTACACCGGTTTCGATCCACAAAACATCCTCGCGATGAACATTGGTCTTCCGGGGATCAAGTATCCCAAGCCTGAGAATCAAATCGCATTCTTCAAACAAGCTACCGATCGGATTGCGAGCTTGCCCGGAGTTAAAGCAGCCGGGATCACAAGTGTCTTGCCATTAAGCGATAACTTCGACGGTAGAGGCTTGGTGGTGGAAGACCAACCACGACCTCGCGGCGAGGAGATCTCCGTTGATCTCTACGTCGCGACACCCGGTTACCTTCAGGCCCTGAGTATCTCCACGTTGAATGGACGGTTACTCGGTGATCAGGACACTGCTGATTCGGCGAAGGTTGCTTTGATCAATAAGACAATGGCCGACCAGCTTTGGCTTAATCAGGACCCACTTGGCAAGCGCATAAGATTTACCGGTACTGAAACTGATCCCGGACCGTGGCGCACAGTCGTCGGCGTTGTTGACGATGTTTCGCAATACGGACTCGATCAGAAGCCGTCAATGCAGATCTACCTGCCACATGCACAGTTTCCGACTTCCTTTAACACGATCGTCGTAAAGACCGAGGGTGATCCGTCCTCGATGACGAACGCAGTGCGCCGCGAGATTCTTTCTGTCGACAAAGATCAGGCGGTGTTCAATGTGACAACACTTGAGCAGTTGATGGGCGAATCAATCCTGAACCGAAGGTTCTTCATGATGCTGCTTGTCGTGTTTGCCGCTTTGGCGCTGACGCTCGCGGCGATCGGCATCTACGGCGTTATGTCTTACGTGGCTTCGCAGCGTACGCATGAAATCGGCATTCGCATGGCGCTCGGCGCCCAGGGAAAAGATGTGCTGAGACTGATCATTGGAAACGGAATGACGTTGGCCCTGATTGGTGTGGCACTCGGTCTCCTCGGAGCGTTTGCTTTGACGCGGGTAATGGCGGGGATTCTGTTCGGAGTGACGACGACGGATGCCCTGACGTACATCAGCGTCTCGGCAGGACTGATCGTCGTGGCGCTGCTGGCCTGTTACGTGCCGGCGCGCCGCGCCACGAAAGTGGATCCGTTGGTGGCGCTGAGATACGAATGAACAAGGTCTTTGGTCTTAGGTCTTAGATCTTTGGTCTTTGGAGTTCGATACATTCGGTACGATGAGGTCAGTACCACCCCGCGGGTGGGTCGGCTCGCGGTTTGAAAAACCCAAGCCAAAGACAAACGCCAATCGGCAATCGGCAATTGGAAATGACCAGTGGAGAAGCAAGATGCAGCAAATATGGCAGGACCTGCGCTATGGCGCACGAATGTTAATCAAGAATCCGGCGGTAACGATGGTTGCGCTCATCGCTCTAACTCTTGGTATTGGAGCGAACACTGCAATCTTCAGTGTGGTGCACTCAGTATTGCTTCGCTCGCTGCCGTATGAAGACGGCGAAAGGCTGGCGATTGTCTGGGAACACAGGAAGAGCGGCAAGGGCAACCCGCAGAACGTGATTAACCTCGGGAACTTCTTCGACTGGAAGGACCAAAATACCGTCTTCGAAGATATGGCTGCATTCTTTGATCTCAATTTCAATCTTACAGGCGATGGCGAACCCGAAGAAATTTCAGCGCAAATTGCCACCACCAATCTCTTTTCGGTGCTGCGTGTGAAGCCTGTTCACGGACGAACATTTACACCAGATGAGGGGAAACCCGGCCAACCCGACGTTGTCGTGATTAGCTACGATCTCTGGCAGCGCCGTTTCGGCGGAGATCCTTCTATAGTCGGGCGCAAAGTCACGCTAAACAATCAGCCGAATGAAATCATCGGAGTCCTGCCTCCGGATGTGGGCTGGTTTGTACAGAAAGGCTCGATGGTTAGCAAACCGGCGCAGATTTGGTCGCCCTGGCAAGTCTCAAATGAATTGCGCCAAAGGCAGGGGCGATTTGCTCGAGCAGTGGCGCGTCTGAAACCGAATGTCACTTCGGCCCAGGCGCAGAACGAAATGAACGTCATCGGGGCAAGACTCGAACAGCAGTATCCCGAGTTTAATACTCAATGGGGTGTAAATGTGGTTCCCTTGCGGACCCAGTTCACCGGCGAGATACGGAAACCACTTCTCATCCTGCTCGGCGCGGTGGGTTTTGTTTTGCTGATTGCGTGTGCCAACGTCGCCAACTTGCTTTTGGGGCGTGCTGCTTCGCGCAGGAAAGAGATCGCTTTGCGAGCAGGGCTGGGCGCGAGCCGTTGGCGCATCGCGCGGCAGCTTCTGACGGAGAGCGTTCTGTTGTCCGCTATCGGCGGAGGGCTTGGCTTGCTGTTGTCATGGTGGGGCACGAAGGCGCTTCTCGCTTTAAGTCCGCCAGAACTCATCGACCTGCGCTCTACGAAAGTTAACCTGCCAGTGCTGGCTTTCACGATTGGGCTAACGTTCTTAACTGGAATTGTTTTCGGATTGGTTCCAGCTTTCGAGGCGGCGCGCTTCGATCTCAACGATTCGCTCAAGGAAGGCGCCAAAGGTTTCGGAGGATCGCGCAGCCATCGCTTGCGAAGTCTTTTCGTGGTTACTCAAGTGGCGTTGGCGCTGGTTCTGTTGGTTGGCGCTGGACTCCTGATGAAGAGCTTTACTCGACTGCAATCAGTCGATCCTGGATTCAATCCGAACAACCTGTTGACGATGCGGGTCAACTTGCCCTCAAGAAAGTATGACACCGACCCCAAGGTAATGAACTTCTTTAAGCGCACCCTCGAGCAACTGCGTGCGATTCCCGGTGTTGAGGCTGCGGGAGCGATCAATACGCTTCCATTTAGCGGCCCACATTCAGGCACTGACATATACATCGAAGGCCAGCCCAAGCTGCCGCCCGGCCAGGAATTGGGTACGGGTATTTGCGTCACTGATGCGAATTATTTTCAGGCCATGGGAATCCCGTTGAGGCGCGGGCGACTCTTTACGGAACAAGAGGCGACGGAAATGCGCCACGTCGTCGTCATTAACGAAGCGTTTGCTCGCGTTAATTTTGCCGGCCAGGATCCGCTCGGCAAACGAGTCACGATCTACATGAAGGACGAAAACGATAACGTGCCCACGGAAATCATCGGCATCGTGGGCGATAGCAAACACATGGGACTCGATGCTGAAGTCGAACCGATGGCCTATTGGCCGCAGCCGGAACTGACCTATTCATCTATGACCCTCGCCATCCGAACGCGTGGTGAAGCGATGAATATCGCTCCAGCGGCGCGCAAGATCATCCATCAACTAGACCCGGAGCAACCGATTGGTGAAGTGAGCACGATGAACGGTTTGATGGCTAAATCCATTGCGCGGTCGCGGTTCAACACAATTCTGCTGGCTGCCTTTTCAGTGGTGGCTTTGGTGATGGCTGCGGTTGGGATCTACGGAGTCATGTCGTATTCGGTGCAGCAGAGGACCCACGAAATCGGAATCCGCATGGCGCTGGGTGCACAGCGCCGCGACGTTCTTACACTGGTTGTGAAGCAGGGAATCATCCTTGGGATTGTTGGAGTGGCTGCCGGCTTAATTGCGTCGTTCGGACTAACCCGACTGATCGCGAGCATGCTATTTGAAGTCGCCGCGACCGACAAGAAAACGTTTGCCGCAGTATCTGCGGGCCTGTTCATCGTTACGCTGATTGCCTGTTACATCCCGGCGCGGCGAGCTACGAAGGTCGATCCGTTGGTTGCGTTGCGCTACGAATAAAGACCTTGGCGATTGCCGATTGCCGATTGGCGATTGGAGTGAATGGTGGTAGCGCGCTGAACAAAGCGACGCCAACGTGTTTCGTGTATTTCGTGTGATTTCGTGGTTCGTTGTTCTTACTAACAATAGCGAACGAACCACCAACTCACACGAACGAACACTAAGAGAAGGTATTTGGTGGTCTCGGCCGTCGCGACAGCCACTGATGAGCGAGGGAGAAGAAAACATGCTGACAACAATTTGGCACGACCTCCGTTATGCGGCCCGGATGCTAAGGAGCAAGCCGGGTTTCACAGCGGTTGTCATTATCACCCTCAGCCTGGGTATCGGCGCGAATACCGCCATCTTCAGCGTTGTTGATGCCGTCTTGCTACGTCCACTCCCGTTTCCAAAACCTGAAAAGATCGTACTCGTGCGCGACGATCTGTCGGGGCGCCAGGCTGAGAATGTTGGTTTGTCCGTTGATGAACTGAAGGACCTGCAGGAACGTTCCGGCGTGTTCGAGCAGGTATCAGCTGTTTGGCCCGTCGACGCGAATCTCACCGGGTCTGATCGCCCTAAGCGGATTGAACTGCTGGCGGTAAGTCCTAACTATTTTTCCTTACTTGGCGCGAACGCGCAGCTCGGGCGCGTCTTAGGTCCTCAGGATCAAGCTGCCGGATTTGCAGAAGGAATAGTTATCAGCGATGGGCTGTGGCGTCGTGTGTTCGGATCCGATCCTAACATCCTTGGCCGGAAGGTCTATGCAGATAGCGACCTCTACACAGTCGTGGGCGTGATGCCCCCAGGCTTTCGTCATCCGGGCCAGACGTTGAGAAACGAAGTCGAGATGTGGGCCACAGCCGGCTTCAGCGCAAACCCTTTCGGCCCACCCGTGCGCAATCAGCGAATCTTGCCTGGAGCCATCGGGAGAATAAAAGCTGATCTAACTGTTCAGCAGGCGCAGGCAAAAATTGATTCCTTCGTCACAAATCTCCGCAAAGAGTTTCCCAAAGACTATCCGGAAGAAGCAGGTTGGAATGTGAAACTCCTGCCCGCGCGCGAGACGCTGGTCGGCAGTGTGCAGACAACACTCTTAGTGCTTCTGGCCGCGGTTGGGCTAGTGCTTCTGATTGGGTGCGTGAATATCGCGAACCTGCTGCTCGCGCGTTCTTCGGGGCGACAGCGAGAGATGGCGATTCGCCTCGCGATGGGCGCCGGACGGAGACGCTTGATAAAGCAGCTTCTCACCGAAAGCCTGCTGCTGTCGTTCATCGGCGGTGTGATTGCTCTATTCATCGTTGTGTCGCTAAAGGGCGTGCTGCTTAACCTGGTGCCGACTGACACTCCGCGACTTAATGAAGTTGGAGTCAATGTTGGTGTCCTGGTTTTCGTGTTCTTGATCTCGACTATCACCGGACTGCTTTTTGGACTAATTCCGGCGTTGCAGGCGTCTCGACCAGACCTGGTCGTCAACCTGAAGGAAGGCAGCCAGGGCGCAGGCTCGGGCGCGCGACATCATCGCTTTCGCGGCGCATTAGTGGTTGTAGAGTTTGCGTTATCGCTGGTGCTGATGATCGTGGCCGGACTGCTGCTTCGAAGCTTTGGACGACTGCTTGAGGTTAATCCGGGTTTTGATTCGAGTAATGTTTTACTGGCGCGTATTTGGTTGCCGGTGCCGAACAACCCCGACCTTGATCCATATCGACCGCCCGCGAAGCGCGTCGCGTTTGTAAAGGAAGTCTTGCGCCGGACGAGCGAGTTGCCGGGTGTGCAATATGCGGCGGTGGGCGGTGGCGGTGGCGTACCGCTGATGGATTTGAGTCGGCCCGGCGCCTTCACTATCGAATATCAACCGGTGACAGACGGCAATATTCCTCGCACAAAGTTTTCATCTGTTAGCGCTGATTACTTTCGCGTGCTCGGCACACCTCTAGTGCGCGGTCGTTTCTTCACCTCCAATGATGAGATTGAGGCTCCCCCGGTTGCGCTGGTCGATGAGGCATTCGCGCACCGGTTTTTCAACAATACGGATCCCATCGGCCGCCGTATCAAACCGGGCTCACCCGAATCTAAAAACCCCTGGCTGACGATCGTCGGCATCGTGGGAAATATCAAGACCGATGGTTTTGACCAGCCCGATCGACCGCATCTCTATGTGCCCATTCTTCAAAACGCGGGTTATGCCATGGCGGTCTATGTGCGGACCGAGGGCAATCCCGCGGGCCTTACTAATGCTCTGCGGCAGCAAGTACAAGCCGTTGATCCAAATCTCCCACTCTTCGGTGAGCGGACGATGGACGATTTGGTATCGGCCTCACTCGCACAACGTCGATTTGCCATGCAGGTGGTGGGACTGTTTGGCGTGCTTGCGCTCTTTTTGGCAGGCATCGGCATTTACGGTGTGATGGCTTATTCAGTTACCCAACGAACGCGCGAAATCGGAATCCGTCTGGCTCTGGGCGCCAGTAGAGGAAACATTCTCAGTTGGCTGTTGCGGCAGGGAATGCGTTTGACTCTTATCGGTGTGGGAGTGGGTTTGCTTGGGGCCCTCGCGCTGACGCGCTTGCTGCGCGGTCTGCTTTTTGGAATCGCGCCCACGGATGTAGTGACTTACCTCGCCCTGACTCTGTTGCTGGCCGTCGTGGCGTTGTTGGCTTGCTACATTCCGGCGCGGCGGGCTACGAAGGTCGATCCGTTGGTTGCGTTGCGTTACGAATAAGAAAACGGTCTTTGGGCTTTGGTCTTTGGGCTTCTACATTCGGTCCGATGAGGTCAGTACCACCACGCGGTAGCGTGTGGCTCGTGTAATTGCCGATTGTCGATTTCCGATTGCCAATTGGAATGTCCTGCCAGAAGTCAGTCGGCAATGGACATTGAGCATTGGCAAATCTTGCGAGCCACCCGCTACCGCGGGGTGGTACTGACCTCATCGTACGAGACCAGAGACCAGGCCAAGGCCAAAGAGCAAATCGGCAATCGGCAATCGGCAATCGGAAATGAACATCATGGACACACTATTCAAAGACATCCGCTACGGTCTCCGCGGCCTGTTGAAGCATCCAGGCTTCACTCTCGTGGCTGTGATCACGCTGGCATTGGGAATTGGCGCGAACTCGGCAATCTTCACCGTAGTGAACGCCGTATTGCTTCGACCCCTGCCGTTCGCAGCTCCCGAACAACTAGTGTTCATCTGGCAGACGCATCCCTTCGGGAAACGCATCGGTATCGATCAATTGCCGGCATCTAATGCCGACTTTCTTGACTGGCAGGATCAAAGCAATCTCTTTGAAGGAATGTCCATGGTCGACTCCTGGGGTGGAAACTTAACTGGTGGGGACACCCCTGAACATGTCGACGGCGCAAAGGTTTCAGTCAATCTCTTTTCTCTATTGCGCGCCCAGCCGATGCTCGGTAGAGACTTTAATCTCGAGCAGGCGAAGCCCGGTAATGAGCGCGTAGTTATCCTCAGTCATACCTTGTGGCAGCGGCGCTTTGGCAGTGATCCCAACGTAGTCGGCCGGCAAATCCAGATCGACGGGCAACCTTTCACAGTTCAGGGGGTGATGGGTCCAGACTTCGTTTTTCCGAAAGATGTGGGGCTCCCTAATTATTTCTCATTCGCCAAAACTGAGATGTGGCTCCCGATCGCTCTTACAAACGAACAACGCGCGAATCGAGGCAGTCACCACATTGCAGTAATTGCTCGTCTCAAACCTGGCGCAACTCTGGAACAAGCCCAGTCGCAACTCGCTGGGATTGCGAGACACGTTGAGGAACAGAATCCCGAGCAATCCAAAGACTGGGGTACCTCCGTCAACCTGGTTCATGAACAGGTTGTGGGTGCTAGTCGCAAGGCAATCTTGATATTGCTCGGCGCGGTCGGATTCGTGCTCTTAATCGCCTGCGCCAATGTGGCAAATCTGCTTCTCGCGCGATCAACCTCGCGACAGAAGGAGATTGCAATTCGCACCGCACTGGGAGCGGGTCGCGCGCGCATAGTGCGGCAACTCTTGACTGAGAGCCTTTTGCTTTCACTCGCCGGCGGAGCCGTGGGTGTACTTCTCGCATCATGGGGCGTCAGGTTGCTCTTGGTATTCAGTTCCGACAGGCTGCCGCGCGTCGCAGAAATCAATGTTGATAATCGAGTGCTCTGGTTCACCCTGGCGGTTTCGCTTCTCACTGGACTCCTCTTTGGATTGGTGCCCGCGCTTCAGGTTTCAAAGACTGACCTCAATGAATCCCTCAAGGAAAGTGGTCGCAGTGCCATGGGGGGACGCCACCGGCAACGCGCTCGCAATCTACTGGTCGTTTCCGAAGTCGCACTCTCACTCGTGTTGCTTGTTGGCGCTGGGTTGCTGGCCAAGAGTTTCATGCGACTGCAAAGCGTGAATGCCGGTTTCACCCCGAATCATTTATTGACAGCTACTCTCGAGCTTCCTCGGGCGAAATATGAAGATGACGCACTCCAAGCGCAGTTCTTTAAGCAGGTGGTTGAGCGCGCCGGTGGACTTCCGGGTGTGGAAGCCGCGGCGGCAGTCTCTCACCTCCCGCTTAGTGGAAAGGAAGAGCTTGATGGGTTCAGCGTGGAAGGGCGAACGGATCCGATTGAGGCTGCCCTGGCTCAAACCGCCGACTTCCGCGTAATTACGCCCGACTACTTCCGTGCTATGCGGATCCCTTTACTCAAAGGGCGCTTCTTCAACGACCAGGACCGGGCAACCACAACCTACTCCGCGATCATTGACGAGTCGTTTGCGCGTCGCTTCTTCCCCGGTGAAGACCCCCTGGGCAAACGCATCGATGAAGATGGTTCGCGCAGCGGTCGTGGTTTCGCTGTCATTGTTGGGGTAGTTGGTGGTGTTAAGCATACAGATGTGAAAGCGGAAGCGCGCCCGATGATGTATGTGCCCGCGGAACAGAGTCCCTGGGAATCCATGACCCTGGTAGTACGCAGTTCAGGTGATCCCGCCGCGCTGGCAGCGGCCCTGCGTGAGCAGGTTTCGGCTGTCGACAACGATCAACCGCTATCGGAGATCACCACGATGGAACAACTCTTTGCGAAAGCTGTGGCTCCGCAGAGATTCAACTTGATGCTTGTCGGTCTCTTCGCCGCGCTCGCCTTAACGCTGGCTACGGTGGGCGTCTACGGTGTGATTGCCTATTCAGTGACACAGCGGGCACAGGAGATGGGTGTGCGACTCGCTCTCGGCGCCAGTTCACGCGACATCCTCCGACTGATCATTGGCCAGGCGATGCGCACCTCGTTGCTCGGTGTTGGTCTCGGATTGGTTGCCGCAGTCGGTTTGACGCGAGTAATGACCGGTTTGCTTTTTGAAGTGAGTGCAACTGATCCCGTCGTCTTCGTGGGATTAGCGGTATTGCTGATCGCCGTAACCCTGGTCGCCAGTTACATTCCGGCGCGACGGGCCACAAAAGTCGATCCATTGGTAGCGCTGCGATACGAATGAAGGAATTGGGCTTCGAACTTTGAACTTTGAACCTTGAACTTTGAACTTTGAACTTTGAACTTTGGTCTTTGGTTGGAGGTTCTATTCGTCGGCATTACGTGAAGCAAAGATCAAAGACCAAAGATCAAAGTTCAAAGACCCTATTGGCAGTTGGAAATAACAATCATGGAAAGCCTACTGAAAGATCTTCGCTATGGAATTCGCGGGTTACTAAAACGTCCAGGTTTCACCGCGGTGGCGATTGTGACACTCGCCCTCGGCTTGGGCGCCAACACTGCCATCTTCAGCGTGGTGAATGCGGTTGTGCTGCGCCCCTTGCCTTACACCGAACCTGATCGACTGGTGATGGTGTGGGAAACGAGTCCAGGCAGCGACCACCGTTCAGTGGCTCCGGGAAACTTCGTGGACTGGCGTTCGCAGAACGAGATGTTCCAGGACATGGCTGCCACTTTCTACGGCAACTTTAATCTCACGAGCGACGGTGAACCCGAACGAATCGACGGCGCCACCATCACTTCAAACCTGATGAGTGTGCTCGGCGCCTCAGCGCAACTCGGAAGAACCTTTCAATCCGATGATGACGAACATCAGGATCGAAGTGTGGTGCTGATCAGCGACGGATTGTGGAAGCGCCGGTTTGGTGCGGATCGAAGCGTGGTGGGCCGGACGATTACGATAGATGAAGTTCCCCACACCGTAGTCGGCGTGATGGCCAACGGGTTTCAGTTTCCAGCCCGCTCAGAGCTATGGGTGCTCGGCCGGAATCGAAACGCCGTGTCGCTTAGCCTAATTTCGCAGTTTCCGTCAAATGATTGGAATCAGGAGCGCGATGCGCACTTCCTCTCCGTGATTGGCCGTCTCAAAACCGGCGTGACGCTGTCGCAAGCCCAATCAAACATTGCGGGGATCACCCGCAGGCTGGAGCAGGATTTTCCCAAAACAAACAGCGGCTTAGGTTCAAATGTAATACCGCTGCATACCCAGGTTGTTGGTGACGTGCGCGGGATTCTCTTCATTCTTTTGGGCGCCGTGGGCTTTGTCCTGTTAATCGCTTGCACGAATGTCGCGAACCTAATGCTGGCGCGCGCTACGCAAAGGGCCCGAGAAATCGCCATCCGTGCAGCCGTGGGCGCAAGCCGCCTCCGCTTGATTCGCCAGTTACTAACCGAAAGCATATTGCTAAGTGTCGTGGGCGGACTCGTCGGCCTGATCGTCTCAGTGTGGGCAGTGGACCTATTCATAAAGCTGAGCCCGGGCGACATCCCGCGGTTAAGCGAGGCGAGTGTTGATCTGCGCTTGCTTGGCTTCGCACTGCTGGTCTCCTTACTTACCGGAGTCGGCTTTGGTTTGCTGCCGGCATTCCAGGCGACAAAGACAGATCTAAATAGTTCGTTGAAAGAAGGCGGCGGTAAAGTTACCGAAGGTCAACAGCGGCGCAGAGCACGCAGCGTTCTGGTCGTTATCGAGATTGCCCTGGCCCAGGTGTTGTTGGTTGGCGCTGCGCTCCTGGCAATTAGTTATGTGCGCGTCACGAAAATCCATCCCGGTTTCAACGCGGATAGAGTGTTGACCGCGAAGCTTGCTCCCTCGCGCAAGAAGTATCCCGATCCGCGAAGCCGCGAACTGTTTTACACGACAGTGCTCGACCGCTTGCAGGCATTGCCCGGAGTCGAAGCAGCGGGAATGGTGATGAATCTGCCGCTCACCGGCTCAAGCATGAATCGCGGCTTTCAAGCCGAGGGACAACCTGAGCCCCGCCCTGACGAAAACGTGGCGATGGACTATCAGGTCGTCAGCCCCGACTACTTCACGGCCCTCGAAATCCCAATCAAGCGTGGACGCGGGTTCACAAACGCTGACCGCGAAAACTCCGAACGCGTCATTGTGATCAATCAGTCGATGGCGGAGCGTTATTGGCCGAATCAAGATCCAGTCGGCAAGCGGTTGGCGATTGGAGAAAGTTCCAAACAAACCTCGTGGCGAACAATCGTCGGTATTGTCGGTGACGTGCGACACGCGAGTCTGAGCGAAACTCCGGTACCTACCGCATTCATTTCATATAGACAGGATTTCGAATCCTGGCCACGCATGGGCTTCGCTATTAAGACGAAGGGCGACCCGGCGAGTCTTAGTTCTTTGGTCCGTAAAGAACTGGCAACACTCGCTCCCACCCAACCAGCCTATGCGGTTGAACCTATGGAAAAACTAATGCGAGCGGCAGTAGCGCAGCGGCGCTTCATTATGTTGTTGCTCGGTTCTTTATCGGCCATTGCTGTGACGCTCGCCATGGTGGGGATCTACGGCGTCATTTCGTTTTCCGTGGGAGAGCGGACACAAGAAATCGGGATTCGTCTCGCTCTCGGCGCGCGTGCAGTCGACGTGATGAAGATGGTGCTTAGCCAGGGAGTGCGTGTCGTCCTAGTCGGCATTGTCATCGGCTTGGGTGCTGCGTTCGCGTTAACACGGCTGCTCTCGAGTTTGTTGTTTGAGGTGAGCCCCACGGACACGAGCACTTTCTTAATCGTCGCTGGTGTGTTGAGCAGCGTTGCGCTGCTTGCTTGTTACATCCCGGCGCGCCGCGCGACGAAGGTGGATCCGTTGGTGGCGCTGCGACAAGAGTAGACGGGATTGAGTCATTGAATCATTGGTTGGGTCATTGAGCCATTTAGTCATTGAGTCATTGAGCCAGTGGGATCCTTGACGATTGACCGATTTGCCAATGACCCGATGACTCAATGACTCAATCGAAAACAAATTGGCAATGAGAATCATGGAAACCTTACTCAAAGACATCCGTTTCGGAATCAGAAACCTGTTCAAGCATCCCACCTTCGCGGTTACTGCGCTGCTTACTCTCGCGATCGGTATCGGTGCGAATACAACTATCTTTAGTTTTGTAAACGGCATTCTTTTGCGGCCGCTGCCATATCCCGAGTCTGAACGACTAGTGGTGATCAACGAGACGGCCGTCAAACGGGGCATCCCCGCGATGAGTATCTCGTTTCCAAACTTCCTCGACTGGCGCGCACAGAATCATGTCTTCGAAGACATCTCGTCGTTTGACAGTGAAAGGTTTTCAATTACCGGCGCGGGAGAGCCGGCGCGGCTTCGAGGCGCATCCGTATCTCAAGGAACTTTCGAACTATTGCGCGTCGCTCCAGTGTTAGGTCGAACCTTCACCGCGGAGGAAGATCGTCCGAAAGACGATGGTGTCGTAATTCTTGGCCACGATCTTTGGCAGAGTCGCTTCGCCGGCAACGCTCAGGTCGTCGGCCAGCAGGTCGTCCTCAACAATCGTCCGCGCACGGTGATCGGTGTCATGCCGCCCGGTTTCAAGTTTCCCGAGAATGCCGAGCTGTGGGTTCCACTCGGGCTCGACACAACCATGTTCACGCGTACTTCTCATGGGTTGGAATGTATTGCCCGACTAAAAGACGGCGTGAGTATGGTCCAGGCTCAGGCCGAGATGGACGTCATCGCCCGCCGCATCGAGGAGCAGAATCCGGTTACGAATGAAGGCCTGGGTGTGCTCGTCACCAGTTTGCACGAAGTTTTGACGGGCGATTATCGCAAGGCGCTGCTGATCCTGCTCGGAGTGGTTAGCTTTGTGTTGTTGGTGGCCAGTGCCAATGTCGCGAACCTGATGCTGGCGCGAACCTCAGCGCGCCAAAAAGAGTTTGCGGTCCGCTCCGCGCTGGGCGCGAGCCGCTGGCGAATTATCCGTCAGACACTAACCGAGAGTCTGCTCATCAGCCTGCTTGGCGCCGGACTGGGTCTCCTGCTGGCAATCTGGGGTATCAAACTCGTCCTGGCTTTGATTCCAATTAAATTGCCGTTCTGGATGAACTTCAATCTTGATCTACGAGTCCTTGCCTTCACTACGGCTGTTTCGTTGTTGACTGCGCTTATCTTCGGCACGATGCCCGCAATCCTGGGAACGCGCGTCGATCTGAACCAGACTCTCAAAGAGGGTGGGCGCAGCGGGATTGCCTCCGCTCGCCACCGCACTCGGGGACTCCTCGTGATAACCGAAGTTGCACTAGCGCTGATGGTGTTGGTGGGGGCAGGTCTGATGATTCAGAGCTTCTTGCGCCTGCGTCATGTTGGTGCGGGATTCAGCGAAAAAGATGTGTTGACGTTTGCCGTAATCCTGCCCCAGGCAAAGTACAAGGAGCCGCCGCAACGTAGCGCATTCTTTCGCCAGCTGCTCGAACGCGTGAGCGCCTTGCCTGGCGTCGAAGCGGCTGCCGCCACCTCAACCGTACCGCTGAGCGGTGGCGGCTGGGGTCGTAGCCTCACCGTCGAAGGTTTTCCGGTCCTGTCTGTGGGCCAGGCGCCGATGATCCAACACACCGTAACGACGCCCGGGTATTTTCGCACCCTGGAAATTCCCATGATCAGGGGCCGGGACTTCAACGAATGGGATGCGCCGGATGGGGAAAAGGTGACGATCATCGATGAACGGCTGGCCCGCGAATATTGGCCCCATGAAAATCCCGTCGGCAAGCGCATTAGGTTCGGGCCGCCCGAAGACAACGAACCATGGCACACGGTGGTTGGCGTAGTAGGTGCCGTGCGTCATCAACGCCTGGACGCAGAGACCCGAAAGAGTGTCTACCTCTCTCATCTGCAAGTCCCCGTAAATGGGCTGTCGCTCGTGGTACGTGCGAAGAATTCGTCCAGTTTAGTTGGCGCCCTGCGCGGCCAGATCAGAGAGATGGATCCTGATCTACCAGTCAACGACCTGATGTTGATGGAAGAAGTTGTTTCGGAATCGATCTGGCAGAACCGGCTGTACGCGATTCTCTTCAGTGTGTTCGCGGGCGTCGCGGTGTTGCTCGCTGCGATAGGGATCTATGGAGTGATGTCTTACTCGGTCATGCAGCGGACCCAGGAAATTGGGATTCGCATGGCGCTCGGCGCGCAAGTGAAAGATGTATTGCAACTCGTCGTGAGAGGTGGCCTGGCGCTCTCATTGATCGGCGTGACCATTGGAATAGCTGGCGCCTTCGCGTTGACGCGCTTACTGCGAACTTTGCTTTTCGGGGTGACTCCAACAGACGCAGCTACGTTCGTTGCCGTCTCAATGTTGCTTTTGTTCGTTGCCCTCGTCGCTTGTTACATCCCGGCTCGGCGCGCGACGAAAGTGGATCCACTAGAAGCGCTGAGGTACGAATGAGAGCGATTGAGTCATTGAGTCATCGGGTCATTGAGTCATTGAGTCATCGGGTCATTGAATCATTGAGTCATCGGGTCATTGAATCATTGGGTCATTGAGTCATTGAATCATTGAGCCATTGGGTGATTGGGTGATTGGGTGATTTTCGATAGAAGCAATGACTCAATGACTCGATGACTCAATGACTCAATCTGAACAAAATCGGAAATCGGAAATTACTTGGGGGTTATGCGATGACGACTTTTTTGCAAGACTTGCGTTATGGCGCTCGAATGTTACTCAAGGACAAGGGCGTTACCTTTGTCGTAATACTGGCCCTGGCATTGGGGATCGGCGCGAACACCGCCATCTTCAGTGTTGTTGACGCCGTCTTACTCCGTCCGCTCCCCTATGCGGAATCAGATCGTCTCGTCTTCCTCAATGAGACTGCCAAGTCAATGGATGAAATTTCGATTTCTTATCCAAACTTCGCTGATTGGCGCAACCAGAATCACGTCTTCGAAAAGATCGGTGTTCATAACCGTGAAAGTTACAATTTAACCGGCGCCGGCGAGGCTGAACGGATTGTCACGGGACAAGTCTCGGCTGACCTCTTTGCAGCCCTGCGCGTTAATCCGGCGATGGGTCGTTTGTTTACGAATGACGAAGACAAGCCCGGCGGCACACCCGTAGTTGTTTTGAGTTACCCATTGTGGCAGCGAAGGTTTGGCGGCCAGGCCGGCATCCTAAATCAGCAGCTGACACTAAACGGAAAGAGCTACACCGTAATCGGAATAATGCCGCAGGGTTTTCAGTACCCCAGCCGCGTTGAGATGTGGGTGCCTGTCGGTCAACTCTCCGGCCAAGTGAGTTGGCAGCAGCGCGGCAATCATCCGGGGTTGTACGGAGTGGCGCGTCTGAAGCCGGGGGTAAGTTTTGCACAAGCGAAAGCTGAAATGGACACGATTGGCGCTAACCTCGAAAAGCAGTATCAGGATTCGAACGCCGGAAATGGCGTCCAGTTACGACCGCTGCTTGAGATCTTTGTCGGCGACATTCGGCGCGCGCTCTGGGTCTTATTCGCCGCAGTAGCTTTTGTCCTCCTCATCGCTTGCGCGAACATTGCAAATTTATTGTTGGCCCGTGCGCAATCCCGCCAGAAGGAGATGGCCATTCGCGCGGCGATGGGCGCCGGGCGCTGGCGCATCGCGCGTCAGTTGCTCACAGAAAGCGTTTTGTTGGCTCTGATCGGCGGCACGTTGGGAATGTTGATCGCCCAGTGGGGTATCAAACTAATTCTTTACATAAGTCCTGATTCGATTCCACGCGCCAAAGAGATAAGTCTTGATTGGCGAGTTCTCGCATTCACGATCGGCCTCTCATTCATCACCGGTCTTTTATTCGGACTGGTTCCCGCGCTGCAGGCTGGGGTCGTGGATGTTCATGAAACGTTGAAAGAGACGGGCCGCGGCACCTCCGGCAA
This sequence comes from Pyrinomonadaceae bacterium, assembly GCA_051000815.1. GTDB lineage: Bacteria > Acidobacteriota > Blastocatellia > Pyrinomonadales > Pyrinomonadaceae > PSRF01. The sequence continues at coordinate 52,761 of JBPCNX010000031.1, forward strand.
ACACTGGCTGCGCAGCTCGCTCGTGGTGGTAGAAGTGGCCACCACACTTGTCCTGCTGATTGGCGCGGGCCTGATGATTCGCAGTTTCTACCGCCTGCAAAAAGTAAATCCCGGATTTTCTTATGAGCATCTGACAAGCTTCACGGTGGCGCTGCCGCAAAAGAAATATGAGACCGCCGACCAACGCGAACAATTTTTCAACCGGCTGCTCGAAAATCTTCGCGGCCTGCCGGGTGTTGAATCTACTGCTGCTGCTTCCGGGCTGCCGCTTGGCAATAATGGGTGGCAGACGTCGTTTGTCCTAGCTGACCAGCCGCGCCCGCCTCGTGACCAAACGCCCTTGATGGAAGCCTGCCTGGTTACGCCTGATTACTTTCGGGCCATGAACATTCCCTTGAAGCGCGGACGCTACTTTGAAGACCACGATGATCGATCGGCCCTGGCAGGCAAAGACCTCAGCAAACTGAACGAAGTTGAAAGAGACTACGCCGCCTTGGATTCAATCGTGATTGATGAAGAGTTCGCTCGCCGTCACTGGCCCAACGAAGATGCGGTCGGCAAACGCATAGCAATGGGAAGCGAGGAACGTCCCCAATACCTTACGGTGCTGGGCGTAGTAGGCCGCGTGAAGATGGAGGGCCTTAGCCAGGATTCAAATCGAGTCCAGGGCTATTTCCCATTTAGACAGGTCCCGGCCGACGGGATGACTGTGATTATCAAAGCCGCGGGTGATCCAAATCAGTTGATTGCCGCCGTCCGTCAGCAGGTTAAGGCAATCGATCCCGATCAACCAATTTACAGTGTCCGCACAATGGACGAGATTCGCGCCGAGTCAGTCGCGCCCGAGCGGCTGAATCTGACGTTGCTCAGCATCTTTGCCGGTATTGCCTTGGTTCTGGCGATAGTTGGGATTTACGGCGTGATGTCTTACTCCGTCACGCAGCGCACTCACGAGATTGGCATTCGCATGGCGATCGGCGCGCAGCCGCGCGATGTGTTCCGAATGGTGATTGGGCAGGGAATGATGTTGGCTTTGATCGGCGTTGGCATTGGGCTGATCGGTGCGTTTGCCCTGACGCGTTTGATGGCCACGATGCTCTTCGGCGTCGAGCCGACTGATCCGGCAACTTTCGCCGCAATCGCGATCTTGCTCACCGGTGTTGCGCTCGTGGCTTGTTACGTTCCGGGCAGGCGTGCGACGAAAGTCGATCCGGTGATTTCATTGAGGTACGAGTGAAAGAATTGCCAATTGGCAATTGGTCTTGGGCCTTTGGTCTTTGCTTTCGCCTCTAGACTCGGTCCGATGAGGTCAGTACCACCCCGCGGGTGGGCCGTCACATTGCCAATTGTCAATTGCCGATTAGTTGAAGTCAGTACCACCAGGCGGTAGCCGGTGGCCCGATACGATGTCGCTTACTCTGAAGCAAAATGGATGCGGTGCTGTGGAATGAAGAAGTACGAGCGC
>JBPCNX010000032.1:0-8026 GCA_051000815.1 Pyrinomonadaceae bacterium
ACCCCGTGAAGGCGTATCCCTACTACCTGGTCTTCAAGGCGCAGGGGGAGGTCGGCCGTTCCATCAGCGCGGGGCGGGTGCTGGTGTCGGGCGCGTCGCCCACGCCGACACCGACGCCGACACCGACGCCGACTCCAACACCGACGCCTACTCCAACGCCGACACCTAACCCGGTGCCCAACGCTCCGAGTAACCTGAGTGCAAGCCCTGTCTCTCCAAGTCAGATAAACCTGTCGTGGACTGATAATTCAGGAAATGAGACTGGGTTCAGCATCGAGCGTTGCGAAGGGCAGAACTGCACAAACTTCCTGCCGATTGCAACGGTGGGCACGAATGTCACCACTTACTTCAATACCGATCTGACAGGCAACACACGCTATCATTATCGCGTGCGCGCCTTCAATGGAAGTGGAAACTCCGGGTACTCGAACATTGTCACGGTGAGAACGCCAAAACGTTAAGCTGCAATGGAACCTGAAAGCGTCCGCTACTCCAGCCCAGGGTTGCGCTTTGGCAACTTTGGGAACACGAATCGGATTAACGAAGCGCAACCCTGAAGGGGTTGCGTTACTACCTTGGCCACTGCAAGAATCACAACCCGTTCAGGGTTGCGAGTAATCTCTCGAGGCATTCCTGATCCCAGGGTTTCAAAGCAAACCCTGGGCTGAAATAAGGCAACGCTTTCAGCGTTAAATTCCCTTAGCTGAAATTAGCCAATGCCTTCAGCGTTAAATTCTCTTAACTGAAATCACATCGACTCGCATCCGAGACGATTCCAACACCGATCAATATACCCTTCGCTGTTGCACTCTTTCTTTGGTACCGAGTGCGAACCGCGGTTCAACCTGAGCATTCCCGGAAACCAGTGCAGCGACATGTTCGCCGACCGTGGGACCATGCTTGAATCCGTGCCCCGAGCCACCACCTGCCAGCCAGACATTTTTGAATCCGGGATGCCGGTCGATCAAGAAATCGCCGTTCGAGGTGCTCTCATACTGGCAGACACGCGTTTCCGTAATGGGAGCTTCTGCCAGCAGCGGTAGTCTCTGATTGAGAAATGCGCGAGCAGCTCGCAGGCCTTCGCTGGAAACAACTCTTTCACCCGAGTCCGGATCAAACTCCGGCCCGTGTGCGTCAATGGCAAGCTTGAAACCCCGGTTATCAAGATTTGGAATGCCGTAAACCAGATTGTTAAAATCGATCCAGGCCGGCAGGTGCGCCGGCCCAAAACGATCGTCGCCGGCCGGAACGCCGAAGAAGAACACTTCCTGACGAGTGACGTGAATTAATCCTGCCAGCAGCCTGGGAAAGAGTTTTGGGAACCACGGACCACAAGCAAAGACAAAATCATTCGCGAAGATTTTCCCGCCGGAGCCAGTCTTAACGGAATTGAGAGTCCCTTCCCCGCCCTGCCACACTATTCGATTCTCACCTTCCCGTTGAACCTTTTCCCGTTCACCTGTTTCGTCGCCTTCTTCGGGTGAAAGCACCGCTTCTTCCAGATACGTCACTCCGTTCTTGACCGAGCGCTCAATTACAGCCTGAACGGCGCGACGCGCCAGCAACACTCCGCTGTCAGGCTCAAGGATTCCCCACGCAACGGAACCAGTCTCCAGCTGAGGATAGCGGCGTTCAAGTTCGGCGCGATCAAGTCTTTCAAAGCGTACGTTCGCGCTAGCGAGGCTTTCGAGCGACGCTTCACAGTAGGAATCATTCTCTTGCGCCAGCCATAAAACACCGGTGCGCTGAAAGAGTTGGGATGGACTCAAGAGTTCCTGCCACAACGCAAGTGAATGCTGCGCAGATTTGGTGTAGATCTTATCGGGCCCATACCCCATGCGGATTACGCGTGATTCACCGCCGGAGCTGGCACGACTATTTCCCGGTCCATACGCGTCCACCAAAACGACTTCAGCGCCGGCCCGAGACAGCTGGTAGGCGGTCCAGGCGCCAAACACTCCCGCACCAACAACGGCGACGTCGAAGCTCCGATCGGTGGTCATGACAGGATTGTATCAGGCAGAGAGTAGTGAGCAGTGATGGTCTAGGCCTCGCACAAAAGTCGGTAGATGGAGTCCCGCCGGGCGGGACGACCGATAGTAGCCCAGCACTTCAGTGCTGGGATTAGGATCCCCCGTCATCTCGAACGAGTCCGTGAAAACGCACGACTGAAATCAGCGGCATGCAATGCTTGTCGGTAATGGAGAAATCTGTGAGGTTTGTTAAGGGGAGTTTTCAGCCGTCCGCTTCGCGGACTGACGGCCTTTTCACCTATATACCCAGCACTAAAGTGCTGCGCTATTACCAGCCGTCGGCTTCACCGACTTCAGAAAAAACATATGAGCAACAAGGTACACCAAAATTGGTGCTGGGATTAGAGCCCTGAACGTGTGCCGCGGCGGCATAATCGTCGCCTTAGTCAATCATAAACCCCTATCATTCTTCGGGCAGTACGAAAGAGCCGTCTGCTTGGGGGCTGAACTCTGACACTCGCACCACCGCACTAACGCTGAGACCGCCGTAGATGTGTGGGAAGTGCTGCTCACCGCCCTCCAGGTTTTCGTAGCGGATATCCGCATTAACTCTGTCCGAGTCGATTGCCAGCAGCACCAGACCAATCTGACTGCGAAAGCGGTTGTTGGCTACTTGAATTACCTGTTCCCGCGTGGAGCAATGAATGAATCCTTCTTTGGAAAACATCTCGGGATGATAGACACCTTTCACCTTGGCCTGGTCCCAGGCTTCACGGCTAGTGATATGAAAAATGAGCGACATAAGGAGATCTGTGATGTGCGTCTTTTAGAAAGTAACCGACTTGAGCAAGCGAAGCAGCGGTCAAAAAGACCCTGTGACATCATCATAGCTAACGAAAACACAGAGCCCGCGGAGCTAGCGAATGCGAGTCGATTAATGATCCCGCTTTCGCCCGCTATGCGGGCCCGTCACAAATAATACACCTGGAACTACGCCCCCGGCTTCAAGCTCATGCCTGCTTCGCAGGCCAAACAAACCTTTGCTTACCGACGTCCGTGGTTCGCGTTCATACGCAAACTACGGAGTTGTCGCGGTCGAAGTCGATTGCTTCGTTAGCCCACGATTGAGAAGCATCTTAACTTCCACACGCCGATTCTGAGCGCGACCTGCTGCCGAAGTATTCTCGGCGACTGATGTGGTCTTTCCGTAGCCCATCGGCGCTACAAAACGCCGCAGCGGAATCTTGTGATTGACCGCGAGATATTGAATTACGGCATCCGCGCGCTGGCGGCTAAGGCGGAAATTCTTCGCTTCGCTGCCGGTAGCATCGGTGTGTCCCGCGACTTCGATCACATATCCCTTGGCCTCGTTTGCTTTTGCCGCGAGTGTGTCGAGTTGTTCTTTGGCCACCGGCGAAAGCACGGCGCTGTTGGTCCTGAAGGTCACGGAGACCATTTCCTGCACGTCGTATTCATCCAGGGCCGTAACGCGCTCGTCCACCCTGGCAACCTCCTGGCGGGCCTCGGCAGCGACTGCATAAAGCTCATCCATCTGACCGGCCATTCGTTGCTGGTTCTCTTCCACAGGAGTAACGCGCGTGTCAGAAGTGATTGCAGCGCGCATGTCTGATTCGTTGAACCTAATCTTCTCAGCCAACAATCGTCCCTGCTGATCACCGCGTCCCTCAACCTCGACGATCAAGCCGCGCAGAAGCTCGGAGGCCGGATATTTCTTCCCGCTTCGCAGAAATCCGCCGTGGGTCTTGATGCTGGTGCGGTCGTTGATGCCAACGTGATAGTCAGTGCGGTTGCGATCGCGAATCGTAAAGGTATCGCCTTCTTGCCCGATCACGACGCCTTTGAACTTCATCTTCGAGCCGTTAGGGATCGATTGAACGTTTGTGTTTCGTTTCGTGGCCTGGGTCGTGGAAACCTGGCCGGAAACCAGCGGTGTGACCGCCAACAGTGCGGCCAGGACACAAACCACGGTAAACGGTCGACACTTCTTGATAGCATTAGTGCTCATACTTCGCTCCTTCAATAGTAATCGAGGAATGTTTTGGCATTCCGCGAGGTTTATCTTGTCGGGTGATTTACCTGAAATGGGGGCAGGAAAGGAAGCCTAACCTAAAACCGAGGCAAGATCAAAGAGAGAGCACGCTGTTTTCGCTTTTCGTCTTGGGCTTTTGGTCTTTGGCCTTGGGGTTTCGAACTTTGAACTTTGAACTTTGTTCTTTGTTTGTGGAACCCGGTGAATTCTTACTCTCCAGTTGAAGTTGATCAAACGACAAAAGTCAAAGTTCTAAGTCCAAGTACAAAGACCAAAGATCAGAATGCTCACGTTTCACCCGGGACGCACTGGTTACGCAGCCACCACATCAGCAAATTGCTTCGTGTCGGTGTACTGCTGAAACCTCACGACCCTGCCTTCTTTCAAACTCCAAACATGCGCGAACTGAGCGCGCACTCTTTTACCCGTTGCTTTGTGTGTTCCCTCGTAAATGCCCAACACGACCAGCCGATTGCCTGCGTCCAGCCACTCCTCCGTCGTAACCGTAAAGCCTTCCCACTCTGTGCCCAGCCGCATGAACACTCCTTCAAACACGGCTTGCGGCCCGAGATAGGGATTACGATCCGCATAGATGAAATTTTCCGCTTCGTTCCACTCGACGTTCTGATCCAATTGCCCCATCACCTTGGGTACGTCACCCTTCTCAAACGACTCATATATCCCTCGAACAATTTCAACGTTCGTTTGTGACATAGTCACCTCCTTCGCAAAACCAACTCTGACTAGTACCCATCTCCACGAACGATCACGAGCGCCGTGCGCGCGATGATCTTCAAATCCAGCAGCAGCGACCAGTTTTCAATGTAGTAAAGGTCGAGCTTGACCATCTCCTCAAAAGGCAGGCGATTGCGACCTGACACCTGCCAGAGTCCCGTGAGGCCAGGTTTCATATCCAAGCGTTTGCGATGCCAGAGTTCATAGTGCTCCACCTCATAAGGAATCGGCGGACGCGGGCCAACAACACTCATATCCCCGCGCAACACATTGAAAAGCTGAGGCACCTCATCAAGGCTCGTGCGTCTCAGCCAGCGTCCTGCTCGTGTGACACGCGAATCGCTTTGAAATTTGTAGACGGGCCGCTCACCATCGCCCAGGTTCGCTTCCGCTTGCCCGGCGATAAATTGTCTCTGATACTCACGATGCAGTTTGCTGTCAGCCCCGAGCTGCATCGTGCGAAACTTGTAACAGAGGAACATGCGGCCATCCATGCCGACGCGCTCCTGGGCATAAAGCACCGGACCGCGTGAGCCCAGCTTAATCAGCACGGCCATCAGAAGCCAGAGTGGCGCCGCCAGCAGCAGCGCCAGCGTTGCAATGACAATGTCTGAGCTGCGTTTTAACAGTCGCGCGGAACTTGAAAGCGGTTCGCGAAATAAACGGATCATGGGCAACGCGCCAATTTGATCGATCTCAGTCTTGCGCGGCAGGCAATTGAAGAGATTTGGCGCGATGCGAAACTCCACCCCGCGCCGGCGACCGCAACGCATCATCACGTCAAACAGCGCATCACCGTCCACACGCGGATCGGCAATGATCACTTCATTGGCTCCGGCATCGCGAATTGCTTCCGGCAGTTCTCTGAGATCGCCCACTACAGGCACTCCTTCAAACACCTCTGCGCGGGTTCCTTCAATGGGGTTGTTTTCCACGACGCCGATCACGCGATAACCGAGCGCTGGTCGTTCCCGCATTTCCTTGATGCAGAGCGCTGCTTCCGGTCCGCGGCCTACCACTAATGTGGGAATGAGATTGATGCCGCGACTGCGAGCGAAGGTTTGAACGCCTCGAACCAAAAGTCTAATCATGGCGATGCCGGCAACGGCGAGCACAAAATCCAACAGGAAGACGGAACGAGCGTAAGAAAAAGCGCGATACGCAAACCCGCCGCGATAAAGAAACGCCGCCGCGACGATCAACAGCGAGCCGATCGCTGTCGACTTGAAAAGACGTGCTGCATCATCGACGAAGGAAAACTCTCCGCGCAGGCGGTAGAGATCGTAGTAACGCAGTGTGAGCAGTCGCGTAATTACGACGAAAGGCAATAGAGCACCATAAGGAGCAAAGCGCGCGCTCCAGACAAAACTTCCGCCGGTAAGTTCCCAGAGTTGCTGCGATTCGCGCAGATAGAACGCGCCGGCAAAAGCAGCGGTGGCAATCAAGGTGTCTGCAAAAACCAGCGCCACCTTCACAGCGGGTATCACCCAACGCGGCGCCCTCCCGGGAACGCGCACGGTGCTGGGCTCAATTGCTCGCTTGTTCGCTAACTCCGCTTTCATTTCGATGCCCGGTCTGATCACCACGCGGTAGAGGCTGTGTGAAAACTCGACCGGGTTAGCAAAGATAAACTGTAGCGCAAAAGTGAGTGGGTGAGAAAAAAAGATTGAGCCGGGATCATGAATCGGTAGAATGAGGTGCTCGCCGAATAGGAAGATTGAGGAGCACGAATGGGGTACATCAAAGGAAGTGATCGGAGCCAAGGGTTACTGCTACCGGAAACGCTTGACGACTATGTAGCGGAGAACAACGCCGTACGGGCGATCGCGGCGTTTCTGGAGCGGCTGGATTTCGTGAAGCTGGAGTTTGTGCGTGCCGCAGCAGCGGAGACGGGCCGGCCCGGTTATGATCCGCGATTACTGATGGGTTTGTATTTGTGGGGTCATCTGAACGGGCTGTGCTCATCACGGAAATTGGCACGCGAATGTAAGCGCAACCTGGAAGTGATTTGGTTATGCGAGCGGCTGCAACCAGATTTCAAGACGATCGCTGACTTTCGCACAGCAAATGGTGCTGGGATCAAAGGAGTGGTAGTGGAGTTTCGGCGCTGGTGTCTGGCGGCAGGCTTGTACGGCAAAGAGATAGTGGCAGTGGATGGGAGTAAGTTCAAAGCAGTAAACAGCAAGCAACGGAACTACACGGGTGAGAAATTGAAGCAGGTGCTGGCGCGGGAGCGGGCGCGGGTGAGCGAGTATCTGGAGGCTATGGATGCGGCTGATGCGGCGGAGGCTGAGGAGGAAGAAGGGGAGCTGACGGCTGAGCAGTTGAAAGAGAAGATTGCCGGTCTGGAGAAGTATCTGGCGGAGCACGAGCAGTTGGCGCAGGAGTTGGAGAAAAGCGGTGAGCGGCAGATCTCGCTGACCGACCCAGACGCGAAGTTAATGAAGACGGCGCGGGGCAGCGAAGTCAGTTACAACGTGCAGACGGTGGTGGATAGCAAACTGAAGTTGCTGGTGGCATATGAGGTAACCAATGAAGGGAATGACCTGGGGCAGTTGGCGGTTATGGCCCAGGCGGCGCAGCAGGCGCTGCAGGTTGAGGAGTTAACGGTCTTGGCAGATGGCGGTTACTACGAAGGAAGGGCGCTGAAAGAGTGCGAAGACGCGGGGCTGATTACTTATCTGCCGCAACCGCAATCAGGGGCCGCAAAACATCGGGGCGTGTTTGCTAACAAGCGGTTCCGTTATGACGCTGAACGAGATCTCTATGTTTGCCCTCAAGGTGAGGAGTTGCAGCTGCGGCGGCTTATTGAAAAGAAGGACAAGCAGTACAAGCTCTACAAGACCAAAGCTTGTAACGGCTGTCCGCTGCGCGCGCAATGTACGACCAGCAAATATGGCCGCAAGATCTTACGTTGGGTAGACCAGGAAGTACTGGAGCGCCTGCAGGCGCGCAACCGCGGACGTCCGGAGTTGCTGAAACTGCGCAAGACGCTGGCCGAACATCCGTTTGGCACGATCAAGGTGGGCATGAATCAAGGAAAGTTCTTACTGAGGGGCCTTAAGAAAGTAAATATTGAGTTCGGCTTGACAGTGCTGGGTTACAACTTCAAACGAGTAATGAACCACTTAGGCGTGGAGCAGATGTTGACCTTCATGGATCAGCCAGAACGTTGCGCGGCGTAGTTCATCGCTCATTTTCAATAGTCGGAGAGTGACGAAATAATCTGTTACTTCGCTGTTCAGCCAAACACCACTGCGGCAAACCT
>JBPCNX010000033.1:0-3422 GCA_051000815.1 Pyrinomonadaceae bacterium
TGGCGGAAGACACGCGCTTGCATCGCAAAGTGGCACTGAAGATTCTGCCGGCGGAACTCGCTTTCAATCCCGACCGGATGCGGCGGTTTGTGCAGGAAGCTGAAGCCGCGGCGGCGCTCAATCATCCGAACATCGCGCACATCTATGAGATTGGTGAAGCAGATGGCGTGAACTTCATCGCCATGGAGTTTGTCCAAGGAGTGACGCTGCGCCAGAAGATTCATCAAGAGCAAACTGAACTACGCAAGCTGCTCCGGTTTCTTCAACACACGGCTGAGGGTTTGGCACGGGCCCACGCCGCCGGCATCGTCCATCGCGATCTCAAACCCGACAACATCATGGTGACGCGGGATGGCCACGCGAAGATTCTCGATTTCGGTCTGGCCAAGCTGATTGAGCAGTCGCACATGTCCGGAGGTGATTCCAGCGAAGTGGCCACGGCCGTTATGCCGCAGCATTCAACGCCGGGCACAATCATGGGCACTGTCGGTTACATGTCACCCGAACAGGCGCAGGGGAAAACGAAAGAGATAGATCAGCGCTCAGACATCTTCTCGTTCGGTTGCATTCTGTTCGAAGCAGTCACCGGAAAGAAGGCGAGGGTGAGTCAGTGGTGAAGTCGCTGCACATGGTCATCTACGAGCCGGTGCCGCCACTCGCTGATCTGAATCCGTCTGCTCCCGCTGAACTGCAGCGCATCGTGCGGCGCTGTCTGGCGAAAGATCCTGACGAGCGGTATCAATCGATTAAGGAAGTCGCGATCGAGTTGAAAGGGCTTCGTCGAGAGATGGAAGGAGCCGGTATTGATACAACCGTGTCGCCTGCAACTACGAGCGAGACGACCGGAACCGCTAAAGCTGAGGCCACTCGCAGCCGGTCCTACTCAGGCGAAACCAGCACGCCTTCATCATCGCTCTCGACCCGCGCCTCGAGCGCCGAGTACGTGGTCACGGGAATCAAACAGCACAGACTTGCAGCGGGCATTGTGGTCCTTTTGGTAATTGCGGGTGGCGTCGGCCTCGGTCTGCTTTTACACGCTCGCAACGCGTCAGTCGCCATTGAATCCATTGCCGTCCTGCCTTTCGAAAATAAGAGCAACGATGCGGACACGGAATATCTCGCCGACGGTTTAGCGGAATCGCTGATCTATCGTCTTTCCCAATTGCCTAATCTGAAAGTCAGCCCCACAAGTTCGGTCATGCGTTACAAGGGCAAAGCAACGGACGTGAAAACGATCGCCGGTGAACTCGGCGTCAGTGCCGTCCTGACCGGGCGCATTGCCCAACGCGGCGATAATCTAACCATCAGCGTCGAACTGGTTGACGTGCGCAACAACAAACTGATTTGGGGCGAACAGTACGATCGTAAGATGTCCGAATTGCTCACAACTCAGCGGCAGATAGCCGCCGAAATCACCAACAAGTTGCAATTGAAACTATCAGGCGCAGACGAGAAAGGCTTGACCAAACGCTACACCAACAACAACGAAGCGTATCAGCTTTATCTGAAAGGTCGTTTTTACCAGAATAAGAGCGGCGAGGAGAATCTCAGGAAAGCGATCGAGCAATTCAAGGCGGCGGCGGAGAAAGACCCGAACTATGCTCTTGCCTTTGTGGGTCTCGCTGATTCCTATGCTTCGTTGACTTTTTTGAAACCTTCAAATGAGTTAGCGGCTGAGGCTAAAGCCTTCGCTTTGCGTGCGCTTGAGATGGATGATTCGTTGGGCGAAGCGCATACCTCGCTCGGCATCGTTAATATGAGTATCTGGAATTGGGCTGAGGCGGAAAAAGAATTCAAACGGGGGATCGAGTTAAATCCAAACTACTCCACAGCTCATCAACGGTACGGCGGTTACTTACGCACGTTGGGGCGCTTCGATGAAGCTCTGACGGAGTTAAAGCGAGCGCAGGAGCTTGAGCCGCTGTCGTTGATCATTAGTCTTAACCTGGTAGACGTTCACTTTCAGAAAGGAGATTTTGACGCTGCCATCGAGCAATGCCGGAAACTAATTGACCTCGACCCGGGTTGGTATTACGGGCATCAGCTACTGGGTCTTGTATATGTTACGCAGGGACGAAACGCTGAGGCTCTGGCTGCGGCGGAAAAGGCGGTTGAACTATCCAACCGCCAAACTTCGCCGCTCGGGGTTCTGGGCTATATTTACGCGCAGACGGGCAAGCGAACCGAGGCGGCGGCAATCATTGAGGAATTGAAGGAGAGATACGCGAAACGGCAGGCAAATGGTTGGGTAATTGCCCGTGTGTATGTCGGACTGGGTGATAAAGAACAGGTTTTCGCGTGGTTGGAAAAGGACTTTCAATCTCGAAGTTCGGCGTTGCCGTCAGTGTTAAATCAAATACCTTTCAACTCCCTGCGCGACGACCCGCGATTCAAGGATTTAGCGAAGCGAATGAAGATGCCCGACTTAAAATGAGAACGCATGAAAAAAGAACTCGCAGCCAACACCACTTTGTCACATTACCGCATCGTCTCGAAAATCGGCGCGGGTGGAATGGGCGAGGTGTATCTGGCGCAGGATGTGTCGGAACTGGGTCGTACGGTGGCGCTTAAGATCCTCCCGGCCGAGGTTGCCGGGGACAAAGATCGCTTGCAGCGCTTTACGCAGGAAGCGCGCACCGTCTCAAACCTCAATCATCCAAACATCCTCACCGTACACGAGTTTGGCCAGACTGATTCCGCCTGCTTTATTGCGACTGAATACGTCGACGGGGTGACGTTGCGCCAGCACCTTTCCAATAGACGTTTGAAGTTGGTCGACATTTTGGATGTGGCGATTCAGATCGTTGCCGCGTTGAATGCGGCCCACGAAGCAGGCGTCACGCATCGCGACGTCAAGCCCGAGAATGTGATGGTCCGCCGCGACCAGATCGTGAAGGTACTCGACTTTGGACTGGCGAAACCGACGGTAACTTCGTCTGACAAGATCGACTCAGAAGCCGGCACCAAAGTGCTTGTACAGACGGAACCCGGGGTGGTGATGGGCACCGTCAGTTATATGTCGCCGGAGCAGTCGGTCGGGAGGGGAGTGGACCAGCGCACCGATATCTGGAGTGTCGGGGTCGTGCTCTACGAAATGATTGCCGGAGTGGTGCCGTTTCAGGGCAAGGACGTTCACCGGCAAATCATCGCGATCCAAGAGTCCGAGCCGCCGCCACTTTCGCAACAAGTCGAAGGGGTACCTGAACGCCTAAAAGAGATTGTCACCAAGTGTCTGGCCAAAGAAAAACATGAGCGCTATCAAACCGCGAAGGATCTGCTGATCGATCTGCGAAGCCTGAGACGCAAGCTCGAAGTTGACGCTGAAATCGATCGCAAATTGTGGCCGGAAGCTCGCGCCGCCGTTTCAACAGGCGGCGGTCCAAGCACCCAGGCAACTGCCTCCGGCGCGGGAGCAACGGCCC
>JBPCNX010000034.1:0-21197 GCA_051000815.1 Pyrinomonadaceae bacterium
ATGCGTTCTAATAGCGTTTCATCGGTCATAAGTCCCTCTCCTAACTCGCAGGTCATGGGTCAAAGCTGAGATCACCTGACACATCTTAGACTGTCTGCATATGAAGGTCACGGCTTTGTCGCTTATCGCTACAAAGGTATTCGAGTTTTTATAGCCGCCTGTGGACTTGCCGCCACAGCGTCACGGGCGGTGTCCCCACCTCTTATTTTAGAAATCGTCTGAAAACTAAAATAAGGAAGCCAAGGAGCGGGCCTTATTAAAGTTTGTTTGATTGGCCTGGCCGACCGCTCCAATTCATGACTCAGTTTAGATAAGTTTAGATCGTTAATCTCCCATGCAATTCCATTGGTTTCAGTCATACTACTTTGGCCATCTCAAGATAACGACAAAACGCATTCGCTAACTCGATCTGTCTTGGCGTTTTGCACTGCACTTCGAACAAACCCGGATTCGCAACGAGCACCGTCACGCATTGCGCGCGTGAGGTTGCGACATTAAGGCGGTTCGAACTGTAAAGGAACTCCATGCCGCGCGGCGCCTCCTCCGGCGTTGATGTTGTCATTGAGTAAATGACAATCGGCGCTTCCTGTCCCTGAAACTTGTCAACGGTCCCAACGCGAGCACCCTCGGGAAGGCTTCGGGTAAGCAGTGCAACCTGAGCGTTGTAAGGCGCCACGATCAGAATGTCCTTCAATTTGAGGGGATCCGTCTCACCTTTTTTGTTGGTCCAAGTAGCGCGAGCTTCCAATAGTCCGTCAACTAGCTCTGTGATTCTCGCAACTTCCTCCACCGAATCGCTTTGATTGCCGGAGTGGTTGACCGGTACAAAACGAAGGCCAGTGCCGTCCAATGATCCCGCTGCGTTAAGACGTTGCTGAGCGTTCTCGCTCCGGGCTCGCAGTCGGGCATCGTAGAAGACTTCCGATGTGAAGGCGCAGATGTCAGGATGCAGTCGCCACGATTCTCCGAGGAATAGACCCTGGTGCGGTTCGATTGTTGCGCGTCCATTTAGAAGGTGGGCCAGCCCTGACACCTCAGCCCCAGGCGGATGAACACCTTTCTGCGGCTGATCGAGTTGTTGCGGATCACCAAGCAGCACAACACTCTTTGCAGCAGGTGACACAGCCAGAACATTCGCGAGAGACATCTGACCGGCTTCGTCTATGAAGAGTACGTCTACCGAGCCGGCCATCTCTTCGCGTGACCAAAGCCAGGCGGTTCCCGCAGCGACTTGTGCTTCTCCTGTACGCAGTTTGTCGAGAACTTCTCGGTTGTCGTCAGTCTGATTTACGAACGCGTGCTCACAACCATCGAACTCATTAGGCTTCTGAACGATACATAGATTCGTGTGGGTTTCTTCAGCGGCTTTACAGAGTGCCGACAAGAGATTACTGATGACCTTATGACTGCCCGCTGTAATTCCTATACGCTTCCCTGCCTTGATCGATTCAACGATCATATGCGCACCCGTATACGTCTTGCCGGAGCCGGGCGGTCCCTGGATTGGAAGGATGGATGAGTCAAGCGCGAGCGCTAATCTCTTTGCCGCCTCCAATGGCGACTGCTCCTCTATTCCATCTGGAATGCTGATTCCCTCTAACCGTGGCGCGTGTCCCAACAAACTGTCCCGCGCTACTTGAAACGGTCTGCCACTAGCTCCTGCTACGCCATCTTGTATTCCGTTATCTGCCACCCATTTCGCGATGCGGATCAGGCTCATCACTTGTTCTTTGCTGGAAACATAATTGTCTGCGATCAGTGCTGATGGATGTGACTTCTCCGAATTCTTACCGCGCTTCAGGTCAACCGTCCGATTAGTTTCATCAATTCCCACCATCTCACCAGCCGCACCCTTCGTGCGCGGATCGTGTACGCTGCGCGCCCGATCAATCGTATGGTCTTGAACCGGAAACTCGTAACGATGAACTAGAGATCTCTTGGTTTCGCCAACCACACCGAGATAGACCAAGCCGCCCAGCGCATTCTTATCTTCAACCAGCTCATCATCCGAAAGTTCACATAGCCGGAAATACTCCCACCACATGGATTTCTCTTCGCGGCGATGCCACTCAAGCATCTGCGCGAGAAGCCAACATGCTCGTTGCCCAACATTCCACATACACTCTTCGTCAGGTAGTCCGGCAACCAGACGTTCCTTAAGAATTGCTATCTCACTGAGCTGTGCCTTTAGATCTTCGCTAGCGGCTCCCGACTTTGGCTCGGGTCGTGTGATTGAACTCCCAAGCTTCGCTTCGAGTTCTGCGCGCAACGTCTCAAGCCAGTCGCGGAGACGCCACGTAGAGACACAGTCATCGCGGTTGTAGTCAGCGATCGTGCGCAGTATTTCCTGCGCGTCTTCCGGCTCGTCGCCAAGCGCGAGCACAGCCTCGAACGCTTGCAGTGACGAAGTGGCATCACGCAAAGCCACCGTGCGCGTGAATCCATAAAACGGTTCCATCTTCTTAATCGAGTAACTCTCAACAGAAGCGCGCAGACTCTGCCGCACCACCCGGTAAAGATCGACAAACACTTCGGCGCGTAGCAGTTCGTCTACATCATCTGTGCCGACTCCATGCCTACCAGACAAGTGCTTGATCGCCGTCGGTTCATAGGGCGCATAGTGATAAACGTGCATGTCGGGATAACGGTGCCGCAGCTCTTTAACTCTGTCGAGGAACTTAAGGAAAGCTTGCTTCTCGGCGGCAGGATCAAACGACCAAATCGTTTCGTAAGTTGGCGTTCCCTCGTCCGTGACTGTCACCATGCCGACGAGATACTCAAGGCCCTGCTCGAATGCGAATGGATCGCCTTCGAAATCGAGGAATAGATCTCCGGGCGAAGGCGAAGGCAATGCCGCCAAGCCTTTGCCTGATTCGATAGGCTCGATTAGTTCGTGAACAGGTTGCTTTTGCGCTCGTCCTTCAACTTGCACGCGTGCCTGCTCGCGGATGCGCAGCAGAGGCGCCGGGGCAATGCGTTCAATTTTGGGCACAACTGGAAGTACGAGAGCAGCAAGTTTGGTCAGAGTGTTAACTTCGCGCTCGCCCAGCGCCTTCCGCTGGTTACGCGTTATGCCGGCGACCAGCGATAGATGGTCATCGGCGTGACGTTGTTCGTCGCAATGCGAAAACCACTCACACACGTCGCAATGCTCAACCGGCTCTGGATAAGTAGCCGGCCTTGCCGCAAGGGCCGCCTGGAAATCCCGTTTGATTTTGCGGAAGTATGCAAGATAGCGTTGCACACTAAACTCTTCCGGTTGTGCTCCCCCTCCGAGGACCACATGCATTCTCTCAGGCTCTCTGCCTTGGATTGCCGCAACCAGCTCAGAATAAAGACAGAGCTGAATTATTGCCCGAGCTTTGGTTGATTTCGCGAGCTTCGTCTCGACGACTTCGTATGACCACGGACCAAGACCACTGGGAGTATCGACGCGCAGGAGAAAGTCCGCTCGTCCGCCCCACGAATCGCCATTCACGCTTTCGCCACCCGAAGCATGTCGGACAAACGTCGCCTGATAGATCGCATTCGCGCCTTTGACCATCGCCTCGCGCGTTAAAGCCGCAGCCTCGGACCACGGCACCTTCGTCCGTTTTCCACCAGGTGTCTCCGCTGGTCTCTCAGTCGGTATTTCAATAACCTTAGGGCCGCGAGCTTTCAATTCGTTTAGATACTTCTGCTCATGGTCCAGCCCTAGTTTCCGAAGTAACTCCGCACCCGGATCGGCATAGACTATTTTGCGGATCTGACCTTCCGCCTCTTCGCGATTGAGAGCGGCGATGTGTTGACAAGCGAGGAAGTTTGCTATGTCGGTTGCGAAGAACATGAGGCTTTTTGTTGGTCGAAAAACTGAGTCGTTGCCGAATTTGTCGGCGAACATCAGATTCTAAGGAAGCGCTGAGAACGTACGCAACGCCTCTACGAGTTCCGTGGAGTTCAGACACTTCAGCTCGAATCGTGGCGACTCGGTATCAATTAGATCATTCAGGTCCGAAGCGACATCTTTAATCTCGACTTTCTGGAGAAACCGGTCGCCGAGCAATGCATGTAGCCGTTCAGTATCGTTGTAAAAATACTCCTGGAGCAGCGGAACGACGCGGTG
The DNA here is from genome assembly GCA_051000815.1 of Pyrinomonadaceae bacterium. Classification (GTDB taxonomy): domain Bacteria; phylum Acidobacteriota; class Blastocatellia; order Pyrinomonadales; family Pyrinomonadaceae; genus PSRF01. The sequence goes on from JBPCNX010000034.1 coordinate 4,103, forward strand.
ATGCCAGACGAAATGCAAATCCTCCGGATTGGTCACGTTCATGAAGTAGCTGTGCCCAATCTGATGATCCCTATCCAACAAGAGCGAAATGTTCTTGTTGATATGGATAAGGATGTCTCCGAGGTTGATGCCGGCAACCGTTCCGAGCAGTTCGGATTGCGGCATCAGTTCTATAAACGAGAACCGCCTTCGCAGCGCAAGATCCAGTAAAGCAATCGAGCGATCGGCGGTATTCATAGTGCCGAGGATGTAAAGATTGGGTGGCACGACAAAGAGATCGTTGGAATACGGTAGGCGGACTTTAAGCTGGTTAGCTTTACCCAGCCGCTTGTCATCTTCTATAAGAGTTATCAATTCGCCAAACACCTTAGCGATATTCGCTCGATTAATTTCATCAATTACCAGTAAATACTTTGGCGCTTCGCTCCCATGTTTTTTCCAGGCGGCCTCAGCACGCTCAGAGATTTGCCGGAAAACACCAGGCAGCACCTCGTAGCTGATGCCAGAGTCTTCATCTTGCGATGGTAACGGTTTTAAGCCCTCAATAAATTCTTCATAAGCAAAAGACTGATGGAAGGTGACTAGTTCGCAGAAGTTCGAAACGTCTATCTGATCAGTCTTCGGGTTTTTGAGCTCTTCGACTGTTTCAGCTAGATTTTCGTTTACATACTCGCGGCCGGACGCTGTCAAAGACCACTCCGCCCCTGAGCTCTTCTCAAAAAGGAATGGCGGATGTCGAGATGCGTAATTTACCGTCTTGCTGTCAGGACTCGTGTGTATTTGCAATTGTGCCCAGACAGCGTTGGCAATTCTCTCGGCTTTCTTAAGCACCGAATAATCCTGAAGGGTCTTTTCACCCAGAAGGTCTGCGACTTTAAAGGTTTGCTTTCCTTCTGCTAACGCCATCGTCAGCGCCAACGCTTCATACCACTTCAAGCCCTGAAGCAACCTCACACGCCGCTCCTCAGCGGATGTGGTTGATTGCAACTGTGGCCGGAGAAACTCTTCGGCGAATCGACGGGCGACGTAGGTTTTGCCTGTGCCCGGAGGACCGTACAGAATTATGTTTCTGGTTCGACTCGCTAGACGGCCAAGCTCACTGCCCTCGTTGAGAGAAACGGCCACCTCAAATTCTCCTTCGTCGCCCTCCTCGTCCGTCGAATCCTTCGGGTGAAACGAGTCATACAAAAAACGCATCATCTGATTCGCATCGAATCCTTCAAATTCTGGCAGGCCTTTGAGAATGTCGAGCAGTTGCCGGTTCATTGCTAGTGCTTCGCCGTTTCCTGCCACTCCAAATAACTTTAGGAAATGCTTCAAGTGCGTGGGTTGAAACACTGGAAGTATCTGATCTGGAAAATGCAGCGAGAGAGGCTTGCATCGAAGGGTGAGGTTCGCTCCCAACCACCTCTCGCCAATCGCGTCCAGTTCATCAAATCGTTTAGCTTCGACGGCTTCTACCAACCGCGCTAACCCATTGGTAATGTTCGCAAGTGCCTCATCCTCATTTCTATAGGCCTTTGTAAACCGCCAGCGGTTCTCACCTTTACTCCACCACACGCCCCACTTCTTGGCGCTCCCGCCTCCAACGCCACCGAGCCTTCGAGTTTTGAATTCCAACCAATTACAAAAACCGTCGCGCTCCGGTAGACCCTGGGCATATTTGTCTAAGGTCATATCCTGTAGGTTTTGTTTTGGAAACTTTCGAACAAACTCCTCCCTGAGTTTTCGCAAATCGTCTGGAATGGTTTTCGGATTTTTATTAAGCCATTCTGCTAACTTCTCCCGCCAAGACCTGCCTATCATTGCGATACTCCTTTGAGAATTGTCTTTAATTCGTTGACAAGGTGCTGTCGGCTTCGTAGATCTCTCATATCTAATCTTAGGTCCACAGTCGCAGCTTCGATTCTCATGCTGCCTGAGTGCAACGGGAAGTATTCTCTTACCGGTTCATTGGTACCCGTCGTTTGGGGGTAAATCAATACGACGCGTGGGCACTGGTACCGATGTGCATATGCGTGCATTTGATAAAAATCTGTATGCGAGATGCCCAGTTTTCGATCGTTCTTGTCGAGATGCTTGTACTTAGTGTCAATCAGTAATGGAAATTTGTTTTCTTTTCCTCTGATACTGAAATCTGGTTTTGTTTGAAACACGTTTCGATTGCCGCGCGTTGCGAGGAACAGACTTGCCCCCCTCGACTGAACCAACAAGTCGCATGCAGCCAGCCGCTCGTCGAGAATCTCGCTGCGGTGGCGATGAATGACACTCGCGATAAAGGCCTCAAACAATTGATTCATGTCAAAAACGAAGGCAAAACTCGACAAGTCGCCGGCCGCCATTCGAAGCGTTCCGCCGTCGAGGAAAAGCCGCGCGAGATTGAGCAATGGTCGGAACCGTTCGTTGAGCCTGGTTAACTGAGCGGGATTCGCATCCTGGGTAGTTACGCGCGGCAGAAGTGTAACTTCATCCAACCACTGCCGTAGCTCTCCCAGCAATTGCCGGTTGTCGTTATCGCGTGTGAGTTTCCAAAGCCGTTCAACCACGTAGCGAAAGACTCGATTGAGTTGATTGTCTGCCGTGAACTCGTCGTATGAAACAGAAAAGATGTGCCGGCGCATGGGCCGCGTGAGTTGGTCCGAAATGCGCCATTTGCCTTTGAGTATCGGCAGCTCCTCGTCAACTATTTGGTAATTGCGATGTTCACCGCGCTGCCAATCTTCCCGCAGATGTGTAGCGAACAGCCGCGTGAGTATCTCAAACCAATTGTCCGTCTGCCCCATCAACGGCGCGAGTTCGTGCTCGCGCACGGGCAATTCCCCAGCGTAGGCAAGCATGCGCAAGAGATTCACCGTTGCTTCTCTTGTCCGAACCTCTTCGTTCTCAGCTTCTCGTGCCTGGTAAATCTTCGGCAGGACTTGAATAGTTCGATTTCCGAGTCGGATAACTCCAACGTGCTGCGCCGCCTGAATCGCTCGCTTACCGCCACGCACAATCGCGCGCAGCACATCCGCCCCTGTCGCCTGTCGCATCCGCTCGAGCAATGCCAAGTCGCGATCGGTCCAAGGGAACGCCTTGGATTCATGTTCGAATAGCGTGAGAGGCTTAGTCATACACTTCGTAGGAGCTTAGAACTAGAACCTACTTGAGCCCTAAGTAGAATGTACGTGGCGCGAGGATATGGAGTTAATCATATACACACTAACTATTGATTATCCCGCAAGTAGCTCTGAATATTGCCTGCAACCTCAAATGCTCGTTGGTCAAAATTCTTCCCTTGCAGGCACGCCTTATGTTCACCGGTAATGCCGAATGCTTTCAAGATGGACTTCGCTTCGAATCCTCCTCCGCGGTCTGGCGACGAAAGTCCAAGGATTTCTTTCTCGATTGTTCGGTAACTCCAGCCATCACTCAGATAGGCTCTAACAATCAATATCTCTTTGACTCATCACTTTGGCAGAGCCCGTTAGCATCGAAATTCTGAGCAGAAACGCTTCGTGAAATCGCATGAGTTTCTCAAGTAACCAGTCGTATGTTGCTTCCCGAGCTCCAACGTCGGCGAGTTCCACATAGCGCCGGACGATAACCCAGCTCTCGCCGCTAGCATTTAGTTTCCATTCCGCTTCTGATCCTATTTCGTGAGTAACAGCTTCACGCTGGGAGTGTAATTCCATGAAGAGGTCGTACTGCTTTGACCCCACTGTCAGGTTGACATCGACATAGTTCTTGCTGGCATTCAGTTGCGCCGACAGATTAAATCCGCGACCCAGAGATTTACTCCTCGATGACTTACCTCCGCCGCCTTGCGGAATGTACGGTATATTGAGTCGGACGCCCTCAGGCTCTCGATCAAGTCTTGATTGAAAACCACCCCAGAAGGTCTTAACCAGATCGGCCTTGCTGTCTAATGGCTTTCCGCGCGGGGTGGAAGACGGCACTATCGCTTTGAACTTTCGCACTCTTGGGTCAAATGCTTTGTAAAATGATTCGAGTCGCTCGGACTGCCATGCGAGGTATTCCGGCCAACGCCCACGCCAACAAATATTCTCCTGTTGGCGGCACAACGAAATCTCACTGATTGTTTGGTGATTCTTCCTGTCCCGCCAAATAAAACTCTCATTAGGAAGAATCGTATCGATCTCACCTTCGATAGGTTTCATTTCATTTTTCAAGGGCGCGATAGATGTCTTTGCGGTTGAATATTCGGACGCCCACCGAGATTCTGTTGTCTCTGGTATTTGCTGTTGCAAATAGCTCGGTCTGAGGATGGCCAAGAAAGCCTGTAATCTGGAAATATGGTTTCACCGGTTTTAGTCTGACTACGCTGTTACGCTTGCGTAACAGTCTATTAAGCTCGGTCCAATATTCAAGTTGGACTTGTTTGACTGACCTAATATTTTGACCCTGTATGCGCGTTTCTTCATCGTCACGGGGCTCATTCGCGTCCGAGTCAGGCTGTCCATTATCGTCTAAGGACGTAGGACCCGGCACTTGAGGCATATCCTCTAGGGTCGGAGGTTGTGAGTAAGGATGGGCCGAACTGGTTCCTCGCGAAATACTAAGGAACCGCTGAACTGCGTCGCGCATTTCTCGAGCGGTTGGGTAGCGTCGTCCCGATTCTTTCTCCAACGACTTGGCGATAACCTCCCTTAACTGGCTGGGAATTGAAGTCGGCAAAGGTTGAGGTTGCTCACTCAGAACTGCATACATAAGAGAAGGTGAGTCGTCCTGAGGAAAGGGCCAGTAGGCCGTTAGCAGTTGGTACAAAACCACTCCCACAGACCATATATCCGACTGCTCAGTCCGCTTGCCCCTATAGGCTTCTGGAGCCATGTATTTAGGTGTACCTGATATAAACGTGGTGTAAGGGCTTGTATTTTTTAAGATGCTTGCGATGCCGAAATCCGCCAGCCGAGGTGTCTCACCCTGGAGAAGAATGTTATCTGGTTTGAGGTCCCGATGGATGATGTTCTTGGAGTGCAGATGCTGGAGCCCCGCCAGTACGCCATCGATCATACTAACCGCACTTTCAACGGAAGGAGCTTTTCCACCGTGGCGGGACATCCAACCGGTTAGTGAACCTTCGGGGGCATACTCACTTACGATTACCACTTGGTCGTCGTAAATGTCCGCGTCAATGATCGGAAGGATGTTGGGGTGACCGGCCGCGTGTAGCCAAACAGATGCTTCTTTCCTAACGGCATCTAAGTTAACTTCTTCATCATGCGGTACCTTGAGGGCCACTCGTGTGGTTAGAAGCGGGCTACGCTTCTCGGCTAACCAAACCACTCCGAACGTACCGCGGCCGAGCTTACTGATCAGGGTGTACTGACCAATTCTGTCGTTAGGTCGAAGCATAAGACAACAATCAATTGCTCGGAAAAACGTTCAACCGAAAAGCTTTTTTGCTACGCCTTCGATCGTATCCACGGGGATGAAGCAACTCTTGGGAATCTTACGAACATTCTTCCGCAAGGTTCTTCCTTGCTTGTTCCTGCGAGGGTTCAGCGCAACAGGCAAATTCTTAATACTAGAGAGACGTTGACCAGGATCATTGCCAAAGAAACGGAATCGTTCGAACTCTAGAGTCTTTGGATCGTATTCACACAAGAGCACACAGCCGCTTGGCTTCAGCGCCAATCCTACGTTGACATCAATATGCGCACGCTTGCCGCCGAGCTTGAGACACTTCAACTGCACATGACGAGTGATGTCGCCGAGCGTGAGCACTACGTCAAAACCCTTGTTATCGATTTCCGCCGTTGCAATTTCGAGTAACTTGAGACTCTTCCGACGCCAAATAACCTGTGAGAGTTTCGCGAGCAGGAGATGCTCCAAAGTCTTTTCGATATATAGGGAGTTTTCTGAGAGAGTGCGCTGCATAACTCAAACCCGCCAATTCTCACATGTCGAAAATCTGTCTGATGCTATGATCTTTGGCGAACTCGTCCCTGGCTCGATAAAAATCCACCATCTCAATTCCCTCACAGTTCTCATAAATGGTCAGCATGAATTCATCCAAATCATAGGAATTCTCAAATTCAAAGAAGTCTTCCTGCTTGCCAGCGGCGCCGACTAGAAGCAAATGCCAGTGGGTCTGGGAAGCTAGGTGACACCAGAGGTCTAATTGTACTTCTTCGGTAGGATTGAAGTAGATATCGTACGCGATGACTATTCGGTTGGGGTTGCCGGATCTTGTACCCAGAAAAGCAAACAGCCGAGTGGGCCGAACTGATTTTTGGCGAACCCCGTCTTAACAAACAAACGAAACGGTTTGGTCGCTTTCAACTTGTTCATAAAATCGGTTCCGTCGCGCAGAATCAAAACGACCTCGTTGCCTACCTCTGGATCCAACACCAAATAGAAGGGACAGTCCATCGAATTGGCTGAAGACCGCCCCGAGATCTGGAATCTCGAAGCGAGTTGGTCCGTGTCGCCATTTGTTCTCAATTAAACTCATTAACTCGTAGCCTTCAGGTCCAGTGCATTTTGCAATAGTCGATTGCTTCCCGTGTTGAGGGCTGGCGGGTTGAGTTGCCGGCGCGGATGTAGAGGTGTTCGCCTTTGTCGTCTTTGACGAAGACGGGTTTGGGTGACGGCTTCACTGCTACTTTGACGACATCCTTGCCTTCAAGCGCGTGAAAGGTGATTGAGAAGAGAGCCGACGAATCTTTGCCGAGGTTGTTGAGAAGAAGAGTAGTTAGGAAGTTTTCAAAAGCGTCGCGCGAATCTTTTTTGCCAAACATCTTGTAGTCTTTGTCGAGTCCGAGGATGGCGCGATCGTCGGCAACGCCAATCAGAAGTGCCCCGCCGTCGGTGTTCAGCAAGGCGGCGACAGTTTTGACAATAACGTGCTCCATCTCTTTATTGGCGATGTTCTGCTTCAAGTCCCAGCGGGCAGATGGTTTGAATTCCAGTGTGGTGCTCTCACCCTTTGCGATTAGCGCAGCAATCTCCTGGTCGCCGGGTTTGGGCGCGAACTGGCGATAGGCTTCGAGCGCGGCGTCTTTGACGGACTGTTCGACAATCGGGAAGGTCGTCAGGATGTGGGCAAACTCTTCTTCGGTTAGGCGGTAGAGATGCGCGATCATTCCGTCGAGTTCAGCTCGCAGCCGTGCACGTTCGGCTGGGTCGGTTACGCCGTCTTTGTGATTTCGTAAGCCAACCTTGCGCGCGAGGTCGTCAAAGTCCGGTGTTGTGCAGATGAGCTTGGCGGCGCGTTCGACAATTTTAACAAACGCAGGATCGGTTTTGATAAGACGCGGAATTGGAAGCTGGTAAACGTAAAACATATTGCAATGCGAGGTCACTTTTTGACGGATAAGTGAGTCGCACGAAAAGCTGTTAAGCATACTCACTAGAAATAGCAATTCGTCGAGCTGCTCGAAGGCTTTGGAAAGGACTATGGTGTTGCCGGCAAATACATTCCGAGGTAGCACTCCGGATATCATCGTCCTTTCATTTGTGCTTGATGCAACATCTCTGAATCCTAGACGGAAGTTTTGGTACTCTAAGTTCTGGCCGGTATCTTTCAGTTTCCGACCCAGCAAACCCTTTCGACCCTGTTTTTCGTCTATCCAGTATTTGGGCTCACCCCACTGATGTGAAAACTGGTGAATCATTTTCCCTTCATACAGCGGTAAGCGGCCAGACGCATTAGTGGTCTTGAATAGGTATTGGTCATCCGTCAAATGAAATTCCCGGGTTAACGAGAGATTCCACATCCCATCAATCTTTTCACCCAAGAGTGGGAACCGAAGCATTTTCTCCGCTATAACAACATCAAGATCGTGCTTGAACTCCATCACCGAATTAGAGTCTGGCGAGGTCCGACGAACGAGGTCAACAGAGATGTTCACTGCTCCTTCTTTAGGAAAGAGTTGCAACTCAGCAACATTGTGGCGCATGAAAGCGGCAGGAAAGAGTCTAGTTGTAGAGCCCTTTTCAAAAGTTAGTACGACAAACTTAAAGCTGCGATGAACGCCTTCAAAGACTTCCTTCCTATTCTCAAAACAAAACAATCCGGTGATTTGAGTTCTATTGAACAGAAGCTCCCGAAGCTGTTTCGTACCCAAATCAGTATAAATGCCACTAGGAAGAACGATTCCGCACTCGCCTGATTGCCTCAACAGATTGAAGCACTGTTCCGTAAAGAGCTTAAACAAATTGATATCTGTACCCTGTTTCTTGCCGGCAACGACGGCGATCTGATTTGCATATTGTGGCGCACTCCGAAAGTATGAGTTCGTATGCCAGAAACGGCTTTGATATTCCATCCAAGCCGCCCTGACTTCCTTATCTCGCAAAAGCCTATTTTGCTGTTTCTCAAAGTCCTTTACTGTCATTTTCTTCTTTGTGACAAGATCTGAATGCTCGGCAAAGAACTCCCTAGCGCTAGGCTTGAAAATTTTCCAAGGTGGGTTCGTAATGATCGCGTCGAAGCCGCCGTTCTTATTGATAACTTCATCGAACTCAAAGCCCCAATGAAATGGCTGCAGAGCCTCAATGTCCGTTAGCCTAACCGCCCGTTTCTCGGCCTTCCCTTCTTTATCTTTCTTTTCATCCCAGGCGGCTTGCTCAAACTTGATGCCCAGTTGCGTGAACTGATTCAGTAGGATCTCATTGAGAGTAGCGGCCACTTCGCGCTTCCTGGTTTCGATGTTGTCGCGGAGTTGGCGAAGGTCCTTGTTGTATGTTGCGGCGTCGCGATAGACGCGAATGTCGTTGGCCGTTTCGCGCACCAGATCGCGATACGATTTCATGAACAGATTGCCCTGCGCATTGCGTTTGTCGAATTCCTTATCGTCGACATGCATTAGGCCGATCAGAGAATTGCCGGTAAGTATGTTGAAGTCGATATTAGGCAGCGGTTCGAGTTGGTCGCGAGTCTTAGCCGAGGCTACCAAAGCAAGGAACAAACGCAGCTTTGCAATGTCTGTTGCTTCTTCCATGATATCTACGCCAAACAGATTGTCAGTGATGATCCGTTTCTTGATGTAGTACTCAACCGATCCATGATGTTCGCGTCGCATTTTCGCCAGCATCGCTTTCAAACTTGCATCGCCCAGGAACTCGACCTTTCCCATAATCGCCGAATAGACATTGATCAGCGTCTTCATCGCCGCCACCAAAAACGCTCCCGACCCACACGCCGGATCGAGCAGCTTCAGGTTCGGCAGTTCGTCGAGCAGGAAGCGACAAAGCCATGAATCCAGGTTCATCAACAGGTCCGGCATCGAATCGTAGCGCCGTTCCTTGAACGCTCCTTTTGGTTTTGGTCCAGCTGGTTGAATTGAGTCAGGCTTTTCCTTTAGCGGAGCAGTAATGTAATTGACGCGATCAAGGATGAGCTTGTAGATGGTTTGCTCGCAGAGGTACTGGGTAATTTCCGGCCGAGTGTAGTAAGCGCCGAAGGATTTCTGATTGATGTATTTCTCGAAGATGTAGCCCAACACATGCGGGCTGATTTCATCCGCCTGTCCTCCGGGCGTGTCGTCAAGGTTCCATGAATAGCTGGAAAACAGTTTGAAGATATTGTCGAACGCCTTATCGGGAATTTGAATGTTCGGGTTTTCGAGTTCGATCTTGTGTTGGAGAAACAGACCGCCATTCAGATAAGGCACGCCCCCGAGCAGACTCTTCGCGGCCTTCTTATCGGCATCGTTGTCCGGCTTGGCGAAGCCGATGAAGAACAGATTGGTGAGAAAGTCTGAATAGTAGCGATTCGAGCCTGCTTTTCTGCTGGCGGCGAGCTTCTTTTGCAGGTAGTCGTAATCGTCATCAACGAAGCCCTTGCGCTGGAGAAAGTAGATGAACATCAGGCGATTGAGCAGGACGGACGCGTACCAGCACCGCTGTCGTTCATCCTTGATGCCCTTGATCAACTCAAGGAATGCGAGATGCTCCTCCTGATATTCGTTGTAGAACTTCTTGGTAACTTTCTCGACATCGAGTGCTTGTTTCAGGCGATTCGCGACTTCGACGACTGAGACATTACCGGCCGCGTCAAACTCACTGACATCAAACACCATCGAATTGATCTTGCTCAGGAGCAGCTCGGCCGGTTGGCCGCGCATGTAAAGGTGTTCGCGAGGAAAACCTTTTCCATCCTCCCGCTTGACCCAGTACCAGAGACTCTGAGTGCGTTCGCGGTCGATGAAGATGAGCAGGTTTTCGTGATGGAGTTTGGAGACTTCGGTGTGAAGGCGACGGCGGAGCTTCGCACCCGGAATGGCGGCGTCCGCAGCCGTGATCTCAAACACGACTACGCCTGATAGTTGAGCAATTTGTCGTCGCGACAAATCGGCGTCTTCGATAGTGAGGGTTATCTGTTTGCTGGTGCTGGGCTGCGACCAGCCTAATTCTTCAATGAAAAGAGTTTGGAAGTCGAAATTCTCTAAAAGCTCACGAGTCCGTTTGACGTTGAGGTTAGCCATGGGAACCTACTATTTTGAACGTTGCCTCGCTTTAAGTTGTGCGGCGATTGGTCGCCCGGTTTTAATGAATCGTTGACGCGCTTTCAGCTTGAAGACGAGTTCAATCTTCTTCTCAAAGGGAAGTGACGCCAGCGATCGCCTGTGGTCCGCCTTTGTTTTGAGCAGCGAGGTGATGTCCGGATAGTTTTTCATAGCTTGAACCTGTATTCATTCTCCTTCCATTTCTGCGTTAGGCCGAAGCGGCGGAGCACAGCTTTCAGTGAGCGCATGTCCACGGCCTTCTGCGCCAGAAACATAGTGATGCGAAGATAATCCTTGGGTCGGCCAGTATTTAACATAATAGCCACCAGGTGTTCGGCGCGCATGAGACGGGTGGTCACGCGAGCGAAGGTTATTGTATTCGCTTCGACTAAAGCTTCTTCGGTGAGTGGATTAAAGACGGGGAGGAACTGAACGGGAAGGCCTTCGACGTAAACAAACTCGCCTCGCGCTCGGTACCCCTCTTTGCGTAGGTACTCGTAAATAGGCGCCAGGATCATCAACTCGCTTTCGGAAGCGTCAATCTGCACAAAAATATCCAGGTCTGCCGTATCGAATGGTTCAAGATAGTAAATCGCGGCCACGGCGCCGCCGATGGCGTAATCACGAATCACGCCGTCCTTGACCATTCGGTTAAGTAGCTTGAGTGTTTCTTTCATTGTTTAGTGTCTTCGCTACGCGTCATCAATTGGCTAAGCCAAGAGAACAGATAATCTGCGGTTCCCGCGCTTGCTCGTCGTCGTGAATGTTGCAGAGCTTATTATCTTCCCGCAACGCGACCACCAACGACGCAAGTTGTTCGTCGCTAACACCGATTCGCAGTTGCCGGTTAAGCGAGTCCGTAGCGGACTGCAGAAGGGGATACCGATAAATCTCGTCCAGCGCCTTTAACAGCTCCGGGGACTCGAAGAGTGTCCCCTTAACGTCATCAACATAGCGCTTAAGGCGAGTGAATGTTTTATGTCGCGCTCCGGAAGGGCGCCCAAGTTGGCCACCAATCGACTTCTCATCTTTGAGAACTATCTCCACCGCATTGCGAACAAGATCGTGATGGTCGTCGCGCCGCGGAAGGGCTTTGGTTTTTGGAAGGCATTCCGCGGCTTTCAGAATTTGATATTGAGACGTGCTAATGGCTTCACCGTTTTCAGCAATCCACGCGAGGGCATCATTGTCACTTGGCGTGCGCATGTAGACCAACGCCCCGGGTGCTGACGCTCCATTTGTTTCTACGAACTCCTTGGTTGAATACACAACTTCGGGAAGCGCCTCGATATCTTTGCGTAAGCCTTCATTCTCTGTAATGGCGTTCTTCCAGATTTGATAAGCATAAGAGGCAAGGTCGACTTCAGTGTCGGCGTCGCCATCCATAATGCCGGATTTCTCTGTAAAAAGATCGCGGATAGTTTGATCGTTCTTATCGTCCTCAAAGAATGCCTCGTCGGTACCGACAACTTCGGCATTTTCCCCCAAGCGCTGGCGCACGCGCGCGCGAAGGCGAATGATGCGTTCGACGCCTTCCGCAGGAAGAAACGAATAGCAAAGAATCTCCTCAGCTTTTTGCCCAATGCGATCGACGCGGCCAGCGCGCTGAACCAGGCGAATGATTGCCCAGGGTAAATCGTAGTTGACGACGATGAATCCATCCTGAAGGTTCTGGCCTTCGCTGAGGATGTCGGTGGCCAGCAAGACCCGCAATTCATCCTCAGGTTTCACCTGCTCGCGTTTGTTGTTGCTTACCGGACTGAAGCGCCATGCCGCATCCGTGGGATCAGGCGAGTGACCCGACACGCCCTCCAGTTTCTTTACTCCTCGACTCAAGAGCTGAGACTCAACGTAATGAACTGTGTCCGCGAATTGTGAGAACACAATCACCTTTTCGTCGCGATGCTTCTCGGCAATTAGCTGGAAGAGCTTCTCCAACTTTGCGTCGCGACTTGGGTTCCAGGGACCGGCTTTGCGAAGCACTTGGAACAGTGCCGTTGCGTCATTGCGCAGATCATCGGCCAGGGAATCGATGAACAGATCGGGGCGAAGCCACTTGAAACGCTTCTTCAAGTCGGTTGAATAAAGGGCATATATCTCGCCGGCTCGTCGTTTAAGTTCCGTTTCAGATCGCGGTAACTCGTCCTCGCTAAGGTCCTCCCCGTTCTCTGCCTCTTCATAGGCAAAGGACAAGAGTCCTTCTGAGTCCTCGTCAGTTGTACGGGTGTCGAGCGCGGCCACATCTTGCGTACCGATGGGCAAAGGCTGACGATTCTCTATTGCGAAGAGAAAAACAAAGTTTCGCAGGATGTGGCGCTCAACCGAGAGCAGGAAAGCCTCACCGCTGCTCTCAAGGCGCTTGAATAGATTTGTTCGCGAGAAGCCCATCAAGCGTCTACCCGCTCTGGAAAGCGCTCGCAGTTGCTCCACCTCCGCCTGGGTTGGTGGATGTTCGGGATCTATCGCTTCGTAATTGCCCAAGCCGTAACGAGGAAGCTTTAGGCCGTTTATGATGTCGACGACATCGTCTGCATACAGCCGAGCGTATTGATCGTCTGGATCCGATTCATCGATCTTGAATTTCACGGTCTTGGGTATTCGCGTAGGGAAATATGACCGGCTACCGTCCTCGAACGTCAGATACTTTCGACCGGTTTCGGCATCAACTTCAGAATAATTGTTCTGAATGAAGCTGCGCGTACGGCGTACCATGAAGAGGCGCATTAACTCGCGCCAGTCATCTGGGTGCTCGCTTTTTTCGAATGCCGCGAGGGAATCCAGCGGGCATTGATGCTGCGCCAGAAAATCGTTGGCCTCCATTTCTCGTAACTTGTGCTCGGGTCTAATTCCCAGATGCTTGTCGTCAGGAACGAAGAGGCGCAGTTGGTTTGAGAGATCAAGATATGTTTTGTTGTAAGGCGTCGCGGAAAGCAATATGCACTTGCTTTCATTTTTCTGAATATACTCTTGCAGTGCTCTATAGATTCGACCCTCGCGGTTTCTCAGGTTGTGGCTTTCATCAATCAGAACCAGGCGATAGCGTCGCAGATCCGCCAATTTCCGTCGGGCCTGACTGATTGGTATTACCTTGGCCCGCATTCGGTATTGGTCGTGATAGTCCTCCCACATCTTGACCAGATTCTTCGGGCAAATAATAAGAGTCTCAAGGCCCTGATCCTCCTCGAAGATTCTGGCGAGGGCAGTCGCCATCAGAGTCTTACCCAAACCAACAACATCACCGATGAGCACCCCGCCGCGCTTATTTAGATGGTGGGCTGCGATCTTTACGGCCGCTTTTTGGAACTCAAAAAGCTTGTTGCCAAACTCCTTGGGAATCTTGAATTCGGCAAGCCCTGCCCGCGCTTCCTGCGACAGGTGGTAAGCCATCTTTATGTAAATATGGTAGGGCGGTATAAGATCTTCGCGTGCCCAACTTTCTTCGATGATCTGTGCCAAGTCCTCGGAGATATCAAAACACCACTTATCAGTCCAGCGGTCTTCAAACCATTTTGCTAACTTCTCGCACGCATCGTGATCCATCACGTCAACGTTGAGCTCGCCTTGTTTCGAGAGGCCGGAAAGAGTCAGGTTGCTGCTTCCCACGAAACCAGTTGTTGGATTTACAGGATCTGGCCGAAATAGGAGGTAAAGCTTGGCGTGTAAAGGGTGCCTAAGGAAAAGCTTGACTATAACTTTCTTGGCTCTTATCTGATGTGCCAAACGGCGCAACCCGCGCTCATCATCATTAGTTGGTAAGCCGATGGTAAGCTGAGTTCTGAATTCCTCCGCTAGTGTCTTCTTAAGACGAATTGCAGTTTGGTTATCAATGCCGTTCTCGTGATGGACGAGGCTGAGGGCATTGCGTAGTTCTTCATCTGGCGATCGGTGCATTCCCACTAGCAATCGGCAGCAGTTGCCGTCACCACCCTGCCATCGTTCCACGAACAAATCGATCTGCTTCCAGCCACGTAGATTGAAGTATCCAACGCAGAAATCCGCACGATCTGAAACCTCGAGAGTCTCACGAAGTGTTGGCAGGAGCTGCTTGTCGATGTTGTCGAATATTCTCGGCATTGTCTGTGAGAACAGAGATCTTAACCACACTTGGGCAATCTGGCCCATGATACACGCGAATCAATGAAAGCCTGAAAGCAGCAACCACTTGTCAAAAATTAAGCTGAGGCCAAGGCATAGACACTTTCGAAAAATTCGAGGGGTCAACGGAGATTCGACTCCCAAAAGCCAGACATCTGAAAACAATCCATGGAGTTCGCACATGAGGACTCCGCATCGAGGGCCAATGTCAGTTTATATTCCCTATACCAACCAATGCAGAGTCATCAACTTTCCGCAGCGACGGCGAATTGCGATCAACGGCTTTTGTCGGGTTACCAAATACACGATGCCGAGTCTGCGGGAAACCTGACTGGTGTGGTTACACCACCGACGAACAAACCTCCATTTGCATGCGGATCAGCAATGGCTCCAAAAGTACCTCGCGCAATGGTGGCAATATTTATCACCACGGTGGCTTCAGCTTTGCCGGCATTCCCCGATCCAACAGAAAGCCAGCGCCACCTCCAATTGAGATCGTGCCGATCGAGGTTCGCAATGCCGTCTACGAGGAATTGATTCGAAGGTCGCCGGCTCTCAAGTACCATTCTCAACTGATAGATGGACCTAACGGGTTAGTCTCAAGGGGACTGAACAAATCAGAAACTCAGAACTACGGCGCCCTTCCTCGCACGCGGAAGGAACGCGCCACTCTGGCTTACGTACTGAACAAGTTTGTAACCGTAAGGTTCCCTGAATATGCGCGACGGAATACCCATCCCAGCGTGCTTGGCGTTCCGGGGTTCTGGCATGACGAATCTGGCATCGTTCAATTAGGGAACCCCCGCGACTACAACATGCCGTTGCTTGTAATTCCCTACTGGGACGACCAGGGCCGAATCCAAGCCTACCAAGTCCGGCTTCACAGAAACGATATTTCCCCCAGCGAAAAGAAATACAGATGGCTCGCATGCCGATTTGAATCGCGCGGTACGAGCTCGGGCACGCCCATCCACTTTACCTTCAAGCCGGCGACTCTGCCGCCGGGACAAACTGTCATCATTACTGAAGGCGCCCTTAAAGCCGAGACTCTTGTAAGTCTCAGACCGAAAGCGCGCGTTATCGCCAGCAGCGGAGTTAGCTGCTCCCATGCAGAAATAATTGAAGCCGCCCGCTCATACAACGTCCTAATCGCCTTCGACGCTGACTATAAAACGAATTCAGCGGTCGCTCGACAGCTCGCTCGACTCATTGCCGCCAGGGAACAACACGTCGCCAATCATCAACTCTCAACCAGTACGAGAATCATCTGTTGGCGGAGATACAAAGGGATAGATGACGCCGTCCTCGCAAACGTCCCTCTCGAGACAATGACCATCCTTCGGTGGTTTTCAACCCTCGAAGGCAAGGTACTCGCAGAAGTCAAAAGGGCCTGGAACGAAGCGAACTACCATCCTTGGATTTCGCTAGTTAAGAAATAGAAAACAAGGCTGCTCAAAAATGGACGGCAGAAAGAACTCACACTGTCTGTGTAGTTCTTTCCCGCCTACCCACTCAGAAAGTCACATTTCAACCGTTATGAAGAATCATGAATTTCTTGTCTTATTGGATGCGCGAATAGAGGAAATTGCCCGCGCGATCGTTCTCGAATGCGAGGGTGCCAGTACGGCTTCGGCACAACCTTCCGATGATGCTCGGCAAAGCTACGTGAGCAGCTAGCATTCATCAAAGCAAAGGAACATGTGACAGTCCAACCCCCTTTAGGATTAGAATAACATGTTGAGACT
This sequence comes from Pyrinomonadaceae bacterium, assembly GCA_051000815.1. Taxonomy (GTDB): domain Bacteria; phylum Acidobacteriota; class Blastocatellia; order Pyrinomonadales; family Pyrinomonadaceae; genus PSRF01. The sequence continues at coordinate 20,400 of JBPCNX010000034.1, forward strand.
TCGTGCTCATGACACTGGCTGATACACCATCTCAAGCGTAAGCAGTACCAAAGAATCTCATCATAAAACTCTCGAAACAGATGGCTGATGGCGTCGGGCCTGACGCGATTCTGCGATTCTTTGTAATGGAGGCCCCTACTTTGTGTCGCGCAATTCTTGATTGAATTTCCCGGACCCCTCCAGTTTCAGGCTTACGAAGAAGGTTCATCCTTTTCTCATTCTCAGAAAATCTTGCCCGCATTATGAAGTCTCGGCCTCATGCGTGGAGATCGTAGCTCAACCCACGCTATGAGTCCGGCAATGATCGGGATCAGCAGAAAAGAAACTACCGCGACAGGTTTGCCATTGAGGGCTTCTCTCATCCACTGCGAAGTGAAGTCGGCAACCGTCCAGGGACGCACGAGCGCAAGAACTAGATTGAGTACGAGTGGAATCAAGAGAGGTTTCGGAGATCTAAGTTTGATAGACCATCGCGATGCAATTATCAGGGTGCCCCAGGTCAGCAAACTGTAAACGCCCTGGGCAAACGCAACCCAGGTCCCGGATGACGCTGTGTCTGCCGCGACGAAGCCCTGCGCGCGAAAGTCAGCCATGATCCAAGGTGCTGCGAAAATGGAGAGGAGCGTCGCGCAACACGACGCTATGGCAATAAGTATGGCGCCTTCCACCAACATTCGCGGCAAACCTCTGGTGGCGCACCAAAACCAAATCGCGATTGCGGTCGCGAAGAAGCCTGGCATGTAGAGTGGCGAATTGCCAGACATACCATGCCGCCACCCTGCGGCAAATTCGTAGGCA
>JBPCNX010000035.1:0-37834 GCA_051000815.1 Pyrinomonadaceae bacterium
ATTCCGGTGCTGGAGTCGTGAGCCGCCGCGACTACATGCCATTTGGTGAAGAGTTGGGTGCTGGGATCGGCGGTCGCACAACGGGAATGGGATTCAGTGCTGCCGACGGCCTGCGACAGAAGTTCACTTCCAAAGAACAGGACATTGAAACCGGACTCGATTACTTCGAAGCAAGATATTACGCCAGCAGTCAAGGAAGGTTCACGAGTCCCGACGACTTCTTCAAGGACTCCCAGCCCGAAGACCCGCAAAGTTGGAACAAGTACGCTTATGTTCGCAATAACCCGCTTCAACTGATCGACCCTTCCGGCGAAAAGGCAAGAGTAACGGTTCAGATCGACAAAAAGAACAAAACCGGCACCGTAACAATCGAAGCCAACTTTGCCGTTTATGCTGCGCCAAACCAAGGAGTTATAGAAGAGCAGTTACAAGACCAAGCTGACCGAATTAAGGAGGACATCGAGTCCACCTATTCCGGTACGTTTACGAAGAATGGAATTACATACACGGTCTCAGCTCAAGTAAATGCACAGGTCGTCAGTAGTGAAAAAGACGCAGTCGAAGGCGGCAAGAAGGGTACGTTCGATAACATCGTCGAAATTGGAACCAAGACACTGGTTGATCGCGCGAGTGGTACGGCTGATGCCGCATCCTATCACCTCGCAGGAGAGAAATTCGATAGAGTCAAGGCTCGATCCTCAGTTGATCCTACAAGCAATCTCTTCGGACACGAATCTAGTCATCTTCTCGGATCCCGAAGTCACAATACGAGACTCATAGGCCCAGGAGACGTCTCATCCGCCGACAATCCAACCGCCCCCAATATTACCAATCGAGATTTTAGTCATTTGTTTGGAGCGCAGATCCGTACAGCGGCGAGAAGCGCCAAGCCAAACGTCGGAACGCGTCAAGCGCCCACAGTTAGCCGTAGGAGGGTCTACTGGCGATGAAGAACCCAGCAAATCGAATAGCTCAGTCGTTTATTGTCTCGTTAATGCTTTTTGGCTTCGCATTGACAACTAGAGAGAAAGGAGCAGCGCAGGTGGTTGACGCCAATGCTGCGAATTGGTCAAGAGTAAAACTCGAACACTTTTCCTTTTCGCTTCCGACTGAAATGACACCGCTCAATGCTCGGGGAGTTGATTCTGCAATCTGGAAGTACTCTAGCAATACGGTGGATCTCACCGTTGATGTTGGCATCTATTCCGAGCGGCCGTCAGATTTGACGACTCCCGACTGTTCGGGAGAGCGGAGAAACATTGATGGCAAGAACGCGATTATAGTTTTTTGTCGCAACTTGGCGGCCGATGCGAAGAGTCACCCTTTCATAGCAGCTGCATACTTCCGAAATGTTGGCCTCAAGGAACTGAAGCTTTCTTTCTTTGCGAGATGTGCTTCTCGGCGAGACCAGCAAGTAGCAAAGCGAATCTTTCTCTCCATACGCTTCGCCAAAACGCACCGTAAACATAAGGCAACACTTCACCTCCAAAGAACGAGACAACGAAACCGGTCTTGATTACTTCCTAGCTCGATACTACGAGTCAATTCACGGCCGCTTTTCTGGCGTCGACCCGCATAATCCGATTCTGGACAGCGCAGATGCAGCCGACTTTGTGGCATATCTTGCTCAACCTCAAAAATGGAACCGGTATGCCTATGTAATTCAATAACCCATTAAAGTACTTGGATCCATTTGGAGAGGATATTGCGCTAACAGGTAGCGAAAAGGATCAGGAAGAAAGTCTGCTTAGAATACGAAAGCTATTTGGAGAGGAGCGGTTCAAGCTCGTTGACTTCAATCAGCGGAACGTTGCTGGCCTAGGAATGGTGACAGTCATTGACTTCGGGAGTGATGAGAATAGGGCCGCATTCGAGGCCTTGGGGGGTAGTGATGCCTATGAAAAAGAATTCAGCGGGGGCATGGCTGATATTTATCGGAAGCAAAGACACGGTCGAATATAGTTTCCTCGCTGAAAATTTCTACTCGCCGTTTTGTCAGTCGCGGCGAGCTAACCAATCAATCGCCAATGGCCAATTTGATCGCTTCTACGCGTTCAGTCTCCCTTGATAATAAGATGTCCTTGAGCTGGAGTAGGTCGAAGCCCTTTTAGAACTCTATTCCTTGCTGGGCGCGAATGCCGGCGTTGAAGGGGTGTTTGATTTCGCGCATCTCGGTTACAAGGTCTGCGGCTTCAATAAGCTCAGGCGGCGCATCGCGGCCGGTAACGACAATATGTAATGCCGGCTGCGCGGCGCGAATGGATCGAAACTCTTCCAGCACCTCCGCGATCGGGAGCATCGTGTAGCTGAGCACGTAAACGAGTTCATCAAAGACCAGCAGGTCATAGTCACCGCTACGCATCTTTTCCACGCAAAGCTCCCAGGTCGCGCGAGCCGTCTGTCGATCCTGTTCGGGGTTCTTCGTGTCCCAGGTGAACCCATCGCCCATCGTGTGGACTTCAATGCCGAGCTGTTCCGCCGACTCATGCTCGCCATAGCGATCGTTGCGCGATTTCATAAACTGGATCATGCAGCACTTCAAGCCGCGCCCGGCAGCACGCATCATCAGGCCCAGGGCGCAGGTAGTCTTGCCCTTGCCGTTACCGGTGTGCACCATGAGCAAGCCGCGCGTTTGCTCCTGATAGTCGGCGCGCCGCCACTTGTATTTTTTTTCCTGGGTGGACATCAACGTCAAGGAGTTGTGTGTTAGGAGACCGAAAACTGTAGGCAGACATCGTAGCGGCTTTGCCGCCCAACCAGTGCGGTAAGGCTTGCCATACCGGAGTAGGGCCCTAAACTTTACTGGCACGAGGCTGAGCCACTCGAAGCGGATCAAATATCACGCAATCCGGTAAGCCAAGCCTTACCGCACTGGTTGGGAGGCAAGCCGCGAAGCACAACCCTTACGTGGCATTAACTAACCTTAATCCCATCGTCAGTAATGTCTTTCAATCCGTTCGCCCGCTCGACTGCGTCTTGAAGCAAGGCGATTATCTCTCGCTCAACCTCGGCCCAATCGCCTTTCAAGGTGCAGCCGGCAGCATTGCGATGGCCGCCACCGCCAAACTTCTCCGCGACACGCGCGACATTCACGTCGCCTTTAGAGCGCAAGCTGGTGCGATAGACGCCGGGCTCGCATTCTTTCAGTAGCGCCGTCGCTTCAACCTCGCCAACCGTGAGCGGATAGTTAACGAAGCCATCAGTCACTTCTTCCGGAGCGGCGGCGCGTTTCTGCATCTCGAGCGTGAGCCGCATACAGGCGACGCGGCCGGTAACATCACGCTGCGCCGTCGTCAGCACCTCGCCGAGCAATTCAATGCGGCTCCAGGGATAACTCGCAAAAACGGCTTCGGCGGTCTTCGCCGGTCTCACTCCGGTGCGCACGAGTTCAGAAGCGACCTTGAAAGTTCTCTCGGTCGTGTTCGAGTAATGAAAAGATCCGGTGTCGGTGATCAGTGCCGTGTAAACACACTCGGCAATTTCTTTGGTGACACGTACGCCGGTAGCCTTGCAAAGGTTGTAAATCATCTCGCCAACCGCAGAGGCTGTTGAGTCGATCCAGTTGATCTTACCGAACAGTGCTGTCGTGGAATGATGATCGATGTTGACGACGAACTGTTTTTCCAGATCGATTAAACCCGGACGCGTGATGTCGGAACACTCGATCACGAATATGGCGTGGTAAGGAAGATCGACCTCCGGCGTTACGCGAACCGTTTCGGCGCCTGGAAGTTGCCGGTAAGCCGGCGGCACCGGATCCCGCATGATGACTTCCACATCCTTATCCAGTGCGCGCAACAACCAGTAAAGGCCCAGCGATGACCCGAGGCTATCGCCATCGGGACGTATGTGGGAGGTGATAGCGAAGCGACGTTTCGATTCGATCAACTCAACGACTTGACTAAGCATATCCGTAGGGATGAAGGATGAAGGATGAAGGGTGAGGGATAAGAGTCAGCCGCGAAAAGTCGCTCTGACCCTCAGCCCTCATCCTTCATCCCTCATCCTTGTCCGTTATCCTTTCTTCACTGGCCCAATCTCGCTCGATCTTATCCAGCAGTTTGTCCACACGTTCACCCTGTTCTTCGACCCGGTCTCTGACAAAGTGAATTTCAGGAGTGCGCGGCAGGTTAAGTGATAAGCCAAGCTGTTTGCGGACGTACGGAGCGGCGCGATTCAGAGCGCCGAGCACCAAACGATGTTCCTCTTCATTGCCGGCAACGGTGAAATAGACTCTTGCCGCCTTGAGATTCTCCGAAAGACGAACGTCGGTCACGGTTACCATTGTGAGCCGCGGGTCCTCGAGTTCGTAGCCGACAATCTGAGAAATCTCCTCGCGCAGAATATCTGCAACTCGTTCCGGACGACGCATGACATATAAAGGATGAGGGATGAGGGATGAAGGATGAAAAGACCCCAGGACAGTGGCGCCCGCCTTTTCATTTCTCATCCTTCATCCCTCATCCCTCATCCTTTCTATAGTTCCGTGGCCGCGACCTTCTCCACAACGTAAGCTTCAATCTGGTCGCCGACCTTAATGTCGTTAAAGTTCTCGAGGCCGATTCCGCATTCAAAGCCCTCGCGAACTTCTGAAACATCATCTTTGAAGCGTCGCAGGGAAATGATATTGCCCTCCCAGCTGACTACGCTGTCGCGAATCAATCGGGCGCGGGCGTTGCGGCGAATATTGCCGTCAATCACCATCGAGCCGGCTACGGCGCCGACACGCGGTACCTTGAACACTTCGCGGACTTCCGCCTTGCCGATGATCTTTTCACGCTCGATTGCCTCAAGCATGCCAATCATGGCCGCGCGAATCTCTTCTTCCACTTTGTAAATGATCGAGTGGAGACGGATGTCGACAGCTTCCTGCTTGGCGAGGTCCCCGGCGCGAGATTCGGGTCTGACGTTGAATCCGATAATTACAACCGCTGATGAAGAAGACCCGGCTTGTGTTGCCGACGCCAACAAAACATCTGACTCGGTGATTGCGCCAACACCCGAGCGAATCACCTTCACCTTCACGCGGTCGCTCGAGAGTTTCTGCAAAGTGGACTTCAGCACCTCCACTGAGCCCTGCACGTCGGCTTTGATCACAACCAGCAGTTCCTTAACTTCACTTTCACCCAGCGCTTCGATGCCGCGCTTGGTTGTTTGCAACAAGGCCGCCTGTCGATTAACCATCTGGCGATGCTGTGAAATCTGCTGTGCGCGACCGATGTCTGCAACTACCTGGAAACTCTCGCCGGCTTGAGGCACACCCTGCAGTCCCAGCACTTCAACTGGCGTTGCGGGAATGGCTTCTGTAATTGCTTCGCCGCGATCATTGAACATCGCGCGTACCTTGCCCGAGATTTGTCCCACAATGAAGGGGTCGTGAGCTCGCAGCGTACCCTGTTGCACGAGTACCGTGGCCACAGGACCGCGTCCGCGATCCAGTTTCGCTTCCAGCACCACGCCTGAAGCCAACCGCGTCGGGCTCGCGCGGAGATTCAAAATATCCGAGCTGAGCAGGATTGTTTCCAAAAGCGTGTCGAGGTTTTCTCGCTTCTTCGCTGAAACCTGCACCATTTCAGTCTCGCCGCCCCATTCGACCGGCGACAACCCATGTTGCGCCAGCTCTTGTCTGACGCGATCGGGATTAGCATCGGGCTTATCGATCTTGTTAATGGCGACGATAATCGGCACCTTCGCCGCGCGGGAGTGTTCAATGGCTTCGATCGTCTGCGGCATCACACCATCATCAGCCGCTACCACCAGCACAACGATATCGGTGGCCTTCGCTCCGCGCGCGCGCATCAGGGTGAAAGCCTCGTGGCCCGGAGTATCAAGAAATACAACCCGGCGGGTTTCTCCCTTTTTGTCAGGATTTGGGACCTGAACGCTGTAAGCACCGATGTGTTGCGTGATCCCGCCCGCTTCGCCGCCGGCCACATCGGTGGCGCGAATACCGTCAAGCAATGAAGTCTTGCCGTGATCGACGTGGCCCATGACCGTCACGACCGGAGCGCGCGGGAGTTCCACGTCATCCGCTTCTGTGGCGATCAATTCTTCAAACTCTTCTTCCGCAACCATCTCTTCGAATGGCACAAAGGTAACGTCGTAACCAAAGCGCTTGCCCAAATCTACAGCGACATCGTCGTTGAGTGGTTGATTGATGGTGGCGAAAACTCCACGTTGCAGCAGCAACGCCACGACATCCTTGGGTTTGATTCCCAGCTTCTCCGCGAATTCCTTAACGGTTGATCCCTCGATCAAACGGGCGGATTTCAGTTCACCAGGAACTGAGGAATCCATTCGGCCGGCAATGCGATCCTCGAGTGAAAGGGCTTTCGGCGGGGGAATGAAATCGCCTTTGTCGAAGCGACCGCCTTTACCATCCATCGTTTTCCGCCCACCGCGCACTGGAGTGCGACGCGAACGGCGGCGCCCGGCGTCGGGAGGGGGAATGTAAGTGGTTTGCGGCGTGGCTGTTTCACCGGGGGTGCCCAATCTTTCCGTTCTCGTTAGCGAATTGCGATCTCTAATGCGGCCGCTTCTTTCAGCCCGTTCCTTTGGCGTTACTGGGGGCGCGATCGGGGTAGGTGCGCGTTCACCCGGACGGATCCCGGCATTGAGAGCCGCCGCTGTTGGCCGCATGACTCTGATTTGATGTGACGCGCCGGGCAGTTTGGCGGCTTCCGCAGTCGCAGCGGACGGCTCAGAAACTTCAAAAGTTTCTTCGTCTTCAGTTTCAAAAGCTTCGACTGCGACTTCCTGCGAGATTGCGGGCTCGGCGCCGGCAACTGTTGTTGTCGGTGCTTCCGCTCGAGCTGCAGGCGGCAGCTTCTTCATCAGCTTGGCCGTGGCCGGCTTGGGCTTGCCCGCTACGGGCGGCGCGGCTTCCGGTTGTGGCGGGGTTGACTCTACTGGCGGAGGGGGCTCAGGGGCGACGGGTATCTCTGGTTCGACGACTGGAGGTTCTTCAACTGGCCGCGCTGCCTTTTTGACGATTTTTACGGCGCGCTTGACCGCAGTTTCCTTCTTGGGAAAATACTTGTTGCGAATTTTCTCCGCCAGCTCCTTCGACACGGAGTTGGAGGGAACACTGACATCGACTCCTTCGCGGCGTACCTCTTCAATCAGCCGCTTGGTATCGAGCTTCAGTTCCTTTGCCAGGTCATAAATGCGGATCTTGGAGGAAACTGTCATGCACTCCTTCTCGGACGCTAGAACCCTTGCGTCCTGACTCTTCTAAAGGTGAATAAGAACTTTCGCTCTTAACCACCCTGAAGCGTGCGTCAGAAGTGCAACGCGGGGCGGTCGAGCGAGCAGCACCACACACTGGCCAGGCCAGCATGCGCGCCGCGTTTACTGCGCAGCGTCTGGGGAAGCATCTTGCTTCTCGTCTTCGTCACTGCTCCCGATTGCTGCAACGTCGTCGGATTCGGAAGCCGTTGTGGTTGTGCTCTCGAGAGCGGCTATCTCCTCAAGCGTAAGGCCGCTCTCATTAACTTCCTCGGCATATTCCATCGAGGCTGCGCCCGTTGATGTAATGTCGGGAGCTGGCGTGATGGTATCCGGACGTAGATCTTTGCCCGGTTCCTGCAGAATCAGTTCGTCAACGGAAACTTGCTCAACCTCGGTCAAAGCTACCGGATCCGCGGAATACTGGGCCAGCACTTCCGGTTCAGCCGAGAAGGGCGTACCGGATTCTACGGCCTCATCGTAACCATCGTTCGTAGTCTCATTCGCGGGCTCCGGCTGACTCTCTACTTCAGGGCCGGCTTCAGTTTCGATGTCCGCGGTTTCAGTTTCCGTATCCGCAGCCGCGCCTTGCAGGCTCGATGCGCGCAGGGCAATCACAGCTTTTGCAGCATTCAGAATCGTCTCGGCCTCATCCAAACTCAGGTCAAGGAACTCAACGAGATCGTCGACCGAGGTCTGGGACAGCGCGTCAATATCATTGATGCCATGTTCTCCCAGCGTATCAGTCTGTTGCGCAGTGACACCCTCGATTGCCGAAAGCGGAACCGCAGCTCCCGACGCTATCAGCGCACCCATCTGCTCTGTAACTTCGCGCTTAATCTCTTCCTCACTGCGGATATCGATGTTCCAACCAACGAGCTTAGTAGCAAGCCGCACGTTTTGACCGCGCTTGCCGATCGCCAGTGAAAGCTGATCTTCATTTACAATGACTTCCATCTGCCGGTTCTCAATGTCAGTGATGCGCACCTGGTTCACTTTCGCCGGAGAAAGCGCATTTGCGGCGAAGACGGAAGGCTCGTCTGACCATTCGATGATGTCGATCTTCTCGCCACGCAGCTCTCGGATGATCGCCTGCACGCGAGAACCTTTCATACCAACGCAAGCGCCTACGGGATCCACGTCGCGCTCGTTTGAGGTCACCGCAATCTTGGCGCGCTCGCCCGGTTCACGCACGGCAGACTTGATTACAACAGTGCCGTCGTAAATCTCGGGAACCTCCATCTCAAATAACCGCAGCAGGAGCTCCGGGGAAGTGCGTGAAACTTCGACCTGCGGGCCCTTGGATTCTTTAGAGACGTTATTGATTACCACGCGGATGCGTTCACCCTGGTTCCACTGCTCGCCGCGCGACTGTTGCGAGCGGGGCAGAATCGCTTCCAGGTTTCCCAGGTCGACAATAATGTTGCCGCGCTCGAATCGCTTCACATAGCCATTTACGAGATCGCCGATCTTGTCGATGTATTGTTCGTAGACGTTGCTGCGTACGGCATCACGGACTTTTTGAAACAGAATTTGTTTGGCAGTCTGCGCAGCGATACGTCCCAGCTCTTCCATCGGCAGTGGCAGCAGCAGGGCATCGCCCAATTCAACTTCATCGCCGCCCAGTTCGCGGGCTTCGTCGATCGAGAGTTCGGTGGCGGCGTCTGTCACTTCGTCAACGACGACTTTAGAAGCAGACAGCTCGATGCCGGTCTCCGGATTCCAGTCAACCTGAATGTCCTCGCCAGACCGAAACTGTTTTTTTGCGGCTGCGCGAACAGCCTCCTTCATTGCCTCAATAACGAGGTCGCGCTCGATCCCCTGCTCCTGGCAAAGGGCCTCAATGTTTTGTGCTATGGATGAACTCATGTAAGTCTCACCGTCTCCCGGGTGGCTCGACGCCGGAGAATGTTTCCGCGTCGCTGAGCCTATTCAGTTGTTTGTATTCCGCCTATCTGTGTCGCAGTTCCGCGTCAAAATCTACTTCCAGATTCGCCTTGGCAATCGCGTCCAGGGCAATTCTGACGGTACCGTTGGTCTTGTCGTCAAAGATCACTTCGTCGCCATCCAATCCGACCAGGCGACCGCGAAAATTCCGCTGATTGCCGATTGGCCGTTTCGTCTTTAATTTTGCCTGACTACCGGCAAAACGTTCGTAGTCGGCCCGCTTGTAAAGCCCTCGATCCAGCCCTGGCGACGAGACTTCCAGGGTGTAAGCTGAGTGAATGAAGTCTTCAACATCCAGAATCGTTCCCAGATGAAGACTCACTGCTGAGCAATCCTGGTGAGTGACTCCCGCCGGCTTATCAATGAAAATGCGAACGATCGGCTTATTCTCGGGACCGGCGACCTCGGCGTGGACTAATTCCACACCCTGGTCGATAGCCACTTGCTCCGCTATAGCCTGAACGCGCACTTCAATCGCACTGGGGCCCACCCCTTACCTCCAAAAAATCACTCTCCCCAAAAGAAAAAGTGGGCGCGAACCCACAGGACAGAACCGACGGCTTCGAGCAAGCGGAGGATTATACGGAAACGATAAAGGGGAAGCAAGCGAGGGGTAACGAGGTAGATTAGGAACTACCGGATTGAATGCGAAATAGCGGGCGGGACGATTTTTCCATTTGTCATTTATCGTTCGCCATTTGGCGCTAGCTGGGTTCTATGACAGAGTCTGCTGTGAACGCTCAAGGACGGCGTAAGCATCACAATTACCGTACACACCAAATGGCAAATAACCATTGATAAATGCCAAATGGTAAATCGTTCTTGTCTTCCCCTCACTGCACACTCGCCACTTCTTCATCCGCCCATCTGCCATGCCTTGAGTGCATCAATGGGATAGATCAGCATGAGAATCTCCAGAAGGAAGCTATCCCTGATCCAAACCAGTAGCACTACCTCAGTGGCCACAAACACGAGAACGCTTCGCTTGAGCCCGAGTCGCTGCGCAATCAGGAACCCAGCCATGCAAGCCAAAATGTCGCCCACTGAATTGAAGACCGAATCACCGTAATAACCGAGCGCGGCTGTTTCCTCACGGTAGCGTTGAATTACGAATTCGGTATTTTCAAACACTTCCCAAACCGCTTCGAGCAGCGTCGCCAGCGCCAGTCGCCAGGACACAGATACGCGCGGCAGGCACAACATTAGCAGCCAACAGAAAGCAAATCCGTGCAAGACGTGTGTAAACGTGTAGGGATCAAGCAGATGTTGTGAGTTGTGCGAACTCCAGATGTCGCCGGCCCAAAGGAAGAGTTGGTGGCAGGAGCACCACCACGAACGGCCCTGGTGACGCAGTTGAAGGATCGCGAGCGCCAGAACTGGAACGATCGCGAGCCACGGCAAGAACCTGGCGGCGCGCGATTTGAAATATTCTGTTTGAGACATTCGAAACTCAGCGTACGGCACGGCAATCGGCTGTCGGAGAGTGACAGTAAGACGATCTGCTTCGATACATGGACAAGTCAGGCGAAAGAGTTAACAACAACGACGCTTCGTTGACAACAACAAGTGAGCCACCTTGCCGACTCCCGACCCGGTTGGATTTGCGCTATTGAAATGCCCTCTTTGCAGGCGTACTATGCGCGCGTACCAATCAACCTTCGCACGCTACTTTTAGATTGCCGTCCCTACATGCCGCGATGACGCGCCCGCGTCAGTCTTGCGAAATTAAGCACCACCCATGATTGGGCAGACAGTTTCACACTATCGAATTCTGGAACCGCTGGGCGAGGGCGGGATGGGAACTGTTTATCTCGCCGAGGACACGCATCTGGGCCGCCGCGTGGCGATCAAGTTTCCCTCAATCGATTCCGACTCACACGATTTCCGCGCCAGATTCCTGCGTGAAGCTCGCGCAATTTCTGAGTTAAGCCATCCCCGAATTGCTACGCTCTTCGATTATGGCCACACGGACGAAGGCCGCCCGTTTTTAGTTATGGAACTCGCCAAAGGGCGAACCCTGGCCGAGCTGATCCGGAAAGGCGAGCTGAGCTTAACCCGCGCAGTCCAAATCGTTGCGGATGTGGCGGAGGCGCTGACGGAAGCGCATGCGCAGGGTCTCGTCCATCGCGACATCAAGCCTTCAAACATCGTCATTGACGATCGCGGACAGGTTAAAGTTCTGGATTTTGGGTTGGCAAAACAACTGGCCAACAGTTCCGCGTCCGGCTCACAAGCGGAAGCACCCACACTGTTAACGACGGCGACTCGCAGCGGAGTCGTGCTGGGCACTCCGGCTTACCTGTCCCCGGAACAGGCGCGGGGCCAGGCTGTCGATGGGCGAAGCGATCTGTTTGCGCTGGGTGTTGTTCTCTATGAATCCATTACTGGTCACACCCCGTTTACCGGTGAAGGCTTCATCGACATCGCGGCGAACGTATTGCACGTCAATCCGCCTCCTCCGTCACAAGCCAACACAGGCGTACCGCGGCAACTCGATTTCGTGACCCTGAAAGCCCTGGAGAAGAGAGCCGAGAAACGCTACCAGTCGGCGGCAGAGTTGATTGCAGACTTGAAGGCGGTCAGTGGCGTGTTGGGTGAAGAGCCTGCTCAGACAATGATCAAGAAAACCGCCGGATCGTCGGTTCCCAGTCATGGTCATACCTTGGGCAACCTCTCGCAGATTCTACAGCGTCCCCGCATTCCGATTTCTTACGTTCTAATCGTCGTTATGATTGCCCTCGTTGCCGCAGTAGCCGCGATGCGATGGTGGCGACCGCGCGCCTATCAACCCTCAGCCGCGGCTCAGAAATGGTACGAAGTGGGGACGGGGGCGCTTCGGGATGGGGCCTACTATCAGGCGACAAAGGCATTTGAGCAGGCAATCGCATCTGATGACGGATATATGCTGGCTCATGCTCGGCTCGCTGAGGCGCTGGTGGAACTGGATGCCACCGACCGCGCAAAGGACGAACTGCTGCGCGTAAGTTCTGCGGACAAATCTGCTTTGAGTGATCCTGATTCGCTGCAGTTGGAGGCGACAATCGCCAACGCGCGTCGGGATTATACGAAGGCGACTAAACTCTACGAACAGATTTTGCGGGATTCCCCCGAAGCTGAAAAAGCGTTCGTGCTGGTTGATTTGGGGCGCGCTTACGACAAGAGCAATGAAGTCGCCAAGGCGGTGCACAGTTTTGTCGAGGCCTCAACCCGGAACCCGCAATATGCAACAGCATTCCTCCAACTGGGAGTTCTTCAAGGAAGGCAGCAGGAGCTCGATGGCGCCCTTGCTTCACTGGACAAGGCTGAATCTATCTACCAGGCTTTGGGAAACCTTGAAGGGCGTACGGAAGCGGTATTTCAACGCGGAGCGCTCTTCAATAAGCTTAACAAGCTGGCCGAGGCCAAAGCACAACTGGAACAGGCGCTCAATTTGGCCAGAGCGAACAATAACCAATACCAGACGATCAAAACGCTGCTGCAACTTAGTAGTGTGACCGCCGATAGTGGCGGGATGACGCGCGCGACCGAACACGCCCGCGAAGCGGTTGACCTGGCGCAGAAGAACGGGATGGAAAATCTTAGTGCCCTCGGCCTGATAGACCTCGGGAACACTTTTCTGATCCGCGGCGACTACGCTGAGGCCGATAAATACCTGATGCAGGCGCTCGAGACCGCACAGCGCGGGAAAGCGCGAAGAACTGAAGCGCGCGCGCGGGTCTCACTGGCAAGCTTAAAGTACCGGCAAAACGATCCCGCAGAGATGGTTAGTTACCTTCAGCCCGCCCTGGAGTTTTACCAGCAAGGTGCCTATCGTAGTGAAACGTCATCGTGTCTGGCTTTGCTCGCGCGTGCTAACCGGCAGAAGGGAGACTACGACGCGGCCCTAAAAGGCGTCGAGCAACTTCTGCAACTCGCCCAGGAGGCCAACGATCAGCCCCAAATCGCGCTGGGACACACTGAGCTGGCGAGTGTCCTGGTGCTTCAGGAAAAATTTGCGGCAGCCCTCGATCACTTCAAACAGGCTCACGCTATTTACAAATCGCAGGGTGTGGAGCGTAGCATCGCTTACAACTTGCAGTCCCGCGGGAACGTGCTCTGGAAGCTCGGCCGTTATCAGGATGCGCAGGCTCTCCTCGATGAAGCGCGGACGATCGTCGATAAGCCAGGCGGCGGCTACAAAAGCTTATCAATCGAGATTGACCTTATTGCTGCTGACATGGCCCTGAGCCAAAACCAATTCTCCAACGCCCGTAGCAGGGCTGAAAAAGTGTTGTTGCTTGCAGGCGATCAGTTCCTCGGATCCGCGGCAGGTGCAAAGCGAGTGTTGGGTCTCTCCCGAGCGCTCGAGGTTCAACGGCGTCAGGCAAACAGTTCGCCGTCGAAGCGGTGGAGATTGCTCGCCGTCTCAATGACCCAGCCCAATTAGCAGCGGCTCAACTTGCGGCTGCGGAAGCGCTGCTCGTGGCTGGAGATCCGTAGGGCGCATTGAGCACCGCTCTGGAAGCGAAGGAGCTGTTTGCCAGACTGGGCAAGAACGAGTCTGAATGGCGCGCGCTGGTGATTGCTGCCAGGGCAAGTCAGGTTTTGGGCGATAAAAACAGAGCGGGGGAGTATGCACTGCGCGCATCCGATTTACTGGCAAGGCTCCCGGAGCAAATGGGAAGCGACTACGAGAGTTATCTTAGCCGGCTGGATATTCAACGACTAAGGAATCAGCTAAGCGAGCTCAAGGGCTCGACATAATGAGCCGGAGATGGCCCTTCAACAAACACATCATAAAGATTGTGGTCTGGGACAGTACCGCTTTGAGGCCCGACGACTCAGTTGGCGCGTTCAGAGTTGCCGGCCTTTCAAATCTGGCCGCTGAGTCTGGCTTTTACAACTTCACTCACCGTGCGACCGTCGGCATTCTTTCCGGCCAGCGCTACCTGGGTCGCTTTCATGACCTTACCCATATCTTTCATCGAAGCTGCTCCCGTCTCAGCAATTGCCGCGTTGACGGCCAGTTCGATCTCTTCTTGCGATGCCGCACGGGGCAAGTAAGCTTCGATGACATCAATTTCCGCGTTCTCTTTGGCGACCAACTCTGACCTGTCGGCTTTTTCGAATTGCTCTACCGAATCTTTGCGCTGCTTCACCATCGAACGCAGCAGCTTTGCCAACTCTTCATCGTCAAGTTCGCCGCCTTTTTCGATCTCGCGGTTCATGATCCCGGCCTTGACCATGCGTAGAGTCGAAGTGCGAGCGCTGTCCTGGGCCTTCATCGAGGCCGTCAGGTCGGAAATTATCTGTTGTTTTAGACTCATGACAGGTTGTTGACCTTCGGTTGCATTGCGGAGAGAGTTTCCTTGAGCTAAGAACTCTCCGTTGCTTCGCGATCGGTGGATAATATTACATGAACTTCACCGTTAACACTCAGCCTCGCGTGATCCCTAGCTGACTCGAAATTGCCGATTAGTTGAGGTCAGTACCACCACGCGGTAGCGGGTGGGCCGGTATGCTAGCACTCACGCCTTGCGTGGTAATGGTGATGAATCGAACTCCGCATGTTGGGCGTACTCTTGCAAGGATTGAGTGCCTGCAGATCGCCCCACCGGCTACCGCCTGGTGGTACTGACTTCAACTAATCGGCATTTGGCAATCGGCAATCCATCAAACTCCCGCTACCGCCTGGTGGTCCTGACCCCATTCCGCTACGGGCCAATCGGCAATCCTCCTAGTTGGACTGACTCTTCTTGATTGCTTTTGCCAGATCATCGAGGGTCGTTGCCGGTCCGTGTACGGCGACTATTCGATCGACCGCAATACCTCTTCGTTTGAGCTCGTTGAAGAAGTGAACCGTCGAATCGTTCACGGTAGTTGGCGCATATTTGCCGCTTGCTGGGAGATTAACCAGGTCGCCCTGGAACGCCAGCTTATGTTTGGGTAAATACGCAATTAGCATTTCCTTCGCATGAGGACTGGGACCGATGTCAATGATTTCCACAGTCTGGCTGCCATCAGTGAAAACACGCTTCCCGTTTTCAAGAAACTCAAACACCGGCTTCTTCTTGTTTGTCGTCTGGTCGTCTCTATTGATCGTGAAATTGCTGGCCGCCATCTGTTCGAAGTATTTCTGATTGGTTTTCGTGGTTACTACTGATATGCCCTCAGCGAAGTAGCTGCGCAGGCCGCCGGAATGATCGTCATGGTGATGCGTAACGACGACATACTTCACAGGCTTATTCGGAAACATCTCACGTGCCTTGGTGATCGTCGGTTTTGGTCCGCGACCGCCGCCGTAAGGTTCAACCATCAGCACGTAATCTGCAAACTCAACTACGAGCGAGTTCGCGCCGCTCTCAAATAAGTAGACCCCGTCGGCCAGTTTCGTCTCTCTTGTCGGCGGTGGAGTCGGGGCCGGAAGCTCATCGTACCCATCCGGCTTCGCAAATGTGCTGTCGCCCGGGCGCGTGTTGAATTGAACGTCCTGGTAGCTGACCTCTTCAATAATGTCGCCCGCTCTTTTTGTGACTCGTCCAGTGGGAACCTTCAATTTCCCTACAGTGCGATAACCAGGAAATATTGTTTCCTGTACTGAGTCGCCCATCACCGCGTCGCTGACCATTTGCTCATATTTGGTTAACAGCTTCGTGCTCGCGTCTACGAAGAGTGTCCACAAAACTCCGTTGCCGGAAGCAAATGTGACCACGTCGTGTGGCCGACCCTGGTAAACCTCGCGCCCGCGCCAACGTAGCGTCGACGGCGCATTTTCATACGCGGCAATGAGGAAGAGGTGGGGAACTCGTCGCAGAAGACCAATGTTATTGAAGTTGGTTAGATTCAGCGGACCGATCGTCTTGTCACGAGGGTTCACGAAAAAGCCCTGGGTACTGGTGATCACCTGTTTACCCCCAAACACAAAACCGCCGGGTAGCGGGTCGCGTGTTTCGATGATGTATCTCCGATTTCGCAGATCGATGTACAGATCTTCGTCGCGAGTCATCTTGTCGTAAGGCGGATTGACGCCAATGCTCTGGTTGCGAGCGAGCGAGAACCCTCTGATTTTGAGTTGCACATCCTGGGTTTCCCGAATCGCCTCGAGCCCGCCAAGCGCCGCGATAGCCGCGTGGACAATCGCCGTGGCGCGGGCATGGGATTGTGCAGAGGGGGGAATACCGGGCGCTTTTCGCGCTTGCGCCGCTGCCATTCCCGTTGCAACCGGAGAAATAACCATCGCTAAGGCAGCAAGCCTACAGCTCACACTCGCCAGGACTTTCATAAGACGACCTCTCTTGTATTGGGATGTGCGAAGAAACTTCGCTTTTTAATACGACGGAGAACAGGTTCGGTTTCAACGGATTACACGTCCCACGTTTGGCAAAAGAAAAACCGATCCAATAATCCACAAGGTTTCTGTAACTCGTGTATTGGTTCAGCTTCTTAATCACACCGGGCTGAGGTTCGGTGTGACAGAGACTGTTAGAAGACCAAACTGAACCAGTACCGAATTTCGGGTGATTTCGTAGATCGTTCTCGACCTTACAGGCGTCCATTGGAGCGTGCCAAATACTCACGAAGAAATTGTCCCGTGAAAGACTGTGGCAGCTTCATGATCTCTTCGGGAGTTCCGGTACCCACGAGATAACCTCCGGCCTCGCCGCCTTCCGGACCCAAATCGATGACGTAGTCAGCAGTCTTGATCACGTCGAGATTGTGCTCGATGACGAGTAACGAGCCGCCCGCGTCAATCAAGGCGCGAAACGCGGCCAGCAGTTTATTGATGTCGTCAAAGTGAAGGCCGGTTGTGGGTTCATCGAAGATGTAGAGCGTCTTGGCGCCTGTGCGTTTAGCCAGATGGGCCGCGAGTTTGATGCGTTGCGCCTCGCCACCGGATAGCGTGGTTGCTGATTGACCAAGTCTTAAGTATCCCAAACCTACTTCGTCTAATACACGCAGCCGGTTGGTTATTCGGGGAACCTCGCGAAAGAAATTTATCGCTTCGCGCACCGTCAAACTAAGCACTTCATGAATATTCTTGGCGCGATACCGGACGTCGAGAATTTGTTGCTTGAAGCGCGTTCCTTTGCACTCCTCACAAACGAGTTCGACATCCGCGAGGAATTGCATCTCGACAGTTACCGTGCCGTCTCCCTGACAAACTTCGCAGCGGCCACCGGGAAGATTAAAAGAGAAATGCGAGGGGTCAAGGCCACGCGCCTGTGCTTCGCGCGTCGTAGCAAAGACCTCGCGAATCGCGTCGTAGATCTTGATGTAGGTCACGGGGTTGGAACGCGGGGTCCGGCCGATGGGCGACTGATCAACGAGTATCACGTCATCGATCAAATGCCCGCCATCAAGTTTATGAAAAGCTCCAACGTGTCCCTGCCAGTCTCCTTTCTGCTTCTTCAAACCGGCATAGATGCAGTCGTGGATCAGAGTTGACTTGCCTGAGCCACTGACGCCGGTAACGCAGACCATCATGTCGAGGGGCAAGTCGACGTCAATCGATTTCAGGTTGTGTTCCGAAGCGCCCGTAAGCGTCAGTCTTCTCTCGCGGTTCAGCCGCCGCTGTTTTGGTTCCTTGATTTCCGTTTCGCCGCGCAAATAGCGCGCAGTTAGTGATGTTTCACTGGTTAACAACTCAGGGAAGGTGCCTTCATAGATCACACGGCCTCCAAGTTCACCAGCCGCCGGACCGATATCCAGAATGTGATCCGCGGCCCGCATCATGTCAGCGTCATGCTCTACTACCAGGACTGTGTTTCCGATGTCGCGCAGATTGCGCAGGAGGTTGATGAGGCGTTGGTTATCCCGCGGATGCAATCCTATCGAAGGCTCATCCAAAACGTAGAGGGCGCCAACAAGAGAGGACCCAAGGTTGGTTGCGAGTTGAATGCGCTGCGCCTCGCCTCCTGATAACGTTGAAGCCAAACGATCGAGCGTCAAATAATCCAAACCCACATCCACCAGAAAATGCAGGCGCCGCTGAATTTCGAACAAGATTCTCTCGGCGATTGCGGTTTGTTCGGGCGATAGTTCCAGGCCATCGAAGAATAGGGCGGCGTCTTTGATTGAGAGCGCGCAAACTTGCGGCAGCGTGCGTCCCCCAACCTGGACGTCGCGAGCCTCCTGCCGCAGACGATCGCCGCCGCAATCGGGGCAGACGGTATAGCCGCGATACTTGGAAAGAAACACGCGCACGTGCAGTTTATATTTCTTGGTTTCCAGCCAATCAAAGAAACCGCGCACGCCTCCCCACTCCTGCTTGCCTTCAACGATTGCCCGCTGCTCCTGACGCGATAATTGATTGAAAGGAACATTGAGGGAAATCTTTTCCGATTTACAAAACTGCTTCAGTTCATCCTTCGCCCACTCATGTTGGGGTTTGGTCCAGGGTTCGACCGCTCCTTCGTTTAAAGTGAGACCGGGATTTGGAATCACTAGATCGAGGTCAAGCCCGATCGTATTTCCGAAGCCCTGGCAGGTGGGGCAGGCGCCGAAGGGGTTATTAAAGCTGAAAAGACGAGGTTCGGGTTGTGCGTAAACCGTTCCGTCATTCTTGCATTCAAATCGGTCTGAGAATTTTAATCGCACTGGTTCGGCTGGCGCCGCGGCGACTGTTTCGATTACTGCGGAACCGTGGCCTTCGCGGAAACAGATTTCCAGAGAGTCAACTAGTCGCTGTCGCACATCGGGACCGGCGACGAGGCGGTCAACCATTACGAACACGTCGGCAAAATCATCACGCGAGTAATCGTCGGAAGTCTTCAGATCAATTGTCTCTCCGGCAGCAAATAGTCGCGTGAATCCGCGTTGCATCAGGCTCATCACATGGGCCGTAATCACGTGAGGCGGAGATGCGGAGAAGGGTAGACGAGGCGACTTCGACTTGCCGCGGCGCTTCTTCGTTTCTGCCTTTCCCGCTTCCCCGTCACCGTTCTTACTCGTTTCGGCCAGCCCTCCCGCGGCGGGAAACAGAACGTAGAAGCGTGTTCCGTCAGGAAGCTTTCGCAACACTTCCTCAGCGACTGATTCCGGTGAATCGCGAAAAACCGCTTGCCCGCAAACTCGACAGTAGGTAGTTCCCACGCGCGCATAAAGCAGGCGGAGATAATCGTAGACTTCTGTTTGAGTGCCTACAATCGAGCGGGGATTTCTCGTGGCGTTTTTCTGACGGATGGCAATTGCCGGGGCGATACCTCGCACTTCGTCGACGTCAGGCTTATCCATTCGTTCCAGAAACTGCCGTGCATAAGCCGACAGCGATTCGACGTAGCGACGCTGTCCTTCGGCGTAGATTGTGTCGAAAGCCAGTGACGATTTGCCCGAACCGCTGACTCCCGTTACGACCGTCATCCGGTTGATGGGGATCGAAAATGAGATGTTTTTGAGATTGTTTACGCGGGCGCCGCGAACTTCTATGGCTTCGTCAGGCATGGCTTAATACATTGTTACGCCCCACAGATATAATTTCGGGGCCTTTCGCAAACTTCAAATAATACCTCTATTATGTTCGTACGGGAAATGGAACGCCGGTGTGAGTACTGGCGCAATTTGGTAAACCTCGAGAGTATCACTCAATATCAGAGCGACCGGGGCTTTTGAAATCAGTCAAGCTTCGACGTCCCCTGGATTCAGACTAAGATTGATGACGAGCTTCGGTCTGCGCCGAGCCACGCACGCAGCGCCGGCATCGAAAAACACAATGAACAATCAAGGTTTGATCAGTAGACAGGTCTCTTGCGCCGCCATGGCCGTGTTGTTCTGTATTGTTTCGTTTATGGGAAGCGATACTTTGTCGGCGCAGGAAACGGCCCAAGCCACGATTGCGGGAACTGTCAAAGACCAGGATCAGGCCAATGTCAGCGGCGCGGAAGTGTCCCTGCGTCATCAGCAGCGGGCCGTGGTTCGCTCCACGACCACCGATGCCAAAGGCAAGTTCACTTTGGACAGGATTGATCCGGGCAACTATGAAATTAAGGTGACGCGCCAGGGCTTTAGTGAATATCGTTCCCCCCTGGAGGTGACCGCAGGTGCGACACAGGATCTGAATGTCTCGCTCCAGGTGAATCAGGTCAGTGAAGAGGTTACGGTATCGGCAGAGGCCGGACAGGTTATCGATGCGCGGAGCATTGATCAACAGGTCAACGTCATCACGCAGAAGGAAATTCTGGGGAGGGCGACGGAGGTAGTGGCACAGGTCGTTGACGAAGAACCCGGCGTCAACCTCCAGCGCACCAGCCCATCGCTCAGCGCCGTCTTCGTTCGCGGTCTGACAGGTCGCAACGTGGCTGTGTACGTTGACGGCGTCCGCTACACTACCAGCGCTCAGCGCGGCGGCGTCGGGACCTTTTTCAGTCTTGTCGAACCTTCGAGTCTCGCAACAGTTGAGGTGCTTCGAGGTCCTGCCAGTTCGCAATATGGTTCGGACGTTTTGGGTGGCGTCGTTAACTTCATCCTGCATTCACCAGCTTACGGTGGCCCGAAACCCAAGTTTCACGGCAACACGAACCTTTTCTATTCTTCGGCTACCAGCGGATTCGGCGGCAATTCACTTTTCACTTACGGCACCCGCAATTACGGTCTGGTGGTAAACGTAAACGCGCGTCGCATTAATCGACTGCGTCCCGGCAATGGCCTCGATTCACATTCCGCCAGCCTGCGCTTTCTCGGAATCCCTTCCGGCTTTTTCGGCGAACGCTTGCCCGACACTGCTTTTACGCAATATGGCGGCCTGCTCCGCACCCATCTTACGTTGAGTCCCACTTCGCAGTTGATTCTCAGCTATGCACGCAACCAGCAGGATGGAGGTCGACGGTACGATCAACTGCTGGGCGGTGATGGAAACCTGATTGCCGATCTGCGCAATCTGATGACAGATCTGTTCTACGTGCGTCTCTTCAAGCAGAATTTGGGATTCTTCGACAACGCCTCGTTCACTTTCTCTTTCAACGGACAACGCGAGGAGCGAATCAACCAGGGCGGGCAGGGCAACCCGGTGGGCGCGATTACAAGCCAGCGTGAGCGCACGAATGTTTTGGGGTTCAACTTTTTCGTAGATAAAAAGCTGGGCGAGCGGAATACGATGCTGCTGGGTGCGGATGCGTATCAAGATCACATCAGCGCTCCCGCGTACACGCTCGATCCGGTAACGCGTATAGCAACTCCATCGCGTCCGCGCGTGCCCCACGGTGCCCGCTATCTTTCCTACGGCTTCTTTGCCCAGAACGTATTCACCGCGATACCCGATCGGCTCCGTGTAAGCGGCGCCTTGCGTTACAGCGCGGCGTCGTATGAGTCGCGAGCCGCAAATGCTCCCATCGGTTCCAACGGTCGTCCACTCTTTCCCGACGACAAGGCCCGCTTCGGCGCATTCTCGGGTCGAATTGGCGCAGTCTTGAATGTTGGTCACGGCTTCGACATCGCGGGAAAGTACACTCGCGGCTTCCGTGCGCCTAACACGACGGACCTGGGCATCCTTGGTCTGGTAGGGTCTGGTTTTGAGGTTGATTCGCAAACAGCATCAAGCCGCGGCGGTTTCATCGGCACAACCTCGGGCGCAGATGCCGTCTCCACAGGTATTCCGGTTACCAGGCTCAGCCCCGAAATTAGCGACAGTTTTGATGTCACTCTGCGCTACACAAGTTCACACCTCTCAGTGGACATCACTGGATTCACAAACAAGCTGAACGATGTTTACTTCGATCAAGCATTAATCTTGCCGCAGGGCGCTCTTGGCACATTCCTGGGGAGCGAGCAGATAACCTTTCAGGATCCGGTTGGTGGTTGGGTATCGGTGGGCATTGCGCCCACCTCGCCGGTGTTGGTTCGAGTGAACTTCGACGATGCTCGCCTCAATGGGGTTGAAGCCAATATGCAGGCTCGGCTTAGTAAAGAGTTCAGTGCCAATGGGAACTTCACCTACATCCGCGCTCATAGCCTGCTCAACGGACTGCCACCAAACATCGAAGGGGGCATTCCGCCGGCAACCGGATTTGTGAGCCTGCGTTATCAGCCTCGCTCACGCTTTTACATTGAAGCTTACTCAACTCTTGCGGGTCGCCAAAACCGACTTTCATCGCTCGATCTGGGTGATCGCCGGACCGGCGCGGCACGTTCGCGCATTAACATTCAGAACTTCTTCCGTCGGGGCGCGTGTGTGCGCGAACTAACGACTCCCGGCGGTAGCGGTTGCGGTAGTGCCGGAGGAATTCTCATTCCCACCGGTGAGACTCTCGCGCAGGTTCAGGATCGTTTGTTACCACTGGACGCGACGATCAATGGTGTCTTCATTGCCAACTCTGATACGCCGGTTCCGCTCTACACAGCAGTCGCCGGCTATGGATTGCTTGGCGTGCGCGGCGCATTTCAAGTCAATGATCACTCCGAAGTCTTTGTTGATTTTGAGAACATTGCTGACAAATCGTATCGCGGCATTAGTTGGGGAATTGATGGCGCGGGCCGCGGAGTCACAGTCCGTTATCGATATAAATTCTAAGTTCAATCAATTGGTTTGCGCTCCACCCGTTAACCTGTTGGTTCGGGAACCTGGGCTAGAGCTGCGGCGAAGGTTATCGAATCCCGATTGCCGCATTGATGCGGCAGCCCGAAGGGCGGATAGACCAGCCGTTTTACGGCTGGTTGAATGCGATGAAATATTCGTGAGGCCGTTTTAACGGCCTTCTCTGAATTAACAATCCCGACTTAGAAGTTGGAGTTAAGCCTAAACGCGTTGGCGTGCGGTGTTGCGTGATTCTTCAGGAAGCAAACTTATCGGGAGGTCGGGAAGGGGAAAGTCATGGCGCAGTGCAGAGTCGCGTGTGACAACATAGATACGCATCACTAAGGCAAGAATTACGAAGGAAAGCGCAATCCAAACCGTTGCCCAGACTAAAGCCGGGATGCCTGTCGCATTGGCCATGTTTACGGCGTCGGTTGACGCGCCGGGAGCGAAGGGCGAAGAAAGAAAGAAGACGGTCTTCAAGTCAAGCAAGGCATTCAATACGCACTGCACCGCCAGAAAGCTCACGAAGAAAGTTGCGACTCGCGGTTTCGCAAATTTTGCTACGGCAACCAGGCCAATTGATAGCAGCGTCCCGGCGAAAAGCGTAAAGGGAATTCCGGAGAGTGCGCCCCACGAGAAAATTGGTGACAGCAGTCCATAGATTATCGTCAATGCAAATATGATTACGGCCGAACCGATCAGGACAACGCGCGCAGCGATTGTTTTGCGAATCATTACCAGCAGAACTGCGCCATAGGCCATTGAACCGAGGTAGCCGGCGCTGGCCACAAGTGTCTGCGAAATCAACCCGCCTTTAGTAGTGTAGGTCTCCCCGCTCGCGTTCATTGCCACGCTAAGACTGCCTACCGAATTTCCTGTAAGCAGTGCCGCGATCGCATGTCCGCCCTCATGAATGAAAGTGACGAAGAGTCGGAACGGATACGTGAGGATCTCTGCAAACGGAATAAACCAAAGAATCACAGAAATCGCGGCGGCGATTAGTAGCGTCATTGCCTGCGGGCGCGCATCACTGGAGAGTCTTAATTTCACTGCTCACCTCCCTATTATTCACCCGCGTTCCTCGTTGCTGCGAGATAATTAGGTTCGCACACAGGTTTGTCGCCCTTGTAAACGCTAAACAGATTGCGGATGTTCCCCGTGTTCACACAAAGCAAAACAGAGGAATGCACCTGTGAAACACTTCAATTGGTCTTAAGGGGCTTTGCACCGAAGGTCGTTTTCAAGTCGGCGAAGCTGACGAATGATAATAGCCCAGCACTTAGTGCTGGGTGTAGCGGTGAAAAGGGTTGCCCAGTCCGCAAAGCGGACGGCTGAGGTGGTAAACCCTAGCTTTTCAGTCGTCCGTTTCACGGACTAGTTCGAGACGACGGTATCAGTCCCAGCACTTGAAGTGCTGGGCTACTTTCGGTCGTCCCGCATACGGGACTCCGTTACCGACTTTTTGTGCAAGGCACTCGTAAGGAAGTCTTTGTGTTTAATAGTTCCGGGCGATTCGGCGTTATCCGCCGATCTCTTTACTTCGATCTGTCGTAGTCTCCGGATTTTCCCCCACTCTTATGCTCCAGCCGGATCTCAGTAATCGTAATTCCTTTCTCCAACGCCTTGCACATGTCGTAGACCGTCAACGCAGCAACTGAAACAGCCGTTAGGGCTTCCATCTCCACGCCGGTTTGCGCATCGGTCGAAACCCTGGCCTCAAGATAAACGCCATCAGCGTTGAGGGACGCGCTCACGTCGATGTGCGTGAGCGGCAGCGGATGACAAAGCGGGATGAGTTCGGAAGTTTTCTTTGCCGCCATAATACCGGCAATGCGGGCAGCCTCGAGCGGATCGCCCTTTGGCGAGCGATGATCTCGTAACGCCGCCAGGGTTTCTTTCCTCATAAGAACCCGAGCCGAGGCTATCGCCCGACGAGTGCTATTCTCTTTGGCACTCGTGTCAACCATTTTTACCCGGCCTGTGGCGTCAACGTGAGATAGTTCTTTCATACAAGCAAAAGCGTTGCGAAGCGGCAGTTTCCCCTGAGAAAACGCGAGCGATTCAATCCTGCTTGCCTTTCGGCAGCATAACAGAATAATCTGCCTCGGAAAATCCAGTCTTCGGACGGTCCTCGTAAAATAATCAAGCAGGGAACGGGAATCAGACTCATGTCGGCCTTCATGAGAGATACAGCTTCGCTCACAATGGACACCAAGCAGAAAATGCTGCTGGGGTCGTCGGCGAACGCCGTTCAGCGGCCGGCGAGTGCTTCGGATCGAGCTGCAGAAAAAGCGGCATTAACGGCCGCCGGATACAGCGGAGTCGAAGAACACTCAACGCCATTCCATGCTTTTCTCGAGCACTCAACAACTTTGCTCTATCCGGTAATGCTGGTTCTGAGCCTTTATTTCTCCTTGAGCCGGCTTCACGAACTGGAATTGCTGTGGTTGGTTGCGCTCGCAATTCCGCTCAGCCTGGTGCTGGGCGATCTCGTGTCCGGGTTGGTGCATTGGATGGCCGACACGTATTTTTCTGAAGATACCCCGGTGATTGGCCAAAGTTTGGTAAAGCCTTTCCGTCTGCATCACCTCTATCCGCGCGATATCTGCACGCATGGTCTCGTGACCACGGTGGGCAACGTTTGCATTCTCGCCGTTCCCGTGCTGACGGTTAGTATTTACTTGCTGTGGAGCTGGGATGATTCAAGCTGGCTGGCTTTCACGATCCTTTGTGTGGCCCTGATGAGCCTGGCAACGGTGCTGACGAACCAGTTTCACAGGTGGGCGCATCAGGAGAAGCCTTCGCGGATGGTGTGCTGGCTGCAACGCACGCGGCTCGTGTTGCCGCCAACTCATCACCAGATACATCACACGAAACCATTCAACATGCACTACTGCATAACGAATGGTTGGCTAAATCCGATCCTGAATAAGATCGGATTCTTCCGCGGACTTGAAGGGGGCCTGCGTTTTGTGGGAATCGAAGTTGCCTCTGCTGTAGAGCGAAAAGCTCCTGGGATCACGACGGCAGACGAACAACTCGCACAACAGTCCCCGCCGCCACCGCCTGTTCTCCCTGGGGAACGATAAGCAACGCCGTCGCCGCGGTGAAAGCGACAAAGTCCGAAGATCCGCCCCACTTCAAAGCTTCAACCAGTAGTTGACCACTCGCGTCAGTTCGCAAACTCGCGGGCAGGTAACTTTCTCGATCCGCCGAGCTTTTAACGCCCTGTGCCAGCACCGCCCGTTCTTCAGGGAACTCCGGCTCGTTGGCGCCTTGCATTCGCAAAAGCGCTACGCGCGCAAACAAATTGAAGGTTACAGAAACGGAAACCGGATTACCCGGAAGACCAAAAACAAGCGTGCCTTTTGGAAGTCGCCCAAAGACAGTCGGCTTGCCGGGACGAAGGGAAACCCGCTCAAAGAAAATCTCGCAGCCAAGTTCCTTCAGCGCCGCCTTCGTAAAATCGTAGACTCCCATCGACACGCCACCTGATGTAATCACAACATCCGATCGCTGAGCTGCTTCGGTAATCTGACGCTTTAGTAAGTCGATGTCGTCCCCAGCGAGCGGGAGTGGTTCCACGATGGCGCCCGCAAGCTCGGCATAAGCGCCAATAGAGTAATTATTCGAATCGCGAATCTGATCCGGACCCGGCTGCTGATCTACCGCTACAAGTTCACTGCCCGTAGCCAGCACGGCGGCCCTGGGTCGCTTCCCAACTTTGATCTGCGCGTAACCAAACGACGCCAGCGTCGCCAACAATGCCGGATTGATTTGTTCCCCAGCACGGAGGACTGTCGCGCCCCGTTTGACTTCACTTCCCAGGCCCACAATTGATCGGCCCGCCGCCACAGGTTGTTGAATTTCAACGAGCTCGGGATTGATGTCGCGAGTGAGTTCCACCTGCTGCACGCTGTCAGCGCCGGAGGGAAGGGGAGCGCCTGTCATGATGCGCACTGCGTCGCCGGCTTTCATCTCGTGATGCCAACCGCGACCGGCGGCCGATTCGCCGACGATCCGCAGACGCACCGGCGCGTTCTGGGTGTCAGCCGCCTTTACGGCATAGCCATCCATCTGGGAACGATCGAAGGGCGGGAGATCTGAATCGGCGATGACGTCCTCGGCAAGATAACGCCCGCGCGCGTTTTCGAGCGCCACGCTCTCAGAAGGAAGCGTAGGGGTTTGCTGTATTACGGTCTGAATGGCTGCAGCAACTGAAATCATTTGCGAGCGGGATTCTAGAGGTTCGGCAATTCGCCTGGCAATTGCTATCCGCACTTCCTGCACTTGCAGCCAATAGGCTTCAAGTGTGCCTCGAAGTACTCCTTGCCGTAGTTATAAGTGACTTCTTCGCCGGCCTTGATGGCTCTCTTTGACCAGATCCAGACGCGGCGTCCGGAAATTATTGCTTCGGCATTAGGAGCGCACGAGTGGTTGATGTAGCGCGCAGTGTTGCTGCGCGGCGTACCGTCAATTGACCACCTGGAATTAACTTCAAAGAAATACTTGCCCTTATATCTTCGCTCTACTTCTTCGTTGGAGATGAGTGGCCCTGTGTACTCGATGATTCGTTTTCCCCTGGGGATCGGTTCCAGAGTGATGAAGCCCAATCCGTGCGCTGTGCGTCTGATCGCAAACTTGTAATTGCTTTTTGTCATTTATGCGTTAACTGGCCGCTGGCGCAAAAATGGGTACGGGGCGAAGACTCACCCTGTACCCATTTTTCACCATTAGAACTGGCGGAGCCGACGGGACTCGAACCCGCGATCTCCGACGTGACAGGGGAAGATTCTGACTGAGCGTAGTCAACTAGTTGCATCTGCGCTCAACAATTTAGCGCGTCAACATGCGACCCAGTGCGACAGGGAATGCCACGTTTCCGCACCTCTAACTGCCACACCTAGTGACACAGTAGTGCTTTCGTGCCTTCGGGTCGAGAAATAATCTAGTTGCCTGTAACAGCGATATTGCTGGTGCACAATGGCGACCATGATTGGAGGAATACAACAACGCACCCAAACCAGTTGAACGGATTACCAGAATCCGAGCCATAGAATTACTGGTAAATCAACTGTTACGGTCCACTAGTTAATCCCCTGGGTCATTTGTCTCCAAACGGGTCCCTGGCCAACCTTGCCGCTCTCTATCCGTTCAATGGCCTGCCGGATTTGCATCGCCACTTCAAACTCGCGATCATCCCGGGCCTCTCTGAGTGCGGGCAGAGCGCTTTCGTCCCCTAACTCATAAAGAAATCGACTGGCGCGCCAACGAACAAGTTTGTTTCTGTCTTTTAATGTCTCAACCATCGGGCCAATCGCCCGTCGGTCTCCTAAATCGGTCAGTGCATCGCCTGCCGATCGGCGCACCCCAACTGCTTCGTCTTTCAGAGCCTCACAGAGTGGAGCTAAAACTTCCGGAGTTTTTATCAACCCAAGAAAGACCACCGCTAAACGACGAATCGACATCTTTGGATCTTTGGTAGCTCTGATAATCAGTGACAGAGCTTGAGAATCTATGTGTCCCCGCGCTGGCAGCCCGCGTGGGGTGCCTATCTGAGCCGTTGCATTTCTGGCCAATTCCTTTAGCGCCGCGAACCGTTCTTCCCAACGTGGTGATTCAAAGGCGTGTACTAGTTCGCCTAGTTCGCCCAGTTCTAGCCCGTTCGCTTTAGCTTTTTCAGGTAAGTCAGGGTGATAGGCCCTCTCAACCAATTCATTTAACTTCTTTTCATCATAGACGGCTGAAATCTCGCGCACGACCGCCTCGCCGACCTCGCGCAGCTCCCCGTAGCGCAGACCTTCGTCTATCCACTTTCGCTCCACCAGCATGTTTTTCGAGGCACCCATCGCTCGCTCAATGGCCTGACCGAATCCCTCGGGTAGCGGCAAGCGAATGGTTTCATTACCAGAGGACACACAAGATACCTTGACCAACATTGGGAGATCTCGAAAATACTGCACCGATACCATTACCTCGCGCCATTCCTTATCGGACGCTCCAGCGGGTTCTGCCGCCACCTCCCGAATCGGGCCGACCGATTGGGGACTCCGGTTCGTGTTGTTCACGCCCGGGTATTCAAGTACAAGACGGGCCTGGGACAAGATATCCTCCCAGGCAGCAGTTGGCTTTCGCTGGATAGCCAAAAAGTCCGCGACACGGAAGACACTGCTGACCCCTGGGATGGCAAGGATCTTTTCGATGTAGGCTGGACAATTTCCTCTATTTTCGGTGCGTCCACTGCCGATGTTTTCCTGCGTATATGTAATCGCGACCTCTTTGGCCAGCCTCTCGTCCAAATTCAATTTCATACTGTTTGGATTAGGTGTGGTTTCAATGGATAGTAACTTCACTTTTGTTCTCCGGAGTGTCAACCTGCCCACCACAACTGCATGTGTGAAATTTGTCCTCATTTTACCACTCGGCTCCTTGCATCGTAACTAGTGGACTGTAATGCATCCTGTAATGCATTCTCGACACACTCAGGCAAACCGTGATAAAAGGCGCGCCTCAGGCGACGATTCGAGACTCTAGACTCTAGACTCACGACTCCAGACTCCAGACTGTTCTTAAGAAGGATGCGAAGCTCTTGATCAGATTCATGCACGAGCGCGCGAACTGAGATGTCCTTCGACGATTGTTTGCGTCGCGGACGCGAACGGGGCGATGGCCCGACCGTGAGGGAGGGCGTATCATTAGTTCCTCAGACTCTACGACTGTGCCGATGGCAACGATGATGAGTGACGGTGCAAAAGCAACGCCTTTGCTGACGCGCGGGCTACTGCCGCGGTCCCCAAAGAAGGATGCAAGACAATTGATCCGCTTTCCATACGAGTGCCCGAAATATGACTGAGGAACTCTCGAAGTGGCCGCCGACCTTCTCCTTGGATGGCCCCAGCATCATGGACCTCCTGACGGGTGACCGATTCTATTCTTCGGCTGACGCAGCGCTGCGCGAAGCCGTTCTCAACGCCATAGACGCGTGCGGCCGCCGGTTGGCCGAGGACGCGAATTACCACCGGTCTATCACGGTCGCGTTCGACGAAGGAACGCGCACACTGATGGTGACCGACAACGGCGACGGAATGGACCAGCATGACATAACGGAACTCTTCACGAAGATTGGGGCGTCAGCGTCTCGCGCGATTGAGAAGACGAGCCGCGGTAGCTACGCTGCTGTGGGCGAGTTTGGCATCGGCATCGTGAGTTACTTCCTCGTTTGCCAACGCTTCGAGGTCCATACCCGCGGCGGATCCGGCGCACCCATCGGCTTGGTCTTCGCGAACGAGATGTTCAATATGGAAAAATCGGCTGAGGAAATTACATGCCGGAAGGAAGAGCGTGGCACAACGATCATTCTCCACGTCATAGATCAACAACGGTTCGACCTTCTTGTTGCCAAGTTTCCACACTGGGTTCGCGATGTGCCGTATCTATCTGCGTCATCCTCCGCTCGCGGTGTCCTCCCCCAGGGTGGTCGACGCCGCCACGTGACGCCCGTCCCAGTTCCAGAACCAGCACCTGACTGGGTCGAGAAGGCCGAGCTTGGTCCGCCTGTCGAGATTGACTACTGGCGCGCGCTCGACGGGAACGCCCACGTGGACGTTCTCTACCGAGGCGTCTTCGTGCAGGAACTGAACATGGCGCAACTTTGGGGCATCGAAGGCTCGCTCCACGTCAACCCCAAGCAGTTCAAGCCTAAGCTGAATCGCGAGTCCTTTATCGCAGAAGGTTTCGATACCGAGATCCAGAACTTCCTTCGACATATCCACCCCACAATCCTGGAAGCGGCTCTCGAAAACATGAGGGCCGCGCTTACGAAGGGCGAGCAGGATGGATGGGGCTTGAGCAAGTGGATTACCGTTTGGCTCGCGATCCCTCGAGGAGGCGCCTATGCACCCGTTGCCGAAAAGTGGGATGAAGAGTTTCAGAACATGAGGGCATTCCGGCAACTCAGCGAAACGAGCGAGACGCTCGTTTCGCTGACGGACATTGTGACCTCAGGTGCAGACCATATCTACATCGTCCCGAATCCGCTAGACAGCGCAAGCCTTGTCGGACGCAAGGCCATCAGCGTGTTGCGAGCGCGAGGTGCTTATATCATCCAAGGGCTCCAACGCGACAGTAGCTTCCTCACTAATACGTCGCTGGTCGCAGCCACCACGGCAGAGCTTCTCCTTTCTCACTTCCGATCGAAGCTGCCACAGATCGTCAACATCGAGGAAGTCGCGCACGAGCTTATTCGCGATGAGCAGACACTCGCTGAGATCTTTCCGACCGACCCTAAAGTGCAACTCGTCCGTCTTGGCACAACAGCCGCGCCTGTCGCGCGCATCGGCGGCGCGCTCTGGGTTAACGCCGAGTCTGAACACGGTAGGGCCATTCTGCTCGACATCTGTCAACGGAATGAGGGATACCTCGGGCTTCTCGTGGCCGTTCAGCAACACGCTCCGCAGCACATTAACGAAGTTGTGCAACACCTCCAGGGCGTCACGAACTTGAGCGTCCGACTGGGTCCTGTGCGGCGCCAATTCCTTAGGGGGTTCGCTAAGTGAAGGTCCTCATCTTTGGCGGCGCCGGCACGAGTGTCGAGCTCGGAGTTCCCGCCATGCGCGATATGGTCGTCCGTCTCAACGAATATTTCGCTGAACGTAAACTCGCTCCAACTCCTGCGGATAAGCTCACGGAGTTCCTTAAGGATCCTAGTTATGATATGGAACAACTGATCGAGGAACTCGACCACATGACTGCTGCCAACAGTGCATACGCCCATTGGGGGACGACGCCGACTGCCGTCATCGAGGGGCTTAGCGTTTTTCGACAAGAGGCTGAGTGGTTTGTAAACCACATGTGTGAGCGTGTTGACGCATCACATGCCAACTTGATGTGGGGAGCAACGCTTGATGCGCTGGCCGGCCACCGTGCCGTCATCGCCACGACAAACTACGACCGTGCGATCGAGATCGCCGCGGCCCGACGCAATCTTAAGCTCTACGACGGATTCGCTGACTTCGGTGAAGACGAGTGGACGCAATGGAAAGGGTTTGCTGGCCAAGACGAAAAGAAATTGCTTAAGGTCCACGGCTCGACGGATTGGTACCACTCTGCCGAAGGGGACGACGTCTGGAAGCTGCGACATCCCATGCCCCTCTTTGGCCGCGTGACGATGCAAGTCGACGCTCCGAGTCCGCTGAAACTCCGAAGCGCAGCAATTCTCCCTTCGCGTGAGAAGAAGATGAATTTGCACCCTTATCCAGACCTAGCCTTCGAGTTCCGAAGCGCGGTGGACGAATCGGAACTGACGGTCTTCATTGGTACGTCGCTGCGCGATCCCGACATGCGCGGCCTGTACAGAAAGTCTGCACAACGTGTCCCGACATTCGTTGTGGGCCGTTCCGTTCAGATTCCTAGCGGTGCAGGGGGGTTCGTTATCCGTCAGACAGCGAGCAAGTTTCTTAGCGCTACGCTCCCGTCGGCACTGCTGTCTAGCGATCCTCTTAGCTTCTTACAGGCACAAACCGGCGAGCGCCAGCCGGACGACGGTGTTCTTGATCAGCTAGCTGCCGCGATAGATATTAGTCGAGGGCACCATAGCCGCTGTGACGCCATCGAGAAACTTGCAGATGCGGCCGTCGCATTTCCCGCCGCCACTATCCGCCCTCTGCTTCATGACGAGGATTCAGATATTAGAACCTTCGCTCTCGCTCTGGTTTCATCGTGT
Organism: Pyrinomonadaceae bacterium; assembly: GCA_051000815.1. Classification (GTDB taxonomy): domain Bacteria; phylum Acidobacteriota; class Blastocatellia; order Pyrinomonadales; family Pyrinomonadaceae; genus PSRF01. Next base: position 32,382 of record JBPCNX010000035.1, read on the forward strand.
CCCGACAATTCTGTTTTGCTAGCTGAAGCGAGGACGATTGCTCAAAGCAATGACGACACCGTCTTCCGACAAGAACTCGAAATCCTTGAGAGCCTCCTCATCCGCACGGAGACCCAGTGACTATCGACTAATGTCGGTCCCTGAACGAGGCGCGCCTTTTGGAATACCGGATTGCGGAGTTCGGAATTCGAGTTGCGAACTTATGAAAACATCGAAAGCAAAGCGCCGTTTCCCGAAAGCCATCCTTGCCGCCATTCGCGATGGTAAGATCCTCGGCATTCGAGCGGGGACGAAGCCGCACCGGATCATCGGCATCTGGGCGGTGGTGGTCGAAGGGCGCGTCTTTGTGCGGTCGTGCAGTCTGAATCGGTGAGAGCCCTCCCTCACGGTCGGGCTACTGCCCTGGAGCCGCGCGGAGTGATCGAGGTCAATGGTCGCGAAATTCCAGTTCGGGCGATATTCACCAGGAGCGAGCGCTTGAAGAATGCGGTTGACCGCGCGCCTATCGCGAGAAATACAACACGCCGCCCAGTGTTGCAATCGAAAGTTGCTAAACAAGTATGCGTGGATACCACCGGCTTCCCAGCCGAGTGGAGCTTCAACCCTAACCTAACTTGGCGGCGCTTGGTGTAGGCGCCGAGACGATTGTAGTCGAGCGCGGCGATGTGCTGCGGGCCAAGCTTGCGCCTGACCTGTCTTCTCATACACAAAATTTGAAAAAAACTCTTTCAATACGAGTCCGATCCCGACAACGGTCAAGGGCTTTAGATGGGAAGCCAAATTGGAAGATCAGATATTCTTGGCCCCATACTGAGGAAGGCAAGATTCGACAAAAGCAGCGGGCTGGGCCCTTACAGCCAGATACCCGTAAAGAATTCGATAACCTAACGGAATTCTCGAGGGCTGGCGAAGTTGCAAGTTTAGGTCACCAGGTCATAGGCCACTTAAGGTTTATTGTGCGAGGACTGATGCTAAGCAAAAGCCTCACGCCTGGGATATCGGCAAGCGCTTCAGGACGGTCTGTAAACTGACAGGCGTGATCAATCTAAGGATTGATGACCTCCGTCACTTTGCGGCCACGACGTTCTTCTTGAAAGGAATTCCTGAGGCAATCATCTCGAAGATGACCGGACACAAGAGCCGGGAATTGAAGAGGTATGAACACCTCTCGCCGATGCTCAAGAGGCAGACAGTAGACTTGATAGCAGAGGGAACTAGGATGGCTCACTGACTCACCTACTGACACAGCCCAAAAATCGCGCTGTGCCAGTAGCCGTAAGTCTTGAAAAACTGGCGGAGCCGACGGGATTCGAACCCGCGACCTCCGACGTGACAGGCCGGCGTTCTAACCAACTGAACTACGACTCCGCAATAAACCCGAGTTTTCAAATCGGACAAATCTCAGTTTGTCCCTACTACAACCTCAGTGACGTATCAAACCTCTCAAACGCTGCAGATGGTGGGCGCGGAGGGACTCGAACCCCCAACCTCTTCCTTGTAAGGGAAGCCGTCTACCATTGACATACGTGCCCGGCTTTTCAAGAACAATCATGAGCGCAATGCTGTGCCGGAGTGTCATCCTAAGGAATGCGAAAGGGAGTGTCAAGACGGGTGACTCAGAGTGCGTAGAGTACCAACCCCCGCTCAGTATTTTGCAGTCGCGGAATTTCCAGTTATAGTTCAGACAAAGATTCCCAGTTGCTCCCCAGGCAAAATCCAAGTAGAAGAAGATGAGATCCTTCATCAGGTTAATCCCGTTAGTTGCATTTGCCGGCGTAGTGCTTGTCGGAGTGCCCGTGATGCGCGTCGGTGGGCAGAACCAGGTGCAACAACAACGGCCACGCCGGGTCAATGGCCCTGAAAGTCAGAAGCCAACTCCGAAAGATTCGACCAACTCTGCAGAGGAAGTTGACGAAGGCGATGTGGTGCGCGTTGAAACGAAACTGGTTTCAGTGCCTGCTGTAATCACTAACAGCGCTGGGCGCCCCGTTGCCGGCCTGGGACGCGAAAATTTTGCCGTTTTCGAAGACGGCCAGCCGCAATCAATTGCCAATTTTGGAACCACTGAAGCGCCATTCGAGATTGCTCTGCTATTGGACACTTCCGGCTCGACTCGTGATGATGTGGCTTTGATTCGGCAAGCAGCAAACGCTTTCATTAGCGCGCTCCGGCCGCGCGACCGCGTCGCAATCGCTGCTTTCAATACTGAGTCGCGCGGAAACGGACAGGTGGCCAAGGTTGATGTGCTTTCTCCTCTCACTGGCGATCGCACTTCGCTACAAAAAGCTATTGCCAACCTGGGCTCCGCAAACGGGACACCGTTTTACGATGCGCTTGACCGCATCGCAATGGAGGTATTTCGCGAGTCGCCCGCGGAAGAAGTGCGCGGCCGCCGAGCGGTAGTGGCTTTCACTGATGGCGTCGATTCGGCAAGTCAGACGGATTTTGCGATGGCGCGCTCGAAGCTGCTGACCGCAGGCGTCGCTTGTTATTTCATTCAGATTAACACCGAAGACTTCGTCGAGGATCGTCTTTTGAAAGACTGTCAGGACGATGGCCGTCTCAGCCTTTCGGCAAAACAACTCGAGCGTTACCGACGCATTTTTGTACCGCGCGCCAAGGCGGAAGACTTCAGCAACTTCTGTCAGATGGGCGCCTTTGAAAGGATGCACATCAGTCGCGAGTTATATAACTTGGCACGCAGAGAGATGAATGATCTGTCTCAGGCCAGCGGCGGCCGGAACTTCGTCGCCGCGACGTTGCAGGACGCACGCGCAGCGTTCGCTCAGGTGGCGAATGAGATTGGGACGCAATACAGCCTCGGTTACTATCCGACCAACAAAGCACGCGACGGAAAGTTTCGCGCGATTCGCGTTGAAGTTCGTGGCGTGAAAGAGAAACCGAAGGTCCGCGCTCGTGAAGGCTATGTCGCTCCGAAAGGGTAGTAACCCTACAAAGAACCGTGAGTTCCTTAGTAGGAAAAGCGATTTACCAGTTACCATTTCTCAGTTATCATTTTTCATTAACGCCTTGCGCCTACGCCACCTCACCGAAGCGTATGGAAGACCAAGTTGAAAAAAATCCGCAGCTCCGAGCTAACGAACTTGAAGAACGCTTAATTGATTTCGTGGTTCGTATTGTTAGGCTATCTGCTAACTTACCTAGAACAGCCGCGGGAAAACATATCGCTGGGCAGATAATGCGGTCGGGAACATCTCCGGCCCCCAATTATGGTGAAGCGAGAGGAGCGGAAAGCCAGACTGATTTTGTTCACAAGTTAGCCATCGTTCTTAAAGAGCTGAACGAAACTTCCATTTGGTTGCGGATAATCGGCCGTAGTGGAATGTTGAGGGAGAGACTAATCGCGCAACTTGTCCAAGAGAACAACGAATTGTGCAAAATTCTAACAGCATCCCTCAAGACCGCTCGCGGCCGGCCAGTCAAATGAAAAATGAAAAATGTAGAATAGAAATGGAAAATGTCTTTGCTTAACTCATGTCACCCAATAATCACCTCAACCGTATAATTCTAATCGTTCTCGACGGCGCCGGCATTGGTGAAATGCCCGACGCTCCTCAGTGGGGCGACGCCGGCTCTGATACCTTCGGCCATGTACTCGCATCACGCCACGTTACGTTGCCCAATCTGCGTCGCTACGGCTTGGGCAATATCCGGACGCTGCCTGGTTTGCCCCCTGCAGAGCAGCCGGAAGGTTCATACGGGCGTTGTGCTTCGCGTTCAAATGGAAAAGACACGACGACAGGTCACTGGGAAATGGCGGGAATAATCCTTGATCAGGCATTTCCCACTTACCCTGACGGGTTCCCGCCGAGTGTGATTGATTGCTTCATCAGGGAGACTGGCGTACCGGGAATTCTGGGAAATATTCCCGCATCCGGCACCGAGATCATCAAAGATCTGGGAACTGAACATGTCCAGACAGGTAAGCCAATCGTCTACACTTCCGCCGATTCAGTATTTCAGATAGCCGCACACGAAGAGGTGATTCCACTTCCCAAGCTTTACGCGCTCTGCGAGACAGCGCGGCGCATGCTCGATGGCGAACACGAGGTGGGCCGCGTTATTGCTCGTCCGTTCCTCGGGGAGCCGGGCGCTTTCTATCGCACCGAGAATCGTCATGATTACGCGGTACCGCCGCCACGTGAGAACTTGTTGGTCGCCCTCTCCGATGAAGACCTTGACGTTGTGTGTATCGGGAAGATTGCTTCAATCTACGATTCCAACGGTGTGACGCAGGACCTCACGGCGAAGAACAATGAACAGTCCATCAATCAAACAATCTACGCGCTACAACAAAACACGCGCGGTTTGATTTTCTCGAACCTTGTCGACTTTGACATGCTTTACGGGCATCGCCGCGACACGGAAGGCTTTGCTCGCGCACTCGAGCACTTTGATTCCCGCTTGCCAGAGCTTGAAGCGGCGATGAAGCCTGACGATTTGATGATGATCACCGCGGACCATGGGAATGATCCAACTTTTCCGGGAAGCGATCACACGCGCGAGTTTGCGCCGTTACTGGTTTATGGCAAGAGCGCACGTCCGGGTGTAAACCTGGGTAGCCGCGACTCTCTTGCCGATATCGGTCAAACGATTGCCGCAAATTTTGGATTGAGGTTAACCGCGGGCGAGAGTTTCCTTACAAAGCTTCTATAGAAAACTTCCCCTTAAGGAATCTCTTTACACGACCTGGGGCAGTGGGCTTTGAAGAAAAAGTCCCTTACTAGTCCGCGTAGCGGACGAATGAATTTAGCGTGTGCCGAGCATGTTCGACGATTGGAGGGTGAAAGTCCCTCGCCAACCTGATGGAGGTGAAGGATAGCAAAGCGCAAGGGCGTTGTCGCGAGACAAGGTCCGAAGGAAGCGTGGAGCAAAGGTGCGAGCCGATGAACAAGAACCGCATAAGAGGCGTGAGTGTCGGACGAGCAAGCGCTAGATTGCGAAGTCCATATCCATCAAGGACACAGAGCGTAGATGCGGCGGCTGTGCACTGAAAGTAGTCGAGCTTACCTCGGGAGAGCTGTGGTTGGTCGCTGAAAGCCCAGCGGGGGCGGCAACCGACAAGGCGCGGAGTGATCGGCGCTGAGGCAGCCACAGCAGTCAGCAGAAGGCATAGTAGGTGGCAGGAAACGAGCCGGGCAAACCGGAGGACTCACAACACTGAAGGCCGGAACGAGAGGAGGGGCGAGTAGGAGGCTGAACTTGTGGGAGTAAAGCAGCAGAAAAGCCAGACAGAATTGGCCTTCATGAGCGCTGGTGAGGTGAAGCCGGAACTGGAGCTTGGGGAAGGGACTGAAACTCCAACAGCGGGAAGCGAAGCTGAAAGCCAGGCAGGAAGTGACTGACCTGTTCTTCAATCGAACCGCCCGGTACGGACCCGTACGCCGGGTGGTGTGGGAGGGGGTGCCGTGAGGCTTCTCCCTATCCCGATC
>JBPCNX010000036.1:0-27154 GCA_051000815.1 Pyrinomonadaceae bacterium
TCAAGAAGATTGATCGGCTCTGGTCTGTTCGAGTTGGCGCTCATTATCGAGCGCTGGGCTTGGACGCAGCTGATTCAATCGTGTGGTTCTGGATTGGATCCCATGCGGATTATGACAAGCTCGTCTAATGCCCGCAGCCGAACAAAGCCTTGCAGCTGACGGCGCGATACATGCTTCTCAAGTAGTCTTATCCCTTCAGCTTGGATGCTGATCGCGCGACGCAGCTGAAGGCCAACGTTCGGCGGCTTCATCTTCGGACAGGCTCCGAATTATGGAGATTGAAAGTATGACAGTTCGATTATGCTTCCTACTCGTTTTATTGTTCACGCCGTCCGCGCACGCACAACAGCCGAGCCGTAATACGCTTGACGAAATATTGGAAAAGGAAGGTTGCGTTACGAATGAGCAAAGCAAAGTCAAAATTTGTAAATACGATTATTTGGCTGATGGCAAAAACATAGAAGCCTTTACGATTCGTCCGCTTGCCGAAGGTAAATATCCCGGTCTCGTTCTCCTTGCCGGCAGAGAAGGGGCGAAAACTTTTTTCACTTTCGGAACGATTTTCGCGCAGCAAGGTTTCGCTTCTCTCGCAGTAACCGAACCCGGATTCGGAAAATCAGAAGGCAAGGCGGATTTTATGGGTCCAAAATCAATTGAGGCTTTTGCTGTGGGATTCAAGAAATTTAGGCGGGAGTCTTTTGTTGAGTCAGAAAAGATGGGAGTTTTCGGTTACTCGCGCGGCGGAATGGCGGCATCACTCTTGACCGTCAAACTCGGCAAAGCGGTCAAAGCGGCAGTTTTCGGCGCAGGTGTTTATGATTTCAAAAAGGCTTACGACGAAACAAAGTTTGACGGAATTCGTGAGAACATTAAAACCGAAACCGGATTCACGGAAAAAGCAATCCGAGAGCGTTCTTCGATTCTGCAAATGAAAAAACTCAAAACCCCGGTGCTTATTATTCACGGCGAAAATGACGAAAACGTGCCGACCAATCAAGCATTGCTATTGCGCGACCGTCTGACCGAACTCAAAAAAGAGTTCGAGGTCATAATTCTTTCTGACCATAAGCACGGACAGTTTAAGAGGAATTTTATTTCGCCCGTGATTGATTATTTCAGCCGCAAGCTAACGAGTATTCCAGCGAAGGTAAAGTGATGCTGTTGCCTTAATGGATGGTTTCTGTCACGCGCCGCCGAACAAGTCATTCGAGATGACGCCCCGATAGAATGCTTCTCATCATTCTTATTTACGTCGGCGCTTGGATGCTGTTCGCGGGGCGCATCTCAATTCCGGCGTTATGCCGCCAATTGTAGTTAGCCATATGCAATCAATTCTTAGACTGTTATTGCTTAGCTTAGTGATCCTCCCCTCATCTTCTTTTGCCCAGCGTGATGCTAAGAAGATTGCTGACGTAGGAGAAATCAGTTGCGACAATACAAAAGGCTATCTCGATTACCTAGACGGAGAGCTGCACAAAGATCCGACGGCGAAGGCTTACATTATCTTTTATGGCGGGCGGAGCTACGTCAATATCATCTACGGTGGGCGGAGACGTTATCTGTCAAAGAGACTCCTGCCGAAGCGCGGAGAAGCCGAAGCGCGCGTTAGTTTCTGGAAGCCTTATCTAATGAATACGAGAAATGTTGAAGCTTCCAGAATTGAAGTAATTTGCGGCGGCTATCGGGATCGTCCGGTTGTAGAGCTTTGGATCGTGCCGTCGGGCGCGAGCGCTCCTAAGCCCACGCCAACAGTTACTGAAAAAGAAATCAAATTTAGGCGCGGCAATCCAAAGAGCCTGGATATGTTTGGCGAAGACACTTGCTCTATAGCGAAAGGCGGCATAACAAAGCCTTGCAGCTGACGGCGCGATAGCGTGCTTCTCAAGTAACCTTTTTCCTTCAGCTTGAATGCTGATCGCGCGCCGCAGCTGAAGGCCATCGTTAGATTGCTGTTGAATGGTAATGCATGAGTAAGCAAGAAGAGTACTTCGACGAGGAATATGGCTACGACATCATGATTTGGGTGGAAACCACAAAATCATTTGTCGAGTTTGAAGCATCCTTGTCTCATATCATTGATCCGGTCCCAATTGAGAATCATAAGTTCAAATTGGGCGCTATTGGGTGCGAGATTCGCAGCGTAAATCCTAACCAGGCACCAACTTTCCCCGACATTCCCTCGGCCGAATATCGCTATTGTATTGCAGTGCCGAAGTCGGATTTACTGATTTGGGGCTGCTTCGATCATCAGTTTGCGTTCGCATTGACGCTGGGGCTGAGAACAAGATTTTCGTGCCGATACATGGTTACTGCGGAAGATGATTTCTTTATCGCTTATTCTGGTACAAACCTTCCGATGTATCTCAACACCTATTACAAACCTTGGGCGTCAGGTGAACTTGCCGCTTTTCGGGAGCTTGAAAATAAGGAAGTGCGATTGCCGAAGGTTGAAGCAAAAGGAACCGCGTTAACCTATAAACGCTTGCAGCTGACGGCGCGATAGCATGCTTCTCAAGTAAAGCTCTTTCCTTCAGGTTGGATGCTGATCCCGCGCCGCACTGAAGGCCGTCGTTCTGCGTCTTCCCGTTGGCTTTTGCAGAATTTATAAGGGGGAACTTTGTAATTCTAAATGGTGTCTAATCTGCGGGACGCTCTACCTATCTTCGTAAAGCAGAAAAAATTAATGCAAAAGTTATCAGCATTGTTGTTGCTTCTAATCCTTCCTATTCAGCTTCTTGCCCAACAGCCGCGAAGTTCCCAATCAAGATTTCTCGTCTTCACACACGTTACAGTAATTGACATGACCGGCGCACCGCCGAAGCCCGACATGACGGTAGTAATAAATAGCAATCGTATTTCCGCTCTCGGACAGAGCGAGCGAATTCGCATACCGCGGGGCGCACAGGTCATAGATGCTACAGGCAAGTTTCTGATTCCGGGCTTGTGGGATATGCACGTCCATATCACGGAAACAGAACGGTCACTTCCGATGTTCGTCGCCAATGGCGTGACCGGAGTGCGAAACACGGGCGGCATTCCAGAAGATTTATTTCGCTGGCGTGCGGAGATTGCTTCCGACAGGCTCTTGGGTCCGCGCATCGTCGCGTGTGGTCCCGTCGTGGAAGGAGCAAACCCGTCGCATCCTGACCACGCCGTTGTTGTGCGTAACGCTGCCGAAGGCAGGGCGGCGGTGATTTCGCTCAAAAGGCGCGGCGCGGACTTCATTAAAGTCTATGACGGCGTGCCGCGTGACGCATACTTCGCCATTGCTGAAGAATCACGCAGGCAGCGCATTCCGTTCGTCGGTCATGTCCCGACTGCCGTAACAACGATAGAAGCCTCTGATGCCGGACAAAGAAGTATCGAACATCTTGGAACTATCTTGGAAGGAAGCTCAACCGCCGAAGCCGAACTGAGAAACTGGACAAGCCCGCCCGCGCAAGAAGGCGACTTCTCCGCCATCCCCCGCCGCATCGCCGCTCGCGGTAATCGAATGTTGGACACCTATAGCGACGAGCGTGCGGCACGGATTTTCGCGCACTTCGTCAGAAACCGAACGTGGCAAGTTCCGACCTTGCTCGTAAAGAGAATTTGGGCTTACGTTGACGACATCAGCACCGTTGAAGATGCGCGATTTAGATATGTTCCTCAGTCTATCAGAGAGGAATGGAGTCCGCAGAGAGATTTTCTTTTTCGTTACCGCACTCCTGATTTCATCGCTTACAACAAAAGATTGTTTCAAAGAGAGATGGAGCTAGTCGGCGCAATGCACCGTGCGGGCGTTGAGTTTATGGCGGGAACGGATGTCGGCGACGCGTACACATATTACGGCTTCAGTCTGCACGACGAATTAGCTTTGTTTGTCGAGGCAGGATTTACGCCGATGGAAGCGTTACAAACAGCCACACGAAACCCAGCACGTTTTCTCGGCGAGCTAAGTTCACAAGGCACAATCGAACGCAGGAAATTCGCTAACCTCGTCTTACTTGATGCCAATCCGCTCGAAAATATACGCCACACCCAACGGATTAACGCTGTAGTGCTGAACGGCAGATATTTATCGAAGGAAGAATTACAAAGGATGCTCGCCAATGTTGAAGTTGCCGCTAACAGAAGGTGAAGCAATGCTGAATGGTAAGCCGCCGCAGAACAAAGCCTTGCAGCTGACGGCGCGATAGCATTTTTCTCAAGTACTCTTTTTCCTTCAGCTCGGATGCTGATCGCGCGCCGCAGCTAAAGGCCATCAGCGTTCGGTTTCTAACTGGTAAATTACATGGCACGTGAAACTGACGAAGTCGCTCGGAAGAAAGATCTAAAACAGGAAAGCCTTTCAGATGCGCATCTGGATATTGGCTTGGGCAATCAATACCGTATTGAATACATCAAGCATCTCGTTTCAATCGCCACCCGTGTCTTTGTATTCTCCGTGACATTCATGAAGTACCTCGTTGGCAAACCAACAGCCTCAGCGAATCTCAGGCTTGTTCTTATCTCGGGGTGGCTACCGCAACCCCACATGGAGAGGAAATGAACTACGGACGTATCGCGCTCGCGACTGTGGGTGGAATGGTCGCCTATTTCGTTGCCGGATTTGCCATCTTCATCCTCGTGCCGCAGATGATCAATGAAGGTCGGAAATATTCCGCCGTCTTTCGACCGCGCGAGGATCAGATGGCGGTCATGCCGGCCTTAATGGCTGCGACACTGGTCGCCATCCTCGTTCTTGCCGTGCTTTACGCAATGGTCTATCGGAGAGGCTCCGGTCTCGCCGAAGGGGCGCGCTTCGGTGCACTCATCGGAGTGTTTGTCGTATGCGCGTTCGTGGTACACAATTACGCGATTCTGAACATCGGCCTGACGCTCTCGCTGATGCAGGCGGTCGCGTATTTCGTCCAATGGACTGTCGTCGGTACGGTGATTGGCCGGCTCTACAAGTCTTCCGTTTGAGCGGAATGCACCGTTGCCAGAGTGGGTGCCAGGGCTTTGGGTCGGTGCTAGATGTGCCGCGGCGATTGTTCACCGGAGCGACGAGACCGAGCGGCAGGACCTCCTGCCGCGCCGCGCATTCTGGAAGAAATGGTGCCCGTTCAGATATCCGTTGCAGTTCGTTTCGATGCCAAATGAGAAAACGCTTCCCGGCAGACGGGCGGTCTTTCTTGGGAAACTCCGGCATTTCATTGGGAGTGGACAACATCGCTGACCGATTCGGGAGCAGCCGGCGCCGGCTCGCCTTCTGTTCCCGGAGAAGAGGCGCCGTGTGTCCTTTACTGTGTCCGTTGGGGCCCGACATTGGGTAGAAATCGGGACGAGAGTCCCGGCACGCTGCGCAGCGCATCTCAGGAAATCCGGCATGTTGCCGCTGGCTCGCAGACCTTGAATTAATGAATCAAACTCTGTCTGGCGGTGCGGACCTCGTAAGTTTGGAGTCCGAATTATCCGTAGAGTTAAGGATGAGTGGTTTGGGGCAAATCCAAATGAAAGGGGATATTCCCGCGGATCACATGACGCTCTTATTGAAGTATCCGGTCAAAGGCAAGCCTGATGTCTAATGGCGAAACCTATAAGCATTGCAGCTGACGGCGCGATAGCATGCTTCTTAAGTAGCCTTTTCCCTTCAGGTCGGATGCTGATCGCGCGCCGCAGTTGAAGGCCATCGTTAGGCGGCTTGCTGGTGGGGCGCGATTCGGAGGAGATTATGGATACGCAAACGTTGATAGCTACTTTAGAGGGCGCACCCGGCATTATCATTGGCCTCGTCCGCGAGGTGCCGCCCCAGAACCTCAAGCGCCGCCCTGCGCCGAACAAGTGGTCCGCTCACGAGCATGCCTGCCACATATCTACCGGGGACGCGGCATTCCTCTCACGCCTGGAGTTGATGCTCTCTAACCCGCTCCCCCAAATAAAGTCTATGGGACCATCACCGGACGAGGAGGCTGGCTCACTACTGAGCGTTGATCTGGACGAAGCGCTGGGCCGGTACGTGCGGGAGCGGGCGCTGGTCGTTAAGCGGTTGAAGGAGCTATCCGCAGACGATTGGCAGCGGACGGCCGAGCATGAGGCGTTCAGCCACTACTCGGTGTATATAATGTTCAGGCACCTGCTGATGCATGAGATGCTTCACGCATACAGGATAGATGAACTGATGCTGAAAAAGGATTGGGAGTAAACAACTGGCTAGACAGGTCGCCGCTAACAACGGCATGCACCCGACCGCGAATAGCGCGGCTCTCATCCGCAAGGCTTGGCCGTAGCTGAGTTGTGTGCGCGGCGGGTGATGCCGGGCGTTCGGCCGCTTGCATCGAGTGTGGCCGTTCGTTGTCAAAGGAGGATTCAAGGCATGCGTATCAATGCTCTGCAGTTTAGGTCGTCTACATCCCTCGCCGTCGTGCTGGTGTTTCTCATTGCTTCTATGGCTGCTGGACAGCAGCCCCAGACGCCACCGGCGAGCAAGACGAGAATCGTCATGTTGGGAACAGGAAATCCAGGGCCGATTCCCGATCGCTCAGGGCCGGCAACCGCAATCGTCGTTAACGAAACGGCCTACCTCGTCGACTTCGGCCCCGGCGTCGTGCGGCGCGCCAGTGCTTCATTCCTCGACAAAGATATCAAGGCGCTCGAACCGACGAAGCTGCGCGTCGCGTTCCTTACTCATCTGCACTCTGACCATACGGTTGGCTATCCGGACTTAATCTTCACGCCCTGGACGATTGGGCGTCGCGTGCCGCTGGAAGTCTACGGCCCCAAGGGGCTCAAGGCAATGACCAGTCACCTCCTCGAAGCCTACCGTGCCGACATCGAGACGCGCACCAACCCCGAGGGGAACCAGCGCGGATTCCCGGACGGCCACAAGGTCAACGCGCATGAAATCGGCCCCGGCGTTATCTACAAGGATGCGAACGTGACGGTGACCGCCTTCGCCACGAAGCACGCAATGGAGAGCTACGGCTATCGGTTCGACACCCCGGATCGCAGCATCGTCATCTCGGGCGATACGAACCCGACGCAAGCAACGATCGACGCCTGCCGCGGCTGCGACGTGTTGATTCACGAGGCGCACACGCCAGCATGGCTGGCCACGCGGCCCGATTTCTTCCAACAATTTTCAGCCAAGTTTCACACGACAACTACCGAGCTGGCTGAACTCGCGCGAAAGGCAAAACCACGCCTGCTCATTCTTTATCATTATTCGAGCTTGTCACCCGAAGAGCTGCATGGTGAAATGCTCGCCCGGTACTCGGGACACTTCGTCGTCGGTCGAGACCTCGATGTCTACTGAGACGCGGCCGAACAACGGCATGCAGCGGACGCGCATCCATCGAGCCTCTCATCATCAACGTTCCGTGCGCGCCGCTGATGCCGAGCGTTATGCGGCATCCTTGCCCTGCTCCGGCTCCTTCACGGGATTTTAATATGCAATCAAATGATGATCTGGTCTTGGAGTTGACCGAACAGCTCTCATTGAGAACTTGCTCAATCAGGTAGTGGAAGCGTTCTTCCGCCCCAGGAAGGAAGCATCAATGTTCTTCTGGGATGTGCTGCTGGATAGCTCTATCCTCCCCTCGGATCAAAGGTCAAGATCGCGATGGCAATTTCGCAAGAACTCAAGACGACTCTTGAGAATGATGCTATACACAGAGTGGTCTCGTTGAGAAACGCCTTCGCCCACCACGCAACAAACTCTCACCCAGTGCTTACCGTGGGCGTCACGCCCGAAGACGATCAAAGTCACTACACTCTCCAGATCATCAGCAATTCCGGGAAGATCACGAAGAAACGAAGGCGTGATGCACTTGCCGATTTCAATGCGGCCTACGAGTCCGCCAAGAAGTCACTCCTAGCCTTGCTTGTTAGCATTCGAGAGTTACAGCGACCCAATGCGTCCCCTTGATTGGTTGCTTTCGCTATTTACTCTATAGCTTTGCCATGGTGTGGAAGAAATGAGACTACGAATCGCCATCCCGACCCGCATCAGCCGCATAAGCCTTGCAGCTGACGGCGCGATAGCGTGCTTCTCAAGTAACTTATTTCCTGGTGGCTAAATGCTGATCGCGCGCCGCAGCTGAAGGCCATCGTTAGGCGCCTTCACACGGGGGTTCGAGGAGTCACATGACACCGAACAAGAAAACAATCGACGCCTACATGGACGGCTTCAGGAAAACGGATCGTCCGCAAATCTTGTCGTGCCTGACCGATGATGTTGAGTGGGTGATTCCAGGTGCATTTCATGTCCGCGGCAAGGACGACTTCGCCAAGCACATCGTCGATGACGGATTTGTCGGCCACCCCGCGATCACTGTCAGCCGGTTGATGGAGGCCGACGATGTCGTAGTAGCAGAGGGATCTGTGCGAGCCCCAAAGCCGGATGGCACATTTTTGGACTTGGTCTTCTGTGATGTGTTCGACATGCGGAACGGGAAGATCCGGCGTTTGATCAGCTATCTGATGGAGGCGAAATGAACGCATCATCCGCGGCGCCTAACAAAGCCTTGCTGCTGACATAGGGAAAGCTTAAAGTGAAACTGATACTAATCATACTCATTACTTTGCTCACCTGGATCTATGCTTTTCCGCAAGCGACCAAGTTGCCAGAGTTGGGCTATAAGCCCGCGCCGGATTCACTTTTTCTCCCTGCCGGGATGAATTTCGGTGAAGTGGCTGGCGTCGCTATAAATTCTAAGGGACACATTTTGGTATTCCATCGTGGTTCTAGGCCGCTAGTGGAATTCGACAGCAGCGGCAAGTTTGTTCGCACGCTCGGCGACGGCTTGTTTAAGTCCGCTCACGGCCTGCGCATCGATGCTAATGACAATATCTGGATCACCGACATTGGTTCGCACCTCGTTCTGAAACTCAACTCTGAAGGGCGCGTGCTAATGGTCTTGGGTAAGGTTGATTGGGCGGGGGATTTTTCAGAGCCTCGCTACGGCTTGCCCCTTTTTAATATGCCGACCGATGTGGCTTTTGGCCCCGCGGGTGACATCTTCGTCAGCGACGGTTACGGGAATTCCCGTGTCATGAAGTTCGATAAAGACGGGCGATTTATCAAAATCTGGGGCAAAAAGGGAAAGGCTCCTGGAGAGTTTGACCTGCCGCACGCTATCGCCGTTGATAACAAGGGATTGGTTTATGTCGGTGATCGAGAGAATCAGAGGATTCAGATATTTGATTCGGACGGGAAGTTTATCAAGGAGTGGACGAACGTGGGCTACCCCTACGGGATTACCATCACGCCGGATCAATCCCTCTACGTGGCGGATGGGAAAAACGAGCGGCTTCTGAAGGTGAATCTTAACGGCGAGATTTTAGGGGCGCTCGGGGAGCCTGGAAAGGGCATCGGGCAATTCGGCTGGGCGCACAGCATCGCAGTGAGTCCCGCAGGCGAAATTTACGTCGCCGAAATTTTAAATTGGCGAGTGCAGAAATTCGTAAAGAGATAAAAATTGCCGTCCCCGACACAGGTGCCCCGCGCCTAACAATGCCATGCAGCCGACCGCGAATAGCGTGGCTTTCATCCGCAAGACTTGGCCCTATCGGTGTTGTGTGCGCGGCGGCTGATGGCGGGCGTTAGACATCTTCGCTTGGGAAAGGAAGCAATGTCCTCAATTAGAAATTTTGAGCAGTTAATTCTTGTGAAGCATCTTTTCCAAGATGCGCGAGATTTGACAGGGCGCGGAGATAGGCTGTCACTAACCAAAGCTATTATTCTGTTGGATCTTTCAATAGAGCAATCGCTTAAAAGTATTCTCTTAAATCTTAATCCAAATTTTATAATTCCTCGTGGCAGACAAGATATAAAGTGGAGAGACCTTTGGCAGAATGCGTCGAGCGCGGTTCAAAATATTAAAGGAGTTGCTCTGTCAGAGCAAAATGAGTCTTCCCGATTGCATGAACTCCGCAACTTAGTTCAGCATCATGGAACAGAGCCACCATCATCCGAGGTTCGGAGACACGTAGTGTCAACTAACCGGATGCTTACAGATGCATTCAGAGATGCTTTCGATCTTGATTTTGATAATCTCAGGCCGTGGGATTTCGTTGAAAATGATGATCTTCGTCGGCTGCTAAACGAGTGTGAGGAGTTTCTTAGAAATGGCAATCCAGTTGTTTGCGTCATTGGGTGTAAAATTGCTCGCACCCTAATTATTGAGGCAATCCGTAAATACACAACTAAAGAGCGTTTTGACTTTCCCCCTATGTTTAGTTCCCGCGCAGGCCAAGATGCATATGCTGTCAAGGAGTTTGCCGATTTCATAATCAAGCTTAGCGAATACACATCTAAAAGAATAAGGCGCTTGGAAACTGAAGTTTTATTGGTGGGAATGGGTTTGCCTATAATAGATACCCGCCGCTTCATGCAACTTCGGGGTTCGACTTCAGAAAGTACGATGGCAGATGGACATTTAGAAGTTAACATCAATAATCCCGACACCAATAAAGAAGCGGAAACCGCAAATGCGATTTTTATGCTCGACTATCTATATCGTTTGATTCGTTCGGCAGAAGAGAATCATCCAGGTGTGCTCAGTGAGATAAAAGTTCAAATGCCTCTAAGCGAACAAGGTATTGCTAAATATACTGATTGGTTCAAGTGATTCATTTACGTTAAGTGAGCTGTCCAACAATGGCATGCAGCGGACGCGCAATCAGCATGTTTCCCATGCAAGGCTTGTCGCTGGCGACGGTTCGTGCGCCGCTGATGCCCCGCGTTGGGCAGCTTCCCGTGATTGTAACTAGCTGACTTGGTGATGTGCTTAGTCCTGGCACCTCTCACGGCGGCTTCGGCCCAGGACTCCGCAAAGGGTGAAAACTTCCGCCAAGCAAAGGAAACAAATCATGCCAAAAGAGCTTCTGAAGTCGCTGGTAGGTTCTTGGGAGGGCACCTGCCGTACCTGGTTGGAACCCGGCAAACCTGCCGACGAATCAAAGATCAAAGGCAAGATTCGCCCGATGCTCGACGGACGGTTCTTTCGTCACGAGTATGAGTCCACGGTTCAAGGGCGACCACGACACGGGGAGGAGTTGATCGCATTTAATTCGATGACGAAGCGGTTTCAAATCTCGTGGGTTGACGACTTTCACATGACTTACGCAATCATGTTTTCAGAAGGCGAAGCGACGGAGCGAGGATTCGTCGTGAAAGGGAAATACGACGTCGCGCCAAACGCCCCACCGTGGGGCTGGAAGACCGTCTTTGAAGTCATCGACGATGATCATCTCACGATCACGGCATTCAATGTCCTACCGGACGGGCAGGAAGCGAAGGCAGTTGAGACAAAGTACAGTCGAACGAAACAGTGACCACGATCCGCCGCGTCCTCTGAGATCACTGGCTAACAATCCATCTGAGGCAGTCGAGTCAAGAGATTTTGGACTCAGGCCCCGTTCTTGGCTGCGTCAGCCAGCAGTGCCGATCGCGCGCCGCAGCTGAATCAGCGTTAGGTCGCTCCGTGAGCCACCCTTCTAAGGGAGAAATAATGAAGAAGCTCTTACATCTCGTATTTTTAAGCGCGTTGCTTTCTCTTTCCGCTTCCGGACAGCAAGCGCCGGCAGACTTGATTTTGCTCAACGGCAAAGTTTTCACCGCCGATTCAGCAAAGCCTTCGGCCGAAGCCGTTGCCATTCGCGGCGAGCGCATCATTGCGGTAGGGACTTCGGCGGAAATTGAAAAACTCGCCGAGGTAAAGACGCGGCGAATTGATTTGCAAGGGCGCGTTGTCACTCCCGGTTTCAACGACGCGCATATTCATTTTGGCGCCGACCCTCAAGGCTTTAATCTGCTGTTCAAGACACTGGAGCCGAGTTGGGAAGAAACGAGCGCGGCAATCGAAGCGGCGGCGAAACACGCACCGACGGGAACCTGGCTTTTCGGTTTCGTCGGCGCGAACGTGGTTCTGAACGAGCAGGTTATACGGTTTGCGCTCGACCGAGTCGCGCCGGATCATCCCGTCCTCCTCCGCTCTTACTACGGCCACGGCTACATCGTGAACTCGAGGGCGATGCCGCTCTTGCGGATTGCCGAAGAAGAACCAGACCCAACCGGCGGCCACTTCGAGCGAGTCGCAGGCTCTAAGAAAATCAACGGTAGGCTGTGGGAGTATGCTGATTGGAGGCTGAGCCGCGTCCTGAGCGAAATGGTTTCGGACGAAGAAACGGTGAAGCAGATGCGTCAAATGGCGGACGAAGCCCTCCGGTACGGAATTACTTCGCTGCAAATGTTTTCGACACTTCCGGTCGAACGCTTCGCCCGCCTGCTCGTTAAAGCTGACCTGCCCGTTCGCGTTCACGCCAGGCCGTTCGCGCTGACAAGCCCGAAAGGACGCGACTTAAATGAGTTTCGCCGGCTCGCGGAATTGAGATTTCCAAACTCCATGGTTTCGGCGAGCGGAATCAAGTGGGTTTTGGACGGCACACCTTACGAACATGGGGCCGCACTGCGACGTGATTACAACGACAAGCCCGGCCGGCGTGGAAAGTTGAACTTTCCCGAAAGCGAAACCGCGGTGATAGTCAAAGAATCGCTCGATTTCAAGCAGCCCCTTCTCGCACACTGTGCGGGCGACAAATGCGCGGAATCGGTTTTCAGCGCGCTGGAAAGCTACGGGACAAGAGTTGACTGGAAATCAAAGCGCGTCCGAATAGAGCACGGCGACGGCGTAATAAACGATTTAATCCCACGCGCCCGCAAATTGGGCGTGGTCGTTGTGCAGAATCCGATTCATTTCTCCGAGCCAGAGCTTTTTCACCGGCGTTGGGGCGCGGACATGCAACCACTCCGGTCGTTGATTGAAGCCGGAGTCCCGGTCGCGCTCGGTTCGGACGGCCCGATGAACCCGTTTTTGAACATCATGTTTGCGACAATTCACCCGTCCAACCCGAAGGAAGCCATCACGCGCGAGCAGGCCGTCAAAATTTACACCTACGGGTCGGCCTTCGCGGAATTCGCCGAAAACGAGAAGGGCACAATCGCCCGGGGTAAGCTGGCAGATTTAGTCGTCCTCTCGCAAGACATTTTCGCCGCGCCTGTGCCCGAGTTGCCGAAAACGCGGAGCGTCTTGACCATAGTCGGCGGCAAGGTTATCTATGACGCGAAAACCTTGAAATGAGCCTAGGCAGGTATGTCTCTGGTGGCGGCGCCTGCAGCTGACGGCGGCGCAATAGCATAGCTCTCAAGAAATTTTGTTCCTGCGTTGTTGAAGCTGAGCGCGCGCCGCAGCTGAAGCGCGGCGTTAGGCCCCAGGTCAAATATGCCCTGGATATTCTACAGATCGCTTACGGAGACAGACATGAACAGTAAGAATTTCGTTCTTGCATTAGTAGTATTGACACTTTGCCTTTCCCTTAACGCGTTGGCTGCGGCGAGCGGTTCCAGCGAGTTACATGTTCTCAGCAGCAATGCAAGCCGACCTGCGATATCGGAACTGATTCCGATGTTTGAGAAAATCTACAAGATAAAGGTAAGAGTGCAGTATGCGAATAATCCCATACTCAAGCAGCAAATAGAGGCGGGAGCCGAGTTCGATGTAGTGATTATCGAGCCACAAATGCTGATAGAGCTTTCCAAAGCGGGCTTCGTTGACGAAGACTCCGTTGTGGCGTTGGCGACGATCGGCATGGCCTTGGTATCGCGAGAGGGCTCTCCTGCTGTAGATATTGGCAGCGTGGAATCGTTCAAGAAGGTACTGCTCTCAGCAAAACCCATTGCCTATACTGCTGACGGATATAGTGGAACTGTTTTCCTTCGCACGCTCGAACAAATAGGCCTTCGTGACAAACTGAAGTTGAAGCTCGTGCCAGTTGTCGGTCGGCTTTCTACTCTGACCGTGGCTGAGGGTGGTGCGCAATACACTGCCTTCCCGCTTGGTAGTCCCGTTCCCGGTGTTCAAATAGCTGGCCAGTTTCCAGAGGAAATTCAAACGTACATCGGCATTTCAGCTGCCACCAGTTCACATACTGTTGCACCAACATCGGCAGGCGCATTCTTGGAATATCTTCAGTCTGAGTCGGCTAAGACCCTGTTCAAGTCCAAGGGTTTCAGGCCGTCACCAACGAGGTAGGAACATTGGGCCCTAACAATTCATTCAAGCCGAACCCGCTTCGCAGGTCGGCTTAATTCAGGCGTTGGTTGCTGAATGAATATCTTCAAAGAGTACGAGACAAAAGTGCTTCATCTACTCGCGCCGGGAGTAATGTCGCCCCAGCAGCTTGAGGTTCTTGTGCGAGACCGGAATTAGCGTGCCTCTCACCGACAGCTTGCCTCCAGCGCAGTTGTCGCCCGGCCGCTGAAGGCAGCGTTCGGCGGCTCGCTTGAACTAGCGCAACTTAGAATTTACTCACAGACCTAATGGGGCGACTGTTGCTTGAACGAGTGCGTCGACAGTCAAAACAACGTCCGTTTGCTTTTGCACTCACTGGAATAAAAGAGGGGATACTATGAAACACAATCGCATATTAATTGGTTCGCTCGTCGTCCTTCTGCTGGCCACGAGCGTCGTCGTCCTGGCACAAGTCAATCGCCCGTATCGCAACGGCACGGTTTGGAACGTCGCCTTTATCCGTATGAAGCCCGGAATGGAAACGGCATATCTGAACTACATTGCCACCGATTGGAAAAGAAACCAGGAAGCGTCGAAAAAAGAAGGGCTGATTCTTTCGTACAAGGTTTTAACCACCGAAGCGCATGGAGGAGGCGATTTCAACATTATGCTGATGACGGAGTACAAGGATCTAGCGACCATGGAAGCGAACGAGAACAAAGCAGACAACCTCGCACAGCAGATCGTTGGGAACGATCAAAAGCAGATGCAGGGGTACAAAGAGCGACTCGAAATCCGGGAAGTCTTACAAGACCGCCTGGCGCGGGAAATAATTCTGGAACCGAGACGTTAAAACAACGCAGGCCGCGCAACAAGTCATTGGACGTGAGGCGAAACAGCAACTTTGTTATCAGGTTGTCCGTTAAATTTTGGCGGGCTTGGGGGCGGTTTCGCCCAACGTCATTCAATCGGAAGGCGGCAAGTTGATGAGTGAACAAAGAGGAATTCAGGTGTCGGATATGAACGATAGAGTTGCACTGATTACCGGAGCGAGCAGTGGAATTGGAAGGGCAACCGCCGAGGTCTTCGCAGCGAAGGGTGCAAGGGTTGTGCTGGCCGCACGGCGTCAAGATGAGCTCACGTCGCTCGTGACCGAGATCGAAGCTCGGGGAGGGAAAGCAACCGCTATCAAGACGGATGTGTCCGCAGCGAAGGACGTGGAGCGGATGGTCGCCCATGCGATTGAGGCGTTCGGGCGTCTCGACTATGCCGTGAACAATGCCGGCATCGAGGGGCAGTGGGCTGGAATCACTGATTTGGCCGAGGATGATTGGGACAGAGTTCTAGACATCAATCTGAAAGGCACATTTCTCTGCCTGAAGTATGAGGCCAGAGCCATGCTCGATTGCGGACACGGTGGGGCAATCGTCAATATCGGGTCGGTCAATTCTTTCCTCGGCTTCCAAACCGGCTCGGCCTATGTCGCCTCAAAGCACGGCCTCATCGGGCTGACGTCGAGTGTTTCCGCGGAGTTGGCGCCGCAGGGAATCAGAGTGAACTTGGTGTGTCCGGGATTCATTGATACGCCGATGCATCGCCGGGGGCGAGCGATCTTGGGCGACGAGTTGTACGACAAAGGGGTGCTCCCAAGTGTTCATCTTCGGCGCGCGGGTCGCCCGGAGGAGATCGCTCACTCCATTGTCTTCCTATGCTCAGATGAGGCCAGTTACATCACCGGCACAACACTGACGCCGGATGGCGGTTTCACATTGACGATATGAGGTTGCGTGATGCCGCCTAAAACAATGGCATGCGGCGGACGCGCAATTAGCATGTCTGTCGTGCAAGGCCTGTCGCCGGCGGCGGTTCGTGCGCGCCGCTAAGATGCGGCGTTATGCGCTGACGATCGATGAGAACAAGGAGAGGCTCGGTAAATTGGTTCGGAGGCATACCCAGATGAGAAATCTGCTGCTGTTTTTTGCGGCCGCTATATTTCTGCTTTCCGCACCGCTCACTTCCATTGCCGGCGATCCGGATCTTCGTGAGCTGAAACTTATAGCTCATTTACCACCTGAGATGCCTCAGCGCATTATGGGTCTTGCCTACGATGGAGAGAAGCTTTGGGCCACCATTTACCTCGGTAAGGGGCGCTACACCACGCTGGATCCGTCAACGCTCAGCTGGGGAACAAACAGCGAGGACGAGCATTACAAGGTCATCGGTAGTGTGGCAGGCGCGTTTCAGAGTCCTGGGGGCATCTGTTTCGCAAAAAGCATGTTATGGATCACCGGCGCGTATGGCGAGTCGTTTGGTTCTATCGACACGAAGACCTGGAAGGTCCAACGTCTTTTCAAAGGGAAGCAGCGGGAAGACGTGGCGAGCCAGTCCTATTCCAGTGTTGCATGTGACGGCAACCATCTTTGGATTCTGTGGCATTGGTTCAGATATGACCTGCCTGTATCGCAAACACAGCTCTTGCTAAAAGTGGACCCCGAGAGCGGCAAAGTAGTTGCGCAATACCCAGCGCCCGGAGGGACCCGAAATGATGGTACGCACGGGTTGACTTGGGATGGGACAATGCTCTGGCACATTAAAGATAATAGGCTCTCGTCAATTGACCCATCGACAGGTGAAATCGCTGCTCAGTATGTAGTCGACGACATCAGACGTCCGAGCGGTTTGGCATGGGCCGATAATGCGTTATGGATTACCGAGTTTGAGGGGAAGGTTTGGCGTCTACCCTTTCGGTGAACCACCCAGCGCACCTAACCAGCACTTGCAGGTGACACCTCGATAGCATGCTTCTCAAGTAACCTGTTTAATTCAAATCGAATGCTAATCGCGCGCCGCAGCTGAAGCGCAGCGTTATGTTGCTTCGCCGAGTAGGGTGTTAGGTCTCAGAAGGTTAAGTTAAAAAGTAATATCTTATGAAGAAAATACTTTTGATCGCGCTTCTTGCCTCCGCGCTGTTCTTTATCTTTGAGCGATCGTCGGAAACTCAGACAAAGGATAAGCCTCTATCGGAGCAAGATAAGAACAGACCTAAAATCATTACTCTCAAATCCGGTGAATCCGAGGAACTTGTCTATGATGCGGGAACGGTAAGGTTTTTAGCTTCGAGTGAGGATACCAATGGAGCGTGGTCACTTGTCCAAGTAAAGGAAATGCCCGGCTACAAAACGAATTTGCACCGGCACAACACTACGGACGAAGCGTTTTATGTGCTGGAAGGAGTCTTTGACCGTCAGGATTGATGATAAGACCTCTGAATACTCAGCCGGTTCATATGTCTTGGTTCCGCGAGGAACGGCTCACGCACAAGGGAATCTTGGAAAAGTTCCAGTCAGGTTTCTGCTGACAATTACGCCGAGCGGATTTGAGCGATCTTTCAAAGACAGGGCGGAGCTTTTCAAGACGATGAAACCTGACCATCCTGAATTTAAGAAGAAGCGAGAAGAGAATGCGAAGAAGTGGAAGTATGATGTAGAGTTTTTAGCGGTTTGGAATACTCAAGAATAATTTTAGTCGAAGATCTCCTTAATCACGGGCGGCATAACAAAGGCATTCAGCGGACGCGCATCGTCAGATGGTAACTGGAACCGGTATGTCTTCGAACAAAACGTCGCAGGACGACGAGAACGCTCCGATTGAAATTGTTGCCTACGATCCGGCGTGGCCTTCCAGATTCAATGACGAGCGCGCCGTGCTGGAAGAATTGTTGGCTCACTGGATCGTTGCCGACATTGAACACGTGGGAAGTACTGCCGTGCCTGGCCTCGCCGCAAAACCGGTCATTGACATCATGGTTCCGGTTAAAAGTCTGGAAGCATCAAGAGGCAGTATCGAGGCGGCGAGCCGTGCGGGCTACATTTACTGGCCGTACAAGGCTGACGCGATGCATTGGTTCTGTAAGCCTTCGGCTGCACATCGAACCCACCATCTCCACATCGTGCCTTTCGAAAGCCCTCTCTGGTTTGATCGTCTGCGCTTCAGAGATGCTCTGCGAAGCGATTCCAAGCTTGCCGAACGATATGCTGAACTAAAGCTGCATCTTGCGAAGCGTTACCGCTATGACCGCGAAGCATATACAGAAGCCAAGGCTGACTTTGTCACGGATGTCCTCGCCGGGGAAGGCGGTAGGTAAAATCGCGATCTACAACGGCATGCATTTTGGAGAAACTGAAGGCTGGCGTTAGGCGGCTAAAGGATCGGTACAGTGTCTCAATACCTGCTAATCGCTGGGGGCACGATCTTCTCGATTCTCGGCCTGCTACATGCTATTTACACGGTCTGCGATATTTATCGACCCAGGTATCTTGCGCCAAAGGATCAGGCTGTGATCGATCAGATGGCCGCGGCAGGCGTGCGTCTGGCTCGCGGTCGCGCGAATATGTGGGACGCGTGGCTCGGCTTTAATCTTAGTCACAGTCTTGGCGTAGTCATGTTCGGTCTGGTTTGTGTGGGCGCCGGTGTTTTCGCCCGGAGCCTGGCTGTGCCCAGGGCCACACTGCTGATCCCGGTGTTGGTTGGGGTCATCTATTTACTGCTGGCGATCCGCTTCTGGTTCAGAACGCCTACCGTCGGGGTCGCCATCGGCACTGGCCTTCTGTTTTTGGGTTGGGTGTCTTACTAGAGTGGTCGCCGCCAAAGCGCTTGCAGCCGACCGGAATCAGCATGACGACAACTTGCCGCTGACGCACAGTATTCAACGGCTACCCATACTTACGACTAATTCTCTCCTGGAGGTAGAAAGATGGCGACATCGAAGCTCGGAACATACTCGCTCTTTCTGGTTGTCATCCTTTGGGGAACGTTGCTCGGCGGGATTGCTTATTCACACCTTGTTTACTTTCCAGTTTATTTGTCAGCCTTGCCTGATTCGGCGGTTGTGGTCAATGGGCCTTATGGTCTGCACGAGTCCATATTCTGGATGACTATTCATCCGCTGCTTATCCTCTCGCTCGTCGTCGCACTCGTGTTGAATTGGAAATCCAGATCGCGGCGCAAGCTCATATTGATAAGTTTCGTGATCTATTTTCTAGCGTTGGTAGTCACCCAAATCTATTTTCTTCCTGAATTAGTAGCCTTCGGACAAAGCCCTGAATCAAAAGTATCACCCTCAGAATGGCTTGCGCGTGGCCAGCGTTGGCAGAGATTGAGTTGGATTCGGGCCGGTGTAATGTATGCCGGAATATTGCCGTTACTGCTCGCGCTGACGAAGCCAGTCAGTTCCGAGAGAATCTGAACGGGCACCCGCCAGCTAACAACTCATTCAACCGTCAAAGAGATGCCCTAAAAGTGCTAAAGAACCAGGCGCTAGAGCGCTATCGAAGGGGCAAGCAACGAATGAACTTGACGCGGCACAGGCGCGAGCGCTGCCAGAAGGCGTGCCGAGCGTAACCGAACACACCACCCGCGCGTTTGATCCGATCTACACCGAGCGCAACTCAAAATAAAGTTTTGTCCTTACTCGATTGCCAATTGCCAATTGCCGATTAGCCCGGTTCGGACTGGAGTCAGTATCCCGACATGTCGGGATAGCCGTGGGCCTACGCATTGCCGATTGGTGATTGACGATTGACGATTAGCGATTAGCGATTAGTTGAAGTCAGTACCACCAGGCGGTAGCCGGTGGCCCGATACCCAAGCACCCCAGCCTCGCGCAATGATAATGAAGTCAGCATTATGATGATTCGATGGTGAAGTCTATGAGACTTGAGCGGGGGCGACTTGAACCTACCGCTCCTTCAAGCTAATGACTGCCCCCTTCCCAACCTGCGAATTTCCCTGGCGCTGTTTCGTGTTGTTTAGTGTGATTTAGTGGATCGTATCTCTGCCCCAACAGCCGCGACGATTTACGAACTAAAACCAAACCTCACGAAACGAATCGGTCGACTCCTTATTTGCTGAGCGACAATTGGCAGTTGGCAATCCCACGACGGAACATCTCGCGACACTGATCCGTATCTTTCAACGCCGGGCAATATCCAAGAGAAATTCCAATAGTCACAAGGAGAATACCGTGAAGTCACGATTGCTAACTGCCATTGCAGCTCTATGTCTGTGCGTCCCAGGCGTGTTCGTAACGGGTTCAGCCAACATGGCTGCTTCAACTGCCGACTGGCCTCAGTGGCGAGGCCCGAAACGTGATGGAGTCTCTAACGAGAGCGGCCTCCTTAAACAATGGCCGGCGGGGGGACCGAAATTGCTTTGGCAAGTGAACGACATAGGCGACGGTTATTCCACGCCGTCGGTTGTCGGAACGCGGATCTACCTGATGAGCAATATTGGAATGGAGAATGAGTTTGTTCAGGCTCTCTCAACTCAGGATGGAAAACCTGTCTGGACCACGCGCGTCGGCAACGTCGGCAACCCGAATCAGAATCCGCCTTACCCGAAGGCCCGGTCCACGCCGACAGTCGATGGAAATTTTATCTACGCCCTCGGGTCGGACGGTGACCTCGCGTGTCTCGATGCTAAGACCGGCAAGATTCGCTGGCAGAAAAACATTCGTAAAGAGTTCGGCGGCCAACCTGGTGAATGGGCCTATGCAGAGTCTCCGTTGATTGATGGCGACGTCCTTGTCGTAACTCCCGGTGGCGCTGAGGCCACGATCGTGGCGCTTAACAAAAAGACGGGCGCGGGCATTTGGAAATCGGCGGTGCCAGGTGGCGATCCTGCCGGTTATGCATCCGCGATTGTTGTTCAAGCGGCGGGCCGTAAACAATATGTGCAGTTTTTGAGTAAGTGTCTGGTCGGAGTTGATGCGAAGACGGGACAGTTCCTCTGGCGCTACAAGGAGGCGGCCAAGGGACCAGCGCAGTATTTCACTCCAGTAGCGCGTGGCGAATATGTGTACGGTGGAGCGCTTGGCGTCGGAGGTGGATTGGTTCGCTTAAAGCCGGGCTTAAAGTCCGAAGGGGGCGGAGTCGCCGCAGAGCAGGTCTACTTCGAGCGCGGACTTCCAAACGGCCTCGGTGGAGCGGTACTGGTTGGTGAAACGATTTACGGCACGGACATCGCGCCTGGGCCTCTTGTCGCCGCTGAGTTCGCTACGGGGAAAGTGAAATGGAAAGCCGAAAGTATCGGAAGAGTGGCGATAGCCTACGCCGATGGGCTTTTATATCTTCACGGCGTGGATGGAGATGTCGCGCTAGTGGAAGCGAGCCCGGAGGCGTATCGCGAAATAAGCCGATTCAGTCCCCCAAACCAGCCGAAGCACAAACAGGTGGGAATTTATCCCGAGCAGGCGTATGCGCATCCGGTGATTGCTAACGGCAGACTCTACATTCGCGATCTCGGCACCTTGTGGGTTTATGACATTAAGAATAAGTAGGCAGAGGGCAGTAAACAGTAGACAGGAGTTAACGTTGCTAGGTTTCGATGATGTCAGTACCACAACGCGGTAGCGTGTGGCTCGGCGTCGATCGCTCACGACGGGGCGATGTTGTCAGTACCACATCGCGGTAGCGTGTGGCTGGCGAAGCAACCGCTCACGTCTGTTGGCAATGTTGTCAGTACCACAACGCGGTAGCGTGTGGCTCGGCACCGACCATATGAAGGGCCGATTAGGTCAGTCGTCAAAATCCGGAGGCTCGTCCCCTTGGCCATAGAGCACGTAGTTGATCGCCCGTTCCACGCTCTTTTCATTCCATAGTCGGCGCTTACTTCCTTTGAACGCCCATGTACTGGATGCATAACGCCACAGTTCTTCTTCACGCAATCGCCGAGTAGCGTTCGCTTTGAAGGCGTTGAGTACTAATCCTGGGTCCTTACATGCAGTCACAACAACATGAACATGGTTTGTTCGCACGTTGACAGCATAAAGCGACCACTTACGAATTCTGCAGGTCTCACGAATCGACTCCTCAACGACGCGGCGACGCGCCGCGTTAAGGATAAGCGGCGTAGTTTTCAGTAATTGTTGCTTATAGCTTTTCCAACGGTTGCTGGCAGGAAGATATGGGGATCCGTAGGCATTGTGAAAGCGATCTATGGAGCCGCGTGTGTCGCCGTGGAGCCACGTCCCATACGTACGAAAAGAGATGAAGTATGCGAGAGGAGTGTCGGTGTCGTTCCACATTGTGAGGATGAGGAGCTTGAATCTCAAACGTAGCGTTGATACTGAAGCAGCAGGTCTGAGGTGTCAAACGCATTGGTATGGATGAGCCGAGCCACACGCTACCGCGTTGTGGTACTGACAACGTCTTGCTCTTGAGAATCGTGTGAAAAGTGGATAAATTGTGGGCACTATGAAGACGAATACTGTGTCCAGTACGGCTCGAAACCTCGGAACACAAGCGCTCATCAGCTTAGTCTTTGTGCTTCCGTTCGTGAGCCTCGAGTTAATTAACTGGCGAAGTTCCCACGAAGGTTTCCCCGTCATGTTATTCGCCCTAATGTGGGTCCTCACTTTCTCATTCATCCTTCTCTTGATGCCAGTCGTGCAGGGCCTGCAGGCGAACACCGCGAAGCGAGTCATACTCTTGCCGAAGGTTGTGCTATTGATCGTCATCGCATCAATCTGGGTCAGGCTCGTTGTTGACCAAATGCCCTGTTTCCTCGGTTTCCCCAACTGCGACTAGCACGAAGCTTAACGCTGAGAGTTTTACTGCAAATTCAAAGTGAGTAATTCGCAGGTTGTGAAGGCGGCAGTCATTACATTTCCGATTTCCAATTAGCCGGATGCGGAGTGAGGTCAGTACCCCCACGCGGGTAGCGGGGGGCCCGATCGAATAGCACTCAGGCCTCGCATGGTGGTGATTTCATCATTAAGACTTTGGCTGTGTAGCGCGAGACTCGAGTGCTAGCATATCGGCCCAGCCTCTACCGCGGGGTGGTACTGACCTCACCGGGCCCGCTACTAGAGACGCGATGGCAATCGGCAATCAACCTTAGGCGCCTTTTGCACTCGCCGCCGGATACAACTTCTCAAACTCCTCATTCCCATGCAGCAACTCCAGGTCGGGATCCTGCCGCGTCCAGACTGCATCGCGATAACCCGACTCCCACGCCTTCCTAATCGCGTTCAACGCATCAGGAACATTGTTCATCGCGCAAAAGAGGCACGCGGTGTTGTAAAGAATCATCGAATCGTCCGGACGCAGCGCCATGGCCATGTCCCCTTCGCGCTTGGCCTCATCAAACCGGCCTTGGATCGCGTAATCAAGACCCAACAGGACCCGGACCCGCGCGTCCTCCGGCACCTTCTTCAGGTGCTCCTCGTAAATGGCGATTTCGCGGTGCTCATAATTCCTGAGCGCGTCTGTCTTCCCCAGCGCGCCAAGTGAATTATGAATCGGAATCGTCGTGTTGTAGTTTTCGCCTGCATGCGCCAACGCCTCTTCCATCATGTCGACCACTTCCTGATATCGTCCGGCCGAGAAAAGCGCGCGCCCCAGCAGGTAGTAACCACCATCAACATCAGGATTCCGGCTTATCGCCTTGCGAATCTTTTCCGCACACTCGTCGTAACGGCCCTCTGCAAAAATCACCCAAGCCTCGGCGCAGAGGATCTCCGGTGCGTCGTTGCCATTCGCGCTCGCCTTCTGCGTCGCGGCAATCGCCCGATCGAGCCACTGCTGCTTGCGCTCGAAGTGGTAGTAATACTGCGCGCAGACATTCGCAAGGCCGGCGTGAGCGAGCGCGAAATCCGGATCGAGCGCGACCGCGTTCTCATACATCTGCAGCGCATACGTCAGATCCTGCCGTCCCACCCGACGAGCATAGTTCCTTCCGCGCAGATAGAGATCATAGGCCTGCAGGTTCTCAGTCGGTTTCGCCTGAAGGGCCTGCTGCTCTTGCGGCGAGAGCGTGATCCGTAAAGCCGAGGCGATCTTCTGCGCGATCTCATCCTGCACTTCGAACACATCCTTCATCTCGCGGTCGTATCGTTCCGACCAGAGGGGAAAATCTGTTGATGCGTCGACGAGCTGAGCATTGATGCGCAACCGCGCCCCCGCGCGACGAAGACTGCCGGCTAACACGTACGATGCGCCGAGCTCTTTTCCGACCTGTCCCGCCGTAACCGACTTGTCGCGATAATTCAGCACCATTGCCCGGGAGTACGTCTTCAGTCCCTTGATCTTCGAAAGCTCCGTGGTGATGTCCTCGGTGATGCCGTCTCGCAGGTATTCGTCCTCTTTCATTCCGCTGAGGTTCTCGAAGTAGAGAACGGCAATGGAGTGGTCACTAACGGCTGACGCAGCTCGCCGCGTTCCACTCGCCGTGGTGGAGTGTCGTGGTGACGAGTCCATATCGCGCTTCAACCGTTTGAGAGCGGTTTTGAGATCTGTCGCGCTCTGATACCGCATGTCGCGGTCCTTCTCTAATGCCTGCCCGATGATCCGGTTGAGTTCCTGCGGCAGGGAAGGATTCACCTGATTCAACGGCGTCGGATCTCGATTGAGGAGGGAGTCGAACACAACCGCGGAGGTTTCTCCCTGGAAGGGAAGAATTCCCGTCGCCATCTGATAGAGGACGGTGCCGATGGAAAAAAGGTCCGTGCGCGCATCGGTGATCTCTCCGCGCGCCTGTTCGGGCGACATGTAAGCGACTGTGCCGATCGTTGCCCCCGCCGAGGTCAACTGGTCTTTGCGTATTGTCTCCACTATTGAGTTAGCGTCGGGTGCATTGTGACGATCGATCTTGGCGACACCGAAGTCGAGAATCTTTGCCTGCCCGCGCGAGGTGACGAATATGTTCGCCGGCTTCAGATCGCGATGCACGATTCCTTTGGAGTGTGCCGACTCGAGGGCGTCAGAAATCTGGACGCCGAGAGTGAGAAGAGATTCGATGTCGATGGGCCCGCGACGAATGCGATCGGCAAGGGCCTCACCGTCGAGCAACTCCATGACGATGAAATGCTGCGACTCGAATTGCTCGATGCCGTGGATGGTGCAGATGTTCGGATGATTAAGCGCCGACGCCGCCCGCGCTTCTCGCTGGAAGCGCGCGAGTAGATTCTCATCACCGGCCAGGGCGGGCGTTAAGAATTTGAGTGCGACGTGACGACCGAGGTTGGTGTCTTCGGCTTCATAGACGACTCCCATCCCACCTTCGCCGAGCTGCGACGTGATGTGATAGTGCGAGATAGTCCTATCGAGCATTAGGGACGTGCCTCCGTAATGATTCCTAATCGTGGATGGATTTTGTTTGAACTGCTTTTCTGCTTACTGCATTCTGCCTTCTGGGCTTCGGTGGGCGGCAGTGTAGTACACGCGCACCTGTGATCCAAGGAAATATGTGCGAACGAACGAGTTAATCAACGCTCACTTAGGGAGCTAGCTGGCGACGATCGGCAAACATCTGCACGGCATCGCGGAAGGAGTGCGCGTCATGTTTAGGAAGTGGTATCGGTAGCTTGTGATAATCGGATGGAGATATATAATTGCCTTCCCCCACAACTACGCCACTTAAGTTACTAACCTTCGCTACTACCAAGGAGGAGTCCCATGCGTCGCATTCTCTGCTGCCTAGGTCTTTTGTTCGCAACTGTTCTCATGGCCTCGTTACTCAAGCCCGCTCCCGTAAGCGCGATTACGTATGGCTTCGTTGATACGAACAACACGTATAGCAACGCCGGGGCATTCATCGTCAAATCACCGTCGGGTGAAATTTATCCCATCTGTTCAGGAACACTGATTACTGCCGATGTATTCCTCACGGCGAGCCACTGCACACAATACTTCACGAATGTACTGGAACCGCTTGGTTACACGGCTTACGTGAGCTTCGATAAGTCAATTCCGTTTGGTAGTTTGACTATTACTAAAACGAAACTTTACGCGGTCGAAACTGTGGTCACGAACCCGAACTATAATCAACGCCAGAGCGACTCGGGCGATATCGCTGTGCTGATTCTGGAATCCAGCGTTAGGGGTATCACACCGGCAACGCTCCCTGACTGTGGTTTGCTCGATCAGTTGGTTGAACAAAACGGATTAAAAGGTGCGGTCTTCACCAACGCCGGATATGGCTTACAGAATCGTGTGGTGGGCGGAGGCGTTCCTTACTTCCAGGATGTGAATCCAATCCCGAGGATGTATTCCTTCTCCAGTTTTAATTCACTCAACGGAGGTTACATTCGTTTATCGCAAAATCCCTCGACCGGTAGCGGAGGGACTTGCTTTGGCGATTCCGGCGGGCCGAATTTTCTAACTCTCGACGGTGAGCAGATTCTGGTAGCTATTACCATTACCGGTGACTCTGTGTGCCGCGCAACGAACGTTGGGTACCGTCTTGATACGGAGTCGGCCCAGGCTTTCTTGGCCTATGTCAACGAGGTCTACGGAACTGATATTCCAGTTTCTTGTTAAGACGTAGGAGTATCAAGAGGAGTAAATTCGCAGGTTGGGAAGGGGGCAGTCATCAGCTTGAGGGTTCGGTAGTGTTCAAGTCGCCCCCGCTGAATCGGCGAAATGCGCAGTAGCCCGCGGCTCGGCCGCCCACCAGTGCGGTAAGGTTTACCTTACTGTGCCGAAACTTCTCTCCTTCCCGCGCGAGGCTTAGCCTCGCGCAAAATAAATGAGCTGATTTTCGGTAAGGGAAGCCTTACCGCACGGAAGGCGGCGAAGCCGCGCAGTGTAATGCTGTAGTCTCTGCCTTCGGGTGCGCGGCAAGCCTCTGACTTGCCGGCAGTGATCCATCTTTTATTCTTGGTCTCTGACCGCGGTCAAAGACCGCCAAACCATCGCAGCCTTTCCATCGGCAAGTCAGAGACTTGCCGCGCACCGAGGAGTCAAAGACAAATGACACGCCTGCCGCGTTAACCGCACTGACTGCGTTCCACTGCGCTACCGCGTTACGGTACTGACTGTTTTGCCACGCGATCGAGTGTTGACCGTTGCGCCATATGATCGACTCTCTCGTATTACGCTGAAGGCGTTGGCTAATTGTAGCCCAGGGTTTTGCTTGGAAACCCTGGGGATACAGGCTTCAGAATGGGTCGCAGTCAGTACCGTAACGCGGTAGCGTCGGGTCGTGCGATAGCCGATACCCAACTTCCGACTGCCAACTGATTGATCATCTACACGCCTGCCGCGTTACAGTACTGACTGTTTTGCCACTGCGTTGAGTGATGTCTACGGTTGACCCGACGCTACCGCGTTACGGTACTGACT
>JBPCNX010000037.1:0-260405 GCA_051000815.1 Pyrinomonadaceae bacterium
TTCAAAGTCGCTATCACTGCTTGCATGCATAAATTGCTTAACATCATTAACGTCATGGTTCGTGACAGCACCTGCTGGAAATTCAACGAGGAACCAGTTTCTGCTTGACTTCCAACACAGTTGCTACTGCGTGGTGGTACTGACCTCGTCGAGTTCGTTCAGGAGTGAGCGCCTACGAAGAGACCCGCCCACTTACTGACTACTGTCTACTGCCTACTGCTTACTTTCTACGGGCTTCTTATCGCCAATCACACGCAATGCTTCGTCCGCCTGACTGCGAAAACTGCTTTCGGGATAATCAGTCACTAGTCGCGTCAGATAATCGCGAGCCATATCCCGGAACTGATCCGCCGTTAATGCCTTTTTAGTACTGCCGTCGTAGCTAATGTACAGGTCAGGTTTCTGTTTCCCCTTGTTTTCAGCCAGCGAGAGACTGCTTGAGCCGGCGATAAACAACGCTTCGTCAATCTTCGTGAAATTCGGGTTGCCGGCAATTATTTCCTCCGTGCGCTTTAATGCGGCGACAAAGGCTTTCTTAAGCTTGAAATAGTTTCGCGCCACTTCCAGATTGTGCAGTGAATCCTTCTCCAGCTCGGGATCGCGCAGGGTTGCCGGATCAGGTCCGCTTCTTACCCCGCCCTGCGCTCGAACAGCGGGACCGACAACGACAAACGCAAACAAAAGAGCGCTTACTGCGAATAGATTCTTTCTCATAACTCACCTCTCCACCACCACAAAAAATCCTGTCGACACTAGGATGCCGCGTACTTTCCGATGATTGCATCCAGTTTTTGTGTTGTCGTCTCCGGCCAGAGATCCGGCGCGGTAAATATCGCGCTCTTCAGCGCCGTGCCGCACTTGCAGGTTCGCGAGTGACGGGTTAACTGCGCGACCGCAGCTTTCATAATAATCTGGGCATTGCGAACATTCTTGTTTAGATACTCGACCACGGTGTCCAGGCTGACTGCATCGTGCCCCGGATGCCAGCAATCGTAATCCGTGACCAGCGCGAGGGTGGCATAACATATCTCCGCTTCGCGAGCGAGCTTGGCCTCCTGAAGGTTAGTCATGCCAATCACATCCATACCCCACGAGCGATATACGTTTGATTCTGCTTTAGTGGAAAAGGCTGGTCCCTCCATGCAAATGTATGTGCCACCACGATGGGTCGTTACCTCCGCGGCCTTACACGCCTCCTGCAATACGTCGCCGAGCTCGCCGCACACGGGGTGAGCAAATCCGACGTGAGCGACGATACCTTCGCCAAAGAAAGTCGACTCATGCGCTCGGGCGCGAGTGCGATCGAAGAACTGATCCGGAATCACCATGTCGAGGGGCGCGTATTGTTCTTGCAGCGATCCGACCGCAGATGCCGAAAGCAACCATTCAACACCCAGAAGTTTCATCCCGTAAATATTCGCCCGATAAGGAACTTCGGTAGGTGTGAAGCGATGTCCTCTTCCGTGCCGTGGCAGGAATGCTACGCGTTCATTTTCCAAACTGCCGACAACAAAAGCGTCGGAGGGTTTGCCAAAGGGTGTGTCTACCGTGATCTCCTCGACGTCCCGGAGTTCAGGCATTTGATAGAGTCCGCTGCCTCCGATGATTCCGATTTTCGCTCGTGGGGTGATTGCCATTCCGTTGTTTATTGTTTGGACTTGCAACCGCCCATCGCGTTCTTGACGAACTCCGGAAGCTGCCCTGCCTGCTGCTTGACCAACAAGTCGTCGAGTGGTTCAAGTTTAACTTTTGGCTTGGCACGCTTGATGTTTTGATATGTCTTAAGAACCCCTTCCACGCCTGCCACGTAAACTTGCTGCTGGTCTGCAGCTTGTTCTGGGTGCTCGATAACGAACTTAGCCTGGGAGAACGTCAACTGAGTGGTAATAGTCGGCGCGTACTCTCCCTTGATCTTTGAAAAGTCGCCTAACACCCTGGTGCAAAGTGTGACGTTTACATCCGGAACCTCAATCAGCCAGAGCAGCAATTCACTGCTCAACGCTTTTGCCTTCTCGTTCAAAGGATCGTCCTCGAGCAGTGTCGCAATCTCTACTGCTCGCTTACGTTCCGCGGGCGTTGAAGGACCTCGCTGTGCAACTCCGACTGTCACACACAACACTAACAACAAGGTGAGGCATATTGTGATGCTGAATAATCTCCTGGTCGTCATTTCATTTCCTGCGCCTCTGAAATATTAACTGCCCGAAGCTTTCCCTCAGCTTCAACCAGTTTGTAAATGGCGGCTTCGGGCTCGTGATAGAAGAGACAACCCCAACCCTCGCGCGCTGCTTGGGGGAGAAGTGTTTTCTTGGCCTCCAGCGTTTCTACGGGGAAAAGGTCGTAGCCCATAATCCAGGAAAGTTGAACGTGCGCCCGCATGGGCACTAGGTCGGCAAAGCCAAAAAGTGTTTGACCCTGCTGCTGCAAACGCCAGCATTGCATCGAGCGGTTATGGCCGGCGTGAGTTTCCATTCGCAGCCCTGGCACTACTTCGTAGTTTGCGGCCTGCAGCTCCATTTGCCCGTTTTCATAAACCGGACGCCAGTTGTCAGGCAAGTAACTGGCGCGGTCGCGCTCACTCGGGTTTTCCGCATGTTCATATTCTGCCTGGGACACAAAATACCGCGCATTGGGAAAAGCAGGAACGGCCTGACCATCCTGGTTCAGAGTAGTATTGCCACCGGCATGATCGAAGTGCAGATGCGTATTGATGACAATCGTGATCGCTTCCGGACCAACACCCGCCTTCACCTGAAGTGATTCAGCCAGCGATTTTTCGCGACTGATCCCATACATCGCTGAATGCTTAGGCGACCACTTCTCTCCGATGCCAGTCTCAATAAGTATCCGCTCAGAACCTGTCTCCACGAAGAGACAGTTCATATTCATGCGGATGCGATTCTGCTCGTCAGGAGGGCATACTCGGGACCAGAGATTTCGTGGCACCACCCCAAACATCGCCCCGCCATCAAGACGAAATTCCGTGTCAGGAATTATCTCGACGCGGTAATTGCCAAACTGCATGGATTATTTAGAGTGGCGGCCCTTACTAATTACTCTGCTTCGTCACGCCCTTATTCGGGGATTTGGCGCCCTTACCGCCTTCCTTCTGCGCTGGTGCTTCGTCTTCCGGGCCAGGAGCTTCCTGGGGCGCAAAACCGGGCGGCATGCTCGGTGACGCGGGCATTTCCGGCATCTTCACCTGGAAATTCTCGGCAATAGTGACATGGGAACGCTTGACGATTTCATCCAGAATCTTCTTCTGCTTTTCCTTTTCAACCTCGGCGCGCGCCTGTTCCTTACCGCTTCTCGGTGGCGCCATCGGGTTATCTGACTGGCCACCACCAGCAATCAAGATATGACGCGCATGCACCTGTTCTTCCTTCTTGCCATCCTGCTCTTCGGTGCGCTTTTCATCGAGCTTAATAATGTGATAACCAAAATTGGTCTCCACAAGATCACTAATTTCGCCGGGCTTCAAAGCAAAAGCAGCTTTTTCGAATTCGGGTACCATCTGCCCCGGCCCAAACCAGCCGAGATCGCCTCCCTTGATCTTGCTGCCTGGGTCGCTGGAAAACTCTTCAGCCAGTTTTCCAAAGTCCTCTCCGGCGCGCGCTCGCTTTAAGACTCCCTCGGCCTTTTCGCGACTTTTCTTAGTATCCAGATCCGGATGAGCGGCGATGTAAGCATTGACCTCTTCATCAGTGGCCTTCATTTTCTCGGCCAGCTGCTCCTGAGCGTAGGTTTGCGCGAGTATACGTGACTGTTCCATCAGGATCTGCAACTGCACCGCGCGCTTCTTATCAACGCCATCCGCCACGCCCTTCTTCTCGCCAATGAGAACCTGGCCTAACTGACTACGCACCTGCTTAATCTGTTCCTCGGGTATTTGTGCCGCCATCTGCGGGTTCTTCGCTTTGGCGTCATTGATAAACTGGTCGAACTTCTCCGTGTTGCCGGGCTGTTTGAAAAACTCTTCAATTTCCTGTTCCGTTACCTGGGGTGAGCCGGCAGTGCCAGGCTGGGCCTTGAAATAATTCTCAGCGATTACCACGGATCGAACCAGTTCCAGTTGACGTTTGATCTCGGGTTTATTGGCTATGCCCTTATTGCGCGCCTCCTCGGCAACTGCAAACAGACTGCGAAGGTTGTCGGCGAAATCTTTGCGGGCCGCTTCGTCTGACGCCAACCGCGCTCGAAATTGGGCCGGCTGGTCTTCCGCGACGAGGGCCATGTCTTCGGCTGTTAAGTTAACCGCCTCCGCGCGCCGGGCTTTTACCTGCCAGGCAATCAATCCAATTGAAAATAAAACGGCGACTCCGGCCGCAATCCATGCTTTCTTTGTGGTTGTCAAAATAAATTCCTCACTTAAAAATAGAACTACTGATGCTGCACTAACTCCAGCAATACCCCGTTGACTGATGTCGGGTGAATAAACGCCACGAGGCAACCGCCCGCACCAATCCGGGGAACTTCATCGATCAAGCGAAAGCCTCTTGCCTGCAATTGCGCCAGCGCCGCCTGAATGTCATCTACCCGAACCGCAATGTGATGAATACCCGGACCACGTTTACCGAGAAACTTACCGACCGGTGAATCCTCCGTTAGTGGCTCCAAAAGTTCGATATGCGACTCACCGAGGGGTAGCATCGCAACTCGAACACCCTGCGTGGCAATTTCTTCGGTCCCCTCCAGTTCCAGCCCCAGAGCCGCTCGCCAAACGGCCGTTGTCTCGTCAAGCCGGTCAGTTGCGATCCCGATATGGTCAATTCTCATAAAACAGTAGTCAGTAGTCAGAATCCGAGGTCGGCATGAGTGATGTTAACCTGCAAATTGCTGCGCGACATCCGAGACTCGTAACAAAGCGAAGACCATTAGGTGACTACATCCTCCGTGTTTGATACTGACTACTGCCTACTGTTTACTGCCTACTGTTTACTGCCTTCTGCCTACTGCTTTATCAATTCTTCCACTGCAGAATAAGGGTCTCGCTCGCGTCTGGCAACCTCGTCCGCCAGCAGGTCAAGCCTTTCAGATGCGGATTCCGAATCAAGGGTTCGCGAAACCAACCTTTCTCTTAATAGTTCGAGAATTCGCCATTTCGCCACCGCGCGCCGCCGCTGATTGCCAAGATCAGAGCGAAAATGAAAGTCCCTGTAACTGTCAATCGCCGCCGCCAGATCCTGGATACCTTTATTTTCAGTAGCGATGGTCTTAATTATCGGCGGCCGCCAGCCATCCTTGTGAGCCAGTGAAAGCAGGGCTTCCAATTCCTTTTCCGTTGAATAAACGCCTTCGCGGTCAGCTTTGTTGATGACAAAAATGTCCGCAATCTCCATTATTCCCGCTTTGATGGCCTGAATATCGTCGCCCATTCCCGGCACAAGCACAACCACGCAAACATCTGCGGCCTTCACGATTTCGACTTCATCCTGACCAACTCCT
Source organism: Pyrinomonadaceae bacterium (assembly GCA_051000815.1). GTDB lineage: Bacteria > Acidobacteriota > Blastocatellia > Pyrinomonadales > Pyrinomonadaceae > PSRF01. The sequence goes on from JBPCNX010000037.1 coordinate 5,446, forward strand.
ACCGTTTCGACGACGACCTTTTCGTAACCAGCCGCAGCCAGGATTGAGACCGCATCAACTGTCGCTCGCGCCAGGCCACCCAGATTCCCGCGCGTCGCCATGGATCGGATGAAGACCCCCTTGTCGAGGCCGAGCGCCTGCATGCGAATACGGTCGCCCAGGATCGCACCGCCGGAAAAGGGACTTGAAGGATCAACAGCAACGATGCCTACGCGCTCATTTCGTTCGCGATAGAGCAAAGCGAGCTTGTCCACGAGCGATGACTTGCCGGCGCCCGGCGCTCCGGTGATTCCGATCACCAGCCCTTTCCCGCTATGCGGGAAAATCTCCTTCATTAATTCGGAGGCATCATCTGTGCTGTCTTCGACCTTGGAGATTGCACGCGCGACGGCCCTGGGGTCGCCGGCGGTAAGGCGCGCAATAAATGAAGCCGGAGTTGGAACAGGGTCAGTTCGGGATTTCATCGCAGCGCCTCGCCGAAGTCAGCCCGCCTGTTTCAAGATCTCGCGCGCAATAATCAAGCGTTGGATCTCCGAGGTGCCTTCACCGATGGTGCAGAGTTTGGAATCGCGCCAGTATTTCTCCGGCGGATAGTCCTTCGTGTAACCGTATCCGCCGTGAACTTGAATCGCTTCTTCGCAAACGTTCACGCTGATTTCAGAAGCGAACAGTTTGGCCATTGAAGACTCTTTGGTAACTTTGCGCCCCTGATCCTTCAGCCAGGCCGCTCGATACATCAAAAGCCGCGCAGCATCGATTTGCGTGGCCATGTTCGCAAGTTTGAACTGAATGGCCTGAAACTCCGAGATCGGCTTGCCAAACTGCTGCCTCTCTTTTGAGTAACGCAACGCCGACTCATACGCGCCCTGCGCAATACCCACAGCCAGCGCGGCGATTGAAATGCGCCCGCCGTCGAGGATCTGCATCGCGTTGATAAATCCCTGACCTTCTTCTCCCAGCCGGTTTGTGTCTGGTATGTAGCAATCTTCAAATACTACGCTGGCAGTTTCCGAGGCGCGCAACCCGAGTTTGTTCTCCTTCTTCGAGGGCGAGAACCCTTTTGTTCCCTTTTCGAAGATAAACGCTGTGATGCCCTTGCTTCGTTGTGAGCGATCAGTGACGGCGACAGCCACACACGTGTCGGCATGAATCGCGTGCGTAATGAAATTCTTAGAGCCATTCACGACCCAGCCTGCGCCCTGGCGCACGGCAGTCGATCTGGTTCCGGAAGCGTCTGAACCCGCACTTGGCTCTGTGAGACCCCAGGCGCCGAGGTGCTCGCCCCGGGCTAAGGGGACGAGATATTTTTGTTTTTGCTCTTCAGTACCAAACTCGTAAATATGATTGGAGCAAAGGGAGTTGTGCGCGGCGACTGAAATCCCGACCGAGCCATCTACACGGGAAAGTTCATCAATGATCGTCGCATATTCAACGTAGCCCATTCCGGCTCCGCCATACTCCTCCGGGAATATCACGCCCATCAAACCGAGTTCAGCGAGTTTTGGTTTTAGCTCGATTGGGAAGTGCTGGCTTTCATCCCATTCCATAACGTGCGGCGCAATTTCTGCCTCGGCAAATTCGCGCACGCTCATTTTGATCTGGTTTTGTTCTTCGTTTAACTCGAATTCCATCCGATTCCCCAGGGCTTTCAACTCTCGAATTTCAAATCAGATCTCAAATCTAAAAACTCAGATCTCAATTTTAAGATCTCAGATTTCAAGTCCCAATGGTTGACACAACAAAGGCATCCTCGCCTGTCAACAATACAGGCAAGAATGCCTGCCTAACGCAAACTCAAACTAAACTAGGTCCCTCATTCTACCTCAACGGCCACTCGAACCGTGACTGGCAGAACGCCCCCGAGTCGGTGCTTTCTGCTTTCGCGCTGGCCCAGCCTTTCCGCTCCGCGGCCCCTTCATCAGCCGCTGAACCTCGTTTGGCATCAGCCTGCGCCACTCACCCGGTCGCAGGCGTTCGTCGTGAAGGAAACCGATTCGCGAGCGGCGCAACTTCACAACCGAGTGTCCGATCAGATCGAACATGCGGCGGATCTGCTGGTTTCTTCCCTGATGCAGAACCACTTCGAACCAGGCGTTGTTGTCCGTTTCATTCACTCTTGTAATCTGTGCCGGGGCTGTCTTCGTGCCATCGTCAAGAATAACGCCACGTCTGATGCGCTGTAGGGCGGCCTCCGGCGGTAGTCCCTTCACCTTAACCTCATAGACTTTTTCGACTCGATTGCGCGCCGCCGTAATGAAGTTTGTGAAGTCGCCGTCGTTGGTCAGCAATAGGAGGCCTTCTGTATTGAAGTCGAGGCGGCCAACGGGGTAGAGGCGTCCCAGCGAAGCGGGGAGGAGTTCGGTAACGCGCGGGCGATTCTCAGGGTCTGACACACTTGAGAGGTAACCTTTGGGCTTGTTCAAAAGAATGTGAACCTTCTCCCGCTTCGCGAGCAACGGGTTGATCAACTTCCCTCGCACCTTGATGTGATCTTTCGCGGCGTCCGCTTTCGTGCCCTGCGTGGTGATTACCTTCCCGTTCACGGAGACTTCGCCCGCCGCGATTAATTCTTCAGCGTGTCGCCGCGACGCGATGCCCGCTTCGGCAATTAACTTTTGTAGACGTTGCTCCATGGTAGGTTTCGAGTTTCGGGTTTCGGGTTCCGGGTTTCGGGCGCTGAGTTGTGCAGTTCGGTCGCAGGTCTGAGCTGGAACCCAGAAACTCGAAACTCCTTAAACCACCCCGCCTGCCAGATCTTGAAAGTCTTCGATGCTGGGCAGTTCAGAAAGGTCTTTCAACCCAAACTGAATCAAGAATTCCTTCGACGTGCCGTACATCATTGGGCGGCCAATGGCTTCCTTGCGACCTTTTGCGACGATCAGTTTCTTATCGAGGAGAGTCTTGATTGACGAAGGAGACTGCACACCCCGGATGTCCAGAATTTCTGGAACGGTGATTGGCTGCTTGTAGGCAATGACAGCAAGGGTCTCCAACGAAGCCAGCGACAGCTTCGCACTCGGGCGCGACTTCAGAAACGCTCGTACGTGCTCGTGATATTCGGGCCTGGTCGCGAACTGCCACCCGCCGGCTACCTCTCGCAGCTGCAATCCGCTACCGCGCGCATTAAACTCAGCCGCCAGGCTCGCAATTGCGCTTTCAATCAGTGGCTGCTCCTCTTTCAAAACTTCAGCGACTAGTTTGGCACTCAATGGTTCATCAGAAACATAGATCAGGGCCTCGATGATCGCGATTCTTTCACTCTCACTCTGAACTTTTTGCAGCGCTTCCTCGGGCGCGCCGGCGGCAGTTCCAGACTCCCGAAGCTGGCTCGCGGCCAAGTCCTCGCTTTCGACGACATCGAGATCGAACGCCTCTTCGCCGCCCAACTGCTCGGCCGATTCCGCTATGCGACTTTTCTGCTTTCCTTGTGTACTCATTATTTGACCAGCCTAACTCACTGCGCGAGCAAGTATCTCGCCGAAAGTTTCTTTCTGAAACAACTTAATCTCCGTCGTTCTGACGAGCTCCAACACCGAGAGAAACGCCAGCACCAGTTCGCGCCGCGAACGAGCTTGTTCAAAAAAAATCCGCAGATTAAGCTCCTCAGCAGACATAACCAGGTTCCGCAGCCGGTCCAACATTTCCGACATCGAAATCTCTTCGCGCTCGATTTCGAGTAAAACTTCTTCTTTATGACGACCCAGGATTTCCTGGAAGACTTTGAGGAGATCGAAAACACCGACGACTACCTCGGGATTGTTTTTGTCAGTCTCAAGTTCAGCACGCTTGAAAACCGCGCGTTCGACAGTAGCGCGCGACCAGAGCATTTGTGCCGCCGCTTTATATTTCTGATACTCCAGGAGTTGGTCGACCAGGTCTCTACGCGGATCGTCTTCGTCCTCCTCGGTCGCAAAGGGATCGCGAGGCAAGAGCATCTTTGTCTTCAGTTCGATTAGCGAAGCTGCCATCACCAGGAAATCACCTGCGACGGCAATGTCGAGCTCCTGCATCAACTTCAGGTACCGCAAGTATTCGGCGGTAATACGCGCGATCGGAATGTCGTAGATACTCACCTGCTCCTGCCGGATCAAATGCAGCAACAGATCCAACGGACCCTCAAACTCGCCCATGACAATCTTGAGGTCGTCCGTTGTGTCATCGGAAATAATCTCCGGAGACGAACCGGCGACATTCAGCTGCGCGGGAGTCGTATCCTCGGCCGGAGCCGGCCCTAAAGCTTTAGCGGTTTCTTCCATTTATCTGCCACCGGTCGAGCCGACAAGTCCTCTGCGGGTCATCACTTCTTTGAGCGTGGCGCTCGCGATTGTCCGGGCCTTGTCCCGGCCCCGCTCAAGAGTCTGATTCAATTCAGCGTCGCTGAGTCGTTTCGCTCGTTCCTGCAAGGGACTCAGGAATTCTACCGTCACATCGGCCAAATCGTTTTTTAGTTGCGCGTAACCTTTCCCGGCGAAATGCTCCTCAACCTCGGCTCGTGGTTTTCCGGTGAGGAGTTGGTAGATCGTTAAAAGATTCGTGATCGCCGGACGTGAATCGTCGAAAGTAATATCCGTGCCTGAGTCAGTAACCGCTCGCTTGAACTTCCGCATGACGGTATCCGGATCATCGAGCAACATGACGCAGCCATTGGGATCATCATCGGATTTCGACATCTTCTTCAACGGATCGGACAGGGACATGATGCGCGCACCAACTTTTGGAATGTAAGGCTCAGGCACCCGAAACGTTTCGCCGTAATCGCGGTTAAATCGTATGGCTAGATCGCGCGTCAGTTCAAGGTGTTGCTTTTGATCTTCACCCACGGGAACGAGGTCCGTCTGATATAGCAAAATGTCCGCCGCCATCAGTACCGGATACTCAAACAGTCCCGCGCTGAGACTCTCGCGCTGTTTGCGCGCCTGATCTTTAAACTGCGTCATTCGCTCGAGCTCAGACATGCGCGTGGAGCAGTTCAGGATCCAAGCCAGTTCGGCATGCTCGGGTACATCAGATTGAATGAAGATCGTGGAAATCGTAGGATCAAGTCCAACCGCCAGGTAAAGCCGCGCGATCTCTCTCGTCAACTCGGCGAGGTAATCACGTTCGACCGGAATCGTAATCGCGTGGAGATTGACGATACAGAAAAAGCTTTCGTACTCGCGCTGCAACTCCACCCAGTTACGCAGCGCTCCTAAGTAGTTTCCCAGGTGCAAAGGTCCGGTCGGCTTAACGCCGCTGAAGATTCGCTTCATCTGCTAATACGCCCCGAGAAAAACTAAACCCCAAGCCAGCGGAACAAAGAAACCAAGGATTTTTCCCACCACTCCAGTGAAGAGCGCCACGAAGAGCAGTAAGTAGCCAAATTGAGAAAGCTGTTCCAGGCCGGCTTCGAAACTCTCCGGGAGGAGACTGCTTAGAATTCCGCTGCCATCCAGCGGCGGAACCGGAATCAGATTGAAAACTCCCAACACGATGTTCAGCGAAAAGAATGTCTGTAGCAGACTGACTGCGCCTTGAGCGATAGTTGAGTGCTCGGAGGCGGGCGCTAAACCATCGGGTCCAATGTAGATGAAGCCCGACGAGAAGAGCGCTCGAATCGCGATACCGGCAATGATTGCGATAATAAAATTACAAATGACGCCGGCGGCGGAAACCCAGAAGTTAGCCACGCGCTTGTTACGCCAGGCCAAAGGATTCACCGGCGTCGACTTGGCCCAGCCGAGCAAAGGCACGCGTGTAAAGAATGCTATTGCGGGAAACAGCAGCGTGCCAATCGGATCGATATGCACCAGCGGGTTCAGGCTGATGCGACCCTGCGAGCGAGCCAGGTCATCCCCAAAGCGGCTCGACATCCAGGCGTGGGCCGATTCGTGTACGGACGCCGAAAAAAGAAAGGCCACCATGTTGAGAATGAACTCTGCTACCAGGTTAGAGTTGATTTCCATAGCTTGGAAAATCCTCTTAGAGTCCGCAACTAAAACCAGACGACGAGCGTGGGGGTGTCAATCAGACCTTCGATTGCAACAGCCCTCAACTTACCAGAACACCCTTGATTCCCAAAGGCACGCTATAGACCGAGTCGTTGGAAGCAAGCGCCAACTCCCCGTTTGGACCAAAGGCCAAGCCGACCAGATTCATGCCGGCGACAAAAAGCTCTGCCTGACTTCCATCTGGAGAGATGCGCACCACACCGCGACGACCCTTCAGTGAAGCGACAACGTAAAGATTGCCCGCGCGGTCAAAAGCCAGACCCTGAGGTCTTCCGAGGCCCTTAATAAAAATTCCTGCGTTACCATTTTGATCAATTCTATGAATCGCATCAAAACTACTTAACGTGGGACCGGTTACATAAAGCGCGCCGTCGGGACCAAAAGCGAGGTGATATGCCGAAACCGACGGTTCGAGTTGCACCCAGGCTTTCTCTTCTCCAATTCCGTTAATCTTGTAGATCGTGCCGCTGCGATCACCTACATACATTGTGCCTGCGCTGTCGAAGGCCATTCCCGTCGCAATTCCGAGATTCCGGGCGAATGGGAGTGCTTCGCGGAAAGCAGTTACGCGGTAGACCGTCCCATCAAGTCGGCTGGAGACAAACATCTGTCCCTCACCATCAAAAGCGATGGCGGTTGGGTTGGCGATATCACCAGAGTAGTCTGAAACTTCACCGCCGGAGTCGATACGAAATAACGACACAGGCAAGCGTTCGCCACGCGAGCCTGACCGCGTAACGAAAAGCGATCCGTCGTCAGGATCAAAGGCAGGGTTGGCGACGGGGTGCAAATCTTCAACCACTTTCTTCCCGACAGTGAACGTTTTTGCCGCGCTGTTTTCACCTGCGCGATCAAGCACAACATTAATTTCGCCGGCCTGCTTCAACTCCGGCACGATTGCCAGTACCCGTGATGAACTGAGAGCCACAATCGAAGCACGCACGTCATTGAACAGGACGCCACAGGCAGTCGGATCGCTGGTCTCAAGTTCGGCGCAATCGATGACGACTTCACCGCCGGCAATTCCTGCAGTCGGCGAGATCTTTGTTATTTGTCCTGCCCTGTTCATCGCACCTGCGCCGCGCTGATTCACCTGGAGCGGCCCCCTTTCCCGATTCGCCAACAACTTACGAATTTGCAGTTGGTCAAAAGCTTCACATGATACGACGCGCCAAAAGGCATGTCTAACCCCGGTTGCAGTTGGTAAGGACGAGAGTATGTTGCTCAGAAAGTGACCTCCCCCAGTCGCGGAGATCAAATGTTTATAGAAAAGTGGACGGCTCTCGTTCCGTTCAGAACCTCTGTCGGGATGATCCCGCTTTTCAGCCTGACCCACGGTGCTGCACTCGATGCTTGCATGGGTTGACGCTATGTTATAATCCAGCCTCCATCGGCTCCGGGCAACCTGGTAACTGCGTTTATTCAGCGTTCCCGAAGCAGGAGTTGGCGGCCAAAGAATAATGCTCAAGCGAATAAGCGAAGCGAAATCGCAGAGCAACATCAAAGAGTTTTCCCAGCGTCCGATTTTCACCGCTCGCACCAATCCCACTGTAACTTCAGACCGACACAATTACGATCTTGTTTCACGAGCCGTTTTGGTGTGTGCTTTCGCGACGCTGCGCCTTTAAGGAGGAATGAGTATTAGTAGCATATTTGGAAATACGCTGGGACTAAAGCCTAATCAATTGCGGCGGATAGAAAAGCTCTATACCCGGCGAGTACCACCCCACCAGGTGATTACACCGGAAATTGCTCGGCAGCTTGCCGAGCTTTCTCACGAAACCCGGCGGCAAATTGGCTTGCTGATCGATCGCAAAGGCCGCATCGAGTATGTGATGGTTGGCGATAACCGGCGGATCGAACTTCCCGATTTCAAACGAATTCGCGTTGCCACGGGACGCTTCCGCGGGCTCCGTTGCATCCATACCCACCTTCGCGGCGAAGCGTTGACTCAGGATGACCTTACGGATCTGGCGTTGTTGCGACTGGATTTGATGGCTGCGATTGACGTGGAACCTGAAACCGGGCTTCCCGGGTTGATACGAGCAGCTCACTTACTGCCAATGCCTGCAGGAGACTTGCAGCAGCTTGGCGGCTCGGTACCCTACACATTTCTCGATCCGAAGCAGCCATCGCAATTCGATATCGATTTTCTCGCGCTTATCGACTCGCTCGAAGAGGAAATGACGCGCAACCGTCAGGTGGCACGCCGCGCAGAAACGCGTGACCGAGCGATTCTGGTTAGCGTCGCAACTGGCCCGGTATCAGACGCAGAAGAATCGCTGGCGGAACTATCCGAGTTAGCAACATCAGCCGGTGTTGTCGTTCAGGATCAACTTATTCAGCGTCGCAGCGCCGTCGATCCACGCACCGTCCTGGGACGAGGCAAACTTGAGGAACTGTTAATCCGCGCGCTGCAGTTAGGCGCAGATATGCTTGTCTTTGATCAGGAATTAGCTCCCGCCCAGATGCGGTCGCTTTCCGAAGCCACGGACTTGAAGGTCGTAGATCGTTCTCAATTAATCCTGGACATCTTTGCCCAGCGCGCCCAATCACGGGAGGGCAAGATTCAGGTCGAGTTAGCCCAGTTAAAGTATCTTTTACCCCGTCTAATAAGCGGCCAGGACTCGGCTTTTTCCCGTCTCGCCGGCGGCATCGGTGGTCGCGGACCGGGAGAAACCAAGCTGGAAACCGATAGGCGTCGTGTCCGCGATCGCATTAACCGGCTGGAGAAGGAAATCGAGACACAGCAACAACGGCGTCAGGAGCGGCGCAAAGAGAGAACAAAAAACCGGCTGCCGATCATCTCTATCGTCGGTTATACGAATGCCGGCAAATCCACCTTACTCAATACACTTACCGCGAGCGATGTGCGCGCTGAGCAACGAATGTTTGCGACATTGGATCCCACCTCGCGACGACTTCGCCTGCCACGCGAACGCGAAGTGATCATCAACGACACAGTTGGGTTTATTCGGGATCTGCCTCCCGATCTTCTTTCCGCGTTTCGCGCGACCCTCGAGGAGATAAGTGAGAGTAGGCTTCTAATTCACCTTGTCGACGTCTCCAATCCGCGCTTTGAGCAGCAGATCGATTCTGTTGAGCGAATTTTGCGCGAACTCAAATTTGCCGATATCCCGATCTTGATAGCCTTAAACAAGGCTGATCTTGTCAGCGCTGAAGCAATCCAGGCAGGGTTGCGTTTGGTTAGTCAGCGAGGACGAGAGGCAGTCGTGATATCAGCAAACAGCGCAGGCACTCTACAACCGCTGCTGGAAAAAGCAGGAGCGATTCTGGCGCACGATCTCACTGGCCGGCAGAAGCAGGATAGTGCCGCACAGTCTGCCTCAGAAACCAGTGGCGAAGAGCGGCTCTCATTGATTGCATAGCAAATGGGCTTACGTCCAAGATTCACAACCCCGTTAACGCGCGCCCGCGATTCTTTCGCGAAGTACCTAGTGCGCCCTCTCCATGTACTCCCGCCCAGGGCTCGTCTCTTCGTAGGTTTTGCCGTCCTGGTAATAGTCACAACCTTGTTATTGGTAAGTGGTTATTCCTCAAGTCTTGCGGAAGATTACAAGGAAGGTGAGGTTGTCAGGCGGACTGTAGTGGCGCCTGCGGACATTAATACGATCGACGTGGCCGAAACTGAGCGGCGGCGCAATGCCGCACGTGAAGCCACGCGCCCCATCTTTAATTTTGATTCCACACGCGCGGCCAGTTCTGCGCAGAGCTTTCGTGTCGCCTGGGAAGATCTGAAACGGCAGACTGAGAACAGAAGCCCGGGCGGCAAAGCGCCGGTTTGGAGTGGTGCTGGCGGTCCGGCGGTAGCCCGCGCAATTATCGCTCGCAATTTTGACGATGGGGAATTGGATCGGTTGACCAGACTGCTGCGCGATGTCGGCGACGATTATATTTACGACGACGCTGATTCAGAGCGACTGAAAAATGAAATTATCCTCGTCGATGTACGCAACCCTGCGGCGCAGATGATTGTTCCTTCACCGCAAACCCGGATGACGCCGCTCAGTGCTATTACGCGAAATCTGGAAGTGCGAATTCTGGGACTCCGCGGCTGGTCGCCGGAACAGAAGACCGCACTGATTGAGGCGATTGCCCCGCTAATCCGTCCCAACGTAGTGCTGGACCAAACCGCGACAGCCAGCGCACGCGAAACTGCGGCTAACAACATCGACCAGGTTCCAATAACTCTTAAAAGAAATCAGGTTATCGCACGAGAGGGTGACACGGTCACGCCGGGAATGATGGCCAGGTTTGCGGCCGTCAAGAGCACCGGCCGCAGTGGTCGGCCCTGGCACTACTTGGTGGGACTGCTGCTCGTCGTCGCGGCAGTTTACTGGTCAGCATGGAAGTTTACCGAGCACCGGAGCACGACGGCGGTACTGGCACTCGCGAAGCCCAAAGCGTTTGCGCTAGTGGGGTCGGCAATTGTCGTGGAGACCGCCTTAATGCGGGTGGGCTTTACTGTAAGCGACAGCGTAGCGTTCCAAATGAAGAGCGCGCCGCTGAATGATCCCACCATCTGGTCTTTCGCCATTCCCTTCGCCGCTGCTGCCTTGTTGGTGGCGATGCTGGTGGATACTCAACTAGCGTTTCTTACAGGAATTGTGACAGCACTGTTTGCAGGGATCTTGGCGCCGGCCGGTGTGCCGACAATTGTCTACGCGATGATCTCGTGTTCCGCTGCAGTCTATGGGATCGGCCGCTATCGTGAACGACAGTCAGTAACGGTAGCGGGATTGATAACCGGGGCCGTTAACATCTTAATGGCATTGGCGCTGATCGCATATGCTGAGCAGCCGTTTAGGTTCAACACAATTCTGCTGGCGATTGGATGTGGTTTTGCCGGGGGCCTTTTGACGGCAATTTTTACCGCCGGCGGCTTGCCGATAAACGAGTCGTTCTTTGGAATCCTTACCGACGTCAAACTGCTTGAGCTTTCAAACGCTGATCTCCCGGTATTGGGTCAACTGGCATTGCGGGCGCCGGGAACAAATCAACATTCACATGCTGTAGGCCAACTGGCAGAAGACGCGTGTCGCGCAGTTGGCGCCAACCCGCTGCTGGCGCGAATAGGCGCGCTGTATCACGACATCGGGAAACTTGCCGCTCCCGAATACTTTGTCGAAAACCAACAAGGCGAGAATCCGCACGACCATCTCCGTCCGACACAGAGCGCGAAGATTATTACAAGTCATGTGACATACGGGCAGCGACTCTCCAGGGAGATTGGGCTGCCGGCACAGATCGCGGATTTTATTCCCCAACATCACGGCACGCGTACGCTCCATTTTTTCCTGCGCAAAGCCCAGGCGTTGGCCAAACCTGGAGAAACAATAGACGAAAAGGATTTTCGCTATCCCGGCCCCAAGCCTCAATTTAAAGAAGCTGCCATCATGATGCTTGCGGATTCCTGTGAAGCTGCCGCGCGGTCTCTGGCACGGCCGGATCCCGAAAACATTCGCGCTATTGTTGTCAAAATCGCTGATGCGATCATCAGCGACGGGCAGCTTGACGAGTGTGACTTAACTCTCAAAGAACTCACCACCATCCGAGAGGCCATGATCAGCGCTTTGACGGCGATCTATCACGCTCGCATCGACTACCCGGGTTTCAATCCTCCGCGTTTAACTGGTCCCCTATCCCCGCTTCCAAACCCGAGCCTCGACAGCGAGGAACGCGGCATCAGTTACAGCAAGCTATCCGAAGTTCCGATTAACGAAGCCGGCGAGGTGGAAGACGAAGCCGTAACGCGCAAGGCTGTGAAGCGTTGAGAAGGTGACCGCCTTGCCGGAGTTAGCTCCCGCTAAAGCTGTACGACTACTTTTTGTGAAGAGCACGCCGCTTATGAAGGGGCGGGAATGGGTCGGCTGTGTTTAGTATTAGAGAATCGGCGGCTGGCGCGATTCATCGGAGTTGGTGGGTCTCGACGTTTCGGAAGACGGGCGAGACTGAGGGCTAGCTAAATTTATCAGTTCTTTCAGTTCTTTGCCGGGCTTGAAGTAGGGTACGCGCTTCGCGGGAATGCTCACCGGATCGCCCGTTTTGGGATTGCGACCGCGCCGGGCACCACGCTCCCGCACTCGGAAGCTGCCGAATCCACGGAGTTCGATCTTCTCACCTTGATTCAAAGTTTCAATGATGCTCTCGAAAACGATTTCGACCAGACGCTCCGCGTCTTTCTTAGTGAGTTCCGCCGCTCGGGCTACGTCTTCGACGAGTTCCGCTTTTGTCATGAGTCACCTCAGACTTTAGGTCCAGAGTTCATGCCAACGAATCTGTTCAATACCGAATTAGAGAGGTAAGTTCGTCGGTACACTATCAGAAAACGATCGCCCTCAGCAAGATTCTCAACTCAGTCCGGAAGGGCCCAATCTTAACAAACCGCAACAAAAAGCCCCGCAAAACTTCTATTCTTCAGATCGTATTGCGAGGCTTACCGACATCAGCAAGCCCGTTGTCTATTCCTGTTCAGGCTCAGGAGTGCTAATTCCAAAGTCGGCCAGCTCGCCCAGTGAAGCCATACCGCTGCCGATATTCGACGAATAGATCTTCGTGTCAGGAATTGGCTCGTCGTCCTTGCCGACTGCGCGCGCCGATAACCCAATCTTCTTGCTCTCCGAATCAATTCGCAGAATCTTGAATTCCATTTCCTGACCTACCTGAACCACGTCTTCCGGCTTGGATACGCGCTCGTCAGACAGCTCAGAGATGTGACAGAGACCCTCGAGATTGTCGTCAAGTTCTACAAAGGCGCCGAAGTTAGCAAAACGGGCAATCTTGCCTTTGACGACGTCGCCCGGTTTGTGCTCGGTGACGAAACGCTCCCAGGCATTGGGTTCAAGATCCTTGATTGAAAGCGAGAGCCGGCGGTTCTCGGTATCGATGCTGGTGATGATTGCATCGATCTCCTGCCCCTTCTTCAGCACTTCACTCGGGTGCTTAATCCTGCGAGACCAGGAAATATCGGAGACATGTACCAGTCCGTCAACGCCATCTTCGATTTCAATGAAGGCGCCAAAATCCGTGAGATTGCGGACTCGGCCATGCACCCGGGTACCGACTTGATAGCGATCATGCAACGTTTGCCAGGGGTTATCCTGAATCTGCTTCATCCCCAGGCTGATACGACGCGCCTTTGGATCCACACTCAGAACCTCGACCTCCACATTGTCTCCTGGATTGACGATCTTGCTTGGATGTTTGACCCGCTTCGACCAACTCATTTCCGAAACATGCACCAGGCCTTCAACGCCGCTTTCCAATTCCACGAAAGCACCGTAGTCGGCAACACTCGCGATGCGTCCGTTAACTCGAGTGCCTACGGGGAAACGTTCTTCAACGCTCGACCAAGGATCCGGTTGTAATTGTTTGAAGCCGAGCGAAACTCGTTCGCGCTCGCGGTCAAACTTCAATACCTTTACCTGGATGTTATCGCCGACTTTGAAGAGCTCGTTGGGATTCTGCAGCCGCCCCCAGGACATGTCTGTTACATGCAGCAGTCCATCAACGCCACCGAGGTCGACGAAGGCGCCGTAGTCAGTCAGGTTTTTTATCTGTCCCTCTACAATAATGTCTTCTTCGATGTGATGCAGTGTTTGATCTTTCCGGCCGGCGTTCTCAGTTTCGATCACGGCTTTGCGGGACAGCACGACATTCGATCGCTTGCGATTCAGTTTGATGACCTTGGCTTCAATTTCCTGATTCCGCAGACTATCAAGATTGCGAACGGGCCGAACGTCAACCTGGGATCCGGGAAGGAATGCGGCGATACCATCAATATCAACTCGCAAGCCACCTTTGATCCGTTCAATCACGCGTCCCTTAACCGTGCTTCCGTCCTGATAGGCCTTCTCCAAATCGTCCCAGGCCTTCATGCGCACTGCGTCGGCGCGCGACAAGATCGGCAGGCCATCAGCAGTTTCCATGCTCTTGACGAGCACTTCAACTTCGTCGCCCGGTTTGACGGTCATTTCTCCGTCTTCAGTAAACTCCGCGGGATTGACGAGGCCTTCTGATTTGTAGCCGAAGTCAATTACAACGCCGCGCTCACTGATCCCCACTACAGTGCCACGAACAACTTCACCCTCTTGCAGAGTGGCCTGCTCCTGCTCAAACTGATCGAGCAGTTGACCGAAGTCTACGTCACCATGCGCGCGAGTGTCTTCGTCGTCATCAGCGTCAGGCCTGGGCTTTGGAGCCGAGGCTTCTTTGGCCGCCTCGGTTGCGGAAGCTTCGCTCGCAGGGTTCTCGCCAGCTGCTGCGTAGCTCACTGCGTTGGTTCGCGCTTCACTTGCGGCGGCTGCCGCGGCTTGCTGCGGTGGCGCGTCCGGCGCCCCGGAAGATGTTTCCTTCGTGTCGCCGTCATTCGGCTTCAATTCATCACTAAGCATGCGGACTCCTGTATACCCGGACAATTTCAGCGTGTGATAGATCTTGTCGCGCTGCACTCACGACCGATCATCCGCACCGCCGGGATGCGGACAATATTCAAGCGGCTTCTTGCCTGATTGACTTTCGCAATTTGTCGGATGATGAAGCGAGGAGTGCGAGCCGTTTAGATGTGGAAAAGGAGGTTATTATGTGTTTCGATTTCCGCCGTGCCCGTAGTCACCCGCTTGGTCCGACCATTAATGCCGCTTACCGGGTAGGTCGGAATGTACACGCCAAAATAAGACTGTGTCAAGGCGCTGACCTCAACAAGCGAAGAAACAAAAGCTACTTGGGCAAAGAGTTACGGGCGCACCCCTTTGCGATCACCGAGCTGCGACTAACGACTCACATCCGCCGTGGTTTCACGACCTCGCGGTACTACATACACGCCCGCGGAATGCGAACCGACAAAAAGCACATTCTGATCCTGCCCATCAAACGCCAGCGACCAGATTCTCTGGCTGGGTAGACGTTGCTCCTTTGGATCAATACGAGCCCAGGTGTTGCCGGCATTGAGAGTGCGATAGACGCCCCCACCTATCTCTCCGGTCTGGTAAGCATTGCCTACAAAAATCTCATCCGTATTCCGGGGATTGATCAGGATGCTGGTGAAGTCGCCAAAAGGAAGATTACCACCCCGCCGATTCCAGCTCGCGCCATCATTATGAGATGAGTAAAACGCCTGCTTTGACCCAGCATAGACGCGATCAGGTCTTTGAGGATCCTGCACAATGGCGTTGACTGGTGCATCCGAAGGAATTCCATTAGCTTGCTGCCAGTTCTGGCCGCCATCGCGTGAGACAAGCACCCCGGACGCGGCCGTGCCAACCCAGATAACGTCCGGATGCTGCGGGTGCGTTGCGATGCAGGTGGTCCGTGGATCAAAACTCCCGTTGTAAGGTAGTTTCTGCCAACCCTTAAGTGGATCAACCGTACGATAGAGACCGGCGTTTGTAGCCGCCAGCATCGCCGGCCGGCCGGTGCTCGCATCAACTGTGTGAACCAAGGCATTGATCGCATCAGTCAGAATCAGAGAGGCAACTTCTCCGGCAGCAGATTGCGCGGCGGAGGAAACGCCGAGCGCGGCAAGCGTAATTGCGTCCAGCTTGCCAGTCGCAGGCAGAGTTCGATCCGTCTGAAACCGTTTAATGGCTAGTGTTGTTTGCGTGCCAGTCTTGCCATCGGGTACACCAAGATTATAACCAGCGCGATTGAGAGAGTTTTGTGCCTCCAACACAATCTCGGGAGTGTTGATCAGTAAACGTTTGGGCTTAGCTGCTGCGGCTCCCACCTTTTTTCTGGTACGCGCTCCTGCGGCTTTCTTACCCTTATCAACCGATGTATTGCCGGCCCATATCGGGGCCCACGAGTTACCTCGATCTGCGGAGCGATAAATGCCGAGGTTTGTGCCAAGGTAAATGATGTTGGCGTCCTGCATATCCTGAAGAATGGAATATGTAATCAGACGTGCGGGCATATTTCTCATTGAGGGACGCCATGTCTGTCCATTGTCGCTGCTGGCAAATAGGAAACCTCCTCCCGTCGCGGTGTTGATGGTAGCTGCGTAGATTCGGTTCGGCATTTCCCGGTCAGCAACAATGCTGTTAGCGAAACGCCCGCTGTAGCCGCCGTTGGTAGGAGCAAAAGTCTTCCCGCTGTCGTAAGAAACCATCACACCGTAGTTATTGGTACCGATAAAGACCGTTTCCGGGCGAGACGGGTGAACACTGATCGAATTGATCTCCAGTTGTCTCGAGGTGGTCACCATCCAGGAATCGGCATCACCCCCGCGCTCTGAGCGCCAAAACCCTTCCGTTGTTCCGGCGAATACAACTCCTGCTACGGAGGGATGCTGAAGGATTGCGCGCGTGCGGCGCGATTGTGAAGGGATGCCCTGAACTTTGCGCCAGCTTTCACCCGCCGTTTTGGTCTCGTAGATTCCGCTGCACGCAGAGGCGATCAGATGATTGGGGTCGCGCGGATCAATATCGATGGCAAAGATGTCAGAATCATCAATGATGCCGTTCTTGATGGACTTCCAGGTCTTGCCCCCATCGACAGTCTTGTAAGGAAGGTACCAGGTGCCAGCATAAATAATGTCAGGCGTCCGTGGATCCATGGCCAAAGATTCGACATGAATCAGACCGGGTGTCGACTGGGTGGGCAACTGTTCCCAAGTGTCACCAGAGTCGTCGGAGCGAAAGATTCCATTAAAGGTGCCAACAATTAATACATTGGGGTTTGACTTTGATTGCGTGATCGAGTGCAACGCCTCGGCCTTGAGCTCAGAACTCTCTTTCCATTTGCGCCCACCGTCTGTTGACTTGAAGAACCCACCGGGTTCCTTGTGTCTGTGTGCGGCCACATAGAGGATCCGGGAATCGCGCGGGTCTACCAAAATGTGATCCACGAATAGCTTCGGTCGATTGAAGTTGTGGAGCAAATCCCAATGCTTGCCGCCATCAGCCGAAGTGTAGATCTGCCCGTCGAGGGTTCCAAAATAAAGACGATCGGCATTGTTGGGATCGACCGCAAGATCGCGGACATCGCCGCCCGGAGGGCCAGTTGCCTGCCAGGCACTCGAATAGCCGGAGGGATCTGCCGTCGTCTCATCATCAACCGCCGTGAACGACAGGACTGAATGCGACAGGCCAAAAACCAGAAGTATCAACAGGGGGGTAATTAGTTTCATAGCTCTTGTAATCATCGTTAACTCTCAAAATCCGCACGAACATCAAGCCACCGTCTATGGCCTCCCTGTCAGTCTAATACAATTCCTGCCTATTTGTATCCAATCATCTCTTCCCGCCCGGTTCGATGCGAACCGGTTCTGAATCAGTTGTACAAACAGCCCGTAAACGCGACGCGGGCGATGCTCCATGAAGAACATCGCCCGCATTCGGAAGGTTTCGCGTTGGAACGCGAAAGTCAGTTATTCCTCGCCACGACGACGGCGCGCCCGCGGTCTAACGATTTGAACTTCGCTCGCATCGACCGTAGGACTGGCGGTTGGTGGATTCGCACCGGTGGGCACTATCCAGAGTTCAACCGTCAGCTCCTCTTTGTAGCCGCCATCGACAGTTACCAGACGTCCGGCTTCGATACCGCGCGTGTTCACGAGGTAATTCTTAGCGCGATCGGCACGGGCCTGAGCTTCGCCTGCGGCACCGCGACGGCCGCCGTAAGCGATGATGTAGCCCTGCGAGCCTGGCGAGTTCTGCAACTGGATTGCGTAGTTGTCGAGACGCGCCTTCTCATCGTTGAACCGAATGTTGCCATACTCGTCAAACTTGGTCGGTAACGGAACCGCTATGACCTTAATTGAAGTCGAGCAGGACGCGGTCCTGGAGCACGCGGGATCCACGCCACCAAGTTCAACCGTAGCGGTCACTGTCTGTCCGCCAACTCCCTTCGTATCGACTGTGATCGAAGAGGTTCCCTGTCCACCGCTGATGGTGCCGGCAGAGACCGACCAATTGTAAGTCGGGCTCAAGCTTGACGGTCCACCACTGACGTCAGCGGTGAAGGTGAGCGGAGCGCCATCGTCCACATCACTCGGACAGCTCACTGAGACTGTCGGGCACGGCGGCACGCAGTCGGTGCACACCGCAACCGTTACGGTTGTAGATGCATTCGCTGTGTGTTGATTACCGTCGTTTACCTCGATACTGGCAGTGTAAGTGCCCGGATTAACACCTGAAAGATCCCAGGTAACCGCCCGGCCTTCACCTGTAATTCGGCCACCGGTTACGGACCAGGTGTGAAGCAAGGTGTCGTTGTCGGGATCGGCGGACGCGGCGGTCAACTGTACGTCACGAGTCGCACTGGGCGTACAAGTGCTGGAAATCATTCCTTCGGGACACGGCAACGTAACTGAAGCAGCTGACGACGAGACAGATACCGTCGGTGGCCCATTCGGCGGCAGCGGCAGGGTACGAGCATTTCGATGTCCAATGAAGAACTGCGCGAGGAACCCATGGGGATCCTCAGACCTCTGGAAGCCGGCCGGGAATGTCTGGTCAAACAGACCAAACAGACGATCGCCCTGCTGATTTACGTGCTGGCGGTAGGCCGCACTGAAACCAAGCCAGCGACGCGGGAAAATGCGAACGCCGCCCAAAAAGTCGATCGGGTTGTTCTGAAAAGCGTTCTCGGTACGACCACGAATATATTGAATCGACTTCACTTCAGTGATGATTTGGAAGTGCTTGTTAACCGGAAAGTCGAAGCCTATACCAGCCACCAATTCATCAGGTCGGTTCAGCAAACTCACATTCTGTGTACCAAATGCCTCAGAGCGCGGGTTGCTGTTCAGGATGAAACCGACGTTGGCTGACACGCTGGCCCAACGGGCCAGTCGGCCGCTTACAAAGCCAACAATTCCAAAGTCACCGATGTCGCCGCCGGGGCTGGCGCCACGCTGCAACTGATTGAAGCCCGAGAAATCATCAGCCTTGTCCGGATAAAAGCGATAAAAGGCGACCGCACCAACACCAAGTGGATTGTTGGGACCGGTGAAGCGAATCTTAGCTCCAGCGTTGAAAACTCCAAACATCGACTGGCCATAAAGCCGATTGATGAACGGGGCATCCGGCAGGTAACTCGGAGCAGTCGTAAATAGATTCGGCCCTCTGGTTGTATTAAAAGTCAGGTTGGCCGGAATGGTGCGCGTGGTAAGCACAATACCTGGGAGGATACCGCCGACGGGTGATCCTATACCCGGGAAGAACGCAGCATCGCCAAAGTTTCCGCCACCGCCAGACGGAGTTCCCAAACGGCTTACAAACGGGGGCGCAACTACGCTGCCCGTCAAACCAAAGTTCGGTCCAACGCCGCCGACAAACGGGAACTGAACAAAACGCTGTCCGCCGCCGTTACACGGTGGCCCATTCGGACGGAATACTGTGCCAGTAATTCCAGTAGTCCCACTCACGCGCTCAGGAGCGAGAATAATCGCGGCCGGAACGCACAGTTGCGGAAAGAACAATTGGGAGTTGGGCAAATAGAAGCTCGATAGATTCCTTGGGTTGTTTACTTTCACGCCGCGGTTACCGGTCGTGCTGAAAAACAACTCGATGTGATCGTTGAGGCCGATATTGAAGCTTAGGGGAATCTCAGTGATGTCGACATCGCCAGGGTCTCGATCGTAGTTGCTGTACGCAATACTAAACGTGAACTCACCACGACGTATTGTGTCCCCATCGTAGATGGTAAAAAGTCCGGTTGGGCCACCAGGAGGGCCCCCGGTGCCAACGGTCGGCGCTTGGTTTCGAGGGTCAAATTCTGACCTTAATGTTTGTGCTGATACCGCGGCACATAGCACCAACATAACGAGCGCGGTAAATAGCGCTCTTGTTGCGAGTCTCATCGCATTCCTCCTGCCAAAATATAAAATTTGCTTAATAGCGTTGACCAGCGCAAGCAACCACTTTGCTAAGCGGGGCTTCACCTACAAGAACAAACAGGCCCTCAAGGCCTTTCAAACACCCTAGCCTCGAGCGCGAACCTGTCAAAATCCAGACGCTGGGCCGGGTGCTAAAATCATGCCGACCATACTCTACCTGCGGGCGGAAATCAAGACTTTTTCACTATTTAGCGCTAACTTTGTTTATGTTTTTTCCGTCACATATCATCACGCATAGATGCCACGCATGCGTGTATCGTAGGCCACTCGATCGATGGCTAACATGTATGCCGCGGTCCGTGTATCCACTGCGTGGGAGTCCGCATAACGGCACAAATCGTTGAAACTAGCGACCATCGTATCCTGAAGGCGCTGATTGACCACATCCTCCCGCCAGAAGTAGCCCATCCTGTCCTGAACCCATTCAAAATACGACACGGTCACTCCTCCGGCGTTTGCGAGAATGTCAGGAACAACAAAGACTCCATTCTGATGCAATACCTCATCCGCCGCCGCAGTTGTTGGGCCATTGGCCCCTTCCGCCAATACCTTGCACTTAATCCGGTGAGCATTCTGGGATGTGATCTGATTTTCTGTAGCGGCAGGCACCAACACATCACATTCCAGCTCAAGTAATTCGCTATTTGAAACGTTCTCGACCCCTTCATAACCCTCGAATGAGCGAGTGGTCTGGAGGTGATTCAACGCGGCCGGAATATCGATTCCGTTTGCGTTGTAAATCCCCCCGTGCACGTCCGAGATTGCGACTATCTTGTAGCCGGCCTCATGAAGCAAACGTGCACCAATTCCTCCGACATTTCCTGATCCCTGAACGACCACTCGAGTGGTCGCCGGTTTCATCTGAAAACGCTTGATCGCTTCATTGATTACAAACAAGATACCCCGCCCAGTTGCCTCGCGCCGTCCGGAGGAGCCACCTAAATCAATAGGCTTTCCGGTTACCACGGCCGTCACGGTATGCCTTGCATGCATTGAATACGTGTCCATGATCCAGGCCATGGTCTGCTCATTTGTGTTCATGTCCGGCGCCGGGACGTCCTTCTCCGGTCCGATGAAGTCAAGCAGTTCCGAAGCATAACGCCGCGTCATTCGTTCGAGCTCGCCCATAGACATTTGTTGCGGATCGCAGACGACGCCCCCTTTAGCTCCACCGAAGGGCACGTTAACGACGGCACACTTCCAGGTCATCCAGGCAGCCAACGCCCTAACTTCGTCAAGGTTCACATCGGGGGCATAACGAATTCCGCCCTTGGCCGGCCCACGCGCAAAGTTATGCTGCACGCGATACCCTTCGAACACTTGAATGCGCCCCGAGTCCATGCGCGTTGGGATGTAGACCTTAAGCTCGCGGTTGGGAACGCGCATTACCGCGTACAAATCCGGATCGAGGTTTAGCAATTTCGCCGCCCGGTCAAATCGCGACATCATCGACTCGAAAGGGTTGGCTTCCTTTATCTCGCGAATGTCGTCTACATAAACTGCATTAGGCATGCTGCACATGTCTTCTCCAATTTCCTATTTGGATGCCGCAAACTTCCTACACCAGAACTTCGTTTAAGGCGCCACTCCGATAACCGTGTAGATCCAAAGTCACATACTTGAACCCCAGCCGGCGAAAACGAAGAGCCAACTCATCAATTACATCTCGCTGTAATGCGCGGTCCATTTCCTCCGACGCGATTTCGAGACGCACAATTTGATCATGGTGTCGCACGCGAAACTCACGGAAGCCCATAGCTCGCAAAATGTCTTCACCCTGGTCCACAGTTGTCAGACGTTCGATGGTCACTTGCGTGCCGTAAGCAATTCGCGAGGAGAGACACGGGCTTGCGGGTTTGTTCCAGGTGGGCAAGCCGGCAATCCGGCTCAGTTCCCGGACCTCTTTCTTACTCATACCGACCTCGATCAGCGGACTGCGCACGTCGTGCTTGCCGGTCGCCGCCCGTCCCGGTCGATAGTCTGTTAAGTCGTCGACCGTCGATCCATCAACGATGAATTCAATATTACGCTGTTGGGCTACAGGCTCGAGCTTCTGGTAAAGCTCGTCCTTACAGAAGAAACAGCGATTGGAACCGTTGGCAACATAACCTGGCTCCTCAAGTTCATCAGTTTGAACTGTTACCGTGTGAAATCCGAACTGCTCTACCAGGCGAACTGTTTCTTCCCGCTGGTAAAGCGGCAGGCTGGCAGACTCACCGGTGACGCAAAGGGCGCGCTCACCAAGTTCGGCGTTTGCGACGAAAGCGACATAGGTGCTATCCACGCCTCCGGAAAACGCCACCACAACTGAACCCATTTCGCGAAACAGCGCTCGCAACTTGTTTTCCTTGGCGATTGCTTGTGTGATCTCGCGCTCAGCTCCGTCGCTTGCAGCTTGAGGTTTCTGGATAACAGAGTTCATGAGCAATCTCACCTTGCGAATGCGGACACTCGAGTGCGACTGCATTCCTGGCTCTCATCAAAACTTTTGTGGATTACGAAAGCGCATGTTATCCCATGCATCAATCTCCGTGCAACCGGCATCTCATGCGCGGAATGAGCGGTTAGTACAGGCAAACTTTGGACGTGCTGACTTGGAGCATGCTAAGATCGCTGTACCCCAGCATGTTTTCCTCGTGCCTTTCGCAGACCTAAATTTTTAACGCACCGACCGGCGAAGATGTTTTTTACTTCTTACTTACGTTCACCGCTGCTCGCTCTTTGTGCCGGCTTGATTCTCGTTTGCTTCGCGACCATTTGTGCGGGACAAACGGAAGACGGCTTGAGCGACAATCCGGATCCAGTCAGATTGTTTGAACGCGCTCAAACGTTCCATGCGCGCCGTGATTTTGCTCGCGCATTGGAACTCTACGAAGAAGCGATCAAAGTGCGGCCGGAGTTTCCTGAAGCTGAATTTCAACGCGGGAACGCGCTGGTTTCTTTGAATCGGTTGACCGATGCCGAACCTGCTTTTCGCCGCGCTGTCGAACTGCGGAAGAATTGGTCTCTTCCATACACTGCCCTCGGAGCGCTGTTGGTACGATTAAATCGTGAAGCCGAAGCTCCTCCCTTTCTAGAACAGTCCTTAAAACTCGATCAAAGCGATAGCGTGGCCTTGCGTGTGCTTGCGGCTCTTCGACTACGCGGCGGAGATGCACGGGAAGCCCTACGTCTTGCGCAAGCGGGGACCGGCAATGCAGAAGCGCCTGCCGCAACGTGGCTGGTGCGAGCCCAGGCCGAGCGAGCGTTGGGAGACAAGGCGAGCGCGCGTTCAAGTCTGGCCCGCGTTCTTCAACTCGAGCCGGACAACGTCGCGGCTCTTGTTGAAAGTGCCGACCTCGCCGATGAGCAAAAGGATTACGATAGCGCTATATCTAGTCTCAAGTCAGCGGAACAGATTAACAAAGGAGACAAGCAGATTCTTTTGCGACTGGCGGCTGTGCATCAACGTGCTGGCAGACCCGAAGAAGCGCGTCGCATTGCCGAATCTGCAGGCCTCGGAATGGTTGAGGGAACGACTGTCTCCGGTAAATCGCCGATCGTCGGCACGCCCGAAGAGATCGCCGCAGCAAATAACGAGGATCCGATGATCTCGCGTAAGGGCCTCGAGAAACTACTCGAGAGGAACCCCGGCAACGCCATGTTACTTGCTAAATTGGGCGCATCGTACAGGACAGATGATCCGAGCCGCTCGTTGGAGTTTTACCAACGAGCCAGCGCGATACAACCTGACAATTTAGACTATGCCACTGGTTATGCGGCCGCACTCGTGCGCGGACGTCGTTTCGCGGATGCCGTACTGATTCTACGTCGAGTGATTGCTGCAAATCCGGACAACTACACCGCTCACGCAAATCTCGCTACCGCGTTGTATCAACTCAAGCGTTACCCCGAGGCAGTCCCGGAATACGAATGGCTGCTCCGAACCAAGCCAGACACGATAGTGGCATATTATTTTATTGCCACGGCCCATGATTATCTTGGAGAATATCGAGAGGCTCTAGCGTCTTACGAAAGTTTTCTGAACCACGCGGACATCAAAGCGAACCAACTGGAAATAGAAAAAGTTAAGCTCCGACTTCCGCTCCTTCGGCGTCAAATCAAGTTGGGGGAGGGGGCAAAGCGCAAGCCTTGAAGCACGCTGTTCCTCGAAAGAACTGTAGATGAAGTTTTTTGTCTATCAAAAACACCAGTTGAATCTGCTGGCGTCGGTCGCCGTCGTGTTGTTCTTTGCCACGGCTGCGAATGGACAGGAAACGCCCGTGGCGCAACAGCCGAGCGCGCCCCCTCCGGTCAAGTTGATCTCGAAGGAGGATCGCGCTCGCGTCGACTCTGCGAAAGACATCAAGGCGCGGTTGCGCACAACGATCGAACTTGCTGAAGGTCATCTATCCGATGCTGAAGCCCGAACGACGCAGGAAGATTACGATGCCGCGTCCGCAGCCTTAGGAAAATACCGTGCGTTGATTGAAGATGCGTTGAATTCTCTCAATCTTCTGAGCCGCGATCACAACAAGACGCGCGATCTCTACAAGCGCCTTGAACTGGCTCTGCGTGCACAAGGACCCCGCCTGACCGCTATCCGCCGTACCACTCCGCTTGAGTACGCCGTCTGGGTCAAAGAGTTGGAAGAATTCGCGCGTCGGGGACGTACCGACGCCCTCAATTCCTTTTACGGCAATACAGTGATTAAGGATCCACAAACGAGAGTCGACGACAAACGCTCCAAAAAACAGAAGGACTCTCCTTCGCCTCCCGAAAATTAATCATGACAAGCCGACGTATCGTTTCAATGCTGGGCGCAATTGTTCTTGTGACCCTGGTTTTTCCGTTCGCCGGAAATTCATCCCAACGGCGTGATCACCTCACAGAGCAGGAAGTAGAACAAATTAAAGACACGCAGATCCTGGATAAACGAATTGATGTGTTTGTCAAAGCTGTCGAGCGCCGCTTGCGAGTGCTGACGGGCACGACCACTGATAACGCCAAACAACAAAAGAAGGATGCGGAACTTTACGGCGCGTTACCGACCGGATCGCGCGCGGAGTTGGTGGGCGATATTGCGAAAATTCTTGATGAAGCAATTACGAACATTGACGATGTCAGCTCGCGTGACGAAAAGAACCCTTTGATTGCGAAGTCCCTTCGCACGCTCGCCGCTGAAGCTACGCGCATCGTCGGACAACTGCGTCCCCTTGAGGCTCAGGCAAAGGATGACGCCGAGATCGCAAGCTTCGGACAATTAAGCGAGAACGCTGAATCAATTCTCGGCGCCGCGAATAGACTTCCGCCACCAACCGAAAAAGAAAAAAAGGATAAGAGCAAAGCGGACAAGTCAAAAGCAAAGACCTAATCCGCCGATTGAAAAAGGGGGCACGAAGCCCCCTTCATTCTAACGCTCCCGCTTTTGGATTAGCCGCGTGCCTTCTTCCTCACCTCTGAACTCACTTTACTTGCTTCACTGTCAATCGAGGCGCCAGCGCTAGCCTCGTCACCTTCTTCCTTCGCCGTCGCATTCGATTGCAACCGAGGCGAAGCTTCTCCCACGGCAAACAATTTATAGTCGACGCGGGCCTCGGTCTTCTCGATGCCGCTCACTCCCGCAGCGCGTCCTAAAAACCCTCCGAGCTTTTTCGCTGCCGAGAGTTTGAGAGTGCTGATGTCAATATAAAGGATGAAATCACATTGTCTGGCCTTCGCCTCAGCTTCAATTTCTGCTGGTGAGATTGCATTCAAAGCAATTGCATCAATACCACTGCTCTCAATTCCCCCGATCAGACGTTGCCTTAAGGAATCCAGAGATACCGGTCGATCGGATCTGTTGTTGATGGCAACAACCCCTACGCGAACTGTGCCCGGAGCCTTCATCGCCGCTGACGCCGTCGCTGCATTAACTGTGCTCGTGACGCTCTGATCTTGAACAGGTGAAGCCATGGTCGTTTCCATCGGTACCGCGTACAACTCCTGGGAGTTTGTGACTTCGGTATAACCTGGCGGCACGTCAAATAGCGCAGCATCCAAAGGCTCACGGGAGAGTTCCAAGACCTCCTTCGTCGAACTAAACATGACCTGGCCGTCGGGGCCATACATCGTCATGGTCTCAATCAACGGGTAACCTTTGCGACCAGCTCCCAGTTGTTTGGTAGTTACACGATCCTGACATCCGCCGGGCATCATTGGCCGGCCAGCCATGTAGGCGCCGCCAAGATCGCAATCCAGACCGTAGCTGAGATCGATATACCACCCATCAGTGTCCATCCTTTGCTTTACAGGATTACAAGCGTCTGCGGATGACTCCATGGTCATCGAAGATTTGACGTGGCGAGCGGTGAATCCAAACATCTCTTTGCGTTCGCCTGTATCGGTCGTCGTCGTCACGTAATTCACGACCCCACCACGCCGCGCCGGCTCGCCCGCTGCGGGTATAGAAGTGTTTGAAGCTGGGGTTACCGAATTTCCCACTTGCATGGGTGTGACGACATATTTCCGCGTCGTGTCATTGATTTGAATAGTGCGCTTAAAGTCACACTGCGTAATGGTGGTCATATCCATACCACCGCCCATATTCATTTCACTGCGTTCGCGCTTGTCCTTAATCATCGTCGCGCTCTCGTAGGATCGGCCCGATGTCGATGAACGATACTTAATCTTGAGGTCTGCCTGAGGCTGCGCTGCAGGACTAGTGCGGCCGCGTCTTTGCTGCGCAAACATTGACGAAACCGAAACTACTGAAACGAAAGTGAACAGAACAATTAAACCCGTAATCCTTACTCTCATCATTGCTCTCCTTAGTCTGTAGTCTGTTTATTGATTTGCCCTACCGGCGATGTCCGAAATTCCGACGGAGTCCTGCTTATCCGCATGGCCGCGAATCGGCCTGTCCCTTCTTCTCTTACTGCTGCTTGCTAATCGCGTGCGCGACGCAGAGTGTCAGTCGCCCGTTGCAGTACAGAAACGATTCGTTGCAACGCTTCCCTGGCATTGCTGCTGTTGCGATCATCGAGGCCCTGGCGGAAATCCGGAAGCGGTTGCGCCGCATAACCAGTGTAAGTGCCCGGTGCGTAAATATGATGGCGATACCAGGACCTCCCGCGCAACCCGCGCTCGTCGATGAAGCTTCGTTCGACTGCAATTAAGACATCATTGATACGTTGAAGCCTGGCGAGAGCGCGCGGGTGGCGATCATTCGCCTCAATTCGTGATCGGTCAACTTCTCTGATGCTTTCCTGCCGGCTCTTGTCTACTCGAGCCGCCTCCTCGGCAAAGTCGTCCATGGCTTTAACCATGGCCTTCTCATCCAACGACTCCGCGAGTTTCAGACGCTTCGCCAGCTTCATACTTTCATTGAAAAACTCGCGAATCTGCTTTGCGTAGTCGGTGTAATCAAGAGGCAGCGCCTTGGCGTCTGCGAGACGCATCGCGATCGTGCCCCACAATTGAGCGGCAGCAACGTGATAAACGAAAGTCGGATCACCAAAACGGGACATCCAGTAAAACGAATCATAAGCCGAATGATAAACGCCGTAGTCTCCACCAAATCCCATGTCGAGGGATGGAACTCCCAGATGCTGCAGGAAAGGTGTGTAGTCTGAACCTGAACCCAGGGCGCTGATTCGAGCTTCAGCAATTGCGCTATCTGAGCCAGTTTCCGGATCAGTTAACTCCGCCTCCGGACGCTCGCCGCGAAAACGCTCCTGCCATTGTGCGTAAACGCTCTTGCCAGACTTCGGATCGCGCACGTCGCGGGTCGCGCTCCGGATTAACTTCCACAGTGAAGGCACCGACGAAGCGCCAAAGTTAGCCCCTGAAACCGCTGAGTCCATATTGAGGTACGCGACAGCTTTTTCCCGGAGCTCGCTGGCATTCTCTTCCACCCATTCCGTGGATCCAATCAAGCCGTACTCCTCGCCGTCCCAACTGCACAGCACAATCGAACGCCGCGGCTTCCAGCCACTCTTCAGCAGTTGACCAAAACCGCGAGCCGCTTCCAGCATCGCCGTTGAGCCGCTGTTTGGATCCACTGCGCCAAAGGTCCAGGCATCGCGGTGGTTCCCCATGATCACCCAGCGATCCTTTTCATCAGTTCCGTCAATGCGGGCGATCACGTTCCAAATTTTGCGAATCTGGTAGTCCATCTCGGTCTTTAGATGAACCTTGACGTCCTCAGTCCCGCCCACGTGATATGGAATCGGCAGTCCCCCTTGAAAGCCGGCTGGACGGACGGGGCCCCGCAGAGGCCCGAGCAAACGCTGGGCATCGCCGTATGAAATTGGCTGTACCGGTATTCGAGTGAGATTTGTGGCTTCCTCGATTTTTATTCGTGGGACGCCGGGGATAGATGGTTTATTAGGAGTTAACGGATCGCCGGGATACTGGAACAAATACTGCACAGAGCCCCGCTGTGCTGATGTCAGCGGGCGCCACGGTCCCTTCGGATAAACGTCTCCCTGCATGTAACCGTCATCAGCCGGATCAGAATAGATGATCAAACCCACCGCGCCGCGTTCTTCCGCAACCTTCGCCTTGACACCCCGAAAAGAGTTGCCATAGCGCGCGATTACGATCCTTCCCTTCACTTCGACACCAAGCTTCTTCAAGGCTTCGTAGTCCGGCGGCAAACCATAGTTGACATAGACCAGCGGGGCCGTGACATCACCGCTCGGGCTGTAGCCACTGAACAAGGGAATGATCTTGGCACTTGAAGACGAGGGGTCCTCGGGAATGACAGCTTCCTTAATGGCCAGACGCTCCCGCCGCGATCCCAGCAGTTCGATTACGGCAGGTCGCTTTGGATAAGGCAGCAACACGTCATATTCCTTAAGCTCGGCATTCAGACCGTAGCTTCGCATTTGATCACGGACGTAAATCGCTGTCGCGTAGTCTTCTTTTGTCCCGGCAACGTGAGGCTCGGCGGTTAGCCGTCGCAGATGCTCGCGCGCGGAGTCAGGAGCGGGCACGGCGCGGAATTGTTCCTCCCAACGTCGCTGTGCTACTGAGCTTTCGTCCGAGAAGCCGTCGAGCGCGGAAGTTTGCGGCTGTGAGTAACCCGCCTGAAGTGAACCGAGAAAGAGCGAAAAAATCAGAAATAGCGGAGGGGCCAAAGTCTTATGCGCAGTCTTCACTTTTGGTGGTCTCCCTGATTTCAGCGAACGGATGCTCACCGGGAACTCCATCTGAACATTGTGGGTCTTGATCGCGTAGAATAACCGAGGTCAATCATGGACAGTAGATATTATCCTGGCGTCGAAATAGACGTTAACAAGCTTCTCGATGAGCTTCGTAACTTGTTTGACGAAGACTACGAAGTGCAGACGATGCAAGTGGCTGCGACTAGCGTGCTGCAAGCTCGCAAGTCTAGCACGTTGCGAGACCTGACTGGGCTTTCGGCAGCTTTAACTATAAAGATCACGCCGGAGGCCGGCGGCACGCGCGTTGAGATCGGAATGCAAAAGTGGTTTGACAAGGCGGCAGTAGCCGTAGTTGCTCTCGTGCTTTCGGCGGGATTACTGCTTGCGCTCCCCGCGCTCGGCGCCTACTGGCAATACAGGATTACGGAAGATGCCTGGAAGGCAATCGAGCATCACATAGCGAGCCGGGCCGGTGGCTATGTACCTCCGCTACCGGGCCGCTGCGGCACTTGCGGCGCAGCCAATAGCGCCGGCTCCGGCTTTTGCTCGACGTGCGGGGCAAATTTACAGGTCGGTAACTCGTGTCCGTTCTGTGGCGCAATTCAACGAGAAAACCCCGCCCGGTTCTGCAATCGATGCGGCAAGTCGTTGTCGTCGGCATGATCAGACGGCTCCGCGCCGCAACCGGAGGATAGGATGAACTCGAGCCGTGTCTACTTCATCTCGGTATTGGTGATTCTCTCAATGATCGCTTGCCAGGGCCCTGCCAGAACACAAATTGCCGGCAAGTGGGAAGCAACTATCACTCACAAGAGAAGCGGCAACGAAACGAAACTGCTGTGGGAATTCTTGCCGGACGGTACCTTCACAGCTGCTCCCTTAAGTGATCCGATGACGCTCGTGGATCGAGATAAGTACGAGGTCGTTGACGAGGGTCGAGGAGTCAAGATCAATTCTGATCTAATCAACAATGTCACCTGCACAATTCAGGGGAATACCATGACTGGCGAGACTCCGGAGTCTCTCGTGAGGTTTAAGAAACTGTAACCGGAAAATGGTCTTAATCAACTGTAGCGAGGAATGCGCTGCACATGACAAAAGCGCGGTTGGAAGCGTTCAGCGATGGTGTGGTGGCGATTATCATCACCATCATGGTGCTGGAATTGAAAGTGCCGCACGAGACCAGTCTCTCTGCGCTGCGCCCGCTGATTCCCGTATTGCTCAGTTACCTGCTGAGCTTCTTGTTCCTCGGTATCTATTGGAGCAATCACCATCACCTCTTCCACGTGGTCCAGCATGTTAGCGGCGGGATTCTCTGGGCCAATCTTCACTTGCTGTTCTGGCTCTCCCTGATTCCATTTGTCACAGCCTGGATGGGAGAAAATCATTTTGCTCCCTGGCCGGTCGCACTTTATGGCGTGATTTTGTTACTGGCTGCGATCGCCTATTTCATCCTGGCCCACTCATTGATTAAGCTGCATGGCACGAAATCAACTTTGGCAATTGCTCTGGGCGCAGACTTCAAAGGGAAGGTATCGATGGTGATCTACGTTTTCGCAATTCCTTTGGCTTTTGTGCATCCGTTGCTTGCTTGTGCGCTTTACGTATCGGTCGCGCTAATGTGGCTAGTTCCTGATCGTCGCATTGAGAAGACGCTGCCTGGGAAATGAGCACGCGCACAGAACCCGGACCAGTAGCCCCTGATCGATCTTGTGCGCGACGCTGCACAATGATCGAGATTTCCATTGACTTGCCGATCAATTCGACATATCGTCCGGCCGCCCAGAGTATCTGACCGGCCAATTCGCAGCCAACTGCCCTTCATTAAGAAACTCCAGTCTTACGAGGCTTTTGCGGTTTGCGGTCGAGCCAAACTGATTTTCAACAACGACGAAGCATGTCCCGAACTACTTCGTAGGATTTTCACGTACAACACCAACCCCAGGAGGTGGGTTAGCTTATGAAGAAGTCTCTCCTTTTGGTTGTAGTTTCTCTGTTCGTTTGCTGTTTCAACGCCTTCGCTCAGCATGAGCCCCCCAAAGTGCTCCTGATTGTTCGCGAAGAGATCAAACCCGGAATGATGCCGGCGCATAATCGTCACTCGGCTGAGTACGCTGCAATCTTTTCCAAACTGCAAACTGAAAACGGAAGGATTGCGTTGCTGCCGGTGGCCGGCAACGAGAATGAAGTTATTTATCTGAACCCAGCTCAATCTTTCGCGGAGATCGAAAGAATCACTCAAAGCACCGACAAGAAAATGACTGCCTTGAATGCGAGTATGCAAGGGCAGGTTGATCGTCTTGACAAGGAAGCTCCAGCGCTGCACGCAGCGATGCGCGACATGCTGGCAGTCTACCGGCCGGAACTAAGTTTCAATCCGGGAGTGCCTGTTGCGACCATGCGCTACTTCTCCGTTACGACCGTACGTGTCCGTCCGGGACACGACGCTCAATATGTGGATTACGTACAAAAGATGGTGAATGTCGCGCGGCAGAAAGCGAAGGTCGACGCGCTGCACCTGGCAGTATTTCAGGTTATCTCCGGAGCACAAGCCGGAACATACATGGTCTTCCGGCCGATGAAATCGCTCAGCGAGTTGGACGTGCCGATTGCCATAAAGGTGCGCGCTGCCATGGACAACGATACAAAAAAGGAAGCAGACAAAATGTACGGCGAAGCCGTCATGTCAAGCGAGACGAATACCTACCGTTTTGCGCCGCAGATGAGTTACGTCAACAACGAGTTTGCTTCACTGGATCCTGACTTCTGGCATCCGCGTACGGAGATGGCCACAAAGCCAAAGCCCAGGAAGCGCGCTCCAAAACCGCCCCAGCCACCACCGGCGAACTAAAAAAAGGATGAGGGATGAAGGATGAAGGATGAAGGATGAAGGATGAGGGATGAGGGATGAATAGGACAGTCTATGACTTATTCAGAACCTTTGGTTCTATACAAAACTAACCTTATCCCTCCTTCATCCCTCATCCTTTCCTCAGTCGTGTCTTAATGCTTTTACCGGATCGATGCGTGCGGCGCGTGCTGCTGGATAGAGCGCGGCAAGAATGGCGACGACCAGAGCAAACAGGATTGCTCCCAACGAAAGCCAGGGCGGCAAGGAAAAGAAGTCCACATACGACGCACCCTGGGGTTTGAGAATGAAACGGTAAGCCAACCTGTTAGCTAATCCGTCGACGCCCCACGCCACCAGGGTTCCTATTATTCCGCCGGTAACACCGATCACTGCCGCTTCGACAAAAAAGATCAACTTAATCTCACGATCCTCCGCGCCGATTGCTTTCATGATCCCGATTTCGCGGGTTCGCTCGAGGATTGACATGATCATTGTGTTCGCAATACCGAACGATGCGACCAGCAATGAGATCCCGCCCAGCAGTCCCAGTACCGAGTCGAGTATCAAAAACACCGTGCGCAGTTGTTCCAGTTCATCAACGATGGAAAAAGTGCTGAAGCCCTGTTCTGTCAGACGTTTTCTCACCTCGGTGAGGGCGACAGGATCTGTGACTCTAACCACAGCCGAGTCGTATCCCTCGCTTTCAGCTTCGCCCAATGCGCCGCTTTGCCGCGCCAATTCCAGTGCCACCTCAGACATCGGGCTACGGTGTTCGAGTGTCCAGGCGCGAGCGGCTTTCAGCGGAACATAAATCCCAGCACGTGGCAGCAGGCCGCGCAGTCCTCCCTGGCCCGGACCTTCTTTCAGCTCAGTGTTGAGGACCCCCGCAATGCGAAAAGTTTGCGCCACGATGCCGGGCGAACCCACATCCGGCTCTGGCTCACCAAGCGGGATGCCGAAAAAGTTTGGCTGCTCTTCCTGCGTTTCTTTAACCTTGTCCTGGCTGGGAGGTGCAAGAAACTCGAGTGTCTTGCCGGCGGCATCAGCAAGGTTCTCGTAACCGAAGTCGCGGGCAAAGCGCTCGGTCACCACTACCTCATCCGCTTCCGCTGAACTGATCATGTTTCCCGCGACAAAACTCTGGAAGCGTGTCGATGCGTTGGGCACTGTCGCGCCGCTCACCTGCTGAGTCAACACTTTGCCGTTCGAGCGAACGTATGCGGTGAAATTGATGCTTGGTTCAACGTAGGCAACGCCGTCTATCTTTGCAATCTCGCTGATAGCGGCGTCATCCAGGATTCGGGATGGCGCATTGCCGGAATTCGAACGCCCATCGCGGCGCTCTCCCTCGTCTCGCCTGCCTGAGCGATCCGCCCCTGCCGAAGCCATATTGCTCAGACTCCGACCAAACACGCGGATCTCACTAAAGAGATCGAGGGCCTTGAAACGCGCCAGCATGTTTCCCTGGAGGCCGAGACCAAACGAAACCATCGTTACGATCACACCGACGCCGACGATGACGCCCATGGTGGTTAGGATTGCGCGCAGCTTAGCCTGACGCAAATTGCGGAGGGCGAGCTGAAGAATGTCCAGAAGGCTCATAGCTACGTTAGTCCCAAGCCCCAAGTCCCAGGTTCGATTTTGAAACTTGAGACTTGAGACCTGAGACTTGAGACTTCACCTGTTCATTCGAATACAAGTCTGATTGCTTCCACCGTCCAATCGGCCAGATCCTTCGTCACGACCTCGGCGCCGGCTGCCCGCAGCTCCGCTTCGGAGACGGTATTTAAGACGCCCAATGTGCGCATGCCTGCCGCGCGGCCCGCCTCGATGCCGGGCGGCGAATCTTCTACCGCCAGACATTCAGAGGCGCTCAAAATCTGTTTTCCCGCCGTGCGCCGTCTCTCGTTCAGCTTCTCGAGTCCTTTCTGATAGCAATCGGGAGCCGGTTTACACACATTCACGTCTTCGGCGCTCACCACGATTGAAAACAAGGGACCGATGCCGGCGCGTTCGAAGATGTAAGCAATTTCCTCGCGATTTGCCATGCTTACAAGACCCAAATCAAACTCATGCGTGGTGGCCTTAAGCAATGTCTTGACGCCGGGAAATAGCGGCAGGTCGTCGGTCAGGAGTCGCCGGTGAACCCCCTGCTTCGCGGCGGCGATTCCCTGCATCGTTTCTTCAGTGAGTTCCTTTCCTGCATTCGCGAAGGCCGTTCGCACAAATGTAGAATCGTCCATGCCCAACGCCTGGAAATACTGCGTCTCAGAAAGCGCGACGCCGTAAGGCGCAAACACTTCCTGGTATGCCTTCATCTGAAGCATTTCGTCATCGATGATGACGCCGTTGAAGTCGAACAGGATTGCCTTGATCATCTAAACCTCAGTCCAATGTTCAGTGTCCAAAATCAGGGTGGGGGCTTCTGATAATGCCAAACAATCCGCAATCACGAGCCAGGGTTTGCACTTGCATTTTGCACATTGGACTTTGGCCGTTGGACGTTGGTCTGACGTATCTCCTCGACCATCCGCGGCAGCCGCTCAGTCTCCAGCACGTCAAGGCGGCGTAACACTTCAGTCAACGAAAGTTCATTCTTCAAATTGACTCTATAATCGAGGTCCGCTCGCAACCGATCTTTTTCACCTTGCCGGTTCTGCGACATCATGATGATCGGCGCCTGCATTCCCGCAACCACTGCGAGAGTCAGATTGAGCATTTGATACGGCGCTGGGTCGAACCCTTTAAGAAGAATGTAAGAATTGAAAATGATCCAAAAGGCGATCAGCGCCATACAAGCGATGATGAACTTCCAACTACCGCCGAATTCCGCGATCAGATCGGCAGCGCGATCCGCCATCGTCGCGCGCGCGCGTTCTTCGTCGTTGACGTTGCGCGACACACGTCCGCGCAGGAGTTCATCAGTACGACGCAGTCGGTCCGTCAACGCCGCGAGCATCTCCAGCGCCAGGTCCGGGCTGGAGCGCACGAACGAAAGAAAGTCCGGTCGCGATAAGACAGCCAGCCGCGCATCTTCAATCACAATCGCATCGGCGGATCTTTGACGACCATCAATCAAAGCCATCTCGCCAAAAAAATCACCCTGCGCATTCTCAGCGAGTGTGACCTCGTGACCATCTTCGTCCGTGATGCTAATGCGCACGCGCCCGCTTTCGACCAAATACATGGCGTCGCCGGACTCTCCTTTGCGAAAAAGCCGCGTGCCGCTGGGTGCATTTCTGACCGTTAACAGATCGCGCAGAGCGGTTGCCGTCTGATCGTCCAACGTCGCGAAAAGAGGAACCGATCGCAACGCCTCGAGCGTCATTGCCTTTGCCAGATTGGACATAAGTCACCTCCCGGGAAAGGATGAAGGATGAGGGATGAGGGATGAGGCATTGCCAATTGCCGATTGCCGATTGCCAATTCTTAGAAAGCAAAGCCTCAAGTTCAAGATTGCAGGTCGCGCGGTACCTGGTTTTTCATTTGGCAATCGGCAATTGGCAATTCTTCATCCTTCATCCTTCATCCCTCATCCCTCATCCCTCATCCTTTCCTACGACGCGTCCGTCCTTCATCAGAATTATCCGGTCGCTAAAACTGGTTGCCAACTCGTGATCATGAGTAACCATCAGGATTGTTAACGAGTCGTTATTCACCATCTCTCTCAGCAAGGCTAATAGTTCGTGGGCCCGCGTGGAATCAAGGTTTCCGGTCGGCTCATCCGCCAGCAAAACTTTGGGACGATTTGCCAGAGCGCGCGCAATTGCGACGCGCTGTTGTTCCCCTCCTGAAAGCTCTGACGGCCAGTGCGCCAGCCGATCTGACAGTCCCACGCGACTAAGCAATTCTTCAGCTCTCTTCCGTCGCGGCGCTCCGCGCAGACCGCCGAAGGCCAGGGCCAGCCCGACATTCTCAGAAGCCGTCATCGTCGGCACCAGATTAAAATTCTGAAAAATCATCCCGACCGAATAACGGCGATAGCGAGCCATCTCTTTCTTGCTTAACGGCCCCAGGGCCCTGGAGCTGAATAAGACCTCACCGCTCGTAGGATGATCCAAGCCACCGAGCATATTAAGAAGCGTAGACTTTCCGGAACCCGACGTGCCTTGAATCGCCGCGAATTCACCTTCCTGGATTGTTAACGAAACATGGTCGAGAGCCGCAACGCTCGCGCTTCCCATCTGATAAATTTTGGAGACGTCCTTCGCTTCCAGGATTGCTGTCATGATCGTGCGAACGAGAAAATACTTCTTACGAACTAGTCGTACTCTGACTAACTGCCGCCTGGCGCTCGACGCGCCACAAAGCAAATCGCTCTTCGTCGAATCCCTTTAGCTCGATCGCAAATGAAGTAGCTTTAAGCTTGTTTGCCTGAAAATCGAGCAACTCACGAACTTCCGGATCATTGTAAACTGCTGCTGAGATTACCACGTCATTTCCCGTCGAGAGTCCTTCAAGCCGTGCCGCCATGTTGACTGTCGATCCAAAATAGTCGAGCCGATCGTTCAACGTCACCGCGATACACGGTCCGATGTGCAGACCTGCCTTCAAGACCAGGGGATCTGTGCCTTCAGGGGGCGCTGCAAGTTCTTCTTGCGCTCGCAGCATCGCGGTCAATGCCGCAGCAGGATTGCGAAACACACCCATCACCGCATCACCAATCGTCTTCACCACCGCTCCATCTGCTTCAGCGATTGCTCGCTTCAGCACGTCGAAGTGATTCATGACGCGCCCGAAAGCCGTCGCGTCGCCAATGTCGCGGTAGAGCCGCGTGGAGTTTCGCAAGTCGGTAAATAGCACGGTCAGCGTGCCGACGGAGATTTGATCTCCAGGACGCAGCGCTTCACTAGAAAACAAATCACGGAAAATCTGCAGAGCCGTGACCTCCGCCGCCGTTGCTGCCTGATCGCTCCAGGACAAACGTTCGAGCATGAATAGCTGCTCGACATTGCTCGAATTCTCGAAATGCAAAGTGGGAAGGGTTGAAAGTTCCAGCTCCGGACCCGCCACATGCTCAGATACCGTCATTTCGCCGGTGTTCGCACCGCCGGCATTAACTGTCAGTAACCGCTCGCCGGGCAATTCCAACACGCGCAAACGGTAACGACCCTCTTCCAGCGGCAACGAAACCGAGCGGCTGGTGCGGGCCGCGAGTAACTGTTGCGCGACAACGTGAGGAGTTCTTTGCGGACTTCCCATGCAATAGTTTTTTACGTCGATCGTTCGCACGGCAGCATTAGGTCGAAACGTAATTTCGACAAAGCGATCAAAGTTAACTGTGAAATCAATGCGGCAGGTTTCGCAATGTACTTTCGAGCTTATTTCACTGAGCGAGCTTTCGCTCTCCTGGGGACCGCGACAAAGTGGGCACAACAGATCCCAACGGAGATCCAGCAGTCCCGCCCTTGTCGCTCGCAAACAAGCCTCGAGAACAGCGCGGCGCGACTCTCCCCAATCGTCTGCCAGCACGTACGGCCGGATACGGGCCACGGAAAAGTCGTCTGCTTGTCGCACAAATTCAGTTAGTTTTGCCGCAACGCTGGGCGGCACGCCTTCTGCCAGTAACCGTTCTTTGACGGCAGCGAGCCGGGTGAGCACAACAGGCGAGACGTCGGGTCCGGCCTGATCCCTGAGGATCGGAGCACCGGCTGCGGCTGTTTCATCGTAGCCGCGGAAAGCACGCGCAAACTTTCGCGCGCTGATAAAACCAATTTGCACTGGGATCACGATGAATCCGAGAAGCGATTTTGGCCGCGCCCAAACCTGATACCGCAGGAGCGTTCCGCCGCCAACCCGCGGCTCCAAGTCAGCCAGCACTCGCAATTCCGCAACCGGCCCCTTGATATATGTCCGAGTGACGCCAAAGCGCGATGGTCGAATCCACTCGAACGGTTGTTCTTCCCATTCCATCGGCAGTCCCAGAAATGAAAGCCGTAGGCGGCGGCGCGCGTTACGCAGTCGCTGCCGCTTGCCGGCCTCGGCAATTGACGGCACACCCGTGTCGCGATTGAAGCGGTTGGTATCGGCAACGAACGACCAGAGTTCTTCTGGATCCGCCTTCAGCTCGTATTCCCAGCGGTAATGAAACTCACGGCAGGGCATTAGCAATTGAGCAGGTCAAAAACAAAAGGCAAAAGCAAGGTTGCCGGAGCCTCGCTTTTACCCTTTCTGTTAAGACCCTTCTACGCGACTAGACCTCTTTGTATTCAGAGTCTACATCCTCGGTAGACGAGGCGACACGGTAGTTTTTTGACTGAACCTGTTTGGTTATCAGCAGATCATCTTTGGTCTTCAGCAGATCGGCGCGGTTATAAACTGACAATTCAAAATTGTATCCGTGTGTGATTGCGTCTTTGGGACAGGCTTCCACGCAATAGCCGCAGAAGATGCAACGCCCATAGTCGATGTTATAAACCTCGGCATAGCGCTCATCCACGCCCGTCCGTTCATTCTCGGGTCGCGGGTCATCTTTTGCCACGATATAAATACAGTCAGAAGGACAGGCGGCGGCGCAAAGGAAACAAGCCACGCACTTTTCTCTTCCCAGTTCGTCAACGTGAAGTAAATGCTGGCCGCGATAGCGCGGCTGCACTGTCACTGGTTCCTCAGGATACTGAACTGTCCACTTGCGTTTCGGAATGTAAGACAGCGTGACACCCATCCCCTGAATGATTGCCTTGGTTGATTCAATTGCGTCGCCGATGATTGACATGGAGTCGCCCCTTAGACCTCTGTACTTAGAACTTTGATCTTTGTTCTTTGATTTCCGCTGATCAGTGACTGCTGGAACGCTGTCAGGTCCGACTGTTCAGCTTCTTTGCTTAACTTCAGAACTCACGGCCTGCCAGCGTCCGTCGCGCCAAACAAACTTGTCCACAAAATCGTAAACGACTTCCTGCCCGCTAACCACTATCCTGATTCTACCGGTCAGGGTCGCTCGATCACCTTTGAGGGCAACCTTTAAATCCTCGAATTCCCACTTTTCAATCGCGGTATCGCGCTCAATCGTCTTCAGGTAGTCCGCTTTACCCTGGCTCTTCCCGTCGCTAGATGTGCCCACGTAATCATCAGCGAGAATTTGGCCCAGCTTGCTCTTGTCGGCATTAATATTGGCGACGGTCCATTCATGTTCAATATTCGTCAGTTCAGACAGCACGTCGTCACTGTCGGTCGGAGCGGGCGTCGCGGCATCTGCAGTAACCCTTGCGTCTTCGTCGCTGTCTGCACTATTTGAATTAGCATCAGGCACAATGGAATTGAAATTAGCATTGGAATTCTGCTCTTCCTGCCGGGCGACGTTCACGTTGGAATTGTTTGCGTTCGCACCTGAACGAACCATTTTGGGAACCAGTAAAGCGAAGGCGATTCCCAATCCGATAATTCCGATCAGCAGCGCCCCCAGGACTCCAACCACCCAAGGCCACACTCGGCGCTTTTGACTCGCCGGTGCGAAGGAACCAGGCGGCTGATAATCCCGTTGCCAATCGCGCGGAACATAGGGCTCGTCATCATTTGCACTACCGGAGACCTTTCCTGCCGGCGGGGATACAACCGTCGTCTCATCCGCAGTTTCGACAACGACAACCAGGGGCGTGCCATCGTCGATGCAGAAACTTAAATCCTGATCCGTGAATGTCTTGTTACAAGTGGGACAACGCTTCATACCTGGATATTCGTTCGAAACTGCGGCCGACCAATCTACTTTATGCCGGCGATCCCCAATCGTTTTCTATCAATTCGCCGCTCCGACGATCATCATGATCGCCCAAATTGCCATGAACACCAAATAGATGGCTAGAACGAGAGCGCCAAGAATCACTCCAATCACCGCCATCGGCTTGCCGCCGAAGCGTAGCGGGTCTTTCTTAATCTGCATCAACGCGACGATTCCCAGGATCAGGGCAAGCAGCGCGAAAAAAGGTCCGCCACAAATCCACCCGAAGGTGATTCCGACGAGCCCCAAAATCATAGAAGCCACCGCGAGAGTCTGCTGCTGGTTTGCAGGTCCGGGGATTGAAGGTGGAGGTGGCGGGACCCATTGCGCCGGCGTGTCATTGGCCCATCCATAAGGCTGATGAGTCGGAGGTGGATTTGGCGCTGCCCCTGGGGCGGATTCGCGATCCCTGGTTGACGGTAACAAAACCGTAGGCGCTATTTCCTCCGCAGTCGCGCGCACTAAAGGTGTTCCGTCGTTGGGACAGAAACTGAGATACACATCCTCAAATCTCGTGTTACAAACCGGGCAACGCTTCATCACTAACCTGATCTATCCGATTTCAATCTGACTAAAGAAATAGGAGACCTCGATGCTGGCGTTCTCGTCGGAATCAGATCCATGCGTGGCATTCTCACCGACGGAAGACCCGAATTCTTTACGAATAGTCCCCTCGTCCGCTTTGGCGGGATCAGTTGCGCCCATCAGATCGCGCCATGCTTTAACCGCACCCTCTTTTTCCAGAACCATAACGACACATGGGCCACTCGACATGAATTCCGTCAGACCGGAAAAAAAAGGACGCTCATGATGCACCGCGTAAAAACCCTCAGCTTCCTTCAATGTCATGTGCAACATTTTGAGGGCGCGAATCTGAAAGCCGGTGTCGATTATTCGTTGAATGATTGATCCCGTGTCCCCACCACGCACCGCGTCGGGTTTGATAATTGCGAAAGTACGATTGTTCATCTAACAAGTTCCCTCGTGTTCTTATGTGTTCGAACTTCTAGAACTCTGAGCTTTGATCTT
This sequence comes from Pyrinomonadaceae bacterium, assembly GCA_051000815.1. Classification (GTDB taxonomy): domain Bacteria; phylum Acidobacteriota; class Blastocatellia; order Pyrinomonadales; family Pyrinomonadaceae; genus PSRF01. Next base: position 46,016 of record JBPCNX010000037.1, read on the forward strand.
TGTACTTTGATCTTTGTTTCTCGTTTTTTTCCCTAGACCTTCAGGCGAGGCATGGATCGTTCTCGAAGGTGATCAAGCTGCGAAAGACAATCGAAGTACAAAGCTCGAGGTTCAAAGCACATTCTTTATTGCCTGCCCAATATCCGCTGGCGACTTCACGACATGAATTCCGGCCTCTTCGAGCGCCTTCATTTTTTCTGCGGCCGTTCCTTTGCCCCCGGCGATGATCGCCCCCGCGTGCCCCATGCGACGTCCCGGTGGCGCCGTTTGGCCGGCGATGAAAGCAACAATCGGTTTGGTTACATTCTCTTTCGCAAATGCTGCCGCTTCCTCTTCGGCGGTACCGCCGATTTCACCAATCATTACGATGCCGTCGGTTTCTTCGTCAGCCTGGAACAAAGCCAGAGCGTCAACGTGAGTGGTTCCGACAATCGGATCGCCACCAATTCCGATAGCTGTTGACTGACCAAGACCGAGAGCGGTTAGTTGACCGACCGCCTCATATGTAAGTGTTCCTGAACGCGAGACCACGCCCACTCGTCCTTCACGATGAATGTGACCCGGCATGATTCCGATTTTACACTTGCCAGGTGAGATGATGCCGGGACAGTTAGGTCCAATCAGGCGCGTGGGCATATCGTTGAGATATTCGCGTACCTTCACCATATCGAGAGTCGGAATTCCTTCGGTGATACAAACCACGAGTGCAACGCCGGCATCAGCTGCCTCCATGATCGCGTCCGCGGCGAATGCCGGCGGCACGTAAATCACGGAGACATTTACGCCCGCTTTGCGCACAGCATCACTCACCGTGTTGAAAACCGGTATGCCTTCGTGAGTGGTGCCGCCCTTTCCTGGTGTCACACCGCCGGCGACATTAGTTCCATACTCCACCATCTGCTTTGTATGAAACGTACCTTCCTTGCCGGTAATTCCCTGCACCACGAGACGCGTATTTTTATCGACGAGAATGCTCATGATCTCTTAGCTACGATGGTTACTTTTGAGTTTGAGTAAATGTTCTTTGTACTTTGAGCTTAGAACTTTGTTTTGCTGTTCCCTTACCCTCGTTTCACCAGTCTTGTTTTTCAAGCAGCATCACTAAAGCAAAGAACAAAGTACAAAGTTCTAAGACCAGTCTTGTTAGGCGACCAAATTCAATTTACGTCGACTAGGAGAGCTCAAACCGCTCCCCGTATGTGGGCACCTCAACGGTCCAACCGAACCTCTCATTGATATGTCCGGCCATCGCGGTTGCCGCGGGTGGTTCACCGTGGGTTAAGAACGTTCGCCGCGGCGCGGTGCGTAACCCTTCTAACCAGCGCAGCACTTCGCTCCAATCCGCATGGGCCGAAAAACCGCCAATGCGCTCCAGACGGCAACGCACCGGCACTCGCTGACCGAGAATCTTTACCTCACGTTCGCCATCCTGAATCTTCCGCCCCAGTGTGCCGGCAGCCTGGTAACCAACAAACACAAGCGTCGCGTTCTGATCCGGAACGAGACGAAGCGCATGATGCAGCACCCGTCCGCCGGTCATCATGCCGGAAGCACTGACAATTACTCGAGCACCCTGAACCTCGTTTAAAGCTTTCGATTGCGCTCGTGATGTGGCCGTCACCATCGAATGCGTCTGCAGTGGATGCTTCCGTCTGGCAAGCACACTGGCGTAGGCTTCGTCGTGCTCTTCCTTCCGGTTGCTGTAGGCAACGGTAGCTGCGGCGGCCATAGGCGAATCTACATAGACCGGCAAAATCGGAATCGTCTTTTCCTCTTCGAGTTCACGAATCAAATAAATGATTTCCTGTGTGCGACCCACAGCAAAAGCCGGTATCAAAACGGCGCCGTTGCGGCGGGCAGCGTCGTTAATGATGCGCGTCAAAGCCACTTTGGGATCTTCAGGATCGTGCAGGCGATCACCGTAGGTTGATTCGACCAGCACGTAATCACAAAGTGGCGGCGCAACTGGATCCTTAATTATTGGCTGGTCGTAGTGGCCCAGGTCGCCGGAAAAGAGGACACGGCGACCGGCACGATCAACTCCCGCCCCTTCAATCTCGGCGAGCACCATGCTGGAACCGAGTATGTGCCCTGCAATCCCAAAACCCGCACGAATGCCTCTCGCAACGTCGAGTGCTTCTCCTGTGTTTGGCAGCGGCCTAATCAATTCAAGTGAGGCAAATGCGTCCTTTTCCGTATAGAGCGGCAGAGCAGGGGCATGCTTTGTAAGTTTGTGACGGTTGCGATAGTCCGCATCCTCTTCCTGGAGCCGGCCGGCGTCAGGCAAAAGAATTTTCAGCAGGTCTGCTGTTCCGCTCGAACAATAGACGGGCCCTTTGAAGCCCAGCTTAACCAAACGCGGCAGGTAGCCGGTATGATCGATATGAGCATGCGTAATCAGGACGGAGTCGATCGCATGCGGGTCGAACGGAGGGTCTTGCCAATTGCGTTCGCGGAGTTCCTTTAGACCCTGAAACATGCCGCAATCGACTAAGACGCGAGCGCTCTCTGTTTCGATCAGGTACTTCGATCCCGTTACCGTACCGACGCCGCCCCAGAATGAAAGTGTTGCCATGGGAAAAGTTTTCGTCAGTGTTTCGCGCTGGCGCGATAAGCAAAAAACACAAGTAGCGCCGGAACCAACAATGCAAGATTTCTCAACGCCGTCTTGACGCCTAACTGGCTCCCGATAATGCCCCCAAAGCAGCCACACTCAAGTGGTTCGCCATTGAGAACGTAGACATAGTAGAGCGCAAATCCGGCAAAGCCGATCAGCAGCGCCGCAGCGCACAATGCGCCGACCCGCACGGTGCGCGGAACCAGAAGCAAGAGTGCCGTGATCAGTTCGAAGACGATGACGGCAATTGTTGCCGGCCACATCCAGCGGCGGTAATCAAAACCGGACGCGGTCAGCAGTTCGGCGACGTTTGCCGCGAACGCTTTCGCGATTAGCAGCTTTGCTCCGGCAGTAAAAAGAAACAGCGCGGCCAAACCGAACCGGCTGATCCGCACGAGCCACTTCAGTACTGATGATGAAACACGACGACGCGGTGATGCGGGGGCTGCAACAAAGACTTGTCCGTGCATCGGATCTACCACATCTTCATCATTCATAGTCTCCGTGTCTCCCATCTCCGCGCTCCCCGTCTTCCCATCTCCGTTAGTGTTAAGCCGCCAGCGCGACTACCTTCTCCGCCGCGTCTTTCATCCCCTTGGCAACTGTAAAGTTCAGGCCCGACTCGCGAATTACGCGTTGACCTTCTTCGACGTTTGTCCCTTCCAGTCGTACTACGACAGGAACTTTGATTCCCAGATTCTTAGCTGCTTCGACCACGCCTCGCGCAACCATATCGCAGCGGACGATGCCTCCGAAGATATTTATCAGAACAGCCCTCACATGCTCATCGGCCAGGAGAATGCGAAGAGCAGCTTCGACCCGTTCCTGTGAAGCCCCGCCACCGACATCGAGAAAATTTGCTGGTTCACCGCCTGCAAGTTTGATGATGTCCATTGTGGCCATCGCCAGACCCGCGCCATTCACCATGCAGGCGATGTTTCCGTCGAGCTTGATGTAGTTGAGATCAAACTTCGAGGCTTCAATCTCAAGTGGCTCTTCCTCATGCAAGTCGCGCAAATCGAGAAATTCTTTGTGCCGAAAGAGGGCGTTGTCGTCGAAGTTTACCTTAGCATCAAGCGCGATAAGGCGGTTGTCCTTCGTCAACAGGAACGGATTTATTTCCAGAAGCGAAGCGTCGATTTCCTCGTAGGCGATATAGAGTGACTGCATGAACTTAACCGCCTGGTTGATCAGTGGAGCGGGAATGCCTAAACCAAAAGCCAGTTTCCGCCCCTGAAATGCACGAAAGCCAACGGCCGGATCTACAGTCTCCTTCAAAATTTTCTCCGGAGTATTTGCAGCCACCTCTTCGATATCCATGCCGCCTGCCGCTGAGGCCATGAATACCGGCCGTCCTGAAGCACGATCCAGCACCACGCCTAAATAGAATTCTCTATCAATCGGCAGCCCTTCTTCTATCAGCAGGACGCGAACCTCGCGGCCTTCGGGTCCGGTTTGGTGAGTGACGAGCTTCATACCCAGCATTTGCCGGGCAACATCCCGCGCTTCGTCGGCACTCCTGACAAGCTTCACGCCGCCACCTTTGCCTCGACCTCCCGCATGTATCTGCGCTTTGACCACCACCACGTCCGTCCCCAACTCCTTCGCCGCTTGATAAGCCTCCTCGGGAGAACGCGCGACCAGCCCACGCGGGACGGGCACGCCAAACTTGCTCAACAGTTCCTTGCCTTGATACTCATGAATCTTCATGCGAAGTCCTCAGAAACGAATCGTCATTGTTTGCGGAATTTGTGGTTTTGGAGCGCAGTGAGTGTAGCTGCCAAACGGAGCCGGAGCAAGTAGACTCAATGTAATGTACTGATGCAGTTTGGGTCGAGAGCATCGTTACCAGGTTTGACCAAACTGCACCACGACTCAATGTAATGATCAGCGATGGGACTATTTGTTATTCTCACAAGTGTTCAAGAAGGAGACAATTCGATGAGCGAAGTCACTGTAACCTCTCTGGCCAACCTTCGAAACGAAGTGCGCTATGGCGCCGGTCATACCTTCGTTACTGACGAACCGATCGCGGCGGGCGGAGAAGACGCCGGTCCTGATCCCTACACATTACTGCTCGCCGCATTGGGCAGTTGCATCTCCATGACTACGATGCTCTATGCTCGTCGCAAAGGCTGGCCACTTAATCGCGTTACAGTTCGTCTACGCCAGAACCGCATTCACTCAAGTGATTGTAAAGAGTGCACAACCACCAAAGAAGGTTACGTGCATCGGATCGAACGGAGCGTCTCTTTCGAAGGCGCTCTCGATGAAGAACAGCGCTCGCGTCTCCAGGAGATTGCCCACAAGTGTCCCGTGCATAGAACGCTTACTTCAGAAGTTGTAATAACAGAACTCCGTGACGACGCACCCTAGCTGGTTATGGTCTACTGTTAAGGCCAGGACGATCCACCAAACTACACGAACCAACACAAATTCTTATTAGTGCTGTTGGGGTGCGTGACCAAAGATTCGGCGAAACGAAAGGGCTTCCAATTGAAGGAAGCCCTTAGTTCTGGTCGGGACGACTGGATTCGAACCAGCGACCTCACGCACCCCAAGCGTGCGCGCTACCAGGCTGCGCCACGTCCCGTCGAATGATTCAAGTATGTCTCGAAAAGCGGAATTGTCAAAGCGAGGTAACGGAGCGGGTGGTTCACTTTTTTGCAGAGGCCGACGCGACGTTCTCTTTTTCCAGCAATGACAAAATTTCCCTCAACTCAGCAGCAAGTTGTCTGAGCGCCTGGCGATCTTCCGCAGTGCTGCCGCCCGGGCCGGCTTCTAATCTCGCACTAGCGGCTCGCATTCGCGGTGGGACGGAACCCTCTTTGTAATTGTCCGAGCCGTATGTTTCTCCGGCCTCTGCGCTTGGTCTTAGTTTGCCTCCGCGCAGGTCATTTGCGAGTCTCTTTTTTGCGCCGGCAATTGTGTACTGATCTTCGTAGAGCAACTCTTTGATCCGCAGGGCTATTTCAACATCGCGTTTGCGATAAACGCGTTGGCCCGCGCGGTTCTTCTGCGGAGCCAACATCGGAAACTCGGATTCCCAATAGCGAAGGACGTGCGCCTGCACACCAGCCAGTTCGCAGACTTCACCAATTTTGAAGAACAGTTTTTCGGGAATCACTACCGCCGGATAGGTCATACACTCAAGGGCTTTCTCTGGATTTTCACAAATTGCTGGCGTCGGGAGTTAGACTTTGATTACGGCGAGTTGGCCAGCAGACTGGAAACTGCGCCATGTTACTGTGGGGTATTTGACGTGTCAACACTTATATTTACGCGTTCTCAGTTAAAACGATTTCTTTAAGGTAATCTCTAAAGGAAGGATGAAGGATGAAGGATGAGGGATGAGGGGAATGAACGCTGATCAAGACAATATTGGAGAACCTGGCGGTCAAAGCCTAGATCGGCGTGAAAGGTGTCCCAGACTCAAACCCTCCAGGCTTTCATCCCTCATCCCTCATCCTTCATCCTTAATGTATAATCACGCGCACCCCACATTAGATCAGCCAGCCATCGGAGGTTTATTGCAAATAGTGACTACGTCACCAACCGTTTTCCGCCTCGCCTCGCGGCTTGATGAGATTGGCTTTTCTGACATCGTAAATATTCGCAATCGCATAATGAAGCTGCGCGGAACGGGCGCGACTGTTTACCAGTTCGAAGGCGGCGAGCCTTACATGAATACGCCTGACTTCATCAAGGAGGCGATGGCTCGCGCTGTTGCAGAAAATAAAACGCGCTATGCCCCTTCTTCCGGCATCCCTGAGCTACGCAATGCCATCGCTTCCAAACTCCGCGAGAAGAACCGCATCCCGGCTGATGAGAAAGACGTAATCGTTTTGAATGGTGGAATGCAGGGATTGTTCGGCGCGTTTCAATCCGTGGTAAACCCGCATGATGAAGTCCTGATCTTTTCTCCCTATTGGACGCCAATTAAGGATCTCGTCTACCACTGCCAGGGTAAGCCTGTGCTTGTTCCCACTTCTGACGCGAGACGCGATGGCTTTACTCAAACGCTGGCACGCTATACCAACGAACGCACACGGGCCATTTACTACAACACGCCACAAAATCCTACCGGAGTTGTATTCACGCCGGATGAAGCAAAAGCAGTAGCCGCTTTTGCTCAAGCTCATGATCTGATCGTGATCGCTGATGAGGCGTATGAGGATCTCATTTACGACGGTGAGCATTTCTCCATCGCCGCGCTCGACGGAATGTTTGAGCGAACGATCACTTGCTTTACGTTTTCTAAATCGTATGCCATGACCGGATGGCGTCTGGGGTATGCGGTTGCCGGCGAGCCATGGATGACGGGACTTAAAAAAACTACGCTCTATTCTTCCAACGGAGTGTCAACTCCGACTCAGTGGGCAGGACTCGCTGCCTTCACCAACCACTCTAAGATTCTCGAAGAGCATACTCGTGCTTATCGCGAACGCCGCGATTTGCTGCTGGCGGGACTGAATGAACTCGGTCTGATTTGTGAAAAACCAGCCGGTGCGTTTTACGCTTTCCCTAATGTCTCGCGCATCAGCCGCAATAGTCGCGAAGCGGCTGAAACGCTCCTCGATCGCGCCCGGGTGGCCACTGTTCCCGGGATCGTCTTTGGTGAGCACGGTGAGAGTCATCTGCGCTTTTCCTTTTCCACCTCACTCGAAACCATTGAGGCCGGACTCGAGTCGCTGCGCCGTAACCTCTGAAGGAGAAAGTAAAGGATGAGGGATGAAGGATGAAGACGAACAACAGATTGCACGGCATTCTCAGAAGCAACCCTCCTCTCGCAGTGAATTTGATTTTATAGCAGCCGTCCGGCAGCGGATTGCGCGCCAAAGCTCTTCCTTATCATTCAGCCCTCATCACTCTTCACTCGTCCGGGGTATCGGCGACGATGCCGCCGTAGTCAAACAACAGACCGGCCGGGAGACCGTGATCACTAGTGATCTACTGGTTGAGGACATCGACTTTCGTCGCGACTCCGCCCCACCCATTCTCCTCGGCCACAAAGCCCTCGCGGTTTCGCTTTCCGATATCGCTGCCATGGGAGCTCGGCCGCGCTGGACGCTTTTGGCGCTGGGAATTCCTCGGGACATCTGGGATAGCGATTTTGTCGACCAATTTTACGAAGGGTTTTTCAGCCTGGCTGATCGTTACGATGTACGGCTGATCGGAGGTGACGTTTCACGCACGCCGGAGAAACTCGTCATCGACTCGATTGCTCTCGGAGAGTGCGCCGCGGGCTTCTCGGTCGGTCGCTCCGGCGCAAAGCCCGGCGATCTCATCTTTGTAACTGGTTCCCTCGGAGGCGCCGCTGCAGGTCTCCGACTCCTCGACCGCGGAGCGCGCGTGGGACTGGAATATCCTGATGAGCCGGAGTGGAAACTTGTTCAGGAGTTGCTGTTGCGACAGCTGCGACCCGAGCCGCGGGTTGGTTGGGGTCTGGTGCTTGGCGATGAGCGACTGGCATCGGCCATGATCGACATCAGCGACGGTTTGTCATCGGATCTGCATCATCTTTGCCGCGAGAGTAAGGTGGGTGCGCGGATCGAATCGGCGCGGCTTCCCATCGACTCGCCCGTAGTTGATCTTTGCGGACGGCGGGCACTGGATCCCCTGCTGCTGTCGTTGCACGGTGGCGAAGATTTTGAACTCTTGTTTACAGTGTCTCCGGAAAACGCTGCGAGCCTTCCAGTAAAAGTAGACGGAGTTTCCGTCACGCAAGTTGGGGAGATCAAAGACTCTTCGCAGGGCGTTAGCCTTGTTGAAGGTTCTCGAGTCTGGGACTTACCGGCCCACGGTTGGAAACATTTCGAGGGAGTCCCAAGTCTCAAGTCTCAGGTCTCAAGTGGTGACGCTAACTGAAGCAGCCACGTAAAACCTGAGAACTTGAGACCTGAGACTTGAGCCTCGCAGACATTGGACTTTGGACCCGACCTTACCTAGACTGCGACCAAGCGCGCAGTTTTGATTTTTCTTAAACTGCACGCTTTCTAATTGCAACCCGATGCTAAGATTTCGCAACACGCTTTCCGGAAAGATCGAAGGTTTTCGCCCACTGCGTGAAGGTGAGGTGAGCCTTTATTATTGCGGCCCGACCGTTTGGGAGTATGGCCACATCGGCAATTTCCGTTCTAATGTTGCTGCCGACATTCTGCGGCGCTATCTGAAGTTCAAAGGTTTCAAAGTCAGGCACGTGATGAACATCACGGATGTCGAGGATCGCATTATCGCCAAGTCTCAGGAGGCGGGACTTAGTATTGATGACTACACAGCCAAATACATTGCCGCCTTGTGGGAAGACTCCGATGCGCTTGGCATCGAGCGGCCCGACATTGTGCCGCGCGCAACCCGCCACATTCCGGAGATGGTCGATTTAATTGAGCGCCTGCTGGAAACTCGGCACGCCTACAAGTCAGACGGCTCCATCTATTATCGCATCAGTTCTTTTCCCGAATACGGCAAGCTCTCGAAAATTAACTTTGCCGGCAATATTGTCGGCGGCAGTGAACGCATCGATACGGACAAATACGAAAAGGAAGATGCGCGTGACTTCGCCTTGTGGAAAGAATCCGCCAGCCCAACAGAACCTGGTTGGGACGCCCCACTCGGACGCGGACGTCCCGGCTGGCATATTGAATGCTCGGCGATGTCGATGAAATATCTTGGGGAAACTTTTGATATCCATGCAGGCGGCGTTGATTTGATATTTCCGCACCACGAAAACGAGATCGCGCAAAGCGAAGGAGCGACAGGAAAGCAATTTGTGCGTTACTGGATCCACTTCGAACATCTCAAGGTCGAAGGCGAGACGATGTCGAAGTCGAAGGGCAACTACTACACGTTTCGCGATATCGCTGCGAAAGGTTATTCGCCCGTCGCCGTTCGTTATTTCCTCCTGAGTGTCCCCTACAGTAAGCAACTCAACTTTACTTTCGATGCCCTCTCAGGAGCTGAGAAGACCGTCGCCGGACTCCGTGATTTCCGCGCGCGCTTGAGCGAGGCCCGTACTGAGCCCGGTGTGAACGAAGTCCTGCACGAGGCAAGCGAGCGCGCGTTGAGCGAATTCGAAGCTGGTATGGACGACGATCTCAACACGTCGGTAGCCCTGGCCGCAATTCACAATCTGACTCGGGATGTAAACACCGCGCTCGCGCGCAAGCAGTTGCGGGAGGAAAATAAGCGCGAGCTGTTGGAACTACTCAAACGATTCGATATCGTTCTAAATGTTTTCGGCGACGACGGGGCAGAGTTGCTCGACTCGGAAATCCAGACCCTTATCGACGAACGTCAGGAAGCACGCCGGCGCCGTGACTTTGCGCGCGCCGACGAACTTCGGGTTGCATTGCTCGAAAGAGGTATTGTGCTTGAAGACACGAAGGATGGCGTGCGCTGGAAACAAAAATAGTTGAAAGAATGTGACTCAAGAATGGAAGCCTCGGGTCAGGAAGGGTGGTTAACCCCGCCGGTTGAGTGGCATTCATACCTGGCGGGTGCAAGCCACCCTTCCAGACTGCACTATTCCTGACTGCAAATGTCATTAGCAAGTTACTAAATTCAGCGCATGAAGAATATCCAGCTGGAAACCGAGCGTCTTTTGCTTCGTCAGTGGCGCTTGGATGATTTCGAAACCTACGAAAAGATGTGTGCCGATGAAGTGATCATGCGCTACATCGGCGGCAAAACGTTCAACCGGATCGAAGCGTGGCGTCATATGGCCTATGTCGTTGGTCATTGGGAACTCTTAGGCTATGGCCATTTCGCGGTTGAAGAGAAAGCTTCCGGCCGGTTCGCGGGGCGCATTGGTTTTCTCAATCCGGCGGGCTGGCCCGGTTTCGAAATTGGCTGGACGCTGGCCCGCGAATTCTGGGGTAAAGGTTACGCGATCGAGGGGGCGCGTCGCGCACTTGATTACGGTTTCAAAGAACTCGACCGGTCTCATGTGATTAGTTTGATTCACCCTGAAAACCAGGCTTCAATTCGGGTTGCTGAGCGTCTCGGCGAAAAGATTGAGGGCGAGACCGAAGTGCTTGGCATTCCCGTACTGATCTATGGTATCGACCGACCCCCTGATGTCTGACGCCCGCAGATTTGCATCGCTGATTGGCATTCTGCAACTCGCCTATTCCGGAGAGCTCGCGGCGGCATACGCTTACCGGGGACACTGGAAGTCAGTCAGTGATGCGGAGGAACGCCGGCGAATTGAAGAGATCGAAAATGAGGAATGGCATCACCGCAGACTGGTTGGCGAAATGCTCCGAAGTCTTAATGCTGAGCCGGAAAGACTGCGAGAGATTCGCGCCACAATAATTGGACGCGTGCTGGGTTTTCTCTGTCACCTCACGGGATGGCTTGCGCCGATGTATGGTGCCGGACGACTTGAGAGCCGAAATATTCGCGAGTATGAAACCGCAGCGCGCTTTGCCCGTCAGTGCGGACGCCAGGATCTCATCGATTGCCTGTTGACGATGGCTGAGACGGAATGGGAGCACGAAAAATACTTTCGTTCGCGAGTGCTGATGCATCCCCTGTCAAAACGCATCCCTATCTGGCTGGAGCCGCCAGCGAAAGCCTCCATCCGGAGCGCTTTCGAGGACGAAGACGCAAGCTCAAGAGAACAGTTATCAGCTTCTCTCGTGGCCGTGGATCCGGTCGATGGCGTCAAAGCAGGATAGTTTTACCCGAAACTACAGGTAAGCCAGAGCTGGTCCTGCAGAGTTTTACATAACTATTACAGACGGACCTCTGCGGCAGTACTAGGATGGCGACTGTCCTATAATCACTTCAAGTGGATTTGCTGGGTTAGCGACTTAAAGCTAATGTAAGACGTAAATTTGGGTTTATCAGGCTCTCGCGGCAAGAAGGAGACCCCATGAAAATTCTGCTAATCAATCCCCAGTTTCCCGACACGTACTGGAGTTTCCGGCACGCACTTTCGTTTGAGGGAAAGCGCTCCGCTTATCCGCCACTCGGGCTCTTGACGGTGGCTGCCATGTTGCCGCGCTCATGGGAAAGACGTCTGATTGATATGGAGGTCAGGCGGCTGAAAGACTCGGACATCGAGTGGGCAGATATGGTTTTTATCACGGGGATGCTGATCCAGAAGGAAGCCCTGGGACGTGTGGTGGATCGTTGCAAAGCTCTGGGAAAACGCGTCGCTGTGGGCGGACCATATGTTTCAACCAGCTCCGAGAGCTTGCCTAAAGCTGATCACATCTTCATCGGCGAAGCCGAAACAACTCTGCCGCAGTTCATAAAAGATCTGGAACGAGGCGAGACCAAACCCACTTACCATGCGGCCGAACGCCCTCCACTCTCGCTTACACCCGTCCCGGAGTTCGAACTCGCGGAGTTAAATCGCTATTCGGCCATGTCAGTTCAGTATTCGCGAGGCTGTCCTTTCTCGTGTGAGTTTTGCGACATCATCGAAATCTACGGACGAGTTCCCCGCACCAAGAGCAATCAACAAATGCTGGCAGAGCTTGATGAATTGAAACGCATCGGCTGGCGCGGGACGGTATTCGTAGTCGATGATAATTTCATCGGCAACAAACGCAACGTTAAGAAGCTTCTTCCTGACCTTGTGGCATGGCAAGAAAAGAACGACTTTCCATTTTCGCTGTTGACTGAAGCGAGCGTGAATCTTGCTGATGACGACGCCTTGCTCGGTCTGATGCGTGCGGCAGCTTTTCGACGCGTGTTCCTCGGAATTGAAACGCCCGTTGAGGAGAGCCTTAAAGAGGCGCAGAAGTCGCAGAACCGCGGCAACCTGCTCGAGTCGGTAAAAAAGATCCAAAGCTATGGCATGGAAGTAATGGCGGGTTTCATTGTCGGCTTCGATAGCGATCCCGCAGACATCTTTGAACGGCAAATTAACTTTATTCGTGAAAGTGCCATCCCGCTGGCCATGGTGGGACTCCTGACTGCGCTCCCCGACACGCAACTCTGGCGCAGGCTCAAGAAAGAAGGTCGCCTCCTCGCCGAAAGCAGCGGCAACAACACGAGCGATTCACTCAATTTCGTCCCCACGATGGATCCGCGACTGCTCGTTGAGGGTTATCGATCGATCTTGCGAACTATCTACACCTCTCGCGAATACTACCAGCGCGCTTTGGAAACCCTGCGGCGCGTATCGGGAACCCCGCCCGAACCCAACCGCTATAGTCTTACGAATGGCATCATGACATTTACACGGATCGTTGTGAGGCTTGGTGTGCTTGATCGTGAGCGTCGCGAGTTCTGGAAGTTCTTTGGCCGCTCTTTGACGAACCACAGGGAACAATTCGCGCATTCGATGCGGCTTGCGGTGATGGGCTATCACTTTCGCAAGCTAAACGAGAGCATTTGACCATGAGTTGCTGGTTCAGGTTGAGCACGCGATGCCATAAAGAATTGCGTTCAACGTTACGGCTATGCCGTCTGATGTGAGGCGGTGGCTAGTCGAGACCTGCAAGTGGACGAATACTGATAGTCACATCAGCGCGGAGATTGATAGCTATTACGAGTACCTCCTGAAATGCTGGCTGCTGTTTGACGATCAGGATTGCAAACGAATGTGGCGGCAAAGCATTCCCGCAATCAATCGTTATCTGGCGGATGAACCGAGAAGCGCGATCAGTAAGGCAACAAAGCCCGAGCTTTGGTATGGCCACGCCGACATGAACACGGGTAAGCGTACAGCTACGACGTACGGAGCTTTGGACGCCTTCTTTCCTGCGGTGCTGGCGCTATCGGGTGATTTGGATCGAGCGTCACGCTTGCAAACCTCTTCGTTCGCGATGTGGAACAAGCACGGAATTGAACCGGAGGAGTTTGACTACACGAAGATGGAAGTGGTTTCCGCGGGTTACCCGCTGCGACCCGAGATTGTGGAGTCAGCCTATTATCTTTTTCATTACACGAAGGATCCTCGTTATCTGCGGATGGGTGAGTCAATGTTCCGCGATTTTGTGAAGCATTGTCGAACCGATGAAGGTTACGCCGCGCTCAAGAGCGTCGTCACAAAAGAGAAATCTGATTCGATGCAAAGCTTCCTCTTCGCCGAAACGTTCAAGTATTTCTATTTGCTTTTTACCCCGCCAAAGACACTCGATTTCGATAAGGTGATATTCAACACCGAAGCGCACCCGGTCCGGCGATATTCAAGAAAATAAGTCCGCGCAGCGGACGACTGAAAATAGCCCAGCACTCCAGTGCTGGGACCAACGCGCGATGGCCACCCAGTCCGTGAAACGGACGACTGAACCTCACCCCTACTGGTCTCTGGTTTCATTCAGCCGCTCGTTTTATTAAGAGCTAATCCAGTGATGTTTCATCCGGCCGCTTCACGGACTAGATTTTTCTTAGGTTCTTGATCCCAGCACTGAAGTGCTCGGCTATTGTCATCCGTCCGCTACGCGGAGTGCCTCATGTTCCAGCCTTTGACCAGTTCGTCCGGCATCCGATCCAAGTCTGTATCGAGTCCACGAAACTCAAAAGGCGCGACTTAGAGCTGTCGCGCCTTTGGCGGGTATTCCCTGCAGCGATGTAACGCAAGTTGCCAGCATGCCGGCAAACTAACGGTCTTAATCGTTGTCTGAGTGTCGTGGCCCTCCGTGACGCCGGCGCTCGCCACCACGTTTGTGCATCTCCTCTGCCTTGACGCGTTGTTCAGCGGTCAGCAGAGCAAACACTTTCGACTTCATGCGTTCGTGCTCCACGATCTGTTCCGCATGCAGCTGTGCCTGCTGATTAGCGAGATCGCGCACCTTGGCTTCGTCAAACTGGCCGTTTGCCGTTGTCTCTTCAAGTTGCTTACGAAGCTCGTCCATCTTTTGATGACGCGCCTCTTCGGCCGGACCAATACTCTCCATGAGAGCCTTGATTTGCGTCTTCTGGTCCTCCGATAAACCCAGCTCTCGAGCCATGTGTTCCACCATCTCCGGGCCGGGGCCGTGACGCCTTCCTTCACCGCGACCTTCGCGTCGCTGCTGGAAATGGTTCAGCTTCAGCCCCGCCTGCGCCACAGCGAAAACCGTGGCGCCGATAATCAGGACCGCGATCCCGCCAATCACGAGTATTCTTTTTCTCATCTTACGTCTCCTTAACCTGTTTGCTTATTACTGCCGAACAAGCTGCTCTGTCTTGCGTTCACTTATACGCCCGTTTGTGCGCAGGCGACGTAAAGAGTTGGTTTGTGTCTCGTAAAGATTTGTAAATCCCGGCAATGTCGCGCTGACACTTCTTTACAAATCTTCTCGCAGCCATGGGCTACAATGATTTTCACCGCTATGGAAAGGATTCTGATCATCGACGACGATGTAGCCTTGTGCGAACTCGTAGCAGAGTATCTGCAACCGCTCGGTTTCCAGGTTGAAGCGGTTCATCGCGGTGACTCGGGGATTGAGCGCGCCCTGCAACTCGAACATGACCTGATTCTTCTGGACGTAATGTTACCCGGGCAGAATGGCTTTGATGTGCTGCGACATATCCGCGAGTCTTCAAAGATTCCGGTTCTAATGCTTACTGCGCGCGGCGATGACGTGGATCGAATTGTCGGCCTCGAGATTGGCGCTGACGACTACCTGCCCAAGCCTTTCAATCCGCGAGAACTTGCGGCGCGTATTCGAGCGATTCTTCGCCGGAGCAGTTCCAATGACAATCCGGAGAATGCGCAAACGTTGGTCGTAGGTGATGTAGAAATGGAACCTGGTACGCGCATGGTGCGACGCGCGGGAGAGATCGTCGAACTAACCGCCATAGAGTATGACGTGCTGGAGAAGCTCCTGCGCGCGGCTGGTCGCATCATGACTCGTGAGGAACTGTCTCGCGACGTATTAGGTCGCAACCCGACTCCGTTTGATCGCAGCATCGATATGCACATCAGCAATCTGCGTAAGAAGCTGGGCCACCAGATCGGCGACGCCGAACGTATCAAGACCGTGCGCGGCGTCGGGTATATCTACGCCCTGCCAAGCTTGACCAAAGGAGCTTGAACCACTTGCCGCGGAGTCTCTTTCTTAAAATCTTTCTCTGGTTCGGAGCCGCCATGATTTCGATGGTCTTGGCTACTGTTACGGTGAATGAGTTGCTTCGCCGCGAACCACCGCGACAGCCGCAACGTGAAACCGGAGATCCGGCTCTTGTGGAACAAGCCAGAAAAGCCGTGGAAATTTTCGAAAGTGAAGGCCGAACTGGTCTTGCTTCATATGTTGATGAGACGGAGCGCCTCGCCCACCTGCGCGTCTTCCTTTTTGATCGTGAACTTAATGAGCTGTCAGGACGTCGCACGCCCTTTGGCGCTCGCGACTTAGCACAACGAATACTAAAGACGGGGGCGCCAGAGTTTGCGCCCACTGAGTTTTCACCTCTCGTCGCGCGTCCCGTGCAGGGAGCCGGCGGGCAGCAGTACGCGTTTGTAGCCGAGTTGCCCCGACGACGTGGGCCGCCGTTAATAAATCATGTGTTTCATCTCCTCGGACTGCTGCTGGTTGGCGGCGCCTTCTGCTACTGGCTGGCGAGATACCTGACGGCGCCGGTTAAGAAACTACGTTTCGCAACTCAAGAGCTGGCGCGAGGAAATCTGTCGGCGCGCGTGGGGCCGGCTTCCGGTCATCGTCGCGACGAACTCGTCTCACTCGGCACTGATTTCGATTTAATGGCCGAGCAGATCGAAACCCTGGTGCAGGCCCAGCGGCGGCTGCTGGGAGACATCTCGCATGAGTTACGGTCGCCTCTGGCGCGCTTAAACGTTGCGCTGGAGTTGGCGCGTCAACGAGCCGGCGCAGAAGCCGGCAGCGCTCTTTCCCGGATTCAACGCGAGGCTGAGAACCTTAATGAGATGATTGGGCAACTGCTGACACTGACGCGATTGGAAACAGCCGGCCAAGAGATTCCCAGAACTGAGTTTGATTTGACCCAACTGGTGCGCGAAGTCGCGGACGACGCCGACTTCGAAGCACGAAGCTGTAAGCGGTCAGTGAAACTTGAAGCCGGCGAAAGTTGCACAGTCCTGGGAAACGAACAACTGCTAAGGCGGGCGATCGAGAACGTCGTGCGCAATGCGGTGCACTACACTGCTGAAAACACCGCCGTGGAAATGACGATTAAAGCTGGAAGTCCCGGGTCCAGGATGGCGAGTCAAATTGGCGGAAGTCAGGAGGATTCGGAAAACGATAGCGGCAACACCGGTCAAAGGTTCGTCGAGATAATCGTCCGCGATCACGGCCCCGGTGTTCCGCCGGAAGCGCTCGACGAGATCTTCCGTCCGTTTTATCGAGTAGATGAGGCGCGCGATCGCGAAGCCGGTGGAGTGGGCCTGGGATTAGCAATTGCCGAACGCGGGATTCATCTGCACGGAGGCACTGTCAGCGCGGCAAACGCACCCGATGGCGGGTTAGTGGTAACAATAAGACTGAGTCCAAAGTCCAACGTCCAAGGTCCAAAGTCTGTTTGACCAGACAGACCTGGGACCTTGGACATTGGACATTGGACTTTGGACCGTCTTCCTACCCCTTCGGTATCACTCCGAGGTTATACAGCAGGAAAGAATAAATGTCGGCCGTTGTCTCGATGGCTTTCTTCGTATTGCTTGCACCATGACCGGACTTGGTATCGATCCGGATCAGTACCGGCGCCTCACCGGCCTGTGCCGTCTGCAGCGTCGACGCATACTTGAACGAATGCGCCGGGACAACGCGATCGTCATGATCAGCAGTCGTGATCAGCGTGGCAGGATACTTCTCCACTTTGATGTTGTGCAGCGGTGAATATGCGTACAGCGCCCTGAATTCCTCCGCGTTGTCGCTCGAACCGTAGTCAGCGATCCAGTTCCAGCCAATCGTAAACTTATGGAACCGCAACATGTCCATGACGCCGACTTGCGGAATGGCCACCTTGAAGAGTTCTGGTCTTTGATTGATGACAGCGCCTACCAGCAAGCCGCCGTTTGACCCACCCTGAATCGCCAGCTTCTGAGATGAGGTGTACTTATTGGCAATCAAATATTCCGCCGCAGCGATGAAGTCGTCGAACACGTTTTGCTTCTTGAGCTTTGTTCCCGCTTCGTGCCATTTCTCGCCATACTCGCCGCCGCCGCGCAGATTGGCCGACGCGTAAATGACTCCCTGTTCCAATAAAGCCGTGCGTAAGGAACTGAAGCTTGGTACTGCACTAAAGTTGAAGCCACCGTACCCGGAAAGCAGCGTCGGATTGTTTCCGTCTAGCTTTAATCCCTTCTTATAAACGAGGAACATCGGGACGCGCGTTCCGTCCTTACTGTTATAGAAGACCTGTTTGGTTTCGTAATCGACGGCGTTGAAGCCCGGGATTTCCGGTGTACGGAACATCGATGATTTCTTGGTGGCGATGTCGTACTTGTAAATTGTCGGCGGAGAGCTGAATGAAGTGAACGTGTAGAAAACAAACTTGTCGTCGGGCCAGCCGCCTAAACCACTGGAAGCACCGAGACCGGGAAGCTTAATCTGATTTTCCAACTTACCGTCGAAACTGTAGACGTAAGCCCGGGTTGTAACGTCTTTCAGGTAGGTAACGAACAACTTACCTCCGGCCGTCCCGGTAGCTTGCAGCGGCTCGGGTTTCTCCGGAATGATCTCTTTCCCATTCTTCTCCTCAGGATTCTGCGGATCAAAAAGGAAGACGCGGCCGTTGGGAGCCTTATGATCCGTTTCCACCAAAAACTTATCGCCCACGTTGTCGACGACGTTATAACTGTCGTTCCCAATCTCGGCCACAATCGGTGTAAAGTTCTTGTCCCCGCGAGAGAGATCACGGAAGAACAGCGAGTTGCCGCGCTTGCCTTTGCCGCGGTCGGAGATCGTCAGAATAGCGAAACGCTCGTCGTCGGTCGTGCTAACCGTGTGGAACCGCTCAAGGTTGGTCTTGTCTTCATAGACAAGTTCGTCTTCAGACTGCGGCGTGCCTAGCTGGTGATAGAAGACCTGATGGTTTGTGTTCTTCGACGTGAGCGACTTGCCTTGTTCCGGCGCGGGATAGCGACTGTAATAAAAGCCCTTGCCGGCCCAGGCAACGCCGGAAACTTTCACCCACTCCAGGTGATCAGCCTGCGTTTGCCTGGAGGCCACATCCATCACGTAATACTCCTGCCAGTCAGACCCGCCCTTCGAGACACCATAGACAGCCATCTTGCCGTCTTTTGAAAGCGAGAACGCGCCCAGACGCGACGTGCCATCGGCAGAGAGCTTGTTGGGATCGAACAACACCTCAGGAGTGCCATCCAAACCTTTTTGGATGTAAAGCACGTTCTGGTTCTGCAACCCATCGTTTTTAGAGAAAACAAAGTATTCGCCACGACGTGACGGCGCCGAATACTTCGGATAGTTGTAAAGCTTCTCCAAACGAGAGGCGAGCTGGGCCCGGAACGGAATCTTTTCGAGATAACCGAAAGTAACGCGGTTCTGTGCTTCTACCCACGCAGCTGTATCTGGCGAGTTTTCATCCTCCAGCCAACGATACGGATCCGCTACGCGAACGCCGTGGTACTCATCGACATGCTCGATCTTTCTTGTTACCGGATAAGCAGGTTTCGCTATGCCCGGAATCACATCGGCTGCAGGAGCAGTTGCCGCTGCCTTTTGGCCACTTTGCGCGCCTGTAAGCGGAGCGAGCGGCGCAAAGGCGAACGCAATAACAAATGAAATGATCAAAGCAAGTCGCAGCAGTTGCGCAGCATTAGGGATAGGCAATCGTCTCATCGAAATCCTCTCTTGTTTGACTTACGTGTTTGACTTACCAGAAAACTGAAAAGGTCTGGGGATGGCTCGCTTTACTTTAATTGAATCCTCTGCAAGTCCCAAAGGAAAAATCGCGTGCGTACATAAGTTGGAACATCGATACGAGATTACGGATTAGAAAATTGTGCAGCTTGCGCTAACTCGCAGATGAGTGACGGCGTGGATAAAAGCAGAGTCGAGAGCGGCGCGAAATTTCGGATCGAGTTTTTGCATTTTTATAGTTTAGGGGTTCTCGTTGTTCGAATCTATCCGCTTCTTGTTGGTGAACTCGGAGCGTGTCCTACCAGTTGAAAGATCTCATCGTGGCTTCAGTTTCCGGGGCAGCGCGAAGAACAAAGAAAACAGCCGCGGATTTACGCGGAACACGCGGATAAGAAATTCAAACAGTTTCTGATCCGTGTAATCCGCGTTCGTCCGCGGCTGGTTGTTGTGCCTACTATTTCCTCTAACGCCGGTCCACCGCCCCGCTGCCCCTGCTCACTGCCCATTGCCCGTCACTACTGCTGACGAATCCTGACAGTGAAACTGCCACCGTTGTCACTGTAGTCGTCATCGTTGATTGCTAGAAACAGACGGCCCTCCTGAGTCGGATTCAAAAGTAAGTTACCACCAATCAGGAACGCTGGAGTCACCTGGCCATCCGTTAAGCGAAGATAGCCGATCAGCGCTCCGGCTCCCACAGTGGGCACCGGCCGTGTGCCAATGATGGAACCAAAGCCGCTGGAGCGTCCACCCTCAGGGCCAACCTCGCCAATGCGACGCCCCGCGATCACTCTGCCGGTGGCGGTAATCGTTATCTGATCGCCGGAACGCACATCGATACCCGTATCCACACCACCGTCAACCCGCGTGGTGCCGGAAACCTCCACCGTCACTTCTGAGGCACGAACAACAGTGCTCCCGGTTTGCGGCCGACGCGAACGAACTCCGGGTCGTCGACGGCGGTTGAAGATGTTGTCGTCACTGCTCGCCCTAAGATCTACCTCCCGGCGAATCTCTACTGTGAAACTCCCACGCGCGTCGGCGTAGGAGCTGCGATTCGCAGTGAGGTAAAGTCGGCCGTCTCGATCGGCGAGAAACTCGCGCGTAGATCCAATCTCGAGCACCGGCGAAGTGGATTCATTGCCAATCGCGGCGATTAACTTTCCTTCCGCTGCACCCGGCAGTGGAGCACTAGGATCGTTCGAGCGTATTCCGTCTGGCGGAATGCGTGTCCGGCCGGCAACGATTACTCCTGATGCTCTCATTTGGATCCGCTCTCCCCTGCGCACGTCAACCCCGCTGTCGATCCAGTTTGATTCCAGAGGCACCTGGACCGTGCGGGTCACGTAGCGCGCCTCGTCGAGTGAGCGGCCGTCTATCTCAATTCTGTCAACTTCAGTTGGACGGAAGTACCGCAACTCACCCGTTTCGCTTCGTTCAGTCACCCCGCTGTTAGTGCCGATTGATGTGACGCGCACCACGAATTGTTCATCGACGAAGCCGATCAAGGTGCCGCTCACAGTGCGTCCATCGCGCAGATAGATGGTATCCGCCGCCGCGACGCTTGCCGCTACAAGCAAAATGATGATTAACAAAAGCAGTTTCTTCATGAACGTTTCCCCCTTTTGCGTTTACAGATCGTCTGGCGATCAATTCTCGTTAATTCAAGATGGGCGGGAGAGAGTACCGGGGATAAGTCTTCTTAGGGGACTCTAGGGTACACCTCCACTGGACCATGATCAAGCGATGTCAGAGAATGGGCGGTAGCGCGCGGGTATCGCGATTGCCGATTGCCAATTGCTAGTTGCCGATTAATCACTGGCGGGACAGCAACAGATTCAACTTGGAAGTGCAACAAAGCACTGCACGAGCAATTACAGTACGGGAGCGGTAGCTACCGCACTCAAGCAACAGAGTGGATCGGCCTCCTTCGTCGACGAGTCTGATCGATCCCCACGTCGAGTGGAAAAAAGGTCTCGTAAAGCGTAGAATCCTCTCGATGTTCAAGCAACAGTCATTACACTTCCTTCCTGTTGAGACCCGCGCGAACCTCTTCGCCGATTAACCCCGCTCTGAATCAAGCGCTCCGTCGTTATGCTCCAAAGTATCTTTTGGGGATGCCTATAATTTTTTTACTGCTCAATTCAACGAGCGATTGACAAGGAGAAAAACAGATGTCGAGCACCACAATGGCGCCGCCCAAACGGCCGTCGATTAAAACAGCACTGCCGGGACCCAAAGGTAAGAAAGTAATCGAAGCTGACGCTCAGTTTGTTAACCCTTCCTATCCCAGGCCTTCATTCAAGCTCGTAGCCGAACGGGCGCAGGGAGTTTGGGTCGAAGATGTTGATGGCAACGTTTTTCTTGATTGCAACGCGGGCGTTGCGGTTTGCTCCACCGGACACTGTCACCCGGAAGTGGTCAATGCGATTCAACGGCAAGCCGAACAGCTCATTCACATGTGTGGTACGGATTATTACTACAGCTTGATGCCCGCACTCGCGCAGAAGCTCGATGAAATTGTTCCGGTGCCTTCACCCACGAGGACCCATTTCGCAAACAGCGGCACGGAAGCCGTGGAAACGGCATTGAAGTTGGCGATGCATGCGACCGGACGCGAAAAGTTCATTGCGTTCTTCAATAGCTTTCACGGCCGGACTTTAGGATCACTTTCTCTCACCTCCTCAAAGACAGCCCAACGATTGGGTTTCAAACGCCAGGCGTTGGACGTAGTGCATGTTCCTTATCCCAATGAGTTTCGCAATCCGTTTCGTGCTGAAGACTGCGGCGATGGTGGCGCAGCCCAGGGCGCGCTGAATTGGATCGAAGAACGACTTTTCAAAACGACAACTCCGCCTGAGGAGGTTGCGGCGATCGTCGTCGAAGCGGTGCAAGGCGAGGGTGGTTATGTGCCGGCGCCGAAGAGTTTTCTTCAAGGGTTGCGCAGAATCTGTAACGAACACGGAATTCTTTTGGTGGTCGACGAAGTGCAGAGCGGGATGGGTCGCACAGGCAAGATGTTCGCCAGCGACCATTACGACCTGGAGCCGGATATCGTTTGCATTGCCAAGGGCATTGGTTCCGGTTTGCCTATCGGGGCGACAGTTGCCCGCGCGTCGTTAATGGACTGGAAGCCCGGCGCCCACGCTTCGACCTTCGGCGGCAATCCTGTGTGCATCGCAGCCGCGTTGAAAACGATCGAACTACTTGAAAACGGTCTTGTAAAAAACAGTGCGGAGGTTGGGAGTTATTTGAAAGCCGAACTGGAAAAGCTGATGAAGAAGCACGATTGCATCGGTGATGTGCGCGGCCTGGGTATGATGCTTGGGGTTGAGTTTGTTACTGATAAGACATCAAACAAGCCGGCGCCTGAACTTCGCGATCGAGTGGAGGTTGCGTGCTTTGAAAGGGGTTTGATTATCCTGGGAGCAGGAACGAACACGATTCGCTGGTCACCGCCGCTGATCCTGACAAAGCAAAATGTGGATGTAGCGATCGAGATTTTCGATCAGGCGATTACGGCGGCGGTATAACTCAACAACGGAACTTGGGTCTTAGAACTTTGTTCTTTGTTCTTTGAGCTTTGTGACTTGACCTCATTCCGCTTCGGGGTCAGATGCGACTCTCAAGAGCGAACAAAGATCAAAGAACAAAGTTCTAAGACCCAAGCTCAAGCTTTTTCGCGATTTCCTTCATTCGCGCCCGCAGTCTTTCTTCATCCATGCCAGAAATCCTTCCATCGCGATAGAGTTCGCGACCAGCCACCGCAGTGAGAATCACATCGCGTCCTGATGAAGAGAAAATAAGCGTGCTCGCCGGGTCGTATGATGGCAGCTGATGCGTTCCCTCAAGCGAAAGAACCGTAAGGTCTGCCTGCGACCCCACTCGTAACTCTCCGATCTCTTCCTCGAGTCCGATTGCGCGCGCGCCACCCATAGTCGCCGCATGAAGGACGTCGCTTGCCCCGACCATACGCTCTCTGCCGGCGAGAGCCGGCCCGGACCGCGACAAGAGCAATGCAAACCGCGCCTCATCGAGCAGGTCGCAAGTATTATTGCTGGCCACAGAATCACTACCCAACCCCACCGCGATTTTCCGATCGAGGAATGCTGCGAAAGGCGCTCGGCCGTGACCTAACTTCGCGTTCGACTTGGGACAGTGAGCTATGCTCGCGCCCGTCTCCGCGATGATTTCTATGTCAGCGTGATCGACGTTGATGCAATGAGCAAGAAGCGGCCGGGTCCGCAACACGCCATGGCGCGCCAGGTGTTGAATCGTGGAAACTCCCGGAGCGCGCCACTCAATGTCCCGTCTCGCAAACCCATCGGCAAAAGTTCCAAGTCCTTCTCGCAGCAACATCTGCTCTGCGCCTGATTCAGCCGCGTGCATCATCACGGGCAACTTCTCCGCCAACGCAAACTCGGAAATCATTTCCAACTGAGGCGGGCAGACTGTGTAGGGCGCGTGCGGTGAGACGCCAACTCTAACCAATGGTGTTTCCAACCTGCGGAGCTGGGATATCTTGGCTGTTAGTTTGGCGAAATTCTCCCGCGCGAGTTTCGGGTCCGGCCCAAACGACTCCTGAAATACCGTCCCCCGCATTCCTGCGTCAATTAATGCCCTCATGCTCTCGGCAGCCGCGTCGCTCGCATCAGCCACGCACGTTACGCCCGCGCGCAGAGCTTCACACGCGCCCCATGCTGCAGAAACATAAAGATCGTCGGCCGTCATTCGTTCAAGGCGCGCCGTCGTCAGTTTTTTTAGCCAGGCAAAAAAGTCATTTTCTTCATTGTCCAGGTAGCCACGCATCGCCGTGAGTTCGAGATGCGAATGCGCGTTGACGAAACCGGGAACTATGGCGGCTTCCCCAAACGACCGCAGGTTGGCTTCGGGAAACTGTCCGGCGAGTTCGACCCTGCTGCCCAGTCCCGTGATTAGGGCGCCATCGATGGTAAGCGCGCCATCTTCAATGGGCGCCGCGGAGATTGGCAGAACCCAACGCGCGCTGTAGAGGGTTGTCATTGAGTTGAGAGTCTGTTGCGACGCGTAGCGCTGTGTTTCTGGAACTTCGAACTCTTGAGTCAGTTTGAATTGCGTCTTGCTCGCCAATAAACCAGGTGCGAAACGACGGGCGAACGCGCTCCTTTGAGTTTGCGATAACGTTCCAGGATCGAGATTACATAAGCACGTGTAGACGGAATACCGATCCGTTCGATGTACTCACGTCCTGACAACGGCTGACCGCCTTCGGGCGGACGGTTCCACTCGGCAGCTCGCGTGGGACCAGCGTTATACGCGGCAATCATTCGCTCCTCAGCGCCTGGCATGTCGCGATATTCTTCGTAAAACTTTTCCAGGTACCAACATCCGATTTGGATATTACGTTCCGGATCGCGCAAGAGACTTGACGGGTCGCTGGCCATCTGCTTTTCAAACTCGCGCATGCCAGTGGCCGTGGCCCAATCGCGTCCCACTGCGGGCGTTATTTGCATCAAGCCGATCTCGCCGTCTTTGCCTGACTTCCAGGGACTAAAATAGGTCTCTTCATAAATCACACTCCAAACCAGATCCGGGTCGAGCCGGTAGACCGACGCTTGCCGGGCGATTAGAGCATCGTACCGGTGAATCCAATACTGATTAAAAAAGTAAACTCCTAAGATTGCTGTGAGGATAAAGAGGCTAAGAACAATGAGACGTTTCATCAAGATTGGTCATTGGCGGCGCAATAACCGCTGGTTAACGCGGAGGACGCGAGCATAAGACAAAACGAAAACACGGTCACAGGTTTCTACACGGCCAACAGGAATCTGATTAGACGGAATGTTGAATGCGGCCTTAGTTTCTGCGCTTCAAGCCGGCCCAGAAACCCGCTGTTGACGCTGCATGATCGACACCCTCATAACGCGAACGCAGTGCCTGTTCATCCAGGACATGTCCCTGCAACCAAACCTCCGCATCCAGAGTGACGCCGGGCGCCAGGCAGTCGCCGCGAAGCGCCCGCTGGTTAACCAGAACTTCCAGCTTGATGTGATTCAAATCGAGGTGGATCCAGTAAAGGTCGCTGCCTGAGAGCGGGTTCTTTAAAGGTTTGAATGCGATGACGGTGCCGGACAGGCTCCAATCATTTTCGTGAGCGGCCCTGGCCGGCGCCGCCTTCTCCAGAGGCATCCAGCGGGTCGTGTTCCCGTTCTTGCGAACACGGGCGCGGTACGCCAGGCCGCAGAGACCTACATGCAGTTCGTGCGCGGCGAAGCCCGCCGGTCCCACTTCCGTGAGATTCTGCAACTCAAACAACACTTCACATTCAGTGCCATCGCGATAACCGTGGACTACGGCCTCGCCCTCTTCGTCGTATTCTGTGAGCGCCCAGGGACTGATGGTTTGAATATAACGCGCGCGAAAGCCCGGACGGCAGTCTGCATAGAACACGTCGCCACTGCCGGATTCATACAAGACAGTCCAAACCTCCAGACCTTCTCCGAGTTTCCAGCAACGACCATGTAACACCGCTCCCCGCCTGCTCAGTTGCGTTGGTTCGCCCTGATCGCCGGCGCGTTCTGCGAGATAGTTGAACGCCTTTTCGCTGGGAACTTCCAGACCGATAGTTTCAAAGGTTGGATTCATATGTGCACTACAGGAAAACCCGTGGTCAACGGCGCCCTGCTCCCCGCTCGTTCACTTCCGGTTGCCTTCTTTGACCTTTCGTCCGTTACCGCTTGAGTCGTCTGCTCGTGGAGCGCGACTCTTGAAACCTCGGATTCGTCGCTCCGGTCCGTACGCCGGCCGCAGGCCCGAACGCACCAACTCGGCAAACAGATCTACATCGTAATCAGCCTCGCGGGACATTTCTTCCCGAATGGCGTGTAACACCTCGAGAAATTTTGGACGCCGGTACATTGGTAAATTTCCAATTTTGGCTTTCCGATTCGCAACTTCCAACTTTTTGTTCCTGGCACCCTGCGTCACTGACATTCACCCTCGTCGCCGCCCACGGCGTAAGTCATAAATCATTTCACTCTCTCGGTAGCTTCGGACACGAGAAACTCCGGCGTCACGATCATCGGCACATAAAAACCTGCCGCAGTATTGAATAAGCGAATCCGAGCCTGGCGCCGGACATTCGCGAGGTGTCCGAAGTTCCAGGTTACCAGATAATCGATCTTGTGATACGACGCAATAGCGACATGTAATGCGTCGGCGATGTACTTGCGATGAAATATTCCGCGCGAAATATAGCCGTCCGCGAGAATCGCGACTTCGTCTGTAAGCTCGACATGTTCAAGCGGCGCAATCAACTTGAGATACGAACTTTGATGAGGCTCGGGAACTCTTTCAATCTCGCGCGTCACCAAGGGAGAGATAACAGCACGATAGTCGGTCATTTCGTGCTCCCACCAGCGGATGGTCAGGTCGCGCCGGAAAGGCTCCCCGTTGTCCAGGTAAGCTCCGATCACTGACGTCTCGAGATAAAGACTCTGTTTCATTTGAATGCAGTCTACATCTTTACCGGAATCGGACGCTCGCTTTTAGCAGTCTTGCCGAGCGGTTCGAGTCGGATCAATCCACGACGAAAGTCAAACGAGACGCGGAAGTGGCGCAGGAAATTGCTCCCCAGAATTCCCGCCTGGGTGAATCCAGTCGTTTCATTAACAGGTTCCAAATCCAGGATGGCTGCACTGACTTGTTCCCTAATCAAACTTCCCAGCATTACGCGGGGAAGCAACATCGTCTTCACATCTTCGGTCACACCTGCGGCGCCGAAAACGCGCATGCGATGTGGTGTCATGAATTCTGCAAGCTCTTCGAGAGCTGCCAATTTTTCTGAAACCACAGAAATGCTTGCCCCGGTGTCGATGATAAAATTTTGCGGCTTCTCTATTCCTTCCAATCTGACTTCACCGCTAAGGAACCCACTTGAGGTTGTGCGCACGGGAATCTCGACAAAATCAGTCGCAACAGGCGGGAGATTTCCTGCCGACTTCTGCAACATATCCAGATTATCCGACGACCGGGACCGCACCAGCTTGAAGGTACGGTCGCCATAATCAACCGCCGCGTAGAACCTGGTGATTACTGAAAGACCAAGATAACCATCGACGGGAACCCGCTCGTCATAAAAATGTCGAATGTAAACCGGCACGTTTTCGACGCGAACTTCGCCTACCTCCAGTGAGGAAAGAAAACCGTAAACAATTTCGAACTTCCCAGCTCCACCGACAGCGCGGGCCATTCCACCCCGGGAAATCGAGCGCAGGCCCAACCGGTTCGCAGTCTTTTCTGAGATTACTGACATGCCTGAACCCGTGTCGAGAACGAAACGCAATGGTTCTTTCTCGCCATTGATACGGACTTTCAAAATTGGACGACCGTCGATCGACTCAAATGAGAGGGCCGTCATTTCACGACCGGTAGAGACGTAAAGCTGTCCCTGTTTTCCCAGATAGCGAAGAAAGTCGACTAAGCCACGTATTCGCGCGCGGCGGTCCTCATCTGTCTTGTGAGCGATAGCCAGGAAGCGTTCATATGAATCGGCAGCTTCCTTAAACATTTCGTAACGTGCGGAAGCCTGGGCCAGACTAAAGATATAGTCCGGTTCATTCGGTTCCAAAGCGACCGCGCGACGCAAGCCTCGCACACAATCAGCCAGACGGTTCTCATAGAAATCAACCATGGCCAAGCCGGCGATGGCGAGCGCTTCGTCATCATCCATGGCCAGAGCCGTGCGAAACTCTTCGACAGAGTCGCGAAAGTCTCCCGAACCGAGGATCGCCTGGCCGAGCAAGGCGTGAGCTTTAGCCGACATTGGCTTTGTCAACAACACCCTGGCCGCGTGATCGTATGCCTCCCGCAAACGTCTCTGTTTAAGTAGTGCAAAGCTCAAACTTAAGCGCGCGTTCTCGTTAAGAACGTCCTTGCTCAACAGCTCGCGCAGCATCGCTTCGGCTTGTTCAAAGTCTCCTTCGCGAAGTGCTTTCTCAGCGCGCTTGAGGGCTTTGTTGTTTACAACAGTGGAGGCTCGGACCTGAGTGGTGAGTTCGGTGCACACGACAAAGGCGGCCACAACTCCGACCGCCAATGCTCGCTTGAGTGCTGTAGTGCTGAACAAACCCATGACAACTACCCTTCGAATGACGACGACCAAAATGCCATCTGACTGCTGTCGTCATCCTTTAAACTCATTACTTTAAAACTTCTCCCGTCTTCATTGACCAAAGAACCAGGTCGAGTTCGTCAAAGTCAATCTCCAGACTATTCGCCACCTCTCGCAGCCTCTCTTCCGTCGCCAGGTAACGCGCTCTGGTGGTGGGTGGCTGGGGATTCTCAATCACCTTGAGATCAGCAAGACATCTCAGGACATGCTTATCAAGAATTGCCAGACCCTTCAGCCCGATATTGCGCAAAAAATGGCTGGCCTCCTTGTAGCCCAAACCCTTGATGCGTTTTTCCTGCGCCAACCAGTCTCGACCTTCGCTCACAGTCGAGAAGCCTTTAAGTCGCTCACGCAGGGCCATGCCGCAATGTTCACTCAAGTAGTCTCGCGCCACCACGATGTAACCCGGTCGGGCTACAGGAAATCGATGCGCGCCGGCCCGCTTCAAAGCCCGAGTCATCTCTTCACGCCCGCCCTTCTGCAGTAGTGGTCTAACTGCTTCAATGGATTTCAGCCCCATTCGAGCCGAGGCGCCGGCTGTAAAAATGCAGTAGACAAGTTCTTCCCACAGACGGGAGTTGGAACCCTCTTGCCAGACTGCTTCAAACTCCACAAGGCGCGCTTGAATTTCCTTTCGTCGCGCGTGGTGCGTGTCGCGAATGCTTTCAACTGTAACGGGCAAGTGATGGCGCACTTTGATTGTCAATATCGAGATTCTAGGTGTCGGATTCTAACCTTGTCAACGCAATTGTCCCCGCCCAGAAACTCCTTACGCGCAGTTTCTGGACATACATCTTTGGCACAGTCCAGGGCATCTGACAACATTCTCCTCACCGGCTTGTGGAATTCTCTCCTGAACGATCATGTTACTATTAGTGGGCCGGGATGCCGGCGATAGATCGATGAACAATCGGCGCACATCGAAGTCGTTCCTCACTCTCCTCGCAACCCTGCTTGCAGTATCCATAGCTGCGCCAGCAACCGCACAAAGTCCGATACCGGCTTCAACCCCGAAAGTTTTTGGCGCGATAAGCTCGCAGACACCTTCTCCAGCACCGACACCTGAACCGGCAGAAGAGAGCGACAATTCGGAGCAGAACACGCTTTACGGACTTCAGGGAGTTCTGGTCGAGACCCTCGACGGCGCGACGGTTTCCACGCAAGGCGCCGATGAAACTTTCAATCCGGCTTCGGCTCTTAAGCTGGCAACAGCATTCGTAGCGCTGCGCACATTTGGGCCGGAACATCGCTTTGCTACCGGAGTGTGGACTGATGGCTCGCTTGATAAGGCTACCGGCACGGTTAACGGGAATCTCTACATCTCCGGCCGCGATCCTTCATTCCACTATGAGCACGCGGTAATGATCGCGCGGCAATTGAACAGTCTGGGTATTCGCGCTGTGTCTGGAGACCTGGTAGTCGGTCCTAAGTTTACGATGAACTTCAACTGGTCGGCGCGGCGGTCTGGCTCGCAGCTCTACGACACGTTGGACGCGGCCCTGCGATCAGGCGAAGCAACCCGATCGTGGGTGTATGAACGAACGGTGCTGGGTGACAAAAAAAGTCTGGAGAGCGTGCCCAGCGTCGCTGTGATGGGCGAAGTTCGGGTCGAACCTGTAACCCCGCAGGCAAAGCTGCTTCTGTCTCAAAGCTCGAGTAAGCTGGTCGACATTCTTAAAGTTCTGCTTTGTTACTCCAATAATTTCATGGCTGAGCGGATCGGGGATTCGGTTGGCGGCCTTCAGTCGGTGCGGCGACAGCTATTAGACACCCTGGGTCTAAGTGCCGAACAGCTGCACATGGCGTCGCTCAGTGGGCTCGGTGTTAACCGCGCCAGTCCCAGGACCATGATGAAGATCTTCCGCGCGTTGCGCGAAGAACTGCGCAAACACCGACTCTCGACGACCGACATCATGCCGGTTGCCGGTATTGATCCCGGAACATTGGAAACTCGTTTTAGCACCCAGCCCTGGCGCGGAAGTGTGATCGCGAAAACCGGAACCCTGATTAGAACTGATGGAGGAGCCAGCTCCCTGGTTGGACAGATGCGAACTGGGGGGGGCGAGACGCTCTTGTTTGTAATCATGAATCGACGCGGCAATGTCTCGAGGTTTCGCTCCAATCAGGATTTTCTGGTAATGCAGATTCAAAGCTCCCGGGGTGGACCACTCGCTTTCATGTACACGCCGCGCTTGCTTACCATGAGGCTGTCAGACACGCAGAACAGCTTCGCCTCCGCGGACGAGTTTGAACCCGGGTTGAAGGGCAACAGTCCTCGCTAGAATAAATCTGGTTCTTAAAAAATTTTGCGCCCCGCCGGTCACTAGGATCGACGGGGCGCTTTACCGTCCAACTGGCGCGTGCGGCGTGCGGCACCACACACGAGCGGACGATGGGGACGAGCGCTTCAAGCCGCTCAGAGCGTTGTACATCCACTAAAAGCCGAATGCCCTCCGCAATTCAGAACAACCTTATCGGGATGACAAAAATGGCTGTCTCAAGCTGTGAAGACAGCTTCCGTTGCTGTCACCTCGGGTAACGCGTGGCTTGACTGCTCGCGGTAGGCTCGCCGGGAATTAGCCCATTATTCGAAGAGTTGTAGCTGGCATGGCCATTGCCGAGGAGGTGGTGCGAGGTTCTACCTTGCGATACCCGGCACTCGGAGGAGCAATGGCCGTCGAAAGCAAAATATTGAGAGTTACAGTGCCCGGCCGGCAAAGTGGATTCACTTTGCTGCAGGTGGTGATCGTCGTTCTGGTTATTGCAGTGATCGGAGCGATGGCAGCTATCGGGATCGTCCAGGCCCGCCAGCGCATCCGCTTAACCAACTCGGCGCGATTGCTAGCCAGTTATCTTGAAAAGGCCAGAGTAGATTCGATCCGCAGGCATGCGACGGCCCTCGATCAAATGGCCGGAGTCACAATCGCCGATGATTTTCGTTCTTATACCGTTCGAATAGACTTAGATGGGAACGGAACCATCGATACGCTGAATGTGGTCCTTGATGAAGGGATCAGATTCGTGGGTGACACAGCTCTCACTGCTTTTGACTGGCGCGGACGGTTTGTGACTACCGTTCCCGGCCACTTGCCAAGAATCAGCTATACCCTGGAATCCGGAAATGTCCAAAGGAGCGTTGACGTAACGCATTCGGGCGATGTGACGATTGAGAGCGGCGTATATATGGACGATGTGCCCAACGTAAACGTCACCACCGATCTCACCCCTATTGATGGTGGATCCACACTTAACGGAAACCAGAGTTCCAGTCCTACGCCATCACCTTACCCAACCCCAACGCCATCAGTTGATCCGACGCCCACTCCGTATCCGACGCCCACTCCGTATCCCACGCCCACTCCGAATCCGACGCCCACACCGGCCCCGACGCCGACGCCGGATCCCACGCCTACTCCTGCGCCGACGCCCACGCCCGCGCCTTGCGTGGTCACCGCCTCGCCTCCGTCGATGTCCATCAGCAAGCACGGTGGCTTTGGAACGTTGGCCTTTACGGTAACCGGCGGCTCTGGTTCAGTGAGCTTCACTGGTGGACCAAGCAATCTTGGGGTGACCTTAATTTCTACGGACAACTTTAAGGTTACGTCACTGAACACTTCGCGCGGCGACTTTACGCTGTATTTCAGTACGCCGTGCGGCGCCCGCCAGATCACGGTCACTGTTACAAACTAGTAAGGGAGACGGAGACAAACATGCATCGCACCAGAAAAACAAAAACCAGAGCCCAACGACAGGAGGGGTTTTCCCTACTGGAGACGGCCGTGGCGATGGTGGTGATGATGATCGGCGGGTTGGGAATTGCCGCGGTGTTTGCCTATGCAGTCAAGAACAACACCGGCTCACGGGACAGGGTTGTAGCGATAGCTGTAGCGCAACAGGAGATTGAGCGGCTGCGAAGTTTGCCGTTTCTCGATCCTGCCTTAAACGCTACACCCGCCAATGTCACGCCTACGACGGTTACCAACGGAGGTCGTTCTTATCGAGTCCGAACCACTATTGTCGATACCACAGCCAGCCTTAAGACAATTCAAATCCAGGTGACTCCTACGAGCAGCACAGATGCCTGGTCGGTGAGAACTGTGCAGGTGACCACGGAGCGGGCGGCCTTCACCCTGGGACCGTATATCGGCGGACCGTAAGCTAAGGAACCTATTCATGCAGACAACCCCTACGACTCGAAATCAAGCTGGATTTTCCCTGATCGAACTTATGATCGCGATGACCGTAACTCTGATCATCGCCGGAGCTTCAGCGACACTACTGAGTCAATCTTTCCGTATGCGATCACGGGAAGATAACCGATCCGACGCGATTGCGGACGCCCAGCGGGCGTTGAACATTGTGTCGCGAGAGATTGCTAATTCCGGGTTCGGCCTCCCCGACAATGGAATAGTTCCGGGGGACACGAATAACGTGTCCATTCGAATACGCGCGAATTTGAACGCCTACCGAGTCGAGCCCAACAATACTCAAGTAAGCGATCCCGACGAAGACATAAAGTACCTGATGTACAGAGATGAGGCGGCAAACCGGCGTTACCTTGTCCGCTATGACGCAGTTGTGGCGCCATCGAATCCAGAACAAGGGAAAACCGTCCTCGCAAACAGGCTCGATTCCTTCAATCTTCGCTACTTCGACTCTGCGGGAGCCGAAATCAATGTCGGTGCGAATCCCGATGCCGTTAGGACTGCCTGGAAGGTGAGAATCACAGTCGGCGTAGTTCTACCTGCTGATGGAAAGTCTGGTTCCCCTGGCTATCAACCGGAGTCATCAGTTGAACTCATCTCCGATGTTGTGCTGCGAAACGCAAGTCAAATGACATTCTGATCTCGAGGAATTTTGATGCAGACCAAGGCAAGCCAAAGCTATTTTAATAATCAACGCAAGAGTGAACGAGGCGCGGCGCTGCTAACCTCCATCCTAATCTCGACACTGTTGCTCGGAATCGCCGGTATGGTGATTCTAACAACAGGCATGTCGGCAACCACCTCGGTCGATTCGACCGCGGAACTGCAGGCTTACTATGGCGCAGAGTCAGGACTGGAAGCGGCCTTGAATGTGTTGCGCGGGCACGTAGCGCCTCGCGGGGGATTATCTGCCGGCACGAGAATTGGATTCAGAAGTGCTGTGCAGCTAAACAGGTCGAACGCACCTGGCGACACTGCAACTATCGCCAAGCTGTCAGGTTGGCTCCCTTACGACGATAGTCACAGCCGCATCACACCGGCCGGAGTGAATTACTCATACAGAGTGACCGTCAGCGATCCGGATGATCCGAATGGAACTCAACTCGCAGCTGACGCCACTTACAAGCCACGAAGACTGCTTGTGCAGTCATTTGGATTTGGGCCGCGAGGTTCGACGAAACAAATGGAAATGGTTGTCGAGAGAGTTCAATTCGATATTCAGGCCAAGGCAGCCCTTGCTATGCGAAGCGCCGATGACGGCACCAGCACGATGACTTTTACTATCGGCGAGAGTGCCGCAAAGGATTACAGCGGCCACGATTTCACAGGAACCGAAGCCGCGCTACCCTCCCTTGGAGTGACATCCGCGGTAGATAAGGTTGTCGCCGAGAATGCAATCACGAAGGGAAGCACGGTGGAAGCCGAGCAGGTCCGCCTGGTTGCCGTAGCCGATCTTCCAAGCTTCTTACAAACTGCCGACAATGCACGATCGTTCCTAAACTACATGCAGGCCGTGTCACGCAGCATGGGCCGTTATTACACTTCCTATAATGGGTATGCCGGAAGCACGGCGTCGCCGCAAATGACGTTTGTGAATGGCAATTGTTCGTTGGACGGTGGGGCGGGTCTCTTGATCGTTACCGGCAACCTGACAATGCATGGCAACCCTAATTTCAATGGGATCATTCTTGTCCTCGGAAACGGTTACATGGAACGCGACGGCGCCGGTAATGGAAACATCCTCGGCACCACGTATGTCGCGAAGTTTGCCCGCTCGTGGCCGGCAAGTGAAAATGGAGTAGCGCATCCCTTCCTTGCACCCACTTTCATAACAAATGGTACGGGCAATGCCGATCTCCGATTCGACTCTCCTTCGGTTCAGACTGGGAAAGATGTTTTGGGAACCATCGTGCGCGATGTGCGCGAGTTCTAAGCTCTCACGCCCAAGTGGAAGCGCAAACCTTTCTGGGATCTTTATCTCCGGTTCGCGACTTAAAAAAATGAAAGCCCCTCTCAGGAAAAAACCAGCGGGTGGCGCATCCGGCTTTTCAGTGCTGGAACTGATGATTGTCGCCGTAATGCTCGCGGTCCTCACGGGCTTTGCCCTCACTCAGATAGACAGAGCGCGACAGAACATGACCCGTGCAAACGCGGTCAGAGAACTAGCCACAAATATTGAAAAGGCCCGCCTCGACTCGGTACGTCGCCACGCCACGACGGATGCACAGATGGCTCAAGTGGCGATCATCAACGCAAACTTCTACAGCGTGACACTGGACGCGAATGGCGATGGCGCCCTCGACGCCCCCCGCGTAATTGGCATGCCTGCAGATTCCAATCTCACAATCCAGAATGGAACTTTTCCCAGAACAATAATGTTCAACTGGCGCGGGCGAACCGTCGATGCCGGCGGCAACACCACCAATCCAGAGAGTGTAAGGATTGGTAATACCTATGGCTCTACCACAGTCAGGATCACCAACGGCGGTCAGACGGCAATCGATTACTCACCAACAGCCAGTCCCGTTTCAAATCAGGATCCCTCCGAGCCCGTCCTTCGAGAGACGACCAGAGTAACCACTCCCTGAGCATGAAGATGTTAAAAGCCAAGGGCCACAAAACAATTTCGGGTCGTCGCGTGGGAGGAGCGAAGCCTTATGGCTGCCGGCGCCATGGCGCGGAAGACGGCTTCACGTTGTTTGAAACTACCATCGCTCTTGTGCTCATGATGATCGCGGCGCTCGGTGCCGCTTCGCTCTTCACCTTTTCCATTAACTACAACTCCGGGGCAAGTGATCGCCTGGTTGCACTCGCCGTCGCTCAGGAACAATTGGAAAGGATCCGCAGCGCTAAGTTCAATGCGACTACTACCGACGCCATTCTCACCGGAGGATCGTCAACCCAGCCTGGCTTGATTCGGAATGGCAAGCGCTATTCGGTCACGACAACGATCGATGACGATCCCACCACAGCGAATGTTGAGGTCAATTCAACTACCACTCTCAAAAGGATTACGGTCGCCGTTGCTCCGGATAACGTCAGTCAGGGTTCGTCCCTGAACGCTGGGGCGAGAATTACCCTGATCACGCAACGCTCACGTACGGACCGCTGACGCCAGGCGAGTAGGAATATGAATTCTCAATCAAAGACCGAAACAAGACGCGGGGCGGCAGGCTTCTCGCTGCTGGAACTGTTAATAGCCATGACTGTGACCCTGGCAATCATGGGCGCCGCGACCACTCTGCTGGCGACGTCGTTGCGCACGCGAACTCGCGAGAACAGGAGATCGGAGGCCCTCACAGACGCGCAACGTGCTCTCAGCATGATGTCTCGTGAAATTGGGAACTCAGGTTATGGTCTAACGGACAACGGGATCGCCACGGTTGATTCCGGACCAACCTCAATTCGGGTTCGCGCAAACCTGGACAACAATTCCACACTCGCCCTCTCAGATCTGGAGGCAGATGAAGATATTCGTTACGTCTTTCAGGTTAACAACAAAACCATTCTGCGTTTTACCCGCGTGCCAGTTCCTGACGGGGTCACTACTGTAATGGCGAACGGCGTCACTTTCATGGAGCTGAGTTACTTCGACTCCAGCGGTGTTGCGATTACTGACGCGGCACAATACAACAGAGCGGAACGAGTCAAAATTGAGATCCTCGTTGAGCTTCCCCCAACTATGGGAATGCCGGCGTCGGTCGTGGGCCTGGTTTCGGATGTGGCGCTCCGGAATGCGCCGAACACACTCCAACAGTTTTAGCAGCAGTGGTGAGGAAGTTTGCCCATGGAAGAAAGAAGGAAAAAGATGATTGGCCGCGAGCGACCGCGGGAACGCGGCGCCGCTTTGGTCACGACGCTGCTGATCTCGATGTTGCTTCTCGCGGCAGGCGGTATGCTGCTGGTTACTACCTCGAGCACAGGAATAAACACGTTCGACGCATCCGCAGAGACGCAGGCTTATTACGGTGCGGAAGCAGGAATTCAGGCAACGCTGAATGTCCTTCGGGGTAACGTAATGCCGAATCCTCTGTTTGTCGCGAATCCCGCAGGCGGAGTAGCAACCGAAAACAAGATTACCTTTCGCAAAGCACTTTCAAAATCAACTTCCAATTTGGCAAGCGACCCCGCCTCGGCGGATGCCCGCTTATCGCGGTGGATAACATATAACAGTACCTATACGGATAGAGTTACTCTCAGTCCTGGTTACAATCCGATTAATGGCGTTGCCTATAAGGTCAAAGTAACTGACCCGGACAATACGCCCGCCGCAGCGGTGCCTTCCCGCCTGCAAATTGACTCTACCGGTTTTGGTCCTCGTGGGGCCCTCAAACAATTATCAATGCTCGTTGTTGCCGATGGGTTAAATATCCCCATTCCCGCGGCGATCGTAATGCGCGGCCATGACGATCACGTCACCCCGATGACCCTCCAGCTTGGAGCAAGCGCCTCGAAGACTTATTCTGGTGTGGACACCGCTGGTCTCGCCCCGCAAAAACCCGTCCTTGCGGTGAGCAATCACGATGTACCCTTTGCCGAAACAGCCTACTCTGGCCGACCCGGCTCACTTTCAGATCCGAAATACAATATTTTACACCTGGTGACGACTGGCGAACCTGCGCCAGCCGGGCCGCTCCGCGTCACTCCGCCCTGGTTTCTTGACACAGCCGCTGCGGCAAGGACCTTCTTAGTCATGGCCGAAGATTTGGCCCGAAAGAAAGGCAGAGTCGTCTCATCTCTTGATGGACCCGTCGGTTCACTCGCTCAACCAGAGTTTGTTTTTGTTGATGGAAATTGCAAACTGGACGGAGGCGCTGGGCTCGTGGTCGTAACCGGGGATCTTACTATGGCGCCCGCCGGACCTGATTTCCATGGAATTATTTTGGTGCTCGGCAAAGGAACTGTGAATAAGACGGGCGGAGGTAACCGCACAATATTCGGCAGTATCATGGTTGCTCATTTCAATCGCAGCTCCGGCAATTTCCTGGATCCATTCTTTAATTATGGAGCCGGCGCCGGCAACTCAAGTATCCGATACGACTCCAGTGCAATATCGAATGCGTTGTTTCTTACAGCTCCGTTGGTCGTGGGCGTGGCTGAAAAATAACGCGACATAGGAAAGCAATGGTGGAAAATCGAAGGCGTGGCGCCAAGCGCTCCACGCCTTTTTCCTTTTTTCCCGGCGACGCTCGGAATCAGGCTCTTGACAGCTACATTCTTTGAATCAATGATGAGAACGGAACCAAAGCTGCGCCCGCTGATGTATAAGCTATCTGATGGATAAGCTTTAGACACTCCACCGCATCCTTGAATTTGCTTCTCAGACATTGGCATACATGCCTGACATACTTCTCGTTGAAGACAAGGACAGTCTACGCCGCGTTTTGCGTTTGACTCTTGAGAACGCTGGTTACACGGTCACGGAAGCTGCCGATGCTCGCGCTGCCCTTAACGAGATCGCCCGCACCCCCCATCGGATCGTCCTCACCGATTTGCGCATGCCCAATGGTTCCGGGTTGGATGTGCTGCGCGCTGCCCGTGCTGCTGACGGTGATGTTCCCGTGATCGTGATGACCGCCTTCGGCTCGATCGATGAAGCGGTGCAAGCGATGAAAGACGGCGCCCACGATTTCCTGCAAAAGCCGGTCGATTCTAATCACTTATTGCTTTTGGTCGAGCGGGCCCTGGAACAGGCGCGGCTGCGAACCGAAAATATCCTGTTACGTGAAGAGTGGTCTCGCCGTTACGGGTTTCCCCGAATTCTGGGCGAATCAGCAGCGATCAAAGGAACGGTCGCCGAGACCCAACGCGTGGCGTCGACTGATACCACGGTCCTGTTGCTTGGCGAATCGGGCACCGGAAAGGAGTTGTTCGCGCGCGCCATTCATCACCTTTCTGCTCGCCGCGACAAACCATTCGTGGCCATCAACTGCGCTGCCATTCCGGAGACGCTGATCGAAAACGAATTGTTTGGTCACGAGCGCGGCGCCTTCACCGGGGCCACCGATCGTCGGCTGGGCAAGTTTGAACTCGCCGCCGACGGGACAGTCTTTCTCGATGAGATTGGTGAGCTCCCCCTCGGAGTTCAGGGCAAACTCCTGCGAGCCATCGAAGAGAAGGTGGTTGATCGAATTGGCGGGCGAGCGCCCTTAGCTGTCGATGTGCGAGTTGTGGCGGCAACCAATAAAGATTTGAAAACTGCGGTCGAAAAGGGTGAGTTTCGTGGCGACCTTTTCTTCAGGCTTTCGGTCTTTCCGATTGAAATCCCTCCGTTGCGACAGCGGGATGACGATGTTCAACTGCTTGCGCACCACTTTGCTGCCCAGCTTGGCAAGGAATTGCGTGGCCGGGAAGCGGCACTGAGCGAAGCGGCCGTCAAAGCCTTGCGACAACATCACTGGCCGGGCAATGTTCGCGAACTCGAGAACGCCATCGAGCGAGCCTGCATTCTTACTGACACTATGGTCCTGGAACCAAAAGACCTTGGCCTGGCGGGACGCAGCGCCGAGGAGTCGGATGCTTTGCGCTCTCTTGATCTGTCTGGGACACTGTTTGACGTGACCCAACGCGCTTTACGTTATGTCGAGCGGCGCAGGATCCTGGCGGCACTAGCAGCCAACGAAGGCAATAAAGGTCGCACGGCTGAGGACCTTGGCGTCAGTTACAAGACTCTTCTAACTAAACTGAAGGACTACGATCTCTAATCAGAGATGAATGATTCTCCCAGGCGCAAGCCGCCAGGCGCTTCTTCCGAAACAGAACCAATTGGCGTTCATCATGACGCGGGAGCGATTGCCGGTGAGATGCTTGAACCGGCGGCCGCTGCCACCGTCGACGCTCCAGAACTCCAGCCGTCGAAACGCGCTCAACCCGGCACAGGGCGATCAGCATTCTTCGTGGGCTCGGGCATTCTGATCAGCCGCATCGTCGGTTTGATCCGCCAGCGCATCTTCGCTCACTACTTCGGTACGTCCGCAGCCGGCGACGCCTTTAGCGCGGCGTTTCGCATTCCAAACTTTCTCCAGAATATTTTCGGCGAAGGCGCTCTCTCTGCATCTTTCATTCCTGTTTACGCCAAACTCCTGGCGGGCAACGATGAAGCAGAAGCATCACGAGTCGCTAACGCGGTCCTCGGCCTACTCGCGCTCGTAACGTCGCTCATCGTCGTGATTGGCGTTCTCACGACGCCGTACTTGATCGACCTCATCGCGCCCGGGTTTGAAGGTGAAACTCGGGAGCTGACAATACGGCTCGTTAAGATTCTATTTCCGGGCGCCGGTTTACTGGTCCTGTCAGCCTGGTGCCTCGGCGTGCTGAACAGCCACCATCGCTTCTTCATCTCCTACACAGCCCCGGTCGCCTGGAATCTCGCAATCATCGGTTCGCTAATAATGTTTGGGAACAAGCTGGGCCAGTTCCCCCTGGCAGAGGTTACGGCCTGGGGTTCGGTTATCGGTAGCGCGTTACAGTTTGGAATTCAACTTCCCACCGTCTTTAAGTTGGTTCGCCGCCTTCGTCCCATTCTCGATATCGCGAACGCCCAGGTGCGGACCGTAGTCAGAAACTTTTTCCCCGTCTTTATGAGTCGCGGCGTGATCCAGATTAGCGCCTTCGTTGATGCAATCCTGGCCAGCTTCCTGCCAACGGGCGCCGTCGTGGCGCTAACCTACGCTCAGAGTCTCTACACACTTCCAGTCAGCCTCTTCGGGATGTCGGTCTCAGCCGCTGAGCTGCCGGCAATGTCCCGGGCCATCGGCAGCAACGAAGAGGTCGCCCAGGTCTTACGCACCCGCCTTGACGCGGGACTGCGACGGATCGCCTTTTTCATCGTGCCGTCGGCAATGGCGTTTCTGGCCCTTGGCGATGTCATCGCTGCCGTGCTCTATCAGACGGGACAATTCACTCACGAGGCGACGATTTACGTTTGGGCGATCCTGGCTGGTTCGAGTATTGGCCTACTTGCAGCTACCCTCGGTCGTCTTTACTCCTCGACCTATTA
Organism: Pyrinomonadaceae bacterium; assembly: GCA_051000815.1. GTDB lineage: Bacteria > Acidobacteriota > Blastocatellia > Pyrinomonadales > Pyrinomonadaceae > PSRF01. Next base: position 86,724 of record JBPCNX010000037.1, read on the forward strand.
CGCGTTGCGCGACACGCGAACGCCGCTCCTGTTCGCAATCATTCATGTCACGCTCACGACAGTCCTGGGCTACTTTTGCGCCCTGCCCTTACCCCGTCTGCTGGGGCTCGATCCGAAATGGGGTGTGGTTGGGCTGACGGGGTCTGCCAGTATCGCAGCCTGGATTGAGTTCGTTTTACTTAGGAGGAGCTTAAACCGTCGAATCGGCCGTACCGGGCTACCCATAGGCTACCTGGCAAAGCTCTGGTGCGGGGCGATTGCGGGCGCTGGCGTGGGCTGGCTATGCAAAACCCTGGTCGGACCCCTGCATCCCATCCCGCTGGCCATACTAGTTCTGAATAGTTTCGGACTCACTTACTTTGCCATCACGAGCCTTTTGGGTATCTCCGAGGCTCGGCTATTAGTTGGCCGAGTCTTGCGCATCCTCGGGCTCAGTAATCGTTGATTGCTTAAATATCCCAGCAAAAAGGCAATTGTTTTTTCGGATAATATTTTTTCTGAGTTTTCTGGAGAACCCGGTTCATTGGGTATTTAACTAAAGTATCCTGGACAATGGACTGGCAAGCGGCAGCGGCGAGCAGAGGGGCACCTGAAACGCAGGGGCAGGAGGCAGGGCGAGTTAAACCTCAATTTAACGCTAATCGGCAACACGGGCATTTGCCCGTTTTTTTAGTTTTAGGAGTATTGCTTCCTGTTCTGCCACCTGCCTTCTGCCTTCTGCTATCATCCCCTGGTGCAACCCGTTATCTCAGCAGCGCGGATGCGTGAGATTGATCGGCTAACCGTTAGCGACTTTCAAACCCCTTCTCTGCTCTTAATGGAGGCGGCCGCCGAAGCGAGCCTCCAGGCCCTGGCGCAAAGATTTCCTGAAAACCTGAAAAACAAGAAGGCGCGTATCCTTTGCGGCCCCGGAAACAATGGCGGTGATGGCGCGACGCTGGCACGCACACTGGCGCGCCTCGGAGTCCAAACTGATCTCATCCTGTTTGGACGAGTTGCGGATACCAGGGGAGACGCGCGGACTAATTTCGAGATCACTCACCGACTCGCCAGTTTTGAAGCGGGATCGAATGTGCGGCCCGCACCCTTGAGTTTCGTTGAGTGCGCGACAGTTTCAGATTGGGAGGAGATTGCTCGCCCGCGCAAGGCTTACGACATCATCGTCGATGCGCTCTTTGGCACGGGCCTCACACGTCCGCTCGAGGGTGTCTACCTGCAAGTAGTCCAACACCTCGCGCTCATCAGGAACGCGCGTGAACGTTCAGCGACTGTGCGGCCGTTCATCGTCTCCCTCGATGTCCCTTCCGGACTAAACGCGGACCTGGGTGACCCCATTGGCGACGCAGTCCAGGCAGATTTGACGGTAACTTTCACAGCGCCCAAGCCCGCCAATGTCCTTCCTCCAGCGTTTCACCTCTGCGGCGAACTCGTCATTGCCAACATCGGTTCGCCGATTTCCCTGGTGGAAGCTGCGAGACCGGATTTGTTCGTGACTGAGGACCAGGATGCTCGCGACTGGTTGGTCGGCACTCGCTACAGTTCAGACTCTTACAAGAACATGCACGGTCATGCGCTGATCATTGCGGGCTCGAGAGGCTACATGGGAGCAGCCGCACTTTGCGCTAATGCCGCCATGCGCTCGGGAGCGGGACTCGTAACAATCGCCACGCCGGTATCGGCGCAGGCTTCGGTCGCTGCTGCAGCGATGCCGGAAGTGATGACTACTGCTTTGGCCGAAACTGATCGCGGTGCGGTTTCTGATGAGGCGATTGACCATGTTGGAAGTCTGGTTGCGAAGGTTAACGTTGTCGCCATTGGCCCTGGTCTTTCTGCGGCGGATGCGCGCACGCGCCGGTTTGTTAGAGCTGTCGTTGAAAACCGAACAACTCCGGTCGTAATAGACGCCGACGGTCTAAACTGCCTGTCGCCCTGGCCCAGAGATCTTCGCGGCTCAACGGAGTTTCCTATAATCCTGACTCCTCATCAGGGTGAAATGTTGCGTTTGCTCGATGCCAAGGAGAAGGTGGCATTGTCCGATCGTGTGGCCGCGGTGCGCGAGTTTGCAGCTAACAACCACGTAATCCTGGTTCTCAAGGGCTCGCGCAGTTTAGTGGGCGCTCCTGATGGTCGCGTGTTTGTAAATCCGACTGGAAACGCAGGGCTGGGAACTGCTGGATCCGGCGATACACTAACCGGCCTCATTGCAGGTTTCCTGGCCCAGGCCTCCGGAACGTTGAAACAAAATTCCAATGCACTGTCTGCCACGCTTGCCGCGCTCTACGTGGGCGGACTGGCAGGAGACTTGGCCGCTGCCAAACTTGGAATGCGAACGATGGTAGCGTCCGACATCCAGCAACATTTTGGCGCTGCGATTCGACAACTCGACAAGGAAGGTGAGCAACCGTGAGCAACTACTTCCCATGAATTTAACGGCACAACAAACCCTGCCAACCGGTGAGTGGCTTTCCGGAAGCGTTGACGAAACTTTCAAACTCGGCGCCCAAATCGGCGAGCAGCTTCGCGGCGGAGAGATCTTTTTGCTCAGCGGGCAACTCGGCGCGGGGAAAACTGTATTCGTAAAAGGATTAGCAACGGGGTTGGGGATTACGGAGGAAGTAACCAGTCCTTCCTTCACCCTCGTGAATCCCTACCACGGACGTTTGGCGCTCTACCATATCGATCTCTATCGTCTGGATGAGGGCGCTGCTGCAGCTCACGCTGTGGATTTGGACGAACTCCTAACAAACGAACAGGTAGTTATTGTAATCGAGTGGGCCGAACGCCTTGGTCGCTATCCCCTGCCAGACACGATCTGGCGCGTCGGTATCTCCGGCGATGGCGAAGACCCCCGCAAGATCTCGATCAGCGCCGGTACCTGATTCAGTTAAGGTCGAGAGGATCGTTACCATTCAATGTCAGAACCGGGGGCGGTGGGGGGCGGGTTGGGGGGGAATTGGAGTGGTGAGGGACTTTCATTCGTTGTTGGTTGACAGTCGCGCGAATGGACCCGGTCGCTACCGCTCACGGTTCTGACATTGAGTGGTACCCCCGAGGTTTGACCAAACTGCACCAGTACCCGGATCAATCCGCTCCTGCGACATCAGCAGGCCGCGTGTTAGAATTGGTTCAGCAATTTGAAACAGGAGATAAGAATGCCATATCCAGAAATAATGATTCGGCCGATGCGGGAAGAGTTGACCCGTTTAGGTGTGGAGGAGCTGCGTACGCCGGCTGAGGTTGATCAGACGCTGCAAAGCAACCAGGGAACTGTGATGGTCGTTGTCAATTCAATCTGCGGCTGTGCGGCAGGCAAAGCGCGCCCCGGAATTGCGCTTGCGCTACAGCACGAGACGAAGCCAAACAAAGTTGCGACGGTATTTGCCGGTGCAGATATTGAAGCTACCGAAAAAGCTCGCAGCTATTTCACGGGCTATCCGCCATCTTCGCCATCAATCGCCTTGTTAAAGGAAGGGAAACTGGTCTACATGATGCAGCGGCATCAGATTGAAGGCCGGGGGCCAGGGGAGATTGCAGCAGAACTCACTCGCGCTTTCGACGAACATTGTCAGAGTTCTGAAGCGGTGGCCGGCTAACTGAAGGGTTCGAATCCGGACGAAGTATTCCGAATAGCCCGGGAATTCTTTCCCGGGCTATTTTCATTTTGCCTTCCCCGGATCGAGGATTTTCACCGTGTCGGCATGTGCCAGGACCGCGTCAGGAGAATTTTGGAGCGCCGCAAAATACTTTTGTTGAAACTCGCTGCCAGTTTCTAAGGGCACAATTAAATTGCGCGCCTGCTTGACCACCGAATCCGTATCATCCTCAGTCGGTGTCTCATCTGCATCCAGCATCTCGTCGATTCGTACCACTAATTCCGAGACGCTATGAAGCCAGGCGAACCAGGGGTCGTTCATCACCAGTCGAAGCATTTCATAACTGTTATCCACACGATCATGCAGTCGCTCATACGTTTCCCTTTCGTAGTCAAGCAATGTCTTATGAAGGTGAAGCAAAGACAACCTGACTTCTCGTAACCTTTCAGCAGAATTCCTGGAACCCATCGCAATCTCCTTTTGGCCGCTCTGGACGATCTTTAGACGCTCAACGTTAGGATACCAAACCTCGTTATTCAAGTGCGCAACCGGCGACTGCCTAGAAGTCGGACGTTGGCGTAGCTTCGGCTTTGCCGCCGGATGTGAGGCGGTGGCTATGCCCCGCCGACAGCGGCCAGATTCATTTCTGGGCTGTGCCCTGGTTCGGGCTTTGCCCCTCTGGTTCTTGGGCCAAAGGCCGCACGAGGGGCTTAGCCCAAATGTAAAAATCACACGTATGGCGGGGCACAGCCACCGCCTCACATCCGGCGGCAAAGCCGAACCTGACATGACAAATAACTTTTGAGGCAGAGCCTTGCCGGACGTTAAAAGCGCTGACAAGTCAGCCGACTCCAAAGTGTTGGTACATTTTGAGAACAGAGTTTGCCCTCTGCTGACGCTTCAACTCGCTATGCTATGATCCCCCGCGATGCCACCCCCTCTCAGCCTCGAGACTCCAGTCAAAGAGCTTTACAAGTACAGAGTGGCGCGCTTAGGGCAGGCAACCTCGCAGAAGCTCGCCGCGAGCCTGGCCGGCTTCGCAAGTCGCACGAAAGCAGTGGAAGCTACCGTCGAGGACCTGCTGTCTTACCTTCCGATGCGCTACGAGGATCGTTCGAATCTCACGACGATTCATGATCTCGAGGACGGCATGGAAGCTTCACTTGAACTTTACGCGAAAGTTGCGGGTGGATATCAGGTAGGGAAAACACGAGGTTATGGAAAGCCACGGCTCTTCATCTTTGAAGTTTCGGCAACGGATAAGCGGCAGAGCGGCCGGCCGGTGGTTGTCTGGTGGTTTGTCTCCGGCGTGCACGCGCACGACATCATAAACTACTACACGAAAAGACTAACGCGCGGGGGGCGGTTCATCACTTTCGGCAAATGGGAATGGGATGAACGTCGTCGAACCTATGCGCTCCGACTCAACAAGCCCGGGGATGAACTTGAAATGCTGTCGCCTGCGGAGGGCTTCGGCAAAGTGACAACAGGAAGCGAAATCGAGCCTGATCTTGCGGCGAAGGACGATGCCGCGGATGAGACAAATGATCCCACGCTTGCCGCCATTCACGTCGGTCGTCGCGTGCCCATCTATCGGAAGCTTGGAGATCTTCCTTCGAAACGGCTAAGGGAAATTATTCACTCCGTGCTCGAGTCGCTCTCCGACAAGGACTTCAAGGAGGAGTTTCCCGCGGAGTTGCGGCAACGACAAAAACTCCTCGGCCGCGCGCCTGCGTTCCGTCAAATCCACTTTCCACCGGAAGACATTTCGCTTGATCACTATCTGTTATCACGCAGCCCGGCGCATCGCCGATTAATTTTTGAAGACTTTTTCTGGGTCACGTTGGGACTCGCCTTGAAGCGCGGCCAGCGCATCCGCGAGCGCAAAGGCGCTACCATCAGGATCGACACGCAGGTAAAAGAGAAGATCGCTTCGATACTGCCTTTCAAACTCACCAATGCACAACGTCGTGTGGTGAAACAGATATTCGCCGACGCGCAGTCCGATGCACCAATGAACCGGCTGCTCCAGGGTGATGTCGGTAGCGGCAAGACAATCGTCGCTTTGATCGCGATGCTGGCAACGATGGAAAACGGCTATCAGACCGCGCTGATGGCGCCCACTGAGATCCTGGCCGAACAACACGCTCGTAACATTAAGAGGCTGTTGGCGCGAACACCGTATCGCGTAGAGCTGCTTACCGGTTCACTCCGCGCCGCGGAAAAGAAGCGATTGCAAGCTGACCTCAAAGCAGGTGCGATAAACGCCTGCATCGGTACACACGCCCTGGTTCAGGAATCAGTTTCTTTCAAGAGGTTGGGGTTGGCCGTCATTGACGAGCAACACCGGTTTGGCGTGATGCAACGCGCCGCATTGCGAGCTCGCGGATTCAATCCTGACGTGCTGGTGATGACCGCGACACCAATTCCCCGTTCACTCGCGATGACCATCTATGGAGATCTCGATGTATCGGTAATCGATGAGCTGCCGCCCGGCAGAACTCCAATTGAGACCAAAGTCTTCGGCGAGGATCAGCGCCAGGAAGTAAAGCGATTGATTGCACGCGAGGTGAAGGCAGGTCGACAGGCGTACGTGGTTTACCCGCTCGTTGAGGAATCAGAAAAGATGGACCTCCGCGATGCGACAAAAAGGTTTGAGTATTTGCGAGACGTAGTGTTTCCCAGATTCAAGGTTGGTTTGATCCACGGGAAGTTAAAGACAGCGGAAAAGGACGACGTGATGCGGCGCTTTATCGCCGGCGACATACAAATTCTGGTTTCCACCACAGTGATCGAAGTGGGCGTGGACGTGCCTAATGCGTCTTTGATGGTGGTCGAACACGCCGAGCGTTTTGGATTATCTCAACTTCATCAATTGCGCGGACGCGTCGGACGCGGCGCCGACAAGAGCTATTGCCTGCTCCTGACTTCAGACAAGAAAACAATCGTGGCCACGGAACGCCTGGGGATCATGGAACAGACGAGCGATGGATTTGTGATCGCCGAAAAGGATCTGGAGCTTCGCGGAGCCGGTGAACTTCTGGGTACAAAACAGTCTGGACTGCCCGAGTTTCGTGCCGCCAATCTGGTTCGTGATCAGCAAATTCTCGAGCAGGCGCGCAAAGAGGCGGAGTTTTATTTAACGAAGCGTGAGCGGTCAGCCGACACCAAGAAGATGATCCAGCGGGTTCGAGAAGACAGAAGATTCGGCCTTGCGGCTGTGGGATAAGAATCGGTTTCGGGTTCCGGGTTCAGCGTTAGGGGCTGATGCAGAGTGGGACTGAGGACTTATGAGTTTAGCTTACGATCCGAAAGGTCACTGTTGAAAGTCTTCGCGCCGAGGAAGAACTCGAAACTCGGAACTCGAAACTCGAAACTCGGAAGGTATGCGCATCATCGCCGGAAAATATAGAGGGCGCAACCTTAAGAGTCCGCCGTCAATGCAGGTGCGGCCGACTTCAGATCGCCTGCGCGAAACGCTTTTCAACGTAATCGCACCGCGAATTGAGGCTGCTCGCTTGCTAGACCTTTGCGCGGGGTCGGGGGCTGTTGGAATTGAGGCTCTCTCGCGTAATGCTGCCCATGTAACTTTCGTCGACCGTTCACGGAAAATGACCGGGCTAATTAAAGCCAACCTGGAACTCTGTGGCATTTCGAAAGATGAGAGTGGGGTTGTGCAGTCTGCTGCGGCTGAGTTTCTACGCCACGCAAAAAAGCGCCAACTTGAACCATGGGACCTGGTCTTCTTCGATCCACCTTATGCCGAAGACTATTTGGCGGTGCTTGAAGTACTTGGTTCCAAGACCGACGGCCTTGTTAATAAGGATGGATTGGTAATTGTGGAACATCATCATAAGAATCAGCTCCCAGATGAGATTGGAAGTCTCCAGCGCACGAGGCTTCTGAAGCAGGGCGACTCCTCGCTGAGTTTCTATGCTTGAGTCCAAAGTCCAACGTCCAAGGCCCAAGGTCCGTGAGCTGATGAAGACATTGGGCATTGGACGTTGGACTTTGGACCCTTCCGATCCCTGACAATTAAGGCGAGATGATAGAATTCTTTGATGCTCGTTCTCGGGATTGAAACCTCTTGCGATGAGACCGCGGCGGCCATTGTCCGCGATGGCCGCGAAATCGTGTCCTCCGTCATCTCTTCACAGATTGAACTGCATAAACGCTTCGGCGGTGTGGTTCCGGAGTTGGCGTCGCGCGAGCACCTCAACAAGATCGTACCGATTGTTCGAGAGGCCTTCGCGCGAGCTCAGATTAGTATGGGAGACATCGACGGAATAGCAGTCACTGCCGGGCCCGGGTTAGTCGGTTCGCTTGTTGTCGGAGTTTCTTACGCGAAAGCGGTGGCCTTCGCGCTCGACAAGCCGATTGTCGGAGTCAATCATATCGAAGGTCACATCTATTCCGTGGCTTTCGAAAATCCTCCCGTTGAATATCCAGCCCTGGCTCTTGTCGTCTCAGGAGGCCACACCAACATTTTTTATCTGCCGGAGGCGAACAAGTACAAAATCGTATCGCGCACGCGTGATGATGCGGCGGGTGAGGCGTTTGACAAAGTCGCTCGTTTGCTTGGTCTGGGTTATCCCGGCGGCCCAATCATCGAACGGCTCGCGCGTGAGGGCAATCCGAAAGCGGTGAAGCTCGCTATTCCTCGCATGGGTGACGGCCTGCCCGATTTTAGTTTCAGCGGCTTGAAGACAGCCATTTCAAAATATGTGCGTGAAACTGGGCTGGGACCAGTTAGCAATGGCGAAGAGCCGTCACAAGTGATCAAAGATTTGGCCGCGAGCTTTCAGAGTGTTGTGGTGCGATCACTGGTGGGAACCCTGGAGCGGGTGGCCGACGAATATCCGCCCAGGACACTGATTGTGGCTGGGGGCGTCGCCTGCAACAACGCTTTGCGAGCTGCTTCGCAGGAAGCTGCAACACAAATCGGCGCTCCTGTTTACTTCCCTTGCCCTCATCTGTCGACTGATAACGCCGCGATGATTGCGGCCGCGGGCACGGTAAAGCTAAAAGCCGGCGAACGTGCTGACCTGGATCTAAATGCCGATGTATCCCTCCGCCTGCAAAACATCGATCTTGAAGATGAAGCGCGCAAACGGGCTGGTGCGCGTTATCGGCTCTAGGAATCAGAACTTTCACGAAGGCGCATTCCAAAGCAGAAACACTTCGCCGCGATTAAACGCGGAACAAGCAGATTAGGAATCATACTGCTTCCAATCCTCGCTCATCCGCGGCCTCAGTTTCTGCCGAGTGTCTCCTGCCTACTGCCTCCTGCCTTCTGATTCGGGGGTCTCGACACGCGAGACCGGGTGGGTCCTATCAACCTTCAACGGCGTCTAAGACGCTCGCCGCCTTTTTGGCATAGGCTACAAGGGTCGCGAGGTTTTGTTTTTCGACCGCCGTCAGCATGCTGTCGTTGAATTCGGGATTGGGGTTGTACCAATCGAAACTGGAAAAGTAGCTTTGCAACCAGGGCTCTTTAAAGATCTTGCCTCGGCGCGCGTAGATCTCGTGGCGCATCTTCTCCACGTCTTCCGAAAACAGTCCGGCCAGCAGAGCACGGGTGATGAGCTTCTTGCCCAGCTCGTCGTGCATCCGGTTCTCGTATTTTACGATCGTTTCCACATTGAGCTTGTCCGTGCCCGACACGTGTTCGTCGGTAAAGTCCTCTTTCTGCTCATACCATGGCTGACTCCAGAAGTACTGCTGCAACCAGGGAGCGCGGAAGGAACGGCCGTGCCGCGCATAGATTTCGTTACGCAACAAGCGAAGCTCATGCAGACTCAATCCTTTTAACATATGCTCGGTGATCAACTTGTTTTCAAACAGCTCCATGTCACCCGGCGAGAGGGCCAAGTGCCGCTGTTTCGACTGGGCCGATGGCAATTGTCTGCAGGTTCTTCCGTTCCAATTCGGTTAGTTGCTTCGCGTCGTAACGATCGCTGGATTTGTACCAGTAACGCTCCTCGAAATACTGTTGCAGCCAGGGCTGATCGTCGAATCGTCTTCCATGAATGGCTTCAACTTCGGAACGGAGCACCAGCCACTCGGCTGAACTATGCTGACGTAGTTTGCGCCGCGGGAGGGTGCGAGAGCGCCAGTAGCGCATGTCTCCAGGTTGCACGAAGGCGTGCTTGCCGGCTTCAGCGTCGCGGATCAGATCGAGGTCGCCGTTCCGTCGCGTTGAGCAGGGAGTTACTGAAATCCGGGTTGGCGCGATACCAGGGTCGCTCGGCCAGGTAAGCCTTGATCGCCAGGTCTTTGAAGACTCGACCATGTCTTCCAAAGATGATGCCTCGAAGTAATTGCAAATCCTCGAGCGGTAAGTTTGCGATTTGGGAAGTTACAATCTTGTCTCTGGCGAAATCAAAGTTCTCCCAACGCTTAACCGCCTCCGAAACTTCCTGTGCCTGCGCGGTAAAACTCCAAATAATGACGAGAGCAGGAGACTTAGAAGTCGTCGCGTAGGCGGGGGAAAATTCGTCATGGTTTACTCCACGTCTTCAGCCAAAAATGTTGCGAACCTTGTCGACGAGACCCTTGTCCTCGAGATCTTTGTCTTCAATCGTCGCCAACTGCTCCAGAAGTTTTCGTTGCTCTCGAGTTAGCGAGGTTGGCGTGACGACCGTGACCGATACAAACAAATCGCCGCGCCCTCTCCCTCCGAGCATCGGTATGCCCTTTCCCTTCAAGCGAAACACTGTGCCGGTTTGCGTGCCCACGGAAATCTTCAACTTATCTTCGGCTTCGAGCGTCCTCACGGAAATCTCAGCGCCCAGTGCGGCCTGTGCAAACGTGATCGGCACGGCTGAGTACAGGTTACTTCCCTGTCGTTCAAAGTGTTCGTGTTCAGAAACGTGAATCACCACGTAGAGATCACCGGATTGCCCGCCGCTGATGCCTGATTCTCCCTCACCCTGAACACGCAACCGAGAACCCGTTTCGACCCCGGCAGGGATCTTTACCTCCATCTGCTTCTCACGCTCGAGGCGTCCCGCGCCACGGCAGTCGGCACAGGGAGTCTTGATGACCTTCCCCACGCCGCGACAGGCATGACAGGTGCGCGCGACCGAAAAGAAACCCTGTTGGAAGCGCATCTGGCCGGTGCCATTGCAGGTTGTGCACGTTTCCGGTTCTGTGCCAGCGGCAGCGCCCGAGCCCGTACAAGTCTCGCAGGTTTCCAGGCGCGGAATCCGAAGATTTGCCGTCATCCCGTTTGCTGCGTCTTCCAGGGTGATTTCGAGGTCATAACGCAAATCAGCGCCGCGCTGGGCCGTGGAGCGGCGTGAGCCTGATCGCGAAGCGCCAAAGACATCGCCAAAACCAAAGAGATCGCCGAGGATGTCTTCGATACCGCCAAATCCCGGCGCGCCCCAGCTTGTTCCGGCGCTACTGGATACTCCGGAATGCCCGAATCTGTCGTAGCGTCTGCGTTGTTCAACATCGGACAGAACTCCGTATGCTTCAGCGGCTTCTTTAAATTTTTCTTCGGCGCTGGCGTTCCCGGGATTCTTATCCGGGTGATAACGCATCGCCAGGCGGCGATACGCGCTTTTCAATTCCTGATCATTTGCGGTGCGGGCAACGGCCAGCACCTCGTAATAGTCTCGCTTATCCATCCAGTTTTATTAACAACCTCTTCTTAACTTTATTTGTAAAGCAAATCCGTAAGACGACGGTAGGAACTACTCCGCCTCTTCGACTACGGTTTCCTGGGCGGGAGCCATCATGGCTATAGTAAGCTGGCTGGCGACTCGTTCGAGAGCGTTGAGGGCCTTATTAACATCCTCCGGCTCATTACCCTTCACGGCTGCTTCAGCCTCACCGAATAAACGTTCAGCAATGTCCTGATCATTTGCCGAAAGCAGCCCACCAAATTTTGCGAACGACTTTTGGGTATTGCGCAGGAGCGATTCCAACTTGTTATGGAGTACGACTTTTTCCTTTGCCTGTTTGTCGGCGTCGGCGTAGGTCTCGGCTTCGGTTATCAGCCGCTCAATCTCATTGGGCGCCAGGCCGGACGTTGGTGTGATTCTCATCTGTTGTTCACGGCCCGTCGCTTTGTCCTGCGCCGAAACCGAAACAATTCCATTCGCGTCAACTTCAAAAGAAACTTCCACCTGAGGCACCCCGCGCGGGCTGGGAGGAATTCCTACCAACTCAAACTTGCCCAGGGAACGATTACCAGCCGCAACTTCGCGCTCTCCCTGCAGAATATGAATCTCCACAGATGCCTGGTTATCAATCACGGTTGTAAAGGTGAGACTGTTTCGCAGAGGAATAGTGGAATTGCGTTCGATGATCTTGGTAAAGAGCCCGCCACGAGTCTCCAGTCCCAGGCTGAGCGGCAACACATCCAGCAAAACAATGTCTTTGATGTCGCCAGTCAAAACGCCGCCCTGAATCGCGGCGCCCATGGCAACCACTTCGTCCGGGTTAATCTCCGCAGAAGGTTTCTTGCCGAATATCTTTTCGACAGTTCGTTCCACGATCGGCGAGCGGGTTTGTCCCCCAACCAGAATCACCTTATCGACATCTTCGGGCTTAAGCTTCGCATCTTCGAGCGCTTTCTTGCAGGGTTCTATCGTCGCTTCAATCAATTCCGCAACAAGACCTTCAAACTGGTCCCGGCTCAAGGTCTTATTGAAGTGCTTCGGTCCGGTCGCGTCCGCAGCAATGAAAGGGAGATTGATATTGGCTTCGCTTGCCGACGACAACTCACACTTGGCGCGCTCGGCTACTTCCTTCAAGCGTTGCAAAGCCAGTCTGTCCTTGCGCAGGTCGATGCCGGTGTCCTGAAGGAACTGATCGGCCATCCAGTTCATGATTCTCTCGTCGAGATCTTCACCGCCGAGGAAAGTGTTTCCGGAAGTAGAAAGCACATCGAAGACGCCGTCATTCATCTCCAAAATGGAAATATCAAAGGTCCCACCACCCAGATCGTAGACGGCAATCCGCTCAACCCCTGTCTTCCCCAAACCGTAAGCAAGGGCGGCGGCGGTAGGCTCATTTATGATCCTCTCGACATTTAAACCGGCGATCTTGCCCGCATCCTTAGTCGCTTGCCGCTGTGTATCATCGAAGTAAGCGGGAACAGTGATAATCGCGTCTGTCACTGGTTCGCCGAGAAAATCCTCTGCCGCCGCCTTGAGCCGTTGCAAGACAATTCCTGACAGTTCGGGAGGACTATAACTTCGACCCTGCACCCTCACGCGAGCATCGCCGTTAGGTGAATCGACGAGTTCAAAAGCAGACGTTTCGCGCATCCGCTTCAGCTCAGCCGAATTGTATTTCCTGCCAATCAGGCGCTTCACTGCATAAACAGTATTGGCCGCATTTGTCACAGCCTGACGCTTGGCAATTTGCCCTACAAGTCGTTCTCCCTTATCGGTGAAACCAACTACGCTGGGTGTCGTTCGGCCGCCTTCCTTATTGGGCACAATCTGAACCGCCCCGCCTTCCAGGACGGCGACGCAGCAATTCGTCGTTCCCAAATCTATGCCGATAGCTTTTCCCATGCTTACTTCTTCACAGCGACCTTAACGAGAGCGGGCCGAATCAATTTGTCACCCATGCGATAACCCCGGATAATTTCTTCCATCACAGTGTCCGGTTCATGTTCATCAGTCGGCTCCGAAACCACTGCTTCATGGATGTGTGGATCGAACCGCTCTCCCACCGATGAAACCGGCTTAACTCCTAAAGCCTCGATCACCCCGCTAAGCTGTTTGAAAATCAGGTCAACTCCGCTCAGGAAATGCCGAAATTCGTCGGATTCACCCGCTTCCAGCGAAGCCTCAGTATCAAGAGCACGCTTCAGGTTGTCCAAAACCGGCAATAACTTCGCGGCAATCTCCGCCACTGCCCGCTCGTAGGTTTCACCACGCTCGCGGTCGACGCGCTTGCGGTAGTTTTCAAAATCAGCCTGGCGGCGAGTTAAGCGATCTTTAAGGTCGGCCACTTCCGATTCGACCCGCTTTAATTCGGCTCTGGTAGCCACCAATTCGGCTACCAAAGGTCCGCCCAATTCTCCACTACCTCTCTGCGCCGACGGGAAGGAATTGGATTCGTCCATCGCGAAGGGTTCAGCGTCAATCACACTCTCGCCCTCTGCTGAACCACGCTCATCCTCCGACAGATCTGAAATCTCTTCGTCGGGAGGATCCTGGTCTTCTCGCGCGTTTGCGAAGTCGTCTGAATCGGGTCTATTGGAAATTTCACTCTCCTCTTCCGAATCCGGGAATCTGATCGGAATGCGATTCCATCTACCTTTTTTGTCGGCCATTAATTCTAAACACCAGATTCGGCAAATGAATCCTGATTGCCTTAGTAAAGAGAACTCTCATCGCTTAGACGGCGCTCAATGAGCCGCGCCATGTAGTTTACCATAGCCATGATGCGCGAATATTCAATTCTCATCGGACCGACAACGCCAAGAGTCCCGAGGTTTTCGTTAACACCGATGCGGTAAGGAGCCGTGATCAGCGTGCACTTTCTCATCGAGCTGGTCGGGTGTTCCCGTCCAATTACGACGTTCACATCGCCACGGAATAACTGTTCACGCGACACACATTCATTCAAAATCTTCACAAGCCGAGATTTCTCTTCGAACGTCCGAAACAGCTCCCGCATACGCTCCGCATCTACAAACTCGGGTTTGGTTAACATGTTGGAAGCACCATCGACATAAAGATCGCCGACGCTGGCATCACCATCCAGACTCCGATCACAAAGGAGCACCGCATTCTGTAGCAATCGGTCATAGAGTGCTTTTTCTTCTTGCATCAATTCGAGTATCTCAGCTCGGATTGTCGACAAACTCTTGCCGCTAAACTCCGTGTTGAGGTAACGGGCAGTACGCTCCAGCTCATCCTGAGTCAACCCGTCCTCAATCCTGATAATCTTGTTGTGGACGATGATCGAGACGGTGACCAAAACTACGAGCACTCGATTCTCGGAAAGTCTTAAAAACTCAATATGATTCAAACGATTTTCGGCTAATGAAGGCGAGAGCACGATGCCAACGTTTTCTGAAAGCTCAGAAAGAGCGTGCGACGCTCGTTCCATCAGGCGTTCAGGAGAAACTCCAGCACGTGAACTATTAGGAGCGAAGACCGAATCAATAGCGCGCAAGTCGGCGCGAGAAAGCCGCGCCTCACCAAGCATGTGATCCACGTAGTAACGGTAACCCTTGTCGGTCGGAACTCGACCCGCTGAGGTGTGGGGTTGTTCCAGGAGACCGGCATCTTCCAGTTCGCCCATCACATTTCTAATGGTCGCGGAACTCCAACCATGACCCGGCGAAAAACGATTTGCGAGGACGAGCGAACCCACAGCCTCACCGGTCACGAGATGCTCCTTAATGATAGCTGCCAGCACAGCTTGTCCGCGCGCATCCGGCTGGTGTTTTTCTGGGTTTTGAGGAGTAGAACTGCGACGGGGCATGAGTTGATAGCTTTCCAGTTGTCGGTTCTTTGGCCTGGCTGTCTGAGGACGCCGCAAAGCCTCCTAAGTACCTGCGATAAAAGGCAAAAAGCCTCTAGTCGCAGTATAGAGGAATCATGAACGTAGCCGCAAACATCGCTTCTGTGAGAAATCGCGAACCGCTCCCAGACCGTCTGCATAGACTCGAGTCTGATATCAACCAGACCCACTCCAACGCCAAACCAATAGGTTAGCTAAAACCTAAAGGAGTTCCCTAACTCACTGACAATGCGTGGCTTATGGTTGGTAGGACGGGGACTGATCGAGCCCCGCTCCACGAGCTTACCCTGTTTCTTGCGGTTTTTCTAAGGTTTCTTCAGGCTTCCCGTCTTGAATTGACTGTGGCAGGCGGAGCTATTTAATATGAGACCACAACTGGAAACAAGCGATCCCCCAGGGCCCTTCCAGTCGCAGCTAGCTGCGAGAATTTCCGGTCGCAATCTGAAATCGAACCTCTTTCGTAAACACCTTCAGGGAGTACTGGCGATGAATGAAGTGAAACAGCTTTTTGTCGACGCCTTTCGCCAGCTTGCAAGTAATCGGCCGGTTCCCGCTATCGAGGTTCGCTATTATCCTTACGCCGGACTACATCACACTATTCGGTTGCGGTCAGGGCGGGTGTACGTGCGGCTCTCGGATATCTGCAAAGACACTCCTCCCACTGTGTTGCGAGCGCTAGCCTATATCCTGGTTGCCAGACTGCTGGGCAAACGAACACCAGATGTCCACAATCGCCTCTATCAAGACTATTCGGTGACGCCTGATGTTATGCGAGCGTCAGATCTGGCGCGGCGGAGGCGTGGGCGAAAATTCATTTCGTCAGCACAAGGCGAGGCATATGATTTGGAAAAGATGTTTGCCAAGCTAAACCGGCGACACTTTGATGGCGAACTGAAAAAGCCCGCGCTCACCTGGTCGCAACGTCGCACCCGAAACATCCTGGGTCATCATGATCGCGTCTATGACACGATCACTATCAGCAAGACTCTTGACTCGAGCGATGTTCCGGAATGGTTTGTCGAATACATCCTCTATCACGAGTTGCTTCATATGAAGCATCCGGCACGACTAATCAATGGCCGTCGCTATTATCACACCAGCGCTTTTCGGAGCGACGAGCGCCGCTTTCCTCATTACGAAGACGCTCAGAAGTGGCTCGAACGGGTCGCACGTCAGCGAAGAGTGCTTCGCGCGAGAGCGGCTTAACTTTTTGGAACGATGAGGCTCTTTAACCGTTAAGGTAAATGAGGTAGGTGGGCTCCTCGAAAAAGGCGGACCGACCGGAACTGTTGCCAGTTTCGTGAGGTTCGCCTTTTTGCGGCTGCCGGTCATTCCACCTCGGGCGGGTCGCTCTCTTTTAATCTCTCGCAGTGTTTGCAGAGCACTCCACTGCCGGGTTTCTCTGTGAGAACGGCGAACACGGCGTCGAACAAAATCGAAGAGCGGCAACGCTCACTCTCCTCAGGAACGTCACCGCTCTCCCTGGAATACACAGCAAATGGCGTCGTATCCATGTAGCCGAGCTAATGACACCGCCTTTGCCGAGTTTCCAAAGTTAACAAAAGACCAATACGATAGTGATTTCAGGGGATAGTAAATGCGAGAGTAAAACCGCCGGGCAGCTGACGCTATAACCGTTTACTGGACAAAACGCCAGGTGGCTCGCTAGACTACGCGTTTCGTTCGAGAGCCACAGCGCTCACTATCACAACCTGAACAATATAGATGGAGATTGAGAATATTTTATGGCAATTCCGGCAACTCAGATTCGGCGCGGGATGGTTATCGTTTTCGAGGGACAACCGTGCAAAGTAATGGAGTTTAGGCATCATACGCCCGGCAATTTGCGGGCGATGGTGCAGACAAAACTCCGAAATATCAAAACTGGTTCATCCTTTGAGCACAGATTTCGCTCAGCTGACACGGTGGAACGCGCGACTCTGGAACAGCATGAGATGGAGTATCTTTACTCAGACGGTTCCCACCACCACTTCATGAATACGGAAAACTTTGAGCAGATCGCCCTAAGCGAAGAGGAACTGGGAGATGCGACTCAATGGCTCAGTCCGGGGCTGCGATTGCAAACCGAATTCTATGACGGGGCTCCGGTTGCCATTGATCTTCCGCCCTCAATGGAGCTGACTGTTACCCGCACCGAACCGACCATGAAAGGCGCGACAGTCTCGAACGTAAACAAACCTGCAACTCTGGAGAATGGCGTTACTATCACCGTCCCACCATTTGTTAACGAAGGGGATCGGATCCGCGTTGATCCCAACGAAGGACGTTATATTGAACGAGCGAAGTAATCTGTCGCGATTCGTGATTCAGGTGATCTGAGACCCCCGGCGTTTCTTAAACTCCTCGCCCATCACCTATGTACTTCGTTTATCGCCTGCTGCTAACTCTCGGCTTCCTGGTTTTGCTACCCCGATTTCTCCTCGACGCAATTCGTCACGGCAAGTATGTAGTGGGATTTGGCGAGCGACTCGGCAAGCTGGAGCCGCTGGAGAACAATGGGCGCGCTGTAGTCTGGCTCCACTGTGTTTCAGTCGGGGAGACGCAGGCGGCACGCCCACTCCTCAAGGGAATTCGTACGCGATTTCCGGAACACACAATCGTCGTCTCAACGACAACTCTCACAGGACAGAAGCTGGCGCAGGAACTCTTCCAGTGCGACGCTGCCAAAGTTTTCTATTTTCCGTTTGATTGGACTTGGACGGTCCGCCGGGCACTCAACGCTATCCGCCCCAGTTTGGTCCTGATTATGGAAACGGAAATCTGGCCCAGCTTTTTGCGTGAATGCAAGACAAGGGAAATCCCGGTAGCGATCGTTAACGGCCGGCTTTCGCTTCAATCTTTTCGTCGTTACGTGTGGGTTACGAGATTTCTTAGGAGCGTGTTCAAGGGTGTGACCCTCGCAGTGATGCAAAGTGAGAAAGACGCGGAAAGAATGCGCGCCCTGGGAATGAACCGCGACAAGATAGTCGTGTCTGGGAACATGAAATTTGATGCGGGAACAATGGTTCCTTCGAATTCAGTGCCGGCAGAGTTTCTCGACCGCTTCAACTTTAGTGACGCCGCGCCATTGATTATTGCGGCCAGTACCCATGCACCGGAGGAGCGACTGATACTCGAAGCTTTCCGACGAACATGTGCGACCTGCGAACCCAGACCACGACTATTGCTGGCGCCACGTCATCCGGAACGCTTTGCTGAAGTTGCTTCCTTGTTGGCCAAATCCACACTCAGTTGGACTCGGCGGAGTGCCTTCCCTTCAGAGGCAGATCGAGCGTGTGATGTAGTCCTTCTGGACACCATTGGCGAACTCTCAACCCTCTACGACCTGGGAAAGGTGGTTTTTGTGGGCGGCAGTATTGCGGCTGCAGGTGGACACAACATCCTCGAACCGGCTGCAGTCGGATCGGCCATTATTACCGGTCCCCATACTCACAATTTCGAAGGCATCGTTAGAGCATTCGTGAGACAAGGCGCGATTATCCAACTAACTTCCAACAACGATCAGGATGCCACCAGTGAGTTGGCTGAGACCTTTCTCAGACTCCTGACCAACAATCGGGAACGACTGCTCCTGGAACAAAAGGCAAAACTAATCTGGAAACAAAACCTGGGAGCCACCGAGCGCACGCTCGATTACCTCCAGCCGGTTCTCGCCGCCTCTAAATCAAACTAAAGCATGAGTGTAGTTTCCCATCTGACGTTAAAGCCCTTATCACTCGCCTACAGTGCGCTTACGCGCTTAAGGCTCGCTGCCTATGGGAAGGGGTTGCTCAAGAAAACGAAACTCGAGATCCCGGTTATAAGCGTAGGCAACATTACTACCGGCGGAACCGGTAAGACGCCGCTTGTCGAATGGCTATGCCGCATGTTGGCGCGCGAAGGCCGAAAGGTGGCAATTCTCACGCGCGGTTACGGCCGCGTTAACCCCGGACAGCGCGTTGTTGTCTCAGACGGATTGAACGTTCTTACAAATGTGCGGCAAGCTGGTGATGAACCACAATTGCTAGCCGAGAATCTGAAAGGCATCGCGGCGGTTATTTGCGACGCGCATCGGTCTTCCGCTGGCCAGTGGGCTATCGATCATCTGGGTACTGAAGTGTTCGTGCTCGACGATGGCTTTCAACATCTGCGTCTGGCACGCGATCTGAACATTCTGGCGATCGATGCGAGCAATCCCTGGGGTGGGAGAAATCTGTTGCCTTATGGACGGATGCGCGAACCATTACTCAGCATTTCACGAGCGGATTGCGTAATTCTCACTCGCACCGAACAAGGCTCTGATCTCATCGCCCTCAAGGATGAGATTAAACAATTTACCGATTCCGCGATCTTCGTATCACGAATGCAAACCGCGCTGATCCGAAGGATCGACTCGAGCGAACCTGAAAAGATTGAATCCTTTGTTCAGCCCGTAGCGGCGTTTTGCGGCGTCGGCAACCCTCACTCCTTCTTCCAGCATTTAGAGCGAGAAGGATTGGCACTCGCAAATACTCGAACGTTTTCTGATCACCACAGATATCAGCAGACCGACATCGACATTCTCATCCAGGAAGCGAAAAAGCATGGCGCCTCAGCTTTGATCACGACCGCAAAAGACGCGGTAAAAATCCGAGACTTCGCATTTGCCCTGACCTGCTATGTCCTGGAGATTGAGATCAAAATCGACCAGGAAGACCGGCTTGTGAACGTGATTCAAGCTGCAGTCAACAGGGGCTGACGGGATCGATTCAGAATGAACCGGTCAAGTTCACTTCATTTCTAGGATGGTGGAGTGTCTGCGGTAGGTGGCTGCGTGGGTTTTGGTGACGGCGCCTTTTCTTCGGGCGCCGGGGGCGGCTGATTCTGGTTAGCGTTCAATTGACGAGTAGGACTTGGGAGTGGCGGATTAATAGCTGGTCGATTGGCGTTGGTGTTCTGATTGACGTTTTCATTGACCCCGGCATTGATGTTCGCATCAACGTTAGCGTTCTCCGCTGGGGAGGGTGATGCCTCCGTGTTGGCATTAACATTTGCGTTAGCATCCACTACCTGAGTGTTGGTCGTACCTCCCGATGGAATTCCCTGCTCGGCTGAACCAGTGGCCGGCGGTGAAGGTTCTACAGCCTGACTATTCGGATCAGCGACAATGGCCGGCTCTAGTTGATTCGTGTTTGACGGCTGGGAGTCTCGCGTGAATGCATAGACGACTGCGAAGATTACAATTAAACCGGCAAGCGCCGGAATCAAGACTTTCCACGGATTGAGACTACCAGCCGGCGAAGGCGGCGCAGGCATCGCAGCGTCACTCCCGTCCGGTGCGATACCAACGCGGCCGCGCACTGCAGTGACTTCATCGACTTCGTCACTTGCAGCTGTAGTCGAAGAAACAGATTGCGTCGAGACGACGATGCGATTGCCTGCAGACGCGGTAGGAACTGGCGGGACGGCAACCATTTCCATGCCGCCGGCGATTGTCAGGTCTTCGACCAATTGGCCGACACTCTGGTAACGATCGTCGGGACGCTTCGCCATCGCCCGTGAGATCACGCGCGCGACCGCCGCCGACAGATCGCTTCTCTCCTCAAGCACTGAGGGCGGCGCCTCCTGCAAATGCTTCATCATGATTGCCGTTGGCGAACCGCCGGTAAATGGCACGTGTCCAACCAACATTTCGAAAATAATCACGCCGAGCGAGTAAACATCGGAGCGCGCGTCGATATCGGGAGCCTGTGAACACTGCTCCGGCGACATGTATTGTGGCGTGCCTATTACCAGATCCGGCGCAGTTAGTCCGCCATCATACTCACCGTCGCGCTCCTTGATCTTAGCAATGCCAAAATCAAGGACCTTGGCGTAGTCAGCGCCCGTTCCCAGCAGCATGATGTTTTCGCTCTTTAGATCGCGATGCACGACGCCCTGTTCGTGAGCGGCATCGAGGGCGCTGCCCACCTGCCGAATAATCTCGACAACACGCGCCAAGGGCATCGGGCCTTCCTCACGTATAATCTCTTTCAGGGTTTTCCCGCTCAGGAATTCCATCACCAGAAAGACAACGCCGTTCTCAGCTTCACCGAAGTCAGTAACACTGAGTGCGTGGGGGTGTGAGATACGAGAAGCCGCTCGGGCTTCCCTGGAAAAGCGCGCCACGATTTTTTCGTCGGCTGCCAGCGAGGCGCGAAGCACTTTTATCGCGACCGTCTTATCCATCAGGACATGCGTGGCGCGATAAACAGTGCCCATGCCGCCTTCACTCAGTCTCTCCTCAATGCGATATTTTTCGGCGAGAGTTTGGCCGAGCAGAGAATCGCCGGTCTTCTCCAGACCGGTGCCGTCTGCCGGACACAATGTCGTTGTGTCCTGATACTCATTTCCACACTTCGGGCATTTTTTCATCGGCCGGTTGTGCCTCGTTGCCAACTTGTTCGGGAGAGCTGTCAGCTTACTACACTACTTCAAGACTCCCAAAAGGGTTGAGTCAGAACACAAAAATGCGGGCGCAGCCTGGAAGCCACGCCCGCATCATTGAAACTACGCTGCGGTCTAAAGTTTAGCGAAGACAACCAGCAGTGCAAACAGAACCAACGACTCGATCAAAGCGAGTCCCAGAATCATCATCGTTTGGATTTTGGCTGAGGCCCCGGGGTTGCGAGCGGCGCCTTCGCAAGCAGCCGCCCCGATCCGTGATTGACCAAATGCGCCGCCAAATACCGCAATGGCGAAACCGATACCGGCAGCGATAGCTTTCAAACCGGCGCCGCCATCACCAGCCCCAGCCACTTCAGGCGCCTGCGCCAAAACCGGCATCGAAGCCATTAATATGACCCCGACCACGAACAAAAGTCTGTTCAGTCTCCACATCTTGTTTTTGTCTCCTTCTGAATCTGGTTCAGAATCAGTAGTAACCTGAGAACCGAAGCTCTACGGGGTTTGTATTATTTCGCCTGTATCCGGTATCCACCGCCCCTCTTACAACGGCGCTCCTGCGAGACAGACACTCTTCCTTCACAAAACGAAGCGGTAATCCGCGGGTGTTGCTCTGGCTCTTTCGGTTAACGGTTCAGGAATCATTGCACGTCAACGTGCGCAGACGCGTTGCCTGCATCGCTCGAAACGCGCGGCCTTCTATAGCTGCTCTTAAATTAAGACGCCGCAAGGGCCTCAACCGGCGCGGCATCATGATCCCCACTGGTTTCGCCGTGGCTGGCATGCTCTTCGTGTGGCGGATGCGAAACCTCGCTCAGATAAAGCTGCGAAAGGAGAACGAATACGAAAGTCTGAATGAAGGCCACAAAAACGCTCAGGGGCATTAATAGCAACGGGGCTATCCAGGTCCACGGCGGAGCAAGGCCGGAAACGGTCACAACTACCTTTTCATCGGCAAACAAATTGCCAAACAGACGAATGCCTAGCGAAAAAGGACGAATGAAGTTGCTAATCAACTCAATCGGAAAAATTAGCCAAGAGATCCACCAGATTGGCCCAGCAAGATGCTTCAGGTGGGAAATGATCCCGTTTTCTTTGATACCGATGTAGTTGTAATAAACAAACGACGTGATACCGAGCGCGAACGTGACGCTTACAGCCGCCGTGGGAGACATGAACAGCGGAAATAGTCCCATGAGATTGGAAACCAAAATCAGGACGGCAAACGTCATGACCACCGGAAAATATTTCAATCCGTGCGGCCCGATGATGTCTGCAATCATGCTACGCACTGCCAGTACCGAGACTTCCAGTGTTTGCTGTCCGGGACCCGGATCTTCCGTCGAAAGTCTTCCTTTGAGAATCCAGATAATGATCACGCTAAGGATGCACGCGATCACAAACATCACTGTGTACCAGGGGATAGCGGTCTCAGGCGTGTACGGCCCAAACACTGCTTCGGGCGTCGTGTGAAACTTGGCAAAAAACCACGTCCAAGCCTTGTGGGTATACTTCATCTCGAAGTCGTACGCCGCTTGTCCGAAGTAGTGATTCACCAATTCAACTATTATTGGCGTGTGATGAGCGGCCTCATGAGCTTTCTCACCGTGCTCAGCGGCCTTAGCAGTCTCAAACAACCAGAACATTAACTGATTTCCTCTCGATGAATGATTGCGAAATAGAACTCCCTAAAGGCCTCGACGAACAAGGCGACCACGAAGCTGCACAAACCGGCAATTGTCGCGGGCACTGAAACAATGCCCAGCTTGTAGGCTACGAGCACCGCGGCCGCAACAACGAAGTATCTGAGAATATATTTGACCGAGGTGAATTGCGGCTTGGTTCCTGCACCCAGGGCGCCAGCAAAAGTTGCCGAGATCGATGTTCGCATCCACTGGTGATTTAGTAGCGAAAGCAAGCCTCCCAGAAGAAGGCCGGTCGTTACCCGCCAGGGCGCAAAAGGCGCACTGATAATGACTGCGAGGGCCACAGCCAATGTCATCGTACGCAGTACGCGCGTGTCAACGCCATTGTTTGCCGGCCTTGAAGACGCGGCCACTCCTACATTGTTTGGGATCCTATCCATGCACGAAGTGGGTGATTTTACACGGGCAAACATTAAGTTGTCGAGGCAGGGACCAAATCAAGGGGATGTCCTACTCTGAATAAACTGTAGGGGCGTCGCTCCGTGGGCGCCCCGGTATCATTAGAAGGAGTGCCCACAGATGGGACACCCTACAACACTCAGCAAGGCAGCTCTCCTCTCACGACAGCTTTGATGTCAAACGAATGAACTGATAGAAACCGACGATGGCTCCCAGCACCACACCAGCCACCAACAACCATGGTGCGGTTCCCAACCAGCGATCCAACGCCCAACCTACACCGCAAAGCGCCACGACCGAAGCAAACAAGCTCAGCGCGGCAGCATAAGCGAGACCGCTCTTCCGGTTGGCTTCCTGGTCGTCGCGGCTTGCCATTACTCCAAACCTACCAACTACCTCGCGTCACAAAGTTCTTCGGCAACTCATACAGCAGCGCCCGCCGTGAATGACGCATCGAGTCGTGTATGAAGCACACGTGCGTACACCAGCAAGCCTTGCCGCCATCGATTGCATTCAATTCGGATGCTCGTCCCTGGCCCGCCCAGAGCGCGCCAAAGTCGTAATCGTAGTCCGCCAACGTCGCGAATTTTTCGCGTAATTCACAGGCGCGCACGTCGCCGTTGTAATCGATCACGGCGGTAGTCTCGCCGGCAGTACAGGGAAAAGGCCACGGAGTCGATTGGCCAAAGTTTGCGTGTTGGGTGCGATAGTGAGTTGTAATCGCGCCGACGTAGGCGACATTCTTGATGAACCGCTTGCCAGCATCGTCGTCCGCAAACATCCGATCGCCGTAACGCTTGGTGAGTTTCGAAACGAACTTATACATTCCAGGCAGTGACTCAGGTGGTACTTGCTTGATCTCGTCGCCTACCAGCGTCTCGCCTCGCACGATATTGAAATACTGGCCATCCAGTTGAAAATTTTTCCACATGTATTCAGCGAGCTTTTCAATCTCGGTGTAGTTTTCCGCGCAGACTACAGTGTTAACGTTCAGCCGGAACCGATCCCTATATTTCGTCTTCAATGGGTAAAGCGATTCAATACAGTCCAGAGCTTTTCCCCAGTTTCCGGGCACGCCACGGATGCGATCATGAGTTTCGCCATATCCATCGAGAGCAATATTGAGATAGAGATTCAGATCAGGATGATGGGTTAGCGCGCGGTCGACAATCTCATAAACGCGAGTCTTGATCAGCGCGTTGGTGGGTATGATTACCCGCTCGACGCCGTTGACCTTCACAAACGTGTCGATTATTTCTGACGCATCGCGTCGCAGTGTTGGCTCGCCACCCGAGAGCCAGAGATCCGTGATCGGCGGCATGGTGCGCGAAACCTTCTCGAGTTGCGCGAAAGTGAGGTCGCCGGGATGATTCAGCTCTTCATGATAGAAACAGGTCTTGCAGAAGGCGTTGCAGCGTGAGGTCACAAAGAGAATCACTGTGCCCAGGCGCTTTTCACGCTTACTTGAACGTAAGAGCTGCACAAATTGCACGACTTGGTTGGGCATCTATTTGCGTTCGATGATGACAGCTTCAGTTGGTGATTTCAATTCGTAGGTTATGCCGCGCCATTGAATGCGCCGCGAGAACGCCGCGGCCAGGGCGTTGTACAGGTAGAGCGCTGAACTAAAGGGCCAAAGCAGCAGGTGGGCCAGCAGGTCTTTCCTCCGATATGAGGCATCGCTGGCCAAAGCAGCAGCCACCGCGCGGAAACGCACCAGCGCCTTCCCTGCCCCCAACAAAAAGATGACAGCTATAAGCGCGAGCGGGATCGCAAACGACCGCCCCTGGATTGCGAGCGTGATGACCAGCGCGATGCCGCCAAAAAACACGAGACAAAACAAAAGGCTTCCTAGTAAGACGGGTCTCCACAGATGAGATGCGTAGACGCGAGTGATCTTTAGCTGACGATTGGTAAATTCCAGCAACTCACCAAAACCGCAATCGCCAGACGACACCACCAGACATGCCGGCACAAAATGAATGGGCAGATTTGCTTCGCCCAGGACACGCGTCATCGTGAAATCATCCGACACGCTGCCGCGCCAACGTTCTCGGATCTGGAGTCTCTCAAACGTCTCGCGACGGATGGCCGTTGACCCGCCCCAGCAGAAGTTGCTTTCGCGCTTCTCGCCCAGCGCCGAAGCGATGGAGCCGTTCCAAACGGAACGCAGGTGAGACGACAATCCGCCGTTGAAAGGACTGAACCAGCGATAGCCCGTCGCGGCGCCCAGTTGCGCGTCGCCCAGGGGAGCTACCAGTGAGCGCAGCCAGATCGCTTGCGGTCGCGCATCGGAGTCGACGAAAACCAGGGCCTCGCTGCGCGAATCAATCGCTCCCACAGCGGCGCGGAGGTTGTGCACCTTCTGACCACAGTCACCTGACTTGCCCGCAATTACCACACGAGTGGGAATTCGCTGAAACGTTTCCTGAGCTTCGATCAGGCCTCTTATTATTCTGAGCGCAGGATCCTTTTCGTTGTCAGTAACGAAAACAACTTCATAAGCCGGATAAGACTGTTTGAAGAGTGCGGCCAGGTTCTCCGCGAGATTTTGCTCCAGCCCGCGACAGGGAGCGATAACGGAGGCGAACGGAGTGAAGTCAGCAAGCGGTTGGGCGAGCTGGGATCGGACGTATGCTGAAAAACGAAAACCGCTGCGAAGGGAGAGAATGCCCAGCCAGATGACTATTGCGGCGAAGAAATAGAAGGCCCACATACGATCCGGAGTTTTTAATCTCCATTCGCCGGAACTGCTTTTCCGCCAATCAATCTCACATCTTTGCGCTGATAAACTGCTTTGCCCTTGAGCTTTGCAGCAGCGTTCTTTATTCCAAATGTGTGAGTTCGGCCTCCTCCACCGACGCCGGCGGTGCTGGCCTCGTACTTCCAATCCTCCTTAGTAAGAAAAACTACGTCTACCCGAAAAATGATTACAGGCTTTCCGGTTTCCAATGACATGGTTGGATCAACCAAGTATCTCCAGACGATGTACCAGCCCGAGTGATCGTAATGCGACTGGAGAGCCCACGGCCGTTTGCTCCCTTTGGATTCAAGCGAGACCATCGGACCAGGATTCGAACCACTCCCCTTCTTACGCAGATCGGGAAAGCGCTGCTGAGCCAAATCCAAGTGCCTGTGCTTTTCATGAACACTTGTAGCATCGAGGGCTTTTACTCCGTAGATTCCGACGATAGCGCTAAAGACATTAGCTTGCTCCAGATAGATCTCGACTAACTCCGCCAAACCCTTCTCAATGTAGTCGATTGCTTTTTGAATAGCGGCAACTGTCAGACCAGGCGGGAGCGGTACATCGCGGTTAAAGTCATCCTTTCTAACCATGATGTTCTAGACAGTGATTGCGGCAAGTTTAGGAATTGCTCCCTCCGCCATCGCGAAGTACTCCTTCCGCACTTCAAGACCAAGACTGAATAATCCGCATGCCTGAGCGGCCGCGATCGTGGAGCCCGAACCCATAAAGGGATCCAGTATAGTTCCCTCCCCTAGCGGCAAAGAGGCCCGCACAATTTTTCTGAGAAAGTTCTGCGGCTTCAAAGAGGGATGAGGGGCAATTTCACGTTCCCGCTTTCTTGCCGGCGACGAGAGTATAAGATCCTTAAAGGGCTCCTCTGAAGAAATCCGTCTTAGGCCACCAGTCTTCCATTTTCTCAGGTTGTCCTGCACTCGTCCTTCGCAGGGTTTGCGGAAGAGGCCCCAAGGCTCCCAGCATGATTTGGGCATAACCGAAACGTCCGGGAACTCGTCATGAGCATTCTTGGGACGGTCTCCACCTCGCAGGGTAAAGACGGTTCGGATAATCTCGGCTCTTTTCTCGAACCCAGCCTTAATAAAATTCTCATAAACCAGGTGGGAGATTAGCGGGTTCGTCGCAATAAATACATGGCCTCCCGGAACTAGCACGCATTTCAGCAGTGTTGCCAAACGATAAGAAAAGTCCCGTAAAGATTTTTGATCTGACGCAGTGAGCACCGTGAAACGTGGTAACGGCATACGTTTGCTTCCATCAAATGCAGGAGGTAACCGCCAAACTCCGCCTTTTCCGTTCTTCAACTTGCCGAGTTCCTTATCGGAGTATTCAATTAGGCCATAGGGTGGATCAGTCACGACGGCTTCAATAGAATCCATCGCCCGATTTTTCAACCATTCAAAAGCGTCCGTATGATGAATTTCATAAAGCTGAGCTGACGGTGAAACACTCGACGAGATGGCCAGTCGAGAAGTACGGCGCTGTTTCTCCAGGTGAGACTGAGTTCTCATTGAGCTTCAGGATACCGCTTAGTCGTCAACTGCGTCCATTGCAGAACGAAGAGAGCGCTTCAACACAATTAGCTTGCGCACTAGCATGTATGTGCTTTCACCTTCCGTGGGTCGTTAATGACGATGAGAACAAGCGACAAGCGTGTCTGCCGGACTTTCATCGGGTTCCTCTCCTCGTTAGAAGTGGTGGTCTGGTATTCGAAGTTAACCATTGAGTACCGCGAGACGACTCAAGGCGACAACAATTGCTGCGCGATACTGATAAAGGGTTGAGGGTAAATGCCGATAAAGATGATGCCGACAAGTGACGCCACGAGTGCGGTGCGCAGAGCAGGCGAGAGTTCCAACGGCTTGTCATCCGCGATTTGATCTTCGAGATACATCACCTTGATGAAGCGGATGTAATAGTAAAACGAAACCACCGTATTGATGATCGCCCAAATCGCCAGCCAGTAATACCAGTTCTTGCCGTCAGCCTGACCACGTTGCAGCAAACCGCCAAAGAGAAAGTACTTGCCGATAAAACCACCCGTCATCGGCAAACCCCCAAGCGAGAGCATGAAGATAGCCATCATCGCTGCCATTCCGGGGGCCTTGTGCGCCAGACCGGTCATGTCATCAACGTTGTCACCGATGATGCCGCGGCGACGCAGACTAATGATGATTCCGAATGCGCCCATATTCATGAGCGTGTAGACAAACAGATAGATCAGCAGTCCGATGTAGCCGTAAGCGTTTCCGGCCACGAGTCCCAGGAGTAAGTAGCCGGCGTTCGAGATCGATGAATACGCCAGCAGCCGCTTCGAGTTTTCCTGGGTGACGGCCGCCCAGTTGCCGACCATGATCGTGATTGCCGCAACAAGTCCGAGTAGAGGAGCCCAATCAACACGCATTGCCAGCAGCGCTTCGAGGAAAATTCGCGCGAAGAGGGCGAAGCTCGCTGCCTTTGATCCGGTTGAAAGGAAGGCGGTGACAGAGGTGGGCGCACCTTCATAGGCATCCGGCGCCCACATGTGAAACGGCACGGCTGCAATTTTAAAAAACAAACCGGCCGCGAGGGCGATCATCCCCAGTAACAACATCGGACGAAGCGTCGCCAGGCCTCCGGCCGCGTCTGTACTCTCCTGCATGGAACCTACAATCTGACCAACGCTGCGCCCAATCTCGCCGATGTTTGTCGAGCCGGCGATTCCGTACAGCAGAGACATGCCATACAGCAGGACGCCGGACGAGAACGCCCCGAGAAGAAAGTATTTCATCGCCGCCTCGTTCGAACGCTTTTCGCGTTTCGTGAAGGCGACCAGCACATAGAAAGTCAACGCCATAAGCTCGAGGCTGATGAAGAGTGTGATGAGGTCGTAGCCACAGCCCAGAAACATCATGCCGACCGTGGCAAAGAGCACGAGCGCGTAGTACTCGCCATGCTGTTCACCTTCGATGTCGAGATAACGGGTAGAGATAGCGATAGCGAGTGCGGCGGCTGTCAGGAAGATCGTTTTGAAGAGGAAGGCAAAGCCATCGATGCGCACCATGCCGTAAAAACCATCGAACGGCAACGAGTCGCGCAATGACCACCATTGCAGACCAAGCGATACGGCAGCGAGGGCAATGCCGACGAGGGCAAAGTAAGCCGTAACCTTACTCTTGCGATAAGGCAGAATGACCTCCATAACGAGGGCCACGCAGGCGCATACCGTCAGGATTAGCTCGGGAGCGATCAACAGAAGATCGTTAACGTTGAATAACGCTGTGGTGTTTGCCTGGAGGAGGGCGAATAAAGGATGAGGGATGAGAGCCAAGGGATGAGGGATGAGGGATGAAGGATGAGTAAGAATCATGGAAAGTAATGGAAACATGTTCATATCTAATTTATCAGCCTGGCTTACTCATGAGCCCGCTCGTTGATTCCCCGCTTGTTGATTCCCCAGCTTAGCCGGAAGCCGAGCTTTACTGATTTACTCAGCCAATTTGTTCGAAGTTGCCGACGGGATAGATAAGAACTTACTCATCCTTCATCCTTCATCCTTCATCCTTCATCCCTCATCCTTACTTCGCCGCCTGGTGCTGCGCTGGGGCTGCGGCCGGGATTCCCGGCATCGGATAATTCGGTCTTACATGTTTCACTACGGCGTTAACGGGTTGCTGAATGTAATCAACAAAAGTTTTGGGATACACACCGATCCAGAGGGACATAATTACCAGCGGTGTCATGTAAAGCCATTCGCGTCCGCTCAGGTCTGTCAGCTTTTCATTCTTAGGGTTGTCGATGTTGCCGAAGAACATGCGTTGATAAAGCCAGAGCATGTAACCGGCATTCAGGATAATGCCCAGCGCGCCCCATGCTGCCCACCACGGGTTAGCTTCAAATGCTCCGCGTAATGCGAGAAACTCGGAAATGAATACGCACAACAACGGAAGGCCAATCGCAGTCATTACCATTGACAGAAAAACTGCAGCGTATCCCGGCATCACGTGCGAGAGGCCGCCAAACTCGGCAACGATCCGAGTATGTCGCCTCTCGTAAATGATTCCGACGAGCAGAAAGAGCGCAGCCGAATAGATGCCGTGATTAATCATGTGCAAAACGGCGCCGTTCACTCCGTTGGGGTTCAACGCAAAGAGTCCGAGCATCACGATTCCCATCGATGAAACCGACGAGTAGGCGACCAGCTTTTTGACGTCGCCATCTTTCTTCACCACGAAGTACATCGCGGCGAGGGCGCCGTAGATAATGCCGACAATCGCCAGAAAGATCATGACGCTACGTACGCCAAACGAGCCAAAATAGCTTTCATCGCCGGACGCTGCCGGAAACATCGGCAGATTGAAGCGGAAGAAACCATAGGTGCCGAGTTTGAGCAGAATGCCGGCAAGGATGACCGATCCGGCTGTTGGAGCTTCAACGTGAGCATCGGGCAGCCACGTGTGAAACGGAAACATAGGAACCTTGATTGCGAAGCCGAGGGCAAAGGCAAAGAACAGCAGCACCTGCATCGTCCCCATCGGCATTACCGAGCCGAGGGCCTGCATGTAGAGCATGTTAAAGGTGCCCGTCCCGTTGGCGGCAGCCGCCTGAACACTATTCGCCACCATGGCGGCGGCTTCCTGATTGCCGGCGAGTAGATTGAGCGTGCCTTGAGTTATCTGCGACGTGAGCGCCGTGTCCTGGGTTAGAAAATACATCTTCAGAACACCAAGTAGCATCACGACCGAACCGACAAGCGTGTAGAGAAAGAACTTGATCGCGGCATATAAACGGTTCTCGCCGCCCCAGATGCCAATCAGGAAGTACATCGGCACGAGTGAGACTTCGAAGAAGAGATAGAACAGGAAAAGATCCATCGAAGCGAAGACACCAACGACTGCCGTCTGCAACAGGAGCAGCAGCACGTAATATTCCTTTTCGCGCTTCTCGATATACTTCCACGAAGATAGAGCGGCGATTACGCCCAGCAAGGTAGTGAGAACGATGAGCAGGACAGCAACTCCATCCGCGCCCATTTGATATCGCGCACCGATCACGGGAATCCACTGGTGATCCTCAAGGAACTGCATTCCGCCACGCGCCCGGTCGTAACCCATCAACAGCAACGAGACAATGAATGCCAGTCCAAACCAGGCCGTGGCGAATTTCTTGATCAGGCTCGCCTGGTTCTTTTTGAAGAGCGCGAGAATGATGATGGCGCCGACCGCAGGCAACCATGTGACGATGGAGAGAATATAGCTTTTCATAATGAGATGCGGCAGTGCTCAGCTGCTAGTTTTTGATTGCCGATTGCCAAATGCCGATTGCCGATTTTCAACGGCGATCATATTCAGTAATTCGTAACCCTTCTTCAACAATCGTTCAATGCTGTCCGTAGATCATCATGGGTAAACTCGACTCCAAAAAATCGGCAATCGCCAATTGGCAATTGGCAATTTTCAGATTCCGAACGCAAAAATGTTTTTGACCGCACTCAGGATATCGCCGGCAAAGAACAGCGCCACAGCGGCCACCAAACCCAAAACCATTACGAGTGCGTAGTTCTGTGTAAATCCTGTCTGTGCCGCGCGAAGCAAAGGCGACATTAAGCGCATAATAAAAGCGGCAATCGCGTTTACCAGACCATCCACAAGATACCTGTCCATACCTCCAGCTATCCTGCTCGACAAGCGGGTTAGCCAGGCGCTGCCGTTCACT
Organism: Pyrinomonadaceae bacterium; assembly: GCA_051000815.1. Taxonomy (GTDB): domain Bacteria; phylum Acidobacteriota; class Blastocatellia; order Pyrinomonadales; family Pyrinomonadaceae; genus PSRF01. Next base: position 118,802 of record JBPCNX010000037.1, read on the forward strand.
GCGCCGTCAATTACCCTGGAGTCGAAGGCGTAGACTGCCCGCGCAGCATCCATTACCCGGCGGGTGCCAGCCCAGCCGTAGAATTCGTCTACCCAGTATTTGTTGTAGCTTGCTTCATAGAGCGGTTTGAGCCGGCGCGCCCAAACGTCCGGAAGCCGCGGATTCCGGACATAGAACAACCAGCCAAGTGCGATGCCGATGGCAGCGACGACGAGTGAGATCACAATGAATAACCACTCCGCCGCGGTATGACTGCCCAACGCCCCTTCTGCTCTGTGAGCCAAAGTGGGTGATTCATAACCAGGAGCGTGTGCCAACGTCCCTGACTCTGGTTGAGTGGTCGTGTGTTCTGTCGTTGCCGAGGATGAAGCGCCCGCCACTTCCCCGCCATGGTCGTTCGCCGTTTCGGCATGCTTACCAAACTCGCCTGTGTCGACATTCCAAATGACGGGATCGAGGAAGGTAACAATATTCAAACGTCCGCCCGGATGTTCGCTTCCAGTCAGGGACTTAAAAGCTGGACCTATACCAACGAGGCCACCGACGGTTGCTAAGACGGCCAACACTGCAAGGGGTACCCACATTGAGGGGGGCGATTCATGAGGAACATGTGCGTGATGTGCGGGTGTCTCATGGTCATCATGCACTTCGTGCCCCGGCGTATGCAGATGACTGTTAAGAAATTTTTCCTTACCCCAGAAAGTCAGCGCCATGAGTCGCGTCATATAGAACGCGGTGCAGGTCGCAGCAATAGTTCCCACGATCCAAACGAGCGCGCCGTAATGAGCAGGAATGACGGAAGTTGATGCTGCATTCCAAAGGATTTCATCCTTCGACCAGAAGCCGCTGAACGGAATGATGCCGCAGATTGCCAGCCAGCCGGCGACGAAGGTCAGATAGGTGTACGGCATATACTTCTTCAAGCCGCCCATCCGTCGCAGGTCCTGTTCGTGATGCATTCCGTGAATCACGCTCCCGGCGCCGAGAAACATCAGCGCTTTGAAAAACGCGTGAGTCATCACGTGAAAGATGCCGATCACGAAGGCCCCGACACCGCAAGCCATAAACATAAAACCCAACTGCGAAACTGTTGAGTAAGCAAGGACCTTCTTAATGTCGTTTTGCGTGATGGCAATGGTCGCAGCGAAGATCGCAGTTGCGGCGCCGACCAAAGCGACCACGAGCATCATTGTTCTTGAGTGCTGAAAGATAACGTTGGTGCGCGTGACCATGTACAGACCGGCAGTTACCATAGTCGCGGCATGGATCAGCGCCGAGACGGGCGTGGGTCCGGCCATAGCGTCTGGCAGCCAAACGTGAAGTGGAAGCTGCGCCGACTTGCCGCAAGCGCCAATAAAGAGGCCGAGCGCAATCCAGGAGAGGATGCCCCAGTGACCGATCACTTCCAGCGGGTAAGTTTTCGCCTGAGCAAAGACGTCGGCGTACTGAGTGGTTCCGAAAGTCGCGATCACGCCAAAGATGGCCAAAGCAAAACCAAAGTCGCCGATGCGGTTAGTGATAAAGGCCTTACGTGAGGCGTCGCCGGCTTCCTTGCGGCTGAAGTAATAACCGATCAGCAGGTAGGAGCAGAGACCCACACCTTCCCAACCGACAAACATCATCAGGAAGTTTGAACCCATCACGAGCACGAGCATGGAAAACATGAACAGGCCCATGTAGGCGAAGAAGCGATAGAACCCCAGGTCGCCATGCATGTAGCCGGTAGCGAAGACGAAGATACAGAGTCCGACGCCAGTTACTATCAGCATGAAGATCGATGACAGGGCATCGAGCTGATAGCTCCATTCGACGTTAAGTAGTGAACTGCGCGGAGCTTCAGTATCAAGCACGGCTGGAGCCTCACCACGGGTTTCTGGCGGCAACTCGGCCCACCTTCGTCCAGCTTCCTCAGCCGCGGTCTGGGAACGCTCGGCAGATCCCGCAGTAATGCGGACCGCACCTCCGGGTATCCAGGTAAAGCTAAACGCGCCGTCTTCGCTCGTGACGTAAGGTTTGGGCCAGATGCTGTGAGAACTAAAACCGTAGGAATAGACCGCGGCAACACTGAGGATAAACGATAGCGCAATTGAACCGACGGCAATCCCGCCAATCAGCTTCTCAGAAAAACGAAGTTTTCGACCGAGTAGCCCGTTGATGGCGGCGCCGGCCAGAGGCAGAAGCGGGATGAGCCAGATGTAGCGATGCATTAGTCCGAAATCCAACGTCCAACGTCCAACGTCCGCGCACCCAATTGGCTTTGGACTTTGGACATTGGACTTTGGACTACCATTTCAGAAGATCAATCTCATCAATCCAAATCGTTTCCTTATTGCGATACAGCGCAATCACGATTCCCAGCCCGATCGCTGCCTCGGCAGCAGCAACGACAATCACGAAGACAGTGAAAACCTGACCGGCTACGGCGCCCATGTTTCCCGTATCTTGCAGATAGCGTGAGAAAGCGATGAAGTTGAGATTTGCCGCGTTGAGGATCAACTCGATCGACATGAAGATGACGATAATATTGCGCCGCGTGAGGACCCCGCCGACACCGATCACGAAAAGCAGCGCCCCGATCACCAGAAACTTGGAGAGGTCCGGGTTCTTCACGCTGCGCAGCATCATGTCAACGCGGCCGCTCGTGGCCTCCTGGAACAACAGAGCTAACGCCGGTGCGAAGAAGGTCAGCATAAGATTTCGTCCCGTTTAATAACGTCTCTGTTCCGGCTCATGAAGAGTTTCCGCCAACTTCGGATCGCGTGCCGCTTCGGCCGTAAGCACTTCGGGAGCAAGGTCGTCGACAGCGGCTTCTTGTTTCAGCGTTCGAGCCAGCATGACAGACCCAATGATCGCCACTAGTAGAAGCACGCTCGCGATTTCAAAAGGCAGCGAAGCGAAACGATAGAGACTGTTTCCCACTCGCTGGGTGTCGGACGTAATTCGGCTTGTGCCGGTCGCACCGCGCTCCAGAGTCTGGTTCTGAGTTTGGCGCACTCCCTGAGCCGCCCCAATGAGTGCTTCATCTCTCTTCTGCAGCCCGCGATAGCCGACATTGATGGCGAAGAGCAGGCCTAACACAAGTAGCAGACAGAAAATCATACTGGTTGTAACCTGGCGCGGCTTGTTGAGAATTCGCGATCCGCCCCTTTCTTCGGCGCCCACGTTCACAAGCATGATGACAAAAAGGAACAAGACCATCACGCCGCCCACGTAAACAAGGATCTGAACGCCCGCGATGAACTCTGCGCCCAGCAGCACAAACAGGGCAGCAACTGAGAGCAGCGAGGAAATCAGAAAGAGGGCGCTGTGAACGGCGTTACGGGCCATCACGGTCAAAAGGGCCGCGAAGATGGCCGCGATGGAGAAAACCCAGAAGAAGACTGCTTCCCAACCGGAGAGAGTCATTGCCGATTGCCAATTGCCGATTGCCGATGTTTGTTCATTTCCAATTGCCGATTTTGACGAACTCTAGCTGAAGCCGATATGCGAGATCGTGCCATTATCCGGGTTAACTCAGTGGCCTCATGGAGCAAGGGTCTAACACAGTTCTCACGTAGCAGAGCTGCGTCGATAATCAACTCTAACCAAAACGCGCTCTCATCTGATTCTTCTTCCACCACGCCAATCTTCGCAATGAACTCAGCTTTCGATCGGCCACGACAAGCTGCACGGTAATTAGCCGCCACAGAAGTCCCTGCTCGCACCAGCTGGTTTCTGATCGCTCTACCCTCAATCGTATTGGGTAAGGCCGCAGCAAGCTTCAGAATTCTCAAGGCAAACTGCTTGGTGCGTATCTTTAAGTCTTCATCATTCATGGCGTGAGGTGACCATGTGATCTCTATAAATGTAACGAAATCGGCAATTGGCAATTGGCAATCGCCAATTATCTCGTATATTTCACCGTCTCGCGTCCCTGCTCGAGCATCTCGCGATTCCAGACAAACCCCGCGCGTGAATAGGTCGCAAGTTCGAAATCCTGCGTCAACTCCAGGCAGGAAGTCGGACAGGCTTCCTGACACAAGGCGCAAAACATGCAACGCGACGTATCGAAGATAAACTCGTCAAGCACTTTTTTCTTGCGCGCCTTGCCGGCAACCATTATCTCGACATCCATCGCCAGCACATCAATGCAGTCTTCCGGACACGCGATCGCGCAAAGGTTACAGGCGATGCAGAGCGTGTCGTGTGTTTCAGGATCCATGTTCAAACGCGGCGCGCCATGGAAACGGGGCGCGACGTCAGGACGCACCTTGGGATACTGTTCGGTATAGATGCCCTTGCCGGCAACTGAATCCTTATCAGTGAAGGCGCCGATGTTGTACTTGAGCGTCAGGCTCAAACCCTTTAGCAGGTCGGCCATGAAAAAGCGCTTCAGCTTGTCGACGAACCTTATTTTAGGAATTTTTACTAAAGGCATTTTTCTCGTAGTGGCCTTTGATTTTGTTCTTCGTTCTTTGTTCTTTGTACTTTGTACTTTGTTCCGTTCCCGCTCTTGAATCTCTTTTGCCCGGTTCAAAGCGTCCGTGGTCTTGGTTCAACGTCCATTACACAAACAAAGACCAAAGACCAAAGTACAAAGATCTATAGCCGAATTCTAGCTCTCGTTGCCTGCCGTTTCCGTAACCGGAACGGCGGGCTTCCCCTTGGGCAGGTTGACGAGCCGGATGTTTCGGCGCTGAACCCTCAAGTTGAAATCGCGCGAGCGCCAGTTAATCTTCGCTAACAAGCCACCGGTGATCGCCAGGCCAATTAAACCCATGGCGATCATCACTGCTTTTCCGGTCGCGGTCAGATTCAATCCCGGCGTCATTGCGTCAATCATCTTAAAGCCGCGCCAACCGTCGAGCGCCTGCACGAGAAAAATCGCAAACGCCGAGAGTCCTATATTTATCAGCGCCGAGGGAATCAGCCACTTCCAGCCGATGTCCATCAATTGATCGTAACGAAAACGCGGCAACGTCCAGCGTAACCAGAAATAGAGATAAAGAACGGCCAGCAGTTTCGCCACAAAGATCAGTAGGCTGACTATAACATAGAGGTTGTGATGCCCATTCGCTTCGGTTAGGCGATACACAAATGGGAAATACCAGCCTCCCAGGTAGACTGTCACCGCAATCGCGGACACAACCACCATCGCTGCATACTCAGCCATGAAGAACAACGACCACCTCATCCCGGAATACTCTGTGTGGAAACCTGCAACCAACTCCGACTCCGCCTCCGGAAGATCAAAAGGCGCTCTATTGTTTTCTGCGATTCCGCTCACCAGAAAGATCAGGAAACCAGCCGGCTGGTAGACGAGAAACCAAACCGAGTCAAAAGCCTGTGCGTTGACGATTCCCGAAAGCGAAAGCGTGCGCCCGAACATAAGCGCGCCGACGAGCGATAGCCCCATCGCTACTTCATACGAGACCATTTGCGCACTCGATCGCAGCCCGCCGAGTAATGCGTATTTTGAGTTAGACGACCAGCCCGCGAGAATTAGAGCGAGTACGCCGACGCTGGAAACAGCGAGCACGAACAGTAAACCGATATTAAGGTCAGTAATCACTCCCCAGTCCGGGGCAAAAGGGATTACGGCCATCACAATGAACGCTGCCGCCACGGCAATGTAAGGAGCAATAAAAAAGATCCCGCGATCGGCTTTGTCCGGTATGAAGTCCTCTTTAGTAAGCAGCTTAATCGCGTCGGCAATCGGTTGCAGCAGTCCCCAGGGACCGACACGCATCGGTCCGAGTCTAGCCTGCATGAAAGCCGAAATTTTTCGTTCGAGGTAAGTAGCGTAAGCGACCCACCCAGCCACGATCGTGACCACCGCTCCGATCTGGATGAAGGGCCAGACGACGTTATTGACCGTTTCAGGACTGAAAAACTTCAGTAGAAATTCATCTATGAAGTTGATCGGTGCAAACAGGGCTAAGAGGTCTTGCATATGTTCCAAGTCGACGTGCTTCTCTGGTGTGCGTGTCTCGGTCGCACCGGTCTTCGACTCAAATCAACAATGACGCTGAATGACGAGGCTTTCGCCTGGAGTGTTCACTATCTATCGATTTCACCGAGCACGATATCCAGGGTTCCGATGATTGCCACGACATCCGCGACCAGGTGACCGACACACATTTGCTTTAGTGCCTGCAAATTAATCAATGACGGCGGACGCACCCGCATGCGCCAGGGTTGTGCGGAGCCATCGGAAACGAGATAGCAGCCGATCTCGCCTTTTGGTCCCTCAATCGAATGATAGTAATCGCCTACCGGCGGCTTGATCACCTTCGGGATTTTTGCGTTCACCGGCCCGCCGGGTAAATTATCCATCGCTTGATCGATGATCCGTCGCGACTGCCTCATCTCTTCGAGCCTGACAAGGTAGCGATCGTAGGTATCGCCGTTTTCGCCGAGCGGCACATCGAAATCCAGGTCGGCGTAGGCGGCATACGGCCGCGATTTGCGTATATCCCAGGCGACGCCGGAACCGCGCAATGCCGGACCTGAGAGCCCAATCGCTATGGCCTCATCCCCTGAAATGACGCCGATGCCCACGGTACGACTCAACCAGATTCGGTTCTCCGAAAGCACCGTCTCATATTCGTCGAGGCGCGTGGGAAAATTACTGACGAACCGGCGCACATCGCTTTCAAAGTCGTCGTAAGCGTCGTTGGGCATACCGCCAATGCGCCACGCATGACAAGTGAGACGAGCGCCAAACTGACGTTCAAAAATCTTAAGAATCTCTTCGCGTTCACGCAGCGCCCAAAGCAGCACAGTGACCGCGCCAATGTCGAGGGCATGGGTGGCCAGCCACAACAGATGCGAAGCGATACGATTGAGTTCGGTCAGAATCGTGCGCAGATAGTGGGCGCGTGGGGGCACAGCCAGACCCATCATCTGTTCGACCGTTTCCACCCAAACCAATCCATTCGACACGGCAGCAATGTAATCGAGTCGATCCCAATAGGGAGCGATCATCGTGTACATTCGATTCTCGGCGATCTTCTCCATTCCGCGGTGGAGGTATCCGATGTCGCAATCAAGATCAATTACGGTTTCCCCGTCGAGCTTCAGGATTACGCGCAAGACGCCGTGTGTCGACGGATGCTGCGGGCCCATGTTCAGCACCATCTCGGGGCTGTCGAGGAGGGTTTCCTGGGTTGTGGCAATTTCGACCTGATGCATATTCTTGAAGCGAGTGATCAGCTCGCGCTCTCATCCAATTGTTTCTTCTTCGTCTCTTGTCCTAAGCGGCTGCCGGAGTTGCACCCGCCGGAAGATAGCAGCCGGTTACACTCCAGGGCTCAATTACCAGACCAATCTCTGCCGCCGTCCCACTGGCTCTCTGCTCCACAAGTTTAAGGAGTATTGCCTGCGCCGCGCTCGCTTTGTTCCAAACATTTCGTGGCGCGGCAGTCTCGCCCATAATGAAACCGGCGACTTTGGCCGCCTGGGGCGACTCGAACACCTTGGCATCATAATGGGCGGCGATTTCTTTCGGAGTCATCTGGCAGATTGCTCATTGGCGATTGCCGATTGCCAATTATGTGATCATCAGTTGGAGTTCACCTTGAAAGCAGAAACATGTTTCACTCGATAGCTCACTCAGGGTTTCCTGAAAAGCTAATCGGCAATTGGCAATCGCCAATCGGCAATTATTCCTCACTTATCTTTCGGCATCACTTCCTTACCGCTCTGCAGAATCTCGCGCATCATACGTTCCTGCGGCACGGAAAGAATTTCCAAACCATAGGCCCGTCTTTGTTCCAACTGCTCCTGTTGCACTTCGGTCATTTCCGGCAAGTGCTGTTTGGTCCAGTTGTTCTCCACAAACTCCAGCGAGACATCTTTCCGGAGCGGATGTCCCTCCCAGTCAGGCGGCAACAATAGTCGTCGCAGGTCAGGATGATTATTGAAGACCACGCCAAATAAGTCGTAGACCTCGCGCTCCATCCAGTTTGCCGAAGGCCAGACACCCGTTACACTTGCTACACCCCCTCCATTGGTCGCTACGTTCAAACGCACTCGTTCATTTGCAGAGATAGAATAGAGGTTGTAAACAATTTCAAAGGGCGCTTCTTCGCGATCCGGTATGTGAACGCACGTGAGATCAGATAGGTAGTTGAACGGCGCTTTCGCATGACCTTTCAAGAAGTCGCAAACTTCGACGATCCGCGACCTTTCGATACGGACAGAAAGCTGCCCGATAAACTCGACCGCCTCAATAACAGCATCACCAAACTGTTCTTTAAGATTGACTACGAGCGGGTGATTGATCGCATCGGTGGGCTTCGGACCCTCTTCCTTCTTCTTTACCGGAGCTTTGGGAACGCTCGTGGCGGTCGCCGGTTCCAATGGAGCCTTTTCGGCAAGCGACTCTTTGACGGCAGCGACGCGACTCTTGGCCTGCTCGACCATCGCTGCCTTTTCCTCGTCTGCGCCTGCAAGTACGCCCGCGGGAGGAATAGCTGAGGCAGGTGGAGTACCGGAATCATTAGTCTCCCCGGATCGATCAGCAGGCTTCGCCCCTTCCGGCTGGTCAGGTGGTTCTGGTCGGGCCTCGCTTTTCTCTTCTTCCATTTGGTTCGCGGCTCGCGCTTACACTCTTAGCGGACAGGCGACGCGGCGCTATTCAAGCCGCGCAAAGCTTTCAGGCTAAAGTGTTAATGCAGTGACAAAAGGACGGCGAAAATGGATTTAAACATGCGCCTTATCTACTGTCAACCAGCTTGTTTTTGAGTTTAAATCGTTCACTTCTTCAACAAAATCGCGTTGAACTTGACGATGTGCACGTTCGACACCTATCATAACTTGTTTGCGGGGAGCACCCTGTTGCTGACTATAGGAAGAGGACAAGAAGTAATGAAAGCAGAGATTCATCCAGCATATGAAGAGATGACCGTCACCTGTGCGTGCGGCGAAACATTTAAGACTCGATCGACCAAAAAGGGCGCCCTGCACGTGGAAATCTGCTCGGCTTGCCATCCGTTCTTTACGGGGAAACAGAAGCTAATCGATACAGCCGGGCGCGTCGATCGATTCAACAAACGCTACGGTAAGAAAACGGCTGAGAATACCGCAGCCACGCAGTAACCCCATTAATGAGCACGAATCGACACTAGCGAGTCCCAGGGAATAAACGCCGGCGTGATCGTCGTCGGTCGCTACTTGTGCATCAGGCACGTGCGACCAACGTAAGCGATGCCGGCGTTATTGTTTGAAGGACGGACATTCCTGTCTGGTATCTAAGAGCTACTGGAGTAATCAACTTGAGTACAAACGAGCGGGATCTGATTGTCGGCGGCCAGGCCGTCATCGAAGGTGTGATGATGCGCACTCCAAACGCGTATGCGGTGGCGGTACGCAAGGCCGACGGCACGATAACTAACATCTCGGCGCGGCTGCCAAAGTGGAGCGACAAGTACCCTCTGCTAAAACTACCTGTTCTGCGAGGTGGCGCGGTCCTCATTCAATCAATGGGATTGGGTATCAAAGCGCTCAACTACTCAGCTAGTGAAGCATTTGCTGAGGCGGACGAAGCCGAGGCAAAGGAACTAAAGGTGGCTCTAACTCCGGCAGTGATTGAAGGCGAGGGCGACTTCGCCGGAATCACTGGCGCAATGCCTGGTCTGTTTCCCGTTCCCACGCAAAAGCGTTCCAAAGACGAAATGAAAAAGGGCGGCACTGCGGCGGCAGCCGGTTCAATTGTCTTCGCTCTCATTTTTAATGTGCTTCTCTTCGTCGCCGCTCCCCTGTTGTTGACCAATGCGCTTTTTATCGCGGCGGGCTGGGCGCCGGCTACGAGCGTCGCGACGGCGTCAACAACACAAGCGCCCACGGATGCCGCCAGCGGACAAGGTGTGGTCGCGCAGACACCGCAAGAGGCCCCGGCCTGGTATCTGAAGACCTGGTGGACTGTGCGCAGTTATCTTCATCCGGTACGACCGTCCATCTCTTTCAATCTGATCGACGGGTTAATCCGTATGACGTTCTTCCTGATCATGATCTTTAGTTTTTCATTACTAAAGGACATCAGGCGCGTGTTTCAATATCACGGAGCTGAGCACAAGACTGTGTTCACCTGGGAAGCCGGATTGCCTTTAACCGTCGCCAACGCTCGTCCGCAGCCGCGTCAACATCCGCGTTGTGGCACCAGCTTCTTGATGGTGGTAATGCTGGTCTCGATCATTTTGTTTTCCGTGATCAAGTTTGACTCGCTGCTTTTCAATTTCCTGGTGCGACTGGCGCTAATGCCGCTGGTTGCCGGCCTCTCCTACGAGATCATTCGTCTTTCCGCCCGCAAGGAGAGCGGTTGGTTTTTCAAGTTGATCACGCTCCCGGGAGTTTGGCTGCAGAACATCACTACCCAGGAGCCCGACGACCAGCAGCTTGAAGTTGCCATTGAAGCATTAAAGGAATCGCTCAAGTTGGAACCGCAAGCTGGAGAGGCAGCGCTTGAGCCCTTGTCGTGAACCGACACCCCGACAGCATCAGAGTAAAAAGAAAATGTTGGAACGACTGAGACAAATCGAAGAACGATACGAAGAACTCTCGCAGGAACTTTCGTCGCCGGAGTTGCTCGCCGACCATGCTGCCTACAGCAAAGCGGCTAAACAACATCGGACCCTTGGCGACATCGTGGCGAAGTATCGAGCATGGAATTCTCTCAAAGAGGAGATGACCGGTGCGCGCGAGATGTTGGAAACGGCGGACGACGACGAAATGCGCGAGATGGCCCGCGTTGAAGTGGAATCACTTCAGGCGAAACTCGACGCGACGGAGACCGAGCTAAAACTTCTGCTGGTGCCGTCGGATCCCAACGACGAGAAGAACGTCATCGTGGAAATCAGGGCGGGAACCGGGGGCGACGAGGCTTCGCTGTTTGCCGGCGAAGTCCTGCGAATGTATCAGCGCTATTCCGAGCGTCAAGGCTGGCGCTTTGAGATTCTCGACGCTTCGGAATCCGGCATTGGCGGCATCAAGGAAGCAGTGGCGCTGATCGAAGGCGAAAAGGTGTATTCAAAACTCAAGCATGAATCGGGCGTGCACCGCGTGCAGCGTGTGCCGCAGACCGAAGCCAGCGGGAGGATACACACTTCGGCGATCACCGTGGCCGTACTTCCCGAGGCTGAAGAAGTTGACGTGAAAATCGATCCCAAGGAGCTGCGCATTGACACCTTCTGCTCATCGGGTCCCGGTGGCCAGTCAGTGAATACGACTTACTCGGCTGTGCGCATCACTCACTTGCCGACGAATGTCGTGGTCTCGATGCAGGATGAAAAGTCGCAGATCAAGAATCGCGAAAAAGCGATGCGTGTGTTGCGCGCCAGGCTTCAGGAGCTGGAGGAACGGAAACAGCACGAGGCCCTCGCGAGTGAGCGTCGCTCAATGGTCGGCTCAGGCGATCGTTCCGAAAAAATTCGCACCTACAACTTCAAAGAGAATCGCGTCACCGATCACCGCATTGGCCTCACAGTGCACCAGTTGGATCTGGTAATCGAAGGCAATCTCGATCCCTTCATTCAAGCCCTCGTGAATCACTACCAGGCAGAGAAGCTCAAACAAGAAGCTGTGGCAGCCTGACCTCGTTTCGAGTTTCGGGTTCCGGGTTCTGAGTTTTCAACCTGCAAGACTTAACCCGGAACTCGAACTCGGAACTTCCCATGCCCTCCGTTACCCAAATCTTTCTGATCCGCCACGGTCAGTCGCTTGGCAATGCCGAAGGACGTTTTGGTGGCCACACTGATACGCCGCTCTCGGCCCGCGGACGCAAACAGGCCGAAGCGACGGCAGAAATATTGTCTACAGAGAAACTGACCGCAATTTATGCCAGCGACCTGGCGCGCTCTCTGGAAACCGCCGCTCCATTGTCAAAACTAACTGGACTGCAGGTTACGCGGGCAGCGGAGTTTCGCGAACGAAGCGTTGGTGTAATGGAGGGCTTAACTTTCGAGGAAGCCGCCGCCCAACATCCGGAACAGTATGCGGCGTTGCTCCAGCGTGACTTTGAACATGTGTTACTTGGTGGTGAAAGCTACCGTCAAACTCTCGACCGCGCTGCCCGTAAACTTGACGAGGCAATCGCCCGGCATCGCGGCGGCCGAATCGCAATCTTCACGCACACGGGAACCATCTGCATTCTGGCACTGCACATCATGGGCGCACTCGATGCGCCGGAACTGAAGCCTGTATGGATTCACAGTTCCAATTGCGGCATCAGTCGTTTTGAGCTGCGCGACGACGGGTTTGTTCGCGTCGCCACAATCAACGACACTCGTCACCTTGTTGGACTATCAAACTAGCGGGTCTCGGTCGGACACGGACGTGCGACAATCCTGATAACAGAACGCCGGGAGCTTGACTGGAGACGCCTGGCCCACGAGGTCTGAAATTCAGTGAGATCGGAGGCCAACCGCTCTTCGATTTCAACGACCTCGAAACCCGCATCATGATACCGGGCACCAAGGACAGTCTTTACAAACTCTGTAGAGATCCGGGGCAGCTCGAGCCGTTCCCATTCGTTACGATCTCTCACGGGGTCAATTCCGATCGTCACTCGAAGGCGTGCTGTCGGTAAACAAATGCGTCTTAGGTTTCGCATCACTATTTCGTCCCCCGCCGCAACGCCTCGCAACAAGCTGCCCCAGGGAAACTGAACCAACACTTCATTAGCTACCCCTTCAAGCTCCGCAGGAAGATTTTCAACTGGCGCCTGTACGAACAAAATGTTCGGGAGGCCGCCTTTGATTGGCCTGCGGTGAATTTTTTCGGAGATCTTTTGCAGGGGACGACGATTCGCGTCGATGCCGATAAAGAATGTACGTGGGTTATTCTGCGCACACTTGTAGACAAAGAGGCCGTCTCCGGTCCCGATGTCAGCAGTTATTCCTCTTTCGTAAGGAGTAATGAGTTCGTGAAAAGCTGCTCGATCGACCTATCAGGTGGTCTTACCTCGGATTAGCGTTAACATATTGTCCAACTTTCTGTCGTCTGCTTTCGGCCTTCTGCTTTCTGCTTTCTGCTTTCTTCTGCCTACTGCCTACTGCCTACTGTCTACTCTCTTCCGCTATCACGCCGCGGCCATGTCGGCTTCGCTGATATCAAAGTTAGCCGACACTTTTTGCACATCGTCGTGATCTTCGAGGGCTTCCATCAACTTCACCATTTGTCGAGCCTCGGCGCCTTCCAGCTTCTTGTATTCCTTGGCAACCATTTCCACTTCAGCGACCTGGGGTTCGATACCGGCTTCTTTAACAGCGCCGAGTACACTGTCAAAGTCCGTGGGCGCGGTAATGATCTCAAAGTTGTCTTCATCGTCGCGTAAGTCTTCGGCGCCCGCATCCGTTACGATTTCAAATAACTCGTCTTCCGACTTTGCGCTCTTCTCCACCGCGATGTAACCCTTCTTCTCAAAAATCCAGGCCACGGCGCCTGCTGCTGCCAGATTGCCGCCGTTCTTCGAAAAGATATGTCGGATTTCCGCTACCGTTCGATTGCGATTGTCCGTTACCGATTCGATCAGCAAGGCCACCCCACCCGGTCCATAACCTTCGTAAGTGATCTCTTCGTAGTTCACACCCGCTTCTTCTCCAGTACCGCGGCGCACGGCACGGTCGATGGTTTCGTTCGGCATGTTGCCGGCTTTAGCGTCGAGAATAGCTTTGCGCAGCCGCGCATTTCCATCCGGATCGCCGCCGCCGGAGCGCGCCGCTACTGTAATTTCCTTGATAAACTTCGTGAAGAGTTTGCCGCGCTTGGCATCGAGCGCGCCTTTCTTATGCTTAATACTATGCCACTTCGAGTGTCCGGACATCTTGATCAGGAACCTTTACCGAATTAGGAGACAGTGTGTTGCGGTCTTGAAAATATAACACAGGGCTTAGCCACAGATTAACCTGGATAGGTACTGAGGCGGTTTGGGAGTGAGGTCAGTACCACCACGCGGGAGCGGGTGGCCCGTTACATTGCCAATTGCAAATTGCCGATTTGTAATTGACTGTTTCGTTACCGACCAATCCGCAATCCCCAATCGCCAATCCAAGGGGCCACCCGCTACCGCGTGGTGGTACTGACCTCATTCCCAAACTGCTTAAGTGCCACCTAGATAAACGGATTAGGAAAAATAACCGACCGCTCCCGCTCTTTCAGCTCGTAAGTTCTTATCCGTGCAAATCAGTGTTTACTGTGGCTAATTCGGCGTTAATCGAATCGCTACTTAAGCTGCTCGTATTCTTTCCTGGCCTGGACCAGGATCGGCAAATCCGCATCCGCGTCTTTCCATAACGCGAAAAAGTTCTGATAAGCAGTACGACTCTTTCCCACATCGCCGCTGATTGCCGCGGCACGCGCCAGGCCAACATGTGCGAGGGGACGTAATTCCGACATCGTATCAACTCCAGGATGGTCGATAATCTTTTGAAACTCCGCAGCTGCCTCCTGTCCCCTTCGCAGCTCTAAAAGAGCATAGCCCCGGATATAGTTATTGTAGGCTCCAACTATCAAGCCAAGATCGTAGCGGCGTACGGATTCGAGTAACTGAAGCGCCTGATCCGAATTGCCACGGCCCCTCTCAACTTGTGCCCGGATAACCGGAGCAAACATGGCAGTACTTATTGTGTCCTTCGGGTAAAGCTTCAACGACTCCGCTAACAAAGCCAGGCTTTGGGTAACGTCCCCACAATCGACGTAAATGGTCGCAGCACCATTGATGCTTATTCTGCCTTTGTGCAATCCCAGCGCAGTCGCTGCGTTGGCTTTAGCCTCGGAGCATTTGCCGAAAGCCGCTTGTTTGAACGCGAGCCCTATTAAGACTTGCGAGGCATTGTCATTCCGATTCTGACTCTTGAAAGAATCGAATGCGCGTTTCCTTAGCTCTTCAGCTTTTTTTAACTGACCAGATGCGGCCGCTGCTGATCCTTGCATTGCAATAAAGTCCGCTTCCAACGGTTTGCCTTTTGCCCATTGAGCCTCGCGCTCCATGCCCGCCTGGTCACCGCGAATGAATGCTAAATAGTAGTTGTTGAAATGCACCGAGGCGCCGTCCGGATACAATGCTCTCAATTGTTCCAATGCCTCGACAGCTTCATCAAAGCGGCCCAGAGAGATGAAGCTGCCAATCAGGTTATCTCTCGCAGCGCTGTTGTTGGGGCTCAAGCGAACAGCTTCGAGTGCTTCCTTCAAAGCCTCCTCGTATCTCCCAAATTCCTGGTACCTGAGCGCCAGATTGTTATGAGGTATGAAGTCGTTTGGGTACAAGCGCGCCCAGGTTTGCAGCACTTCCATTGCCTTGTCCGCATCGCCGAGCACGTAGTTGTAATATTTCTCAGATATGTAAAAGCGCTCGCGTTCGCTAACCCTGTCGCGCAGGTCGAAGGCCTTTTGAGCATAGGGCTGGGCCTCGTCCAGCTCGGCGCGATTGCCATGAAACACTGCTACGCGTGCGTAAGCCATGGCAAAATTCGGATCCAGTTCGATGGCGCGTTTATAAAACCTTATTTCCTCTTCCGACTTACCCCTGGCGCGCTCTTCATTACCCATCGCATAGGCCTTAAGAGCTTCTAACGAGGAGGTCGTGGCCTGATCGATTGGAACATCATGCTTCTTAATTGAGCTGAGAGATTCCCCGAGCTTTTCTCGCAATTCCAACGCAGCCTTGCCGAGCGACGACAGTACCTGTTCCTTGCTTTCTGCTTCCACCTGCTCGCGAGCAATCGATTCACCCGATTGGGCATTTATTGCTTCGAGAGTGATTACGTAATGACTTCCGAGACTGGAAACCGATCCGGCAAGCATCGCCTTCAAGCCCTGTCGCTGACAGATCTCACGCGCGATGTCTTTTGTAATCCGCTCATCGGGAGAGCGGCCCATAAACCGCAGCGCTTCACGGACTCTCTCATCCGAATAGATATTCAGGAAAGGCGATTGGCCGAGCTGCACCGCAAGAGCTTGTTTTAGAGTTCCGTCAAAGACCGGATCGCCTGTGGTGTTTACGAAGTCAGCAAGGAGAACCGTGTCTTTGCCGGTCAGGGCCTGAGCACGATTGAAATAGAAGAAGACCCCGGCGCCTATCGCCAACACCAGGAGCGCACCAATCAGAGTTGCGCCGGTCTTGTGACGTTTGATCTCACTGACCAGGTATTCGGCGCTCGAGGAAGGGTGGGCGGCGGTACTTTCCGCAGTAGGCGCAACGCTGCCTGACACTGTGGGAACTGCAGGGGCTGCTGTGATTGCGGACCGGGATACGCTGTCGGGAGACACTGAACGCTCCAGCTCAGCTTCAAACTCCATCTTTTGCTTCAGCCGCCGCAGGTCAGTCAGCAGTTCCTTCACTGTCTGGTAGCGTTCTTCCTTATCTTTGCGAAGTGTTTTGGTAACAATCCACTCGAGTTCCGGCGGGACGTTAGGCGCAAACCGCCCGAGTGGCGGGGCCTCTTTCTGAGTGATGGCAACGATGACGTCGGTCGACGTTTCTCCTTCAAACGGAGTCCTACCCGCCACCATTTCGTACATCACCACGCCCAGGCTCCAAATATCGCTGCGAGCATCGACAGGTTTGCCGCGAGTCTGCTCCGGTGACATGTAGTGTGAAGTACCCATCACCACACCAGCGTCGGTTTGCACCAGGACTCTGGTCGAAGCTTCTCCGTCAGAGGAAGTTCGATCCTGCGATTCGGTAAGTTTGGCCAGACCGAAATCGAGAACCTTGACGTGAGAATTACGCCGTATCATTACATTGTCCGGTTTGATATCTCGGTGAACGATGCCTGCGCCGTGCGCTTCTTCGAGAGCGCTTGCTACCTGAACTGCTATATCGAGAATTTCGCAAGGTTCGAGCGGAGTGCCGGCCATATGCCGTCGCAGAGTTTTCCCGTCGATGTACTCAGTGGCGATAAAATGTGTGCCGCCGTCCTCTCCTACTTCATGAATCGTGAGTATGTTTGGATGGTTGAGAGCCGAGGCGGCCGAGGCTTCCTGTTCAAAACGGTTCAGCCTGTCTCTATTCGTGGTGAACTCCTCGCTGAGAATTTTTAGTGCAACCTTTCTTCCCAACTTCATGTCTTCGGCAAGGTACACCTCGCCCATTCCGCCCGCGCCAAGTTTTTCCAG
The DNA here is from genome assembly GCA_051000815.1 of Pyrinomonadaceae bacterium. Taxonomy (GTDB): domain Bacteria; phylum Acidobacteriota; class Blastocatellia; order Pyrinomonadales; family Pyrinomonadaceae; genus PSRF01. The sequence goes on from JBPCNX010000037.1 coordinate 135,896, forward strand.
AATCCGGTAATGTGAGATTTTGTTCGCTTCCATTCCCTCTGCCACCATAAACCGAGACATCGTGCGCGAATCAGGACTGCAAGCCTGAGAACCTTAACGGCTGGTTCGTGGATTACCGCAAATAATCCACAGCCTCATTCTGGCTGTCAAACTAACTCTTACTTTAACCTGACAAGGCCAGCAACCGGTCCGGCGCAATGCCGTTCACCGCGACCCGTTTGAGCCTGGAAGTTTGCCCGGAAATAATCGCAACCCCGTTTCTCGGAACGTCAAAGGTTCGCGCGAGCAAGTGCACAAGTTCCTCGTTGGCGGCGCCGTTTACTGGCGGAGCGGCGAGGCGCACACGCAAAACACCGTCCTGCTCGCCAACAATCTCACTGCGGGAAGCACGCGGCACAACTCGAACGAAAAATATAAGCCGGTCGTCCTTCTTCGAGTAATTGATCACCTCACCTACGCCACAAAAATTATCGGCCAGCCACGGAGGAGCGTTCCCGCAATAGCTGCCTGAAAGAGCCAAAGAATGATGAACCCCACAATTGGTGAGATATCAAACCTGCCAAGCGGAGGCACGATGCGACGCAGCGGCCCGAGAAATGGCTCTGTAGTATTAATCAGAAACCGCATTACGCGATTCGAGTAACTAACCGTCACCCAGGAGAAAATAATGCGGATGAAGATCAGTAAGGAATAGAAAGCGAGCAATCCGTAAAGAACATAACCGATCGCCGGCATTAGCGCGGCCCTCTGTGAACTCAACAACAGTCCTGCCACGGTGTTCGCCACGCTCGCAACCAATTGCAACACAAACCAGCCCAGCAGGATGGCAATCAGAATCGTAACCAGGGGCGCGTATTTGGGATCGACACCGAATCCCATAAGCGCCCGACGGACTGGTCCGATCAAAGGATCCGTGAGACGCCGGATCGTTTGCGCGGCCCAACCAAAAGGATTCAGATCGGCATAATTTGCGATCAGACGCAGGGCCACCGCGATGATTGTTCCGAGAATAGCGAGGGTCACCGCCCAGCTAACAAAGAGATAAATTCGTCCGATGATCAGCATAGTATTCGTCAGGAGCTTCAGATTATTTCGGCGGCCGGCCCACTTCGTGCTCACCGAAAATCGCCGTGCCGATACGTAACATCGTGGCGCCTTCCTCGATTGCCACCTCAAAGTCGTGAGTCATGCCCATGGACAACTCACCGCGTTCTACACCAAAGTATCGTTTAAGCTGTAACTCATCGCGTAGCTCTTTCAGTCTACGGAAAAATGGTCGCACTCTTTCCCGGTCTTCGAAAAAGGGTGGCAGCACCATCAGCCCCGCGAATTTCAATCGCGAGCAATCGTTTACCACTTCGACCAAGTCCAACAACTTCTCCGGCACGATTCCGGACTTTGTCGCCTCGCCAGCGAGGTCGACTTGAATCAGCACTCGCAACTCCTCCCGGCCCTCGTCGATACTTGCCTGTTCCAGACGTCGAGCCAAAGAGATTGAGTCAAGCGAATGAATCACGTCGAAGAGACTGATTGCCTTTCGGGCCTTGTTTGTTTGCAGGTGTCCAATCAAGTGCCAACGCGCCGCGCTTCGTCCCACCTCGGCGATTTTCGGCCCTGCCTCCTGGACGCGATTCTCTCCCAGATCTGTCACACCGATTCCAATCGCTTCTCGCAATAGCTGCGGGGGATGCGTCTTGCTGACGGCCACAAGAGTGATTTCTTCAGGGGCCCGATTGCTGCGTTGAACGCAGGCGGCGATCCGGGCGCGGACACTGTCGAGTCTGGTTTGGAGGTCGTTCTCAACGCTAACCATCTTCAATCACAGTATCAGATCACAGCGCAGAGACGCATTAATAAGGCGCCGTCGCGGATTGCAGGAAACCAGAAGGGTCGGACACTCGTGAATCGTCTCTCGACCTCAAGACTGTAGGGGTTCATTTTAAGCTAAGCCACTACTGCAAAAGGGTATTGGCCTGGTTTGGTTCTTGTAACGCAAACTGTTTGTTGCATGGCCGTTGAATGCCATTCAATCATCGCAAACTAACAGTTTGCGTTACTAAAGCTAACCCACTACTGCAAAACTGCTTTCTTGACACCTTCAAAGGGCATTCGCATAATGATTGCAAAGCCCACGCTTTGCGGATGTGGCGGAACTGGCAGACGCGCAGGTCTCAGAAGCCTGTGGTGGTAACATCGTGGAGGTTCAAGTCCTCTCATCCGCACCAGAACCTGGTTTACGAATCGCGAGCCCATCCGGGCTCGCTTTTTGTTTGCCACAAGAATGTCAGTCGTGGTGTTTTCGTAATAGGAGCCCCAATTCAAGCCTATCCAAGGGGAGAACAACTATGAGTCTCGATTATGCTGCGGCCATCGAACCTGTCGAAAGACCATCTCTGAAAGCAATTCCCCCGACGACTGCGGCGCACCTGCGCCTGGCCGAACTGCCGGTACGCGATCGGGTTCAACGGCTGGTCGAGCTGGCCTTTTCGCTTCTCAGAGAAACCGAAACTCTCGCCAGGGACAATGCTTTCACGGAGACGTCAGGCCAGTTGAAGAGCCTTGACCTCGAAGAGGGTATCGACTTTAACGAAGAGGTGAAGCAATTCGAAATTGGATTGATTACGTTGGCGCTGAGCCATGTCGGGGGCACTCAGGCGAAGGCTGCCAGGCTTCTGCGGATTAAGCCGACCACGCTTAATTCCAAGATCAAATCGCTCGGGATTCAGTACTAAACGGGAAGACCCTGGGGTTGTCTGAGGGGCGGGCGCGCGACTAGGGACGCGCGCCCGTGATTTCAGTTGACAGCTTCAGAGGCATTTTCAGTTCGCGCCTCGCGACCATCGGAAACAGTTAGCGGTTGCTCGTCAAAGAGGTTGGAATCCACCAGCGTCTGCACCCAGTATTGTCCTGGTGCGGGAAAAGTGACATTTACAAAAAAGCTGATGTTGTCGGCGAATCCTCCGGGAGTGATCTCGAAGCTTGTCGGCTGTGAGACTACTACGGGATGCTGCCGGTCCGGCGATAGGATCCTGACTTCCGACAGGTGTGTCCCACGGCCGCGCCAATGATTGACCACTGCGAACTTGATCAGTGACACGGGTAGTTGTTGCACCATGATGTTTTGAAAGACGCCCATGAATGAGAGCTTGTTGCCGGCCTCGAGTCGCACGTCGTCACAAAAAATTGTAAAGAGCAATTCCAGGTTCTCACCACTGCTTTCCGCCATCGCCATAGTTATCTCCAAAGAAGGCCAACCCGATTTAGTTCTCGTTGAGTCTATCCTACAACATCACCTTAAAGGCTGCTTCATCCAGCACCGCAACGGCCAGTGCCGTCGCCTTCTCCAATTTCGACCCAGCGTCTGCACCAGCAACCACATAGTCCGTCTTCTTGCTGACTGAGGACATCACGCGCCCCCCGCGCGCTTCAATCAACGCTCGGGCTTCGTCCCGCGTAAATGAACCCAACGTGCCGGTCAAGACAAACTGCTTGTTCACGAATCTGTCATCCAAAGTCTCTGCAGTCTGACGTTCAATGCTCGTCCTTACACCTGCAGCGTGCAGACGTTCGCAGAGTGAAACATTCCCCGAGTCCTCAAACCAGTCGTGGACGCTTTGAGCAACGGTGAGCCCGATTTCAGGGATGTCGTCGAGCTCTTCCACCGTCGCTTTGGCGATGGCTTCCAGGGAGCCAAAGTGTCGCGCGAGTATACCGGCCGTTCGGTCGCCAACATGACGGATGCCGAGGGCGTAAACCAGGTTCGAAAGGTCACGGTTCTTGCTGGCTTCAATCTGTGCCAGCAGGTTAGCGGCCGACTTTTCAGCCATTCGTTCCAGTCCGGCAACATCCTGAAGAGTGAGTAAATAAAGATCGCCGAAGTCGCGCAACATTTTTTTTGCCACCAGCTGATCGACCAGTGATTCACCCAGGCCTTCGATACGCATTGCCCGGCGCGAAGCAAAGTGAAAGACCCGGCCTTTGAGTTGGGCGGGACAATCCGCAGCCACGCAACGCGACACGACTTCGCCTTCGACTTTGGAAATTTCGCCCCCGCACACAGGACATTTGCGCGGCATTCGAAAAGGCTTCTCTGTGCCGGTGCGCTTTGACTTGATCACCTTCAAAACTTTCGGGATAACTTCGCCGCCCTTTTCAATCAACACCCAATCGCCCGCGCGAACTCCCAAACGTTTGACTTCGTCGGCATTGTGCAATGTGGCCCGCGAAACAGTAGTTCCGGCCAGCAGTACCGGCTCGAGATTGGCAACCGGCGTCAGGGCCCCGGTTCGTCCGACCTGGACGACGATCGAGACTACTTTCGTTGTAGCCTGCCTCGCGGGATATTTGTAGGCGACCGCCCAACGCGGGGCCTTCGCGGTAGCGCCAAACTCATCCTGCTGGGTTGTCGAATTCACTTTCACCACCAGCCCGTCGATCTCGTAATCAAGATCGTCGCGCTGCGTTTCCATTTCCCTGCAAAATTCGATTACCTCGGCGATTGACGAGCACAGCACACGGTGCGGATTAACGCGAAAGCCGGCGGCTTCAAGCCAGTTGAGTGCTTCCCAATGGGTCGCAAACGGCTTGCGGTCGCCGGTGATCAGGTCGTAAGCAAACAGATCCAGTCCCCGCTGGGCCACAATCCGCGAATCGAGTTGTCTCAGCGTGCCGGCTGCAGCATTGCGTGGATTTGCGAATCGCGACTCGCCCTGTTCTTCACGCTCGCTGTTGGTCCGCTCAAATACTTTGCGGGGAATAAAAACCTCGCCTCGCACTTCGACCCCCGGCCCAACCTTGTTCTTTCCGCGGAGTTTCAAAGGAACACTGCGGATGGTGCGCGCATTCTGAGTTACATCTTCACCGATGCGGCCATCACCGCGAGTCACTCCTCGCAGCAGAAGTTGGTCTGCGTACTGCAGGGATATAGAAACACCATCGATCTTGAGCTCCGCCACATACTCCACAGGCCGGCCTTCGGCCAGTCGTTGACAGCGCTGATCGAAGGCTACCAATTCTTCGGTGTTGTAACTGTTTTCAAGCGAAAGCATAGGACGGCGGTGAACAACCTCGGGGAAACTCTCCGCGGGTCGTCCGCCAACTCGCTGGGTAGGACTGTCAGAGGTTATTAATTCAGGATGTTGGGCTTCGAGTCTCTGAAGTTGGGCAAGCAACGCATCGTATTCCGCGTCGGAGATTTCGGGATTGTCGTTGACGTAGTAGAGCTCTTCATGCCGACGGATTTCTTCTCTTAACTGAAGAATCTCTTTGTTAACGGCGGGTTCTTTTTTGGTTGACTTAGCGCTGCCCACTTCTTTCCCCTAAAAGCTCTGCCAACAATGCGCGCATTCGCGAAAAGGTTGTGTGTGCATTCTCTGACTTCACTCCGATAGGAGTGAAATATTTATAGACAAACACCATCCGCCAATACCAACTCCGTTCGGAGGAGCGGAATTCAGCTGAAGCTTTACTACTCCACATATGTTCCGCTCCTCCGAACGGAGCCGGAGGTCTCAAGCGACTTGATCTATAAACATGCCACCCCTAACGGGGTGAAATCCATTACCACCGGCGCGAACGACCTTGCCGCATTCGGTCAGCGCGCGATTTTCTCTTCTTTGCTTATGGCGTATCGGCCGCTCGTGCGCAGCTTGTCAGTTTTCGTTTCTTCGTTGTCCTCGCCCAGACGATTAATTACACGGCCCAGAAATTTTATGCTCAGCAGAAAATCGTCCAGTCGCACATTCTCGTCCGGGCCATGAGGATTCGAGCCCGCGTAACTAACACCAAAAGAAGCCACGGGTGTGGGCGGCGCTGAAACCCCGCAGACAGCGCCAACCGGTCCGCTTGAAGGATCCATCGGATAAACGAGCGGCGCGGTGCCGTAAACCTCCATTGCGGAGCCAATCACGGCTTGGGCAACCTGCGACGTGGCCGACGCCTTTGCCAGTGGCGCGCTGCCAAGTTCGATAATCTCTATGTCCTTGAATCCGCGTAAGTCGAGATGCGTTCGTAATAAATTGAGTACCAATGCCGGCGTGAGGTCAGGCACCAGACGGAAGTCCAGGCGCGCCATCGCAGTGCTCGGCAACACAGTCTTAGCGCCCGCCTCAGTGTGCCCGGTTTGCATGCCGCAGATCGTGCAAGTTGGTCCGAAGATATGTTCCTTCACCAACGCGGGACCTTTCATCGAGCGCACCCAACCGCCAATGCGAAACTCCTTCTTCAAGCCTGCTTCGTCCAGCTCGATTGCCTTCAACGCCTCGGCGTCCTGCGCATCAATTGGAGCAAGGTGGGAAGAGAAGCCATCGATGGTGATCACGCCTTTGGGGGAAGTGATTGTCGCCAGCGCCTGCACCAGTCGCCATGCCGGATTAGGAACAATCGCACCCCACTTTGAATGAAGATCGGACCGCGCACCGTGCGCGCGCAATTCAATGAAGGTGATGCCTTTAAAACCGAGACTGATCACTGGGCGCTCTTTCGTGTCGCGATAGCCTTCGTCCCAGATACAACCCTGCGCGGCAAGGAGATCTGGATGCTCGTCGGTAAATCTAAACAGACTGGGACTTCCCAATCCGTCCTCTCCTTCAACGATGAAACGTAACGAGATCGGTAGTTTGCCAAAAGTCTTCTGGTAAGCCTCAACTGCGGCCAGGCGCGCCAACAGATCTCCCTTACTGTTCGCAGCACCGCGGGCGTAAAGCTTTCCGTCAACGATTGATCCGGAAAAGGGGCCAAACGACCAGTCTGTGAGATGACCGACTGGCTGCACGTCGTAGTGTCCATAAACGACGTAACTGGGACCGCTGCCACACTCGCCGTAAATGATCGGATAGCCCGTGCCCATCTTGAATAGCCGAGTGCCGATCCCCACACGCTGCATCGACTGCTCTACAGCTTCGGCCATCGCGCGCATGCCGGTGCCGCGTGCGGCTACCGAGGGCATGCGACAGAGCGTCTGTAAGCGCTCGGCAAAACTGCGCGCGTGGCGGTCGACGTACCGATCAAAACGTGAAAAGCTCATGGCTTCATGGCGGCGTCTATAGATTCAGTCTTGTAAAGCAGATAACGCGGTCGGCCCGCGGTTCGTTCAAAGCCCGCGCAAATGAGATCGGCAGCAAACGCCTGCTGAAATTCCTGACGCACGCGCAGCTGTTCCATCCTGGCGGTCTGCGAATCTTCCGCGACCAGGTTCGTCCAATTTGACGGAAGCTCAATAGTTGCGTCCGCATCCGCTCGAGCTTCCACCTGCCCGCCGTTTGCGAGCTTGTTTACTCGCGGGGATGTGAGTTCCCAACCGGCAAACAGCCGATCGCTGTCGAGACCGGGCGCTGCCTTCCTGTTCTTACCTGGATCAATTGCGTAATCAGTGCCGTAGAAATTTTCTGCATAACTGCGAACAACAACGCCGAGACGATTCAAATTAAAATGAGCGTTGCGGGATTGCATTGGATCCCATGTCCACTTAATGAAACGTCGGCCCTCAGCGAGCGCTCGCTGCCGTTGCGCCCACTTGAGCCGAGCGCCGACACCCTGGTTTTGATATTCACCGTCGACGGCCATCATGTGGGAATACCCGAATATCTCGCCTCCGTCACGCACGCCGACGAGATGGTGCACAAATCCAGCCAGCCTCCCTTCACTCGTAAACGCTCCCAGGGTCCAACCCCCGGCCTGCCGCGAAACCACCAAATGACGACGCGGTGATATCTCCAGGTCGGGCAAGCCAAATACATCTCGTTGCAGCCGCACACACCAATCAAACTCCTCTACGGTTTCGCATTCGCGAATTTCGATCTGATCCATGCGACTGTTATTCCTTTGCCGGACGTGCTGGTAACTGAATCAAAACCCGCAATCCGCCCTGATCACGATTCTGCAAGGTGACGCTGCCATTCATTAGTTCCAACAAACGGTGTCCGATGATGATTCCCAGTTCATTTATGTCGGCTTCTCGAGCGCTGGTGGTTTCGTCGGGATCAAACACTCGCGCCACGTCGGCTATCGCCGGGCCGGTATCATCGATCTGGATCCGTAACAACGCCTCCTCGGTTACATCTCCATGAACGTACACATGTGTTTCCGCCGCGCTGCGACTAAGTGCCCAGGCGAGAAAGTTGTAGAGAATCTGGCGCACTTTTCCATGGTCGGAGACGATGGTGGTCACATGAGGCGCCAGCTCGTAATCGAGCAAAACTTGACGGACATGAGCAAAGCGCTGCAGGGCGCGACAAGACTCACTCAAAGTGTCGCGTACGTGAAACTCCTGGAGGAAGACTTCTGTTTGCCCGGCCTCGACGCGAGAGAGATCAACAAGTTGATTGAGACTGGATTGAAGTTGAATTCCCGAGTCCTGGATCTTCTTGCAAAAGCGACGTTGCGGATCGGTCAGCATCTCCTGATCGAGCAGGATTTCACTGAAGCCAAGGATTGAGGTTAGCGGCGTGCGCAACTCGTGCGACATCCGCGCCAGAAACAATGACCGGTAATGAGAAACGCGTCGCAGTTCGCGATTGGCACCTTCGAGTTCAGCCGATCGCAGTTTCAACTCTTCGATCAAATGCTGGACGCGCTGATTCGCCTCGGCTGCATCCGCAACGGAAGCGCTTCCCGATGGTTGCCGGTCTTCAGGCTGGTTGACGTTGTTATTCGAAGTCTCACCCATGATGTCACCGAGCATCATTGATTGAGCGGTCAGACAGCAAGGCGGTAATCTCTGGCAATCATCGCCCAACTCTTGCCCGGTTGTTATTAAAGTTGTTAGGGGAAATCAATATAGAGCCCGCTGTTGCACGTGTCAAAGTTCCGATTGTTTGAGTACCCTATCCAGAACATCACTTCTTTTTTCTTTGATTCGTGAGCTATCATTCGTTTGCCTGCAACTCGCTCCCATCGCATGTGAGTTGTCGCAGTCGATTCCACATGAATGGCCAACTAAATGAGCATCCGCTCGCTGAACTAATCCGCGAAATTTTGCTGCACCGTATGGGCGGCACCTTGCGTCTCAAGCAGGAAGCAGTAAAAGCAGTCGTTTACTTCGAAGCAGGCGAGATAATTTATGCGGCTTCAAATCTGAAAGAGTTGCGCCTGAATGAATACCTGAGAAAGCAAGGTCTCTTGTCAGCAGAACAGTTGGAGTCTATGGGTAACGAGCGCTCTGATCCATCCCTCGCCGCCGCACTTACCGAGAGCAGGATTCTCGACCAGCAGACGGTCAACAGAGTGATTGGCAAGCAGGTAACAGACCTCCTCCGGGTCGTGCTGCGGTGGACGGAAGGCACATGGGATTTCGATGAACGCGCGCATCTGGGCGACCCTATTCGTGTGAAACTAAACGTTGCGGAACTATTGCTGCAAGCTGCCAGGAAAATGAATTTACAGTTAGTTGCGTCGCGGCTCTCAAATCCCTTTGAGAAAATCAGTCCCGTCCCAGGTCTTCCAGAATTTGGCAAACTGTCCCCCACCGAAGGTTTTGTACTGTCGCGAGTCGATAGTCCGATGGAACTTAACCGGTTGGTTTCGTTGAGTGGCCTCGGAGATCTGGAGGTTATGAAAACTGTATATGCCCTCACCCTGGTTGGATTTCTCGAACGCGAGTACTGGCCTGACGCATTCAAGAAAGCACGCCTGGAGGTTGGCGCCAGCGCTCCCCTTCCCGCCGAAACCAGCGGTGAACCGGTTGCTGAGCCTGACGTTTCCGTCCACACACTCGCTGCCGAGTTGCAGGAGTTGCTTGATAGACTGAAGGGAGCGTCGAGCCACTACGAAATACTGGACGTCGAAAGTACTGCTGACTCTGCGGATATCAAACGCAGTTATTATGCTTTGGCGCGCCGTTATCACCCTGATAGATTTCATATGCAGGCTGGGACACCATTACACGCGAGCATCGAATCAGCATTTGCCAGAATTGCTCAGGCCTATGTGACGTTGACAGATCCTGCGCAACGTTCTGGCTATGACGCGAAGCTCGCCGCGCGCGTGAGACAGCGACAATTTGTGCAGGAAGTGCCAGAGTCAAACAAAAGCACGCGAATGCCGTCTGAAGCTAAGAGGAGTGCTGACGGTGAAAACTCGCCGGAGACTGAGTGGACACGGGCTGAAAGCAGTTTCAAGGAGGGCTTTGTAGCTTTACAGCAGGGCCAGAAACAGACGGCGATTGTAAATCTCGCCACTGCCGCGCGTCTTGTTCCCAGCGAAGCGCGGTTTCGGGCTTACTATGGACGGGCGCTGGCCGCTGTGCCAGACACCCGACGTCTCGCCGAAGCAGAGTTGCAGGCGGCTATCAAGCTTGATCCGGACAACTCAGCGTATCGACTGATGCTTGCAGAGCTCTTTTGTGATCTCGGCTTCTTGCGCCGTGCTGCGGGTGAACTTAAGCGAGTGATCTCTACCGAACCTAACAACTCGGCGGCCCAGAGTCTCAGGCGCCGCATCGAGGCTACAGGTGGCAGCACCTAACACGTGTTTCTAGAGACGGACCGTTAGAATTCCGACAATCTTATGGCCTCAATACACAGAACCAGCGAGACCGAAAAGGGCGATGCTTTCCAGCAATTGGCTGAGGCGACTGATGAGTTTGAGCGCTACCGGCATCCGCACGCCATTCGCATTGCGAGGATCGCCGACCAAATCGCTGACCGTTTTCATATGGCCACTCGTGATCGTAAGTCGCTGCACACCGCGGCATTGATGCACGATTTAGGTGAGGCCGTGATGGAGCGAGACTACATGCAGCGCGAGGGCCAGCTAAGCGACGAAGAACGCATTGACCTGGCACGCCATCCCGTAATCGGCGAGCAGGAATCGGCACGCGCCGGGGCAGATCGAGCGACAACCCTGCTTGTTCGTTGGCATCATGAATGGTGGAATGGGACCGGATATCCCGATTCTTTGCGAGGCGAAGAAATTCCGCTCGCCTGCCGCATCCTCAGGGTTGCCGATTCGTATGCATCCCTGACAGATGTGCGCCCTTTTCGGCCTGCCTTCACGGCGGCTAGGGCGCGGGGCGAACTGATTGAGCGCGCGGGAATCGAGTTCGACCCGCGAGTGGTAATGATGTTTCTCCTGCTGGAGTCTATCCCGGAGCTGGAATCGTTCGCGGGAACGTCGGAAGCCGACGAAAACCAATCTGTGAGTGGGCCGGATCTCTTCTCCTCATTCATGAAGTGAACTTACCGTTAGGGCGACTGACACTGTGACTTACAACTATCCCGAAACATTCTCCAACGGCTGGCTGGCATTTGAGCTTAACGTGCTCCGCCGACTGAAGTTTGGTTCGGTAGCGATTCCACTAACTGGCGAGCCGAACCTGGGCGCGCAGTTGAAACGCTGGGACGTACGTGTCGCGACCAACGATTCGTTTATCTGGTCTTTCACGAAAGCGACGGCGCTGGTGGAGAATTCGTCGGATCGTCTGGGAGAAGAGGATTTTAACGTCGTGCTTCAGGACGCTTACGCGCCCCGCGAAAAATTGGACAATGCGGCACTCACGAAATGGTTCAACGAAAGCGACTCCTGGTGGTTTGATAATGTTCGCTTTAACGCTGAGCGCCTCGATAGCGCGCACAAACGCGCAATCGCTTTGACGCTGGGAATGATGGTGGGCGACTACGTGCTCTCTTTCGACAAAGACACCTGGCAGATGCGCGAGCCCCTGTCGCTGCCGAAAGTCTTTCGACAAATGGCCGAGTTACTTCCCTCCCCTTACGATAATTCTCTGAGCAACATAAGCTCAAACCAGGATGCACGCACATTCCTCGCCGAGCGGCAACACACGGATCTGCTATTTCTGCGATTGCCGGCGCCCGTTATTCAATCCGAACCGCCACGCGCTCTCCTTTCGAGCTGGCGCGAAGAATGGCTTCAGGGCGGTGATGATTTTTGGAAGGAGTTTGATCAGCGCCGCGCCGGCCGACTGGGTGCTCCGGTGCAAAGCAAGCAACAATACCTCGGCTTCGTGGAAGATTTGCTGCGTACTTCATCTCACATTCCTTCGTGGGCCATCGCGCACACCGAGAATGGTTTCATCTCCGCTGACGAGTTGGTAGAAACAGTGAGCGCGATCAGGAAGGTAGCTGCGATTTATTCTAAGGATTTCTCCGATCTGCTGGGAGTGAAGGCGTCAATTATCACGGCCGGCTAACGGCAAAAGGCAGTAAGCAGTAGGCATTAAGCAGAATACAAAATTAGCCGCGGATGGACGCGGATGACGCAGGTTAGGGGAAATTTTCTGATCCATAGATCAGCGCAATTTGTTCTGATCCATATTATTTGTTCTGATCCGTGTCATCCGCGTTCATTCGCGGCTAATCTCGTATTCTGCTTTCTGCCTACCGCCTTCTGCCTTCTGCCTTCTGCCCACTGCTCACTGCCCACCGCTCAGAAACCGGTATCCCAAACCTCTCACAGTCAATAAATGTCGCGGACGCGAAGGTTCTTCTTCGATATAACGACGAAGCCGCACAATGAAATTATCGATTGCCCGTGTATCCGTGTCTTCGTGTAGTCCCCAAACGTCTTCCAGCATCGATTTGCGCTTCACCACCTGGCCTTCGTGCTTTATCAAGTAACGAAGTAGCTGCGCCTCCATCAGCGTTAGCCTCACAGTTTGACTGCCTGTGCGTAATTCCAGGGTGCTGAGGTCAATTGTCTTGCCGGCAAACGTGTAGATTTCATGTTGCGCTGCATCGCTCGCCGCAGCCGTTGTCTGTTGGCGGTTTTCTTCAGTGTCATCCTGACGAAACCACTGGCGGCGACGCAGTAATGCATTGATGCGGGCCATCAACACCGACAACTCAAACGGCTTGGGCAGGTAATCGTCAGCTCCTGATTCGAACCCTTTCAGCACGTCCTCGGGACGTCCCCGCGCGGTCAACATCAAAACGGGCACATAACGATTCGCCGCGCGCAATTCAGCAGCGACGGCAAAACCATCCTTGCCCGGCAGCATCACATCCAGCACGACCGCATCGCACTGGCGTTGTTGCTCCAGTAAGAATGAAAGCGCAGACTCACCATCGGCGACTGTTTCAACTGTGTAACCCTCGGCTTCAAGGTTGTAGCGCAAACCGTCCGCCAGATGTTTCTCATCCTCAACGATTAGTACGTGACTCATCGATTAAGCTCGAGGCAGTTGAATTGTGAAAGTACTGCCAAGTCCTACGCCAGGACTTTCGGCATAGACGCGCCCACCATGCTTTTGCACGATTGATTGGACAATAAACAGTCCCAGACCCGTTCCCTTCACGCGCGCCATAAAGTGTCCGGGCGCCCGATAGAAGCGTTTGAAGATTCGCTTCAATTGGGCCCGAGGAATACCAATGCCCTTGTCTGCGATACTCACCGCCACATGCTTTTCATTTAACGTCGACACCTTAACGGAAACTACGACTTCTTTGTCCGAGTACTTGATGGCGTTGTCCAGAAGGTTTGACACAGCGGCACGCAGGTCATCCTCATCACCCGCTACACGGGCGCGCTCACCGTCCAACGACTCGCCATAGTTCAAAGCCTCCGGAGCGAGGTTATAACGAACCCGCGTCAGGTCGAGACACTCACGCACCATCTCTCCGAGGTCAATAAGTGTCGGATTGAGGCGCCGGCCATGGCTGGCTCGTCCGGCACGCAAGACTTGCTCGACAGTATTCAAGAGCCGATCACTATCGGCCAGCATGATGTCGTAAAACTCCGTTCGCTGCAGCTCATCCACGTTGCGAGTCTTTAATGTCTGAAGATAAAGGCGGATTGAAGCAAGCGGCGTCTTCAGTTCGTGAGTTACTGCATTAATAAAGGCATCGTGCTGTTCATTCCGGCGGATTTCCCGCACGAGGAAGATGGTTGTCAGGACCACACCAACGATGATCAGTGAAAAGAAAATGATGCCGAGGATGAGCAGCGCAACCTGACGCCAGTTAAGGAGGATCCACCCGACATAGAGCGCGACCGCCAGGGCGACGAGGCACGCGCCCATGGTGATAAAGAAGATTACGGATTTGCGCCGGCCGGTAACGGGCATGGAAGCATTGTAGCCCGGGAATGGGGAGATGGGGAGACGCTGACGGGGAGATCCGGAGATGGGGAGAAAGGTTAGAGCATCCGCATTCATCGCCCGCCACGCTTGCACGTAACGGGCGGCCGGAGTGTTTGTTTACTGACTTCTGACTACTGACTCAGGGCAGCGCCTCCACATTGATGAAGAAGCGATACGAGCCGCCACCTACGACGCCCAACAGGAAGTTCACGTTGACGCTGGCGCCATTCGCAATCGGCAACCCCGGTCGTAATCGTTCCGCTCGAGTTCAAGCCGCCGCCTCTGAGTGGGTGGTTGCTCCAGGGTGATGCCCTGCACGGGCACCGGGCCACCACTTGTTGTAACAGTGGCGGTTAATGACGACAGCGCCCGCACGTCAGCCAGGCCTGCGCCGGGACTGTTTGTGGTTGTGATGTCAATGATGCGGAATCGCAGCTGTGTCACTGCCGAAAAACTCCGAGCCCTGGAAGGGCGACAGAAGGGCTCAATCTGGCCGCTCGCTCTGTCGCCCTTCCAGGGCTCGGGGATTTATCCGACGTGATCCAGGGTTCGCGCAGGGCGCTAACCCCTGGCTACCTTCAGTCGCGCCTGCAGCGCTGGGTGAATGGTGTAGTCGTCGGAGTTAAGCCGTCATTCGCCCGATGAGAAATGAGAATTGAAAAATGACATATGGAAAATGTCCTGGCCGCGCAAAGAAAAAGGCAGGATGCGAATGCTGATTCGCTTCCTGCCTACTGCTCCTGCCGCCTGCAGTCTGCTCCTGCCCGCGTTACGCTGCCTTCTTGAGTTCGTGCCACTGCGGCTTCGCAGCCGCGATCTGTTCCTGGCTAATGAGTCTGATTCCTCTCGCTAGTCCAAGAAACTGCAAAGTTCGAATGCCGTACCAGTTGAAATCAATTTCGTACCACGCCAAACCATGCCTTGCGGCCCGCGGATGCGCGTGATGATTGTTGTGCCAGCCTTCACCAAATGAAAGCAATGCCACCCACCAACTGTTCGTCGAATCGTCGTTGGTAACAAAGCGGCGAGTTCCCCAGAGATGTGTAGCCGAATTGACGAGCCAGGTGAAATGCAAACCGATGGTGACGCGCAGGAACACTGCCACAAACATCACACCCCAGCCACCCCACGCCAGTAATGCGATACCTGAAAGAATCAGCGGAACAAAATAGAGTCGATTCATCCAGACGTGCACAGGGTCCTTCATCAGATCCGGAGCATAGCGCTGTAAGACCGCGGGCTCATGCTGCTGCGCGGTACCGCGCAGGATCCAGCCCATGTGTGCCCACCAGCGACCATCGCGAGGTGTATGTGGATCACCCTCCGCATCCGTATGTGCATGATGAATGCGATGTGTCGCCACCCAATTTATCGCCCCACCTTCCAGAGCGAGCGCTCCGCAAAACGTCAGGAAGTACTCGACGGCTTTCGGAGTTTTATAACCCCGATGAGTAAGCAGCCGATGAAACCCCATCCCAATGCCCAAACTACCGGAGACCCACCACAGCACCAGGGTTACGATCACAGCTTTCCAGCTAATCATAAAAAGGGCGGCAATAGCGCCGAGGTGAAACATCACCATGAAGCTTACAGTGATCCAATTAAGACTTTCCTTCTCACGCGTATTGTCGTAGGTATCGTTCGCTGGAATTGTTCTCATCAATCTCTCCCGTCTCGAATCTTATCCCGCAATGTTTGATGCGGGACCGAAGTCATCCTACCAAGTTGTAGCCGAGGTGTTTGTAATACTTCTGTAATCGGAGAATGACACCGATTTGGAAAGACTTCGCGCACTAAACAGGGGAGAATTACCCCACACCTAACTTGCCAATCGGCGGGCAAGTCGGGCATATTGTTGGAGTTTATCCTCTCTCAGGCATCAACGGTGATGCGCCACGCCTCAGCGGCTTCGGCGTCCAGATGGCACGAGAGCGGGCCATGAAAATTTGAAGAAGCTGGCTCCTGCATGCGAATGGAGCACCCGAATACCGCGCTTTCGCTACCGTACCGAAGCCACCTCGATTCGAAGCTTCTCTTAGCGCTCCTTGTTCAAAGGAGAAAGGGAAATGCGTTTATGGCGTACAAACTTTATGTCGGAAACCTTTCGTTCTCGACATCCAGCGAAGAGTTGCAAGAACTCTTTGCACAAGCAGGCACTGTGGAGTCAGCCTCGGTAGTGGAGGACCGCGATACGGGACGCTCGCGCGGATTTGGTTTCGTCGAGATGGCTTCCAAAGAAGACGGTGAGAAGGCTATCGAGCAATTCAATGGCACTGAAATGAATGGCCGCAGTCTGACCGTCAACGAAGCTAGACCGCGAGAAGATCGTGGAAATCGTGGCGGCGGCGGACGCGGCTATGGTGGCAACCGCGGCGGCGGTGGTGGTGGTAGCGAGTCACGCTGGTAATTCTGCAAGAGCGCTGGGTGAGCTTCCTCGCCCAGCTGCTTTCCCTGCTTACGATTCATTCAGAGGTAACCTATGCAAAAGAAAGCACCAGTGGAAAAGCCAACTTACGCAATTGGGGACCGCGTAGAAAAACTTTGCGCTGTGTGCAACGAAGAGCGTGGCCACGTCGTGGCTTCGGTTACAAAACGGGGTTCAATCTCGCGTGTAACCTGCCCCAAATGTGGGACTCGCAGTTCCTTCTCGAGCGGTACTAAGCTGACCGGCTCTCGTTCCAAATCAGTACAAAGTGAGCCTTATGACATGGCGCGCACTTATCGCACAGGGCAAGTAATGATTCATCCCCTCTGGGGCCCAGGTGAAGTTACGGCGATCATCGAACCACGAAAGATTGACGTCCTTTTTGCCGATCGCATTCGCCGGCTGATTCACTCACGAGCCGACGTCTAGGCTTCGTAAGTCCAAGGTCCAAGGTCCAAAGTCCAATGTCTGTATAGGTCACCGCCCGCGAGCCCGGGCCAACATACTCCTGAGAACGTTAGACATTGGACTGTGGACTTTGGACATTGTTTCGGGGAAGCCTGACCAGTCTCAAAGCAAACAGACCCAACCACAAAACCCCTGAAGTAGCCGAGAGTAAGCCGGCAATCGTTGTCAGCGTACGCGGCGTAATAGTCTTCAACGACCATCCAGCTACCGCGGTTGAAAAACTCCAAATCAATAGTTCCGCTGCGCGATCCGTAGTGCCGACACGCCCTCGCAAATTGTCAGGCACGAGCCGCATCAGTAGGGTTTCCTGAATGGCAAACTCTGCTGCCAGCAAGATCCGCGACGCGCACAATAACAAACAGGCCAACCAGAGCGTCGGCATGAGCCCGATGAATGCGAAGATCACTCCTTGAATTATCAGGGCCCAACCAATGAACACCACTGTGCGACCTGCCGCTTCGAGATAAGCACCGACTCGTCGGGCGATCATCATTCCCAGGAATAGACCGACGCCGGCGGCGAAATAGAGCCCCGCAACCGCCTCGTCCCCGCTGATGCCCTGCTGTCCGGCAAACGTAATTCCGCCCAGGCGGTCAGAAATCAGGTTGATTGCTCCGCCACCAGTAGCCCAAAGAATATTAATGCCGAGGATAGCGGCAATCGGAGGATGAGTAAGAATGTAAGCCCAGCCCTCCCGAATGTCAGACCAGTAACCTGCGACCTTCATTTCTCCTTTGTTTGCTGCCGCTTCGACTGGGACGGTCCTGGTTTCATTCTCAGGAATTAGCCAAACCGAATACGCGGAAGCGGCGAAGGAAAGTGCGTTGACGATGAAAGCCGCCTGGTAGCCCACGGTTGCCGCCGTCCAACCGCCCAGTGCCGCCCCAAAGGCCATCAAAAGGAAGCGAGATGAAAACATCAACGCGTTCCCGGCCAACAGATCGCGATCACCCGTGATGTTGGGGACAGAGGCGTTTTTTGCGGCCTCGAAGAAGGCGCCAAAGAACGAGAGAACCACGGTGCAGACATAAGCGATCCACAGATCTTCGGGCCGTCGCACAAGCAACATCGCCAGGGCCACTGCGACGCGCGTCAGATCCGATACGATCATTACCGTGCGCCGCGACCAGCGATCAACAAAGGCGCCGGCCAGCGGCGCAAAGAATGTGAACGGAAGTAGGCGCAGGACCAACATGATGGTCGTCACTTCGGGCGCGGCGTTGGAAACAGAGCGCACCAACCCCAGCGCGGCAACGAAGTTGAACCAGTTGCCGAGTTCAGAGATCACCTGCCCCAGCCACAATCGCCGGAACGAATTGTTGCTGCGCAAGAGTTGAAGATAGGTTAGTGACTCCATGATACTCAGGCATTAAGTCTCAGGTCTCAGGTCGAAGGTAAAGTCCCAAGTGACGTCGAGAAGCCCGCGACACGAATTCGAAACTTGGAAATCTAAACTTGAGACCTGAGACTGAGACCTGAGACTTGTTCATAAAAAGAGCCGCCAACCAGGTCAGCGGCTCGCAACTCTTAATTCTCTTTCCCACTACCCGCCGACAAACTTCGGTGGCCGTTTTTCGATAAAAGCTGCGACGCCTTCTTTGAAATCCTTCGTCAGTCCTGATTCAATTTGCGCTCTCCTTTCCAACTCCAGTTGCTCGCCGTAATCATTTTTCGCACTCGCTTCCAACAGCTCTTTGACTCTGCCGATGGCGGCGGTCGGCGCTTGCGCCAGCCCCTCGGCCATTGCCATCGCGCGGGCGATCAACTGCTCGTCCGGCACGACGGCGTTGATCATTCCCATCGCCAAAGCCTCTGGCGCACTTATTACTTCTCCGGTCATCATCAATTGCGTGGCACGCCGCCAACCAACCAGTCGCGGAAGGATGAAAGTCCCGCCACAGTCAGGTGACAAACCTATCTTCACGAAGGCTTGATTGAAGCGCGCACTTTCACCAGCTACGACAAGGTCACAGGCAAGGGCGAAATTACAACCACCGCCGGAAGCAGCGCCGTGGACGGCTGCTATAAACGGAAGTGGCGTAAGCCGGATCAACATGATGCAATCGTTCAACTCCCGCAGCGGCTCGTCAAAAAACGCTTCGACGCGTCCATTCTGAGTAGCGATTTTCTGCATCTCGCGCAGGTCACCACCGGCGCAGAAGGCCCGTCCAGCTCCCGTAATAACTATGGCGCGCGCGCCCCGGTCACGAGCTTCGGCAATCGCCGACTTAAACTCGCGGCCAACCGTCATTGTAAGCGCGTTCAGAGACTCAGGTCGGTTCAATGTAATTACACAAACCGCGCCGCGCATCTCAAGGAGAATCGTTTCGTATTTCATACCCTTGCAGTCTGGCTGCTCCAACCCGCATTACCTCTCAATATTAATCTATATGGACGTTCTTCCAGCGCGTGGTGCCGTCGTTTTATCTGCGACAAAATCGTTCCGAAAACGACTCGTCGTATTTAGGTCAAGTTTGGCTTTGAAAACAAAAGCAAACGTGGGAGTTCAACTACTCTTTCGCGCGATTCGCACTGAAACACTCACCGCAAAGTACCGGTCGTCCACTCGAAGGCTTAAAAGGGACGGTATCAGTTTTCCCGCACTGGTCGCACGTAATTTCGAATCGTTCACGTTCTCCCCCCGCCCCTCTTGAGCCGCCAAAATTAGCACGACGGGAATCTCGGCAGGGCTTGCATCTTTTAGGATGCGTCAGGTTTCGTTCCCGGTAGTATTCCTGCTCGCGTTCGGTGAACGTGAAGGGAGTAGCACATTCGGCGCATGTAATATCAAGATCTGGCATGGGGCTTTGTTCTCCATGAGAGCGAGACTGAATAGCCTGCTCCCTCTGCCTTCGGACGGGCGTTGAGCTAATGAAGAAGCGTGTCAGTTTTCTGGGACAATGGCCTTCCGAAGCGGTTCCAAGTGGGCCGAGTCTACTCCACCTCAAAGATCAAGTCCAAGGTCCAAAGTCTAATGTCCAATGTCTGTTTGAGTACACAAGTTGGCACCAAAAACCTTCTCCTGCTTTCCGGAAAGTAGTGACGCCCCGCAGACGTCGACGTTGGACTTTGGACTTTGGACCTTGGACTAGAGCTTTAGCTGTTCAGTTCAGCAACATGAGCGCGGACGGTCTCACCGAGGGTTTCTAGGTTGTAACCACCTTCAAGGCAGGAAATAAGGCGTCCGGCGCAGGCGTCGTTTGCCCACTGCTTTGCCGTGCGAGTCATGGCAATGAAATCCTCATCCGTCAGCAGCAATTGACCCAGGGGATCGCCAACGTGGGAATCAAAACCGGCAGAAATCAAAATCAAATCCGGTTGGAACTGTGTGCTGATCTCGGCAAGGGCTGCTTCGAACGATCGCTTTTGTTCGACGGCTGGCGTTTGCGCCTTGAGCGGGACATTGAGTGTAAAGCCTTTGCCCCGGCTCACGCCCGTCTCACCGCGCGAGCCGGTACCCGGATACCAGGGATACTGATGCATGGAAAAGAAGAAGACGCTAGGGTCGTCATAAAAAATACCCTGGGTCCCGTTTCCATGATGAACGTCCCAATCAATGATCGCCACGCGCTCAATTTCAGAATAATGATTCTGCGCGTAACGAGCCGCCACAGCCACGTTATTGAACAAACAAAAGCCCATCGAGCGCTCGGCGGTGGCATGGTGTCCGGGGGGCCGTACAGGTACAAACGCATTCCTCGCTTCGCCCTTCATCACTGCATCAATCGCCTGACAAGCTGCACCGCTTCCGCGAAGCGCCGCGTCAAGGGAACGCATTGAGACTACAGTGTCGGCATCCAGATACCCAGTACCTTCGCTCACAACTCTTTCCACCGTCTTGTACATCTGGGAACTATGGCAGGCCTGAATCTCCCCACGTGGGGCGTTCCGGGCCTCAATCTCCAGTAACTCCTGCCAGAGGTGTGGATCAGCGCGCAGAGCATTCATGACGACAGAATAACGCGAGGGAGTTTCTGGATGTCCCGGCCCGGTATCGTGATCGTAAAAGATGGGATGATGGATGAGCGCGGTGGTCATGGGTCGTCAATCGTGAATTGTGAATAGTGAATCGTGGTGGATCGTCAATCTTGAATTGTGAATAGTGAATCGTGGTCGTCAAAGCGTGAAGCCTGATCGTGATGCGTGAATCATCTGGTTGGCCCTTAATCGGCAATTGGCAATCGGAAATCGGCAAATCCTCCTGTGTCCCAATCTAACACCGAAGTCCAGACTCTAAGAATCGAAAGCATACGGCGAGCGGTCAGGATTGAAGCACAAGTACCCGGGCCCGGGCACTTCCAAAACCTTAACGAATCCCTTACGACTTGCAGGTTTCTGCAGCAAACAACGCTGAAGACCGCCCGGGAATGCCGATTGCACATTGCCTCCCCGGCAATAAGGGAAATCCAATTTCGCACTGACTCAATATCAGCATTCGCCGTTAGTACAAACCCGAGCGCTTATTAGCAGGAGGAAGCAAATGTCATACGATGAACAGGAATCTCATAAAAGCAGGGTGGTTGTTGAAACTCCAAACACGCGACGTGAAGTGACTCACACGGAGGCCGTAAGAAGTGATCGCGATGGCGTCTCGGGCGCAACAGTCGGAGTCATCGTGGTGGTGGCAATCGCGCTCGTAACGATTCTCATCCTATTCTTGATGAATAACCAGAACGATAACCTCAATGACAACCTGGCGCTCCAGCAGCAGCCGGCACAACCGTCGACGACGATCGTGCAACAGCCCGCGGCACAGCAACCGCCCGTGATTATTCAACAGGCGCCGCCTGCCACACAGCAAGCTCCGATCATCATCACCCAACCGGCGCCGAGCGGTGGTTCATCCAACGGTTCAAACGACTCCAGTATTCAGTCGGAAGTGGACAAGAGGATTATGGAGGATCCAACTCTGGCAACCCTCGGTGTGACAGTTAGCGTTCTCGACGGTAAGGCTACTTTGATGGGCACGGTCAGGAGCGAATCGCATAAAGCGCAATTTGAAAGGCTGGTACGCGCCGTGAGAGGAGTGAAGGCTGTAGACAATCAGATCCTTGTCAGCGGCTGAATCCAAGTTGAAGCAATTTGGTAAAAGGGCACGGTTCATCGTGCCCTTACTTGTTTTTGAAAGTTACGCTAAAGCTAATCACTTCACCGCTCATTGTGGTTTCTAACTCCAGTTCAACATCTTCACCCGATAATACCAGTTTTCGCCTTTCTCCATTCTCCAGCATCTCAACTTGCTCAATCAGACAGCCCACTGGGCACGGCGTAATGAAGCTTAGCGACGCCGCGCTCCGTCCATCACGCAGAAGCAGGTCTGCATCAGTTTTGATTAGGGTCCGCAACTCGTCGTTAACATCCAGTTCCGACACCGCAACCGGATGCGGCAATAGTCCCATTTCTCCATCGACGTAAACCTTCCAGATAAACCCGATATCTAGCAGCAGATGAATTGTCTCGTGAGAAGTAAAGAATCCGAGGACAGTTGTGCCCAGGACGTGAGCAATGACGTGATCCTGATGGGTCGTCGTTTCCGCTGGGAACCAGATTTCGTTCATGAACCCCACGTCACCTGCGCTCCTAAACATTTCCGGTGTTATTGCAACCATGCTACCTCAGGGTTATCCTCAAGATACAAACCGTTACTGAAAGTTGTTTTCGCCGGCTAAGAGCCGGCTTCGTCAAACCCATGGACCAGGATTTCATGCGATTCGGACTGGCTGCGTTTGTAACTCTGCTGGTCGTGGTAGACCCGCCGGGCGTGGTGCCGATCTTTGTCGCGCTCACCAAAGACGAAAAGCCAGCTCGACGACGAGCGATTCTGACGCGAGCAGTGCTCATAGCCTTTGGCGTCGCCCTCTTCTTCCTGTTAGCCGGTCGTTCTGTACTTTCCTATCTTGGTGTAACTGTGCACGCGTTTGCGATCAGCGGTGGGATTTTGCTTTTCGCTACCGCTATGCCCATGTTGTTTGGTCAACGAGGCGGCCTGCAAGCTCCGGAAGAAAAAGAGCGCGGCTCGGTGGGACAAGACATCTCGGTCTTCCCGTTGGCCATCCCGATGCTTTCGGGTCCGGGCTTAATTGCAACGACACTGTTGCTCACTTCGCAGGCAGCGGGCGAGCCCCGCCGGGTTGCGGCGGTAGCCGCCGCTCTTGCTCTCGTTTTCCTCGTTGCTTTTGTTTCGCTCTATCTTGGAGCAGGATTAATCGCGCGCTTGGGTGAAGGCGGAGTGCATATCGCGACGAGAGTAATGGGAATCGTGCTGGCAGCTCTGGCCGTGCAATACGTTCTTAACGGCATCACAGGTTACTACGGCGCGTTACTGTTGCGATGAACTCTACTGGCGTGAAGTCGACGATCTAACTGGCGCTAACTCGGGACGCGGTTCCCGTAACACTCTCCCAATCAATCCTACGTAGGCCAGCAAACGAATCACATAACCCGAAATGTCGACCTGATACCAACGCCAGCCATGAATCGCCGCTCGCGGATGCGCATGATGATTGTTATGCCAGCCTTCGCCCAACGTTAACAGCCCCAACCACCAAACATTTCTACTTTCGTCGCGCGTTTGGTTCGGCCGTTTTCCGAGCACATGGCAGACGCTGTTGATGCACCAGGTCAGGTGCCACAAGGTCAAAGTTCTTATGACCGTACCCCACAACACACCGCGCCATCCGGCAACGCCGTAACAAAGCAAGCCTGTCAAGATCCAGGGCAAAGTGAACAGGAGTTTATAGTCCAGTATTCGCAGCCAGCGGTCATCTCCCGCCACATCCGGCACCAGTTGCCTGTAGTCGCTGCCTTCGGCTGCATCGCGTTTCAAGATCCAACCGACATGAGCGTGCAGAAAACCCATTAGTGGTGAGTGGGGATCGCCATGCTTGTCAGCCATTTGGTGGTGACGCCGGTGGATCGCCGCCCAACGCGACGGTCCTCCCTGCAAGGCCGCGGCGCCCGTCCAGGCAAGCACACGTCTCATCCAACGAGGTGAGACGAATCCGCGATGAGTCAGCAGGCGGTGGTAACCAACGCCAATCGAAAGCGTCGTTGCCAGATAAAGGCCGAGGAAAAGAATGAGATCGACTCTGCGTGGCCAAAACCAAAGTCCCAGTAGGCCAAAAACGTGCAAGCTTACGACCAGAAAGCTGTGGACCCAATTAAGTCTGGGGAGTTTCAGTGAAGCCTTAGTGGAGTGGAATGCCGAAGCGGTAGTCAAACGTGTCCTTCATCCGGGAGAACTAACTCATTAGATCTCCCATCAATATACTTATCGAGCTGTTAGTCGAGGTAGTGTTCGCCAAGCCTTGTTTGCAACGCGGCAGGTACAGCTTTCCAGCTGGCCATTGACAGAGACTGAGAGGTGAAGTCAGCCGAGATCACACGCGATACTCGCCATTCTGCGGCCGTCTCTTCGTAACGCCAGCGATAGTAAGGGCCATTGCCCCGGCGGCTGTAAAAAACCTTCGGGGTCGCCACTTCTGCGTTGTTTGGTTTGATATAGACTCTTAGTCCGTTCATTAATCACTCTTCGAAATACTAAATCGAACCAGCCCGCGCTTTACTTCTTCCAGAGCCACGCTCGTTCCCCGGCGTCGCAACGGGTCGACTTCCACTCGTGCGGTGGCGCCATGAAGTAGTTGTTTGGTTCTCTTGCCGGCAACGATGATCAATCTAAACCGGGAATCGATTCCCGGCCATAGCGAACCATTGGCAGTCTCGCTAAAAGCATTTCCTATTGGGTTGTTTTTTTCAGACATAGACCTAATTCAACTCTTCCTTTATCGAGAGCTTAATGCCGGAACGCAATACTGAAGTGCTTCGCTGCGTGTGAGCATCAGGAACTTTCATTACGCGAGTCGACGTTCGCAAAACAACAGACGGCACTAGGAGGTGCGTTTCGCGCTATCCTGATGTCGAGAGTAGGTTTCAAAAGGCAGCCATTTAACCAGCGGATGTAACTATAGCACAGTAGGCGGCAAACAGCAGAGTAGGTCTCGGGATTCGCGTCTCGGGTTTCGGGTTGAACAGTAATCAATAGTCAGTAGACAGTAGACAGCAGGTTTCAAGAATCCGAAACCCGAGACCTGAAACCCGGAACCCGAAACCTTTAGTCGAGACCCTAAACCGGACGCGACACACAAATTTGATATTTGCAGCTAACTTTGAATCCTTCTTCAACGCGCACCATAGTAGAATGCCAGGAGTGGCTTCCGGCCTAAACCCAAGCAGTGTGTGGAGAGTGTTTGATCAATCCGAATGAAAATCCTGTTTCTCTGCCAGATGCCGTTCAGGGTAGTCCTGAAGAGATGACCTGGAACTTCGCTCCGAGCACAGACTGGAGCGCGATGGGCGAAACTGAACACTTCGTCCAGTTTTACGAAGCGGACGGCTTTCTGCTGAATTCGCTTACGGGCTTCATCGGTACTGCGCTTAAGTCGGGAGACGGCGCGATCGTGGTGGCTACCAAAGACCATCGTAATGGTCTGGATGAACTCTTGCTCGCGAACGGACTGGATGTGGCTACGGCCAGCAAGTCAGGTCTCTATGTATCGATTGATGCCGCCGAAACTCTCTCGAAATTTATGGTTGAAGGCCTACCTGAGCCGCAACGCTTTAATGACGTAATTGGTGGACTGGTGTCCCAGGTCTCACTTGGCCGGGCACGCGTAAAAGCTTTCGGTGAAATGGTGGCGCTGCTTTGGGCGGAAGGCAACTACACCGGAGCGATTCGCCTGGAAGAGTTATGGAACGATTTGCAGAAGACGCATTCCTTCTCTCTCTTCTGCGCTTATCCAATGAACTCGTTTAGTGGTGAAAAGCTTGCTGGTCCCATGACAGGCGTTTGCACAACTCACTCCCGCGTAATTCCCGCAGAGAGTTATGCGCGACTCGTCGACCACGACGATCGCCTGCGTGAGATCATTCAGTTACAGCAAAAGGCGCGAACGCTGAAGTCCGAGATTAAGGAACGCGAGCGAGTGGAAGAAGAGCTTCGCGCGTCGCTCAGCCGCGAACAGATTGCACGTTCGGAAGCGGAAACTGCCAACCGCATGAAGGATGAGTTTCTCGCCACGGTTTCACACGAACTGCGGACTCCGCTCAATGCCATAATCGGTTGGTCGCACATGCTGCGCGGGGGGAAACTTGATGAAGAGACCGTTGCGCGCGCAATCGAAACCATCGATCGCAATGCCAAGTCGCAGGCGCAGCTTGTTGAAGACATTCTCGATGTGTCGCGTGTAATTACCGGGAAACTTCGTCTTAACATCGCTCCAGTAGATGTGGCTTCGGTGATCAACGCGGCGATTGATTCGGTGCAGTTGGCGGCTGAGTCCAAAGGTATTGAGCTGGAGGTGACGCTTGATCCGTCTGCGCGCCACATTCTCGGCGACGCCAGTCGGCTGCAACAAATAGTTTGGAACCTGCTTTCGAACGCCATCAAGTTCACCTCCTCGGGCGGACATGTTGCAGTTAGACTCAAACGGTCCGATCGGGAAGCGCAGATCCAAGTTACCGATTCGGGTGCTGGGATTAGCGCCGATTTCCTGCCGCACATTTTCGATCGGTTCCGTCAGGCTGATGGCACAACTACACGAAGACACGGCGGACTCGGTTTAGGTTTGTCCATCGTGCGTCATCTCGTTGAGCTGCACGGCGGGACCGTGCAAGCCCACAGCGCAGGAGAAGACCAGGGCGCGACTTTCACGGTTGGCCTCCCCCTTCCTCCCGCTTCGAAGCCGCTTCGCAAACGCAGAACTGAAACTGGTAGTTTGTGGCCGAAGCCGTCGAACAAACAACACGCCAGCTCACAGGCGTCACTGGCGGATCTTCGTGTGCTTTTGGTTGATGACGATCAAGACACCTTGCAGGTCCTCAGTGTAATGCTGGCGGACTCGGGTGCGAAGGTCCAGGTGGCGGCGTCGGCAGCTGAGGCGCTGGAAATATTGCAGTGGTACCGGCCAGATGTACTGGTGTCAGACCTGGCGATGCCCAATGAAGACGGCTACTCGTTGATCGCCAAAATCAGATCGCTGGAGACTGAAAAAGAAGGGCAGCTTCCCGCAGTGGCCCTGACCTCACACACTCGTATTGAAGAGCGGGCTCGAGCCCTCTCAGCCGGATTCAATATGTTCGTCCCAAAGCCCATTGAACCGACTGAACTGGTCAGCGCGATCGCCAACCTTGCCGAACCTCAGTCTTAAAGGCACTCGGATTGGCGATTGCCAATTTCCCATCTGCCGGTTTAAGAACCAAAGAGAATTAGCCGCGGATTACGCGGAAGCAACGCGGATTTGGAACTGTAGACAATTGAACTGAACTGTTTTCTGAAGTTTGAATTCGAGTTTTCGGGTTCATCCGCCGGCTAATTCTTCTCTGAAAAACAACTCAGCTTAGCTGACTGAACACGGGTTCCAATCCGCGTTCTCGGCGTTTATCCGCGGCTAATATCTGCTTTACGATTTACGATTCACGAACTTCAGAGCCACGCCGTTCATGCAGTAGCGCAACCCCGTCGGCTGTGGGCCATCATCGAAAACGTGTCCGAGATGCGCATCACAGCGCGCGCATAACACTTCGGTCCGCGTTTGCCACAAACTCTTGTCAACTTCCTTGCGCACATTCTCAGGCGCAATCGGCTGATAGAAACTCGGCCAGCCAGTTCCGGAATCAAACTTTGTGTTTGAGTCATAGAGCGGGAGTCCGCAGGCAACGCATTCAAAGACTCCCTGGTCGTGAATCTCATTGAGCGGGCTTGTAAACGGTCGCTCCGTCCCCTTCTCCCGCGTCACGTAGTACTGCTCCGGTGTGAGCATCTTCTTCCATTCTTCGTTTGTCTTAGTCACCTTTGTAATTCCTTTTGAAGTTGGTGTATTGGCCTTTTCCTTAAAACTCTTCTGCGCTACCTGTTCGCCATCTGTAAACGAAATCGACCCTATCGACAGCTTTGATACTACCGCCACCGCAGCCGCGGCAACTCCTGCTGATAGAAAATAGCGTCTGTTCATAATCCGATTCTCCGCTACCGTTAATAGTCTAGCCGATATAAATACGGATGAACTAATACGAACGGATTGCGGTACTGAGGCAGTTTGGGAATGGAGTCAGTACCAGGATTGCCAATTGCCGATTGCCAATTAGGTGAGGTCAGTACCATCAGGCGATGCGCATGCTGACAAGATGCGGTCCCGATGAGGTCAGTACCAACAAGGGGTAGCGGGTGGGTTCTTCGATTGGCGATTAGTTGAGGTCAGCACCACCACGATGCGCATGTTGACAAGATGCGGTCCCGATGAGGTCAGTACCACCAGGCGGTAGCGGGTGGCCCGTCAAGCTAGCACTCACGCCTTGCGTAGTAATGACGATGAATCGAACTCCGGAGGTTGGGCGTACTCTTGCAAGGATTGAGTGCCCACGCATCGGCCCACCGGCTACCGCCTGGTGGTACTGACCTCACTCCCAAACTGCAACCCCACACGGATTGCGCACGTTACTGAACCGACGAGCCCCGCGAAGCAGGTGACAGATTCTTAGTGCATTAGAAACATTCCTGCAGCCTCGAGGGACAGATGCTCGTCATTTTCCCTCGCAATTTCATGTAGCGGAAGTGGTATCAACATTGCAGCCACGCTCCTCAGCCCTAACCGAATGAGGATAAATGATGCTGAAAACACATCTGTCGCTGTTAGTCGCCGTCGTGCTTTTGCTTGGTGCAGTTCCCCAGCAAGCCGTGGCAAGCCAAAGTGGTAGCCAGGTTCCAACTGTGGAAACTGTCAGGAGCAAGATTGCCAGGCTGGGGATTGGGGCCAAAGCGAAGGCCACGATCAAATTGAAGAACGGGACGAAGGTAAAAGGATACGTCGCGCAGGCCGGGGAGGACGACTTTGTCATGCGCGATCGGAAGACTGACGCTCCCACCACGATCCGCTACTCAGACGTTTTGAAGGTTGAGGAAAACCGAGGTCACTCGACCGCGAGGAACATTGCCATCGGTGTAGCGGCTGGTGTCGGAGCTGTTCTCGCGGTCATCTTCATTACAATTTCCCATCTCGACTGATATCCGCCGCCAACGGCGTAAGAGGAGTAGTCTTCAGGGAAGCGCGCTTAGTGTCGTTTCGTGTGTCTTCGTGGATCGTATCTATCTCACAGGTGGCTGCTCTCGATATCACGGCCCAGTGAGCCGCGAATCCGCTCACAGAAAGTACAAGCCACAGATTTACACGGATTAC
This sequence comes from Pyrinomonadaceae bacterium, assembly GCA_051000815.1. Taxonomy (GTDB): domain Bacteria; phylum Acidobacteriota; class Blastocatellia; order Pyrinomonadales; family Pyrinomonadaceae; genus PSRF01. The sequence continues at coordinate 165,051 of JBPCNX010000037.1, forward strand.
ACTGATAGACTTTAAGTTCTACTCCGTGCATATCCGTGTTCATCTGTGGCTAATTTCTCAGGCTGGATCGCATGGGGCACGAGGGCACAGGACGATCCACGAAATAACACGAACTGTTGCTGGGAAGCTCGGGGATAGACGGCTGATTTGCGTTTGCTGATTGGTCGGTAACGAGCAATCACCGGGAGGGTCACTTGGAAATTGGCAATTGGCAATTGCCAATCGGCAATGTGATCTGCCAATCGGCAATGTGATCAGTCGCGATGCTCAGTCACCTGCGTCCGACTGTCGGCGTACTTGTCGCGATATTCGGTGCCATCTTCAGTAACGATACCCCGAAAGAGCATTGCTTCGTCCGCCTCGCCAAAAGTCTCACGCAGTTCCGCCTGCACCTGATTCCAACTCAAGCTGCTTGTAAGGATCTTGTCCGGGCGCTTTACCAGATAGTGTTTCACGTCTCGGCTGACTTTTTGTCGACTCATTGTAGTGTTCCCGCTTCGACAACGACCCTACGCTAAAGGGTGCCATACGTCAAAGCAGGAACCAAGTCAGAACGGGTGTTGTTTGGAAAGGAATTGGCAAGAAACTCAATTACAGAACCGGAGCGGTAGCGACCGGATCCAATCATTCAACCGTAATCGTTCTTCTGGTTGGGGAAAGGTGTGCAAGCGAGAGATCCGCAAGTGATCTGGCTAAGAAAAGAATAGAACCTCAATTCGAAACCCTTCATGCCGACCTGCGCTTTCAGGCGCTTTTCCAACGGATGGAGAATCGGACTAACGCGAGTGGGAATGAGTGAGGAGTTTGATGATGACTCTCTACCGGGCACACAATAGGGTTGGTCTTGGAGTTTCCGGGCTGAGTTTGAGGTTACGACGTTGACCTGCGTCAGAAGTCGTCACTCTTGGTTATTCGCTCTGAGAGTCTTCAGGATCTGAAGGGGATATTCTAGGGTGATTTAGGTCGGATTGGTATAACGGACTGAGATATTTGCCAAGGAGGCGCTTCGCTATTTTGTCTTTGAGGCGCGATCTCCATCTCCACGGTTCGAGCTTAATGCCCAACAACAGAAGGGCGACGTACAAGCCTATAGACAACAACCAAGCAAATGGCTCAATCCAGCCCCAATTGTCGAATACCGGTTCAAGCAGATTGTAAACCGCGGCAGCTACCAAGAGGACAGGTAGAATTGTTCCCAAATTGATCATGATGCTCGCGTTGCTCAGCGCCCTACTTTTCTGAATGGTTTCGAAATTTGCAAACTTGCCTTCCTGAATGTCCGCTCGCTGCTTCTGAGCTCGGAGTTCAAGCTGCAAGTCTTTGAGCGATGTTTCTAGTGCACCAAGCTTGTCTCCAGCTGCCAAGGAGATGGCGTCCTTTTCACGCTCAATTGCCTGCCTTTGATTTTCAGAAACAGATAGCTCTAAAGATAACTTTAGATTCACCTCGACGAAGGCGTCCTTAACCAATTGGATCTGCTTAGACTCGTCTTTCTCGACCTTAATTCTTTCTCGGAGAGCCTGATTCAGTATGATATTTCCAATCGTTTCTCGTGGAACGCTTTCAATATCTTCGTACCGAGCCATGGTCTGAAGAATTTTTATTGTCACTTTCTCTGCATCCAAATCGAATTCTCTGAAAAGGAATGGCAACTGAAATCCCGTGATTAGCGCCTTTTCAAACTCAGCACTTCTGGGAACCCAAAACTGCAACATTTGAACCAGTCCAGAAGGATGAAGACAAACTGGCATTCGGAACGTCCCCTGACCTTGCTTATATTCATCGAATCCCAACAGTCTGTAATCTATAGTCACTATCCATTGCTCTGCCTCAAACGGAGCTTCTAAGGGAGTTCTTCTGAGATCCCCAACGAAATGCCATAGAATTATGTCATGCTCTATCTTGTCGTATCCCTTTGCTCGATTGCCATACTTCCTTTGTTCGAAGTTCTCAGTCAGAAGAATATCGTCGACTATGTCTTGCCGTGTAGAGTAAGAGCCCAGTCGCGGATCATTGTAAAGCTCAACGTTATGAGCCCGGAGAATCGCCAACAGGTTATTTAGAAACGGACCAAAATATTCTTCCGTCGTCAATGCTCGTCCCGCTTTAAGAGACGCCTCAGCAAACTTGCGACTGGCTCCGCTCAATTCTTCCAGCTCTGCTGCAACGCTCGCAATATTAGTTGAGAGTTTGACGCTCGCAAGGTCCAACTTCTTAAGGTCTAAACTTCGTTTCGTCTCCCCGACGGTGATGGGTAGGACATAGAATTGAATCCCAACTTTTTCGGATAGTTGCTTGACAACTCTTAGCAAAGATTGAACGGCTTCGTTCGAAGGATTGTTGTGAAAGCCCAGTATGGAGAAAATTATATTGGTGTCCAGAAACAATTTAAGAACGTGCCCTGTTTCAGTAATCTTACGAAGGGCTTCAATCGCCTCCTGACTCATGTTCCCCGCTTCCAAGAAAAAGTAGGTATTTAAATTCTTAAGAACGTAAGAGCGCACAGGCAGATGCTGGGGGTTGAGAAATTCTACGACTGTTATCCTCATTGAATCTTGTATATCCGATGAGAATTTTTCTAAAAATGAAGAGAAGGTTGCGGTTTCCTCAATCCTATGCCTCGTTCCAGAAATCAACTCGAAGGTTTTCGCTCCCATCTCACGAATTAGCGGAAGTAAGAGATTTTCATTGAAAGCATTCCAGGTGTTCTCAAAGACCAACTCGGGACAATGAGTCTTAAGCAGATGCTCAAAGATTCGCTTTACTTCAATATCTTCGGCCTCGGCCTCTTTCAATCTAATCTGAAGTTGCTTAAGCTCACTCTCACCAATCTTCAAGGCATAAGTTGGCATAACCACAAGGGTGCCAGCCGAAGTCAGGATTCGGAGATGTTCATCTATTGCCGCAGAACTAAGCTTTATGGCGTATTGTTCTTTAAGAATGCGAGAAATGGCCTCAGGTAAGAGACTGCCGCTCAGCCAAACAATCGAAACGATCAGCTGTCTAATTCCCCTTTCCCACCAGCCAGCTTCATTGAGGTGTACGTGGTGAATGAGTGAGGTTAATTCGTGAGGCAAGGCTTGGGACATGTTACTTACACTTGCTGTAGCCACAATCCCGACAGAAATCACACCCACTCGAGTGCTCGAGCTGGCCTTTGCACTCGGGACAGATGCCGATCATTGTGGACATGATCGCGCCTGTCACGCCGGTGATGCCGGGTGAAGTGGTGCCGGTGGCCTGAGCAGCATTAGCACCTGCATTCGAGCTTCCACTCAACGGGATCTGCGCTCCGGAGTGTTGCTGTTTAGCAAGAGCGCGAGCGGAATCCGGTAAATCGGTGAGACGCCGGTTCGTGATCATAATGCATTCGGCAACTGCCTGTTCCGGTGAAGTCAGCAGACGCTCGTTGAACCAGACTGCGTGCGTGCCGGTCACCTTGTTGAGACTGTAAGCCACCTCCGCGGCGTCGAAGCCACCACGCAGCATCTTCGACGCCAGCAGACCCACGCCCCCACTAATTGGACCGGTGGCAAAAACTTCCTGAATCATCTGGCTATCGTGATTGACGGTGACGTAGAGATTCTGACCGTCAAACGGAATCTGCCAGGTCGCGCCCCTGAGTTCGCGCGGTCGCTCGATGCGTATCGCTGTTAACGTGGCCTCAGCATCAGCTTGTTCTCGAATCACCTGCCCGGCTTCAGCACGAGTCAATCCCTCCGTTTCCGGATCCATCGGCACGACATGCGCCGCGTCGGAATGACTGGCCGGCGGATCATCAAGCACCTCCACACCCGCCTCCGGGTTGCAGGCTGTTTCACCTTTTGTTTCCGTATCCGACGCCTTCATCGAATTCAGCACCTGGTTATCGCGTGAACCGTCACGATAGTAACTGACCGCCTTGCAACCAAGCTGACGACCCAGGCGATAAAGGCGATCGACGGACTCAACGCTGTCGTTAATGGCGCCATTGCAGGTCTTCGATACGCTGTTGTCCACATTGCGCTGCGCCGCCGCGAGCACATGAATGTGCTGCTCGGCACTGATGTTCATTGCCGAAATGAAATACTGCGGCAGGTCGCTCTCATGCTCGCTGACGTGAGTCGCCGCAGCGTCAATCGATTCCTGATCGGTTTGATCAACGTCGATGCCCAGTGCCTGCGCCGCGAGTGTGTGGACGTAAGTGCGAGTGCCGAGCGTGTCCTTACGAACATAAGCCCAGGAAAAGTTGGGCTCGATGCCAGAGGACGTTTCAGCTACGAGGGAGATTGTTCCAGTCGGAGCGATCGTCGTCACTTCATAGTTGCGTGGCGTTAGTGGAACATCCCGCGAAATACCAACCTGGTTGTAAAGGAACTCTTCATAAGCTTCGCGGTTTGGTTCAAACTCCGGAAACGTCCCCTTTTCCGCGCCAATCTTCAGACTGGCATTCCAGGCTTCGCGTCTGATGAAGCCCATCATCTCGTCCATCAAATCAATGGACGCCGGCGAACCGTAGGTGACCTTCAGATCAAGGCAGAGATCAGCGAAACCCATGATTCCCAGGCCCACGGGACGCGTGCGCGTAACAACATCATTGATTTCGGGGAGAGGCCAGGCGCAGGTGTCGATCACATTGTCGAGGAAACGCGTGCAGAGATGCGTCACATCGCGCAGCCGATCCCAATTGATTCTCGTTTCCGGGTCGTAAAACTTCGCCAGGTCAATCGAGCCGAGATTGCACGAGTTTGAGAAGTGAAGGAACTGCTCGCCGCAGGGATTGCAGGAATAAATCGGCCCCATCGACTTCTCCATATGATTGTGACGATTCACTTCGTCGATGAAGGCGATTCCGGGCTCGGCATATTTATGAGCGCTGGCGACGATACGATTCCAGATGTCGGGCGCGTAGACCATACCCGGGCGCGGTGGTTCCTCAACTGTGCAATTGGAAAGATCAGCATTGATGAACGATTGCTTGTCCGGGAACGTGACCGTCGAACCATCCGGCCGGCGATAGACAAGGTAATCACCATCGCGTACTGGATCGTAAATCGGATCCGTCCACGACTCGCCGTCAAACTCGAGTTGAAACCATTCATTGTCATCGACGGCCCTGAGGAACTTGTCCGTCACGTTTACCGAGATATTGAAATTCGTGAGTGAGTGCTGGTCATTCTTCGCATGAATAAACCGCAGCACGTCGGGATGCGTGACACGCATCATTCCCATGTTCGCGCCGCGACGCACACCACCCTGCTTCACAACATCTGTTACCTGATTGACGATGTTCATGAACGAAACCGGACCTGAAGCTACGCCACGTGTAGAACCAACAAGTGCGCCGTGAGGTCTTAAGAATTCATACGTCATTCCCGTGCCGCCACCAGTCTGATGAATTGTAGCCGCGGCCTTCGCGTGTTCCATGATTCCCGTAATTGAATCCGGAACATCGAGCACGAAACAGGCTGCAAGTTGTCCATTTGTTTTTCCGGCGTTCACAAGGCAGGGAGTGTTGGGAACAAACTCCCGCGCGAGCATAACGTCGCTCATGGTCGCAAAAAACTCATCGCGCTTTTGCGAGTCCTTTTCCGCAGCCGATACATGACCCACCACACGGCGAACGATATCCGGCCACTCCTCGAGCGCGCGGCCCTTCGCGTCCTTCAATGAGTAACGCTTGCTGATCACACGCTTGGCGTTGAATCCGAGAGGCTGAGTTTTGCGGCGTGTGGCCGGGGTTCCAGGTGTTCCTGAAGATACGTCTGCGGCGGGGGTATTCTTACCAATAGCTGCGCTCATCGTTATTCTGCCTTTCCCCGTGCTAGGGAGACACGAGGTCGTTTTCGGGAGTTTTCAAAGACGGTCCTCCGGCTACATTATAGTAGACGCGGCTGACTTAATCATGTGTAGCGGATACTTCGGTTGGCTTTTTTCGAAGCGAAAAAACTTAGGTGGAGAGCAACTCAGGGGGCCGACTGCTGCTCCAGGAAAATCCGCCTCGTCTCAAGCGGAGCGGAATATACTCCTTTGATTCCGCGATGTCAATATCTTGTGGTCATCTTTTTTTTCAATGCATTATAGTGTGTAAACTGAGACTCTACGTTAAGTTCTAAACTACTGATAAGCGGTCGCTTCGAGCAGTTTTTCCACCCCTGTTTCGGCTGATTCGCGCCGATTCGATCTCCCCTGCGCCCCGGTTAACAGGCAAATTTCTTTTGGATTTTTTGAGGTGAATCAGCGAACGCTTTTTCACGTGATGGTGAAACAGATCGGAAGTTGTTTTTGTCGCAAACAAAATGCGACAACCAGGACCAAAAACAGCTGCGAGAAGGTTTGGAGTCCTATTTGGAAGGCGAGGTACTGGAGAGCAGGAGATCGTAATTGCCGATGTCGCGGTTGTGGCTATCGAGCGCAGCAAAAGTGTCTGAGGTTTCCTCGAGCATCTGCTTCGTCATTGCAATTGAGTCACTGAGCTGTTCAAAGTCGAGCGCGGAGACTCTCTCCGGCGTCGGGAGTGTCACTACTTGATCATTAACAAGCCCGAAGAAATTTTCGATTGACTGCAATTGCCCTTCTACGAGCTTTACGGAGCGCTCAATGTCCTTGAAGGCGGCGACCCGGCGTCGCAGAATTTCAACATTGGATTGTTGAATGCGTCTCTCACGATCATCACGAGAATTCTCGACTGCGCGCTCAGCCTGGACGAGTTGGTTCTGCACCGCCTGACGATTGATGGATCTGAGATGGTGTTTCCGGCGCCGGTAAACATCCAGCAGGTCTACAAAGTCTTCCCAACGCTGATCCAAACTTTCCAGGTTATGGGGAATTTGCTTCGAACCCGTGAATTTCTGGTAGTTGGAGTAAATCTGGTTCTTCATCCAGCGCAGATATTCTACAGCCTCACGTTCGCGAGGATCGAACCCTTTTATTTGCGTTTCGCGCTGCTGCTCGCGCAGCTTGTGCAACCGCTGCTTCTCGCGTCGATCAACCAGGCGTCGATAGAATGAACTTGCCGGCACGGTAGCTAGATAGAGAGTTTCAGTGGCTAAGGCCGCAGCGAGGGGGGTCACATCCTGAAAAAAGGCGGCTGCGGCGCCGAAAGTTATAATGCCCCAAAAGTTGAGAGGCTCTTTGAAAGCCTCTTTTATATACCGCAGATCAAACTTCGAAAACTCAGCCATAAACTTGATGAATTACGAGGGACCATTTTCCGGATCCACCTGACGAATCAATTTCCCCGGTTGCTCTGGCCAACGGTGTCGTTGGCGGCGCTTTCGCCCTCTGCGGGCAAGACTTGCTGCTCGCCGGATGTAGACGCAGGCAAAAGCCCCATATCGCGTTTGTAGGCGAGTAATTTGTCCTGGAGCTGCATGTCCATCGCCTCGCGTTCAATATCCTGCATCTGGTTGTCAACGGAAGCAGCACCCAATTGCATTTTGGCCTCGGCGGCGGCGGCGCGGCGGTCGATCTTGTCGCGCATTTCGTTGAACGTCGAAGCATCGTCGCCTATCTGGAACGACTCCATCGTTTGCGCGAGTTGTTCCTGCAACTTTGCCTGCTTCGACTGGTTGATGAGCTGCATCGCTTCCGCGGTGCGCCGCTGCATCTGCAGAACATAGTTGTCGCGCGCCTTCAGAGCTTGTTTGGATGCGAGCGTTGCATGCTCGAGTTGCTGTGACGTTTTTTGCAAGTCCATCTGCGCTTGCTGTAACTGGCCGATGTACGCAGTCGCAATATCGTCACGATTCATCTTTACTGAGGCCCTGATTTTAGAATCCAAATCAACTACCTGAGTCTCGAGTCGTTCTTTGCTCTTGCCCAGCAGCTTTTCCGTGGCCATGACCTGCGCCACGGAGTTATTCAGCTCCGGAACGCGATCGCGCATGTCTCTAATTGTTTGCTGAAGTACGAGCTCGGGATTTTCAGTTGCCTCTATAAGCCCGCCGAATAACGCGCGCATCGAGCGCTTAACTCTGCTCCACAGTCCCATTTTTTAACTCATCCTCCAGCAATCAGATCTACAATCGTGGACTTCGGCAAGACCTTGCCGAAAACTTCTGCCCGTCCGCATATGTCAGTACGATAGCTGCCTCGATGGGGTTCAAAATACCATTTCAAACGGAGTCGGAGTATAGCAGTAGTTCCCCACTTGCTCCAGAAAACGCAGTCAAATCGCCCTCCTAAACTCTCAGGGCCCTTAGCGAATACCGGCCGTACCGCGCGCCCCCCTGAATTTGCCTATATCACGCCGATACTGAACTCCTGGCCAGGAAATGCTTTGGGCAGCGTTGTAGCAGAGCCTCAAAGCCTCCTGCAGATTCGCGCCTGTTGCAGTGACACCCAGCACGCGGCCTCCGGCTGTTACAAATTCCCCAGCTTCTGACCTTTCCGTACCAGCATGGAAGACGTTTACCTTTTCTTCAGTTCGAAGGGCTTCCAGACCGTTTATAGCTTTACCCTTGTCGTACTTTCCCGGATACCCGCTGCTGGCGAGCACCACACAGGCGGAAGATTCGTTGCTCCACTCAACTTTCAAGTCAGCGAGTCGTCCAGTTCTGATCGCCTCAAATACATCAAGCAAGCTCGTCTTCAGTCTGACCAGGATCGCCTGAGTTTCCGGATCGCCGAAGCGAACGTTATATTCCAAAAGCCTGGGCCCTTCATCCGTCAACATCAGACCGAGAAACAGAACCCCACAAAAAGGGAAACCGTCGGCACGAGCGCCCGCCAACGTTGGCTCGACTATGGTTTGAACAACGCGTTCAAGCATTTCCGCGTTGAGCACAGCGGAATCAGTTATTGCCCCCATGCCGCCGGTGTTTGGTCCGGTGTCATTTTCACCGATACGCTTGTGATCACGGGCGGCAGGCATCAGCGCGTAGTCGCGACCATCCGCGAAGAGCAGCAGGGAAACTTCTGTTCCCAGTAGCGTTTCTTCTATGACAATCCGCCGGGCAGCTTCACGATTTATCAACTCACCCGCCGCAAGTTCCCCGGCAGCCTGAAGTGCCTCTTCATGGGAGCTAGCAACAACCACTCCTTTGCCGGCTGCAAGTCCATCGGCCTTTATCACCACCGGCGTATCAGGCGAGCCAAATTCCCCGCTACGCAGGACCTCGCCCACTTCCTCGGCTGAATGTGCAACTTTGTATTTCGCAGTCGGGATTCCGTGGCGGGCCATGAAGTCTTTCGCAAATGACTTACTTGCTTCCAGCCGGGAGGCGGCTTCGCTTGGCCCGGCAATAGCGATTCCGAGACTCTGAAACTTGTCCACAATCCCATCAGCAAGCGGGCCCTCCGGCCCTACGACAGTTAAATTGATAGCTTCAGCCCGAATTAGATCGACTAACGCCGAATGATCGGCCGCGCTGATCGGGATGCATTTTGCTACCTCCGCAATCCCTGCATTTCCGGGAGCGCAGTAGAGTTCGAGCGGCGGTCTGGCAGTATGCTTCAGGGCCCAAACGATGGCGTGCTCGCGACCCCCTGAACCGACGACAAGAACCTTCATCTCTGTCCCCTCATCAGAAACAATTAGTGATTGATTGAATGTTCGCAGTTCGGATTTTTGGATGCTGGCATGTGGGGATACCTGTGTCAACCGTCGATTTCACTGCCGAATTACTCAAACTGAGTCTCCTGCTGTCTGCTTTAATACTCATCCTCGCCAACGCTTCATCGAATAACACATTTCGGCTTGACACAATTTCGCCATAGTTATACTTTTGCGGCAACTTTGAGCGGCTGGGCCGCTTCCGCTCCGCACACTCCTCGATAACGGAGCCCGAGCAGCCTCCTGGAATCGGCGGGAAACTTATTCGCCCCACCACACGGATTGACCATGGAAACAATCCGAGGGAGCAAGCATCATGTCACAGAGGGAATTCGCCAGCGAGGGGCAAGCGGTTGCCGCTATCGAGTATGAGGATCGCGCAATCAAATGTGTAGACTGCGGTGAAAACTTTATTTGGACTGGAGGCGAGCAGGTCTTTTTTCACGACAAGGGTCTGAAGAACGAACCAAAGCGGTGCAAGCCCTGCAAACAAGCGAAGAACGAACGGTTGGCAGCAATCGCCGCGGCTCAATCATCAGGTCTGCGGCAGCGCATCGAAGTCTCTGTTGATTGTGCTCAGTGTGGTCAGCAAACCACAGTTCCCTTTTATCCTTCCCAGGGCCGGCCGGTGTATTGCCGCTCTTGTTTTTTAGCAAGCCGCACGACCGAAACAAACAACTCACACAGCGCGTAAGTTTTCCTCACAGCTCGCCGGCAATTTTGAAGCGTTTACTAAACGCCTCACGACCTTTCCATTCCTCCGACTTCTAGAGTCGTTATCAAAACCTGTCCGCATCAGCAAACACGACCAATTTAGTTTTCCAGATGGTAAGGCACGCTGATAACGATAATGCCCTTCTTAAAGAGCAACGCTCCTTTAAGCATTAGTGAGCTCTGATTGTGGAGCAGGTGTTGCCACCACTTCGCTGGAACAAATTCGGGCAGCAATACAGTAACCACGTCATTCCTATTCTTTCGCTCAAGGCGAGCGATGTAACGCAATAGCGGACGCGTAAGTTCGCGATAGGGTGACGGAAGCACGACTAGTTTTACTCCCGCTCCCCAACGTTCCCACTTTTCGCGCAATTTTGCCGTGGCCTCCTCATCGAAATCCACATAGACCGCCTCGACATGCTCCGGGGCAATGGACTTGGCATATTGCAGCGCAGCCACGACGCCGCGGTGAATGCCAGAGATTGGCACGATCACTGTGTGCTTGATCGGACGAAGCTCTTCAAGTCCTTCCGTGGATAGTTGTTTCGCCACGCCCACATAGTGTTTGTGAATTGCCCGAAACATGAACACGAGTAAAGGGACCACCACCACTACTATCCAGGCGCCGTGAATGAATTTGGTGGCAATGAAGACACAGAGCACGATGCAGGTGGCGACCGCCCCAACCGCATTAATCACCATGGACTTCTTCCAATGTGTGCTGTCTGTGACTTCATCCGTGATGAAGGTCGATCCGCGCTGGTCAGACGCTTCCAGTTCCGCATCGGGCAACGGCTCTCGATCGACGGTGCTTTGAGTGAAGTGAATATCGTCCTCTGGCCTTTTGCGGCTCTTCCCATTTCTCTTTGGAGACTGCGCACGCACTTTCAGCCAATGCCTGACCATCCCCGATTGCGAGAGTGTGAAAGAAAGGAAAACGCCCACGGCATAGAGAGGAATGAGCCGGCTCGTGTCACCGCCAAACGCAATCACCAGAACGCTGGCAAAGATTGCCAAAATCACAATTCCATTTGAGAAGACCAGCTTGTCTCCGCGTGTGGCGAACTGGCGCGGCAAGAAACGGTCACGCGCGAGTAAACTGCCGAGCCGTGGGAAGTCGGCAAACGAGGTGTTAGCTGCCAGCACCAGAATTAACGCCGTCGCGATTTGCACGACGTAGTAAAACCAGGCCATCGGGCCGCTGAACATAATGCGCGCAAACTGCGAGATGACGGTCTCACTCGCGTGCGGATGAACGCCATAAAGGTAAGCCAGGACGCTCGTGCCGAGGAACATTACCGTCAACAGCGCCGCCATTATGACGAGCGTCGTCGCTGCGTTCCTCGCCTCAGGTTTTTTGAAGGCCGGAACCCCGTTAGAGATGGCTTCGATACCTGTAAGTGCAGCACAACCGTTAGAGAAAGCACCAAGAATAAGAAAGAGAGTCAAAGGCTGAAGCGAATAACCCTCGGCAGTCTTAATCTCTTCCGGGCCGGGTACGGGTGCGACCCCTCCGTAGGTGTAATAGCTGTAGAGCCCGTAAGCAATCATAAAGAGAAAGCTGATGAGGAAGGCATAAGTTGGCGCCGCGAATAGCGCTCCCGATTCCCGCACTCCACGTAAGTTGGCAATGGCAATGAAGCTTATGAAAATCAGACAGAGAAGCACTCTGTGCTGGTCTAGCCAGGCGTAGCGCGTTCCCTGCATCATAGAAGTGATGGCGGCAACACCAGCAGCGATCGAAACCGCAACGGTCAGAACATAGTCAACCAGTAAGGATGCTCCGGCGACCAAGCCCGCATTTGTGCCGAGGTTCTCTTAGGCAACAATGTAGGCACCACCGCCCGATGGGTAGGCATGTATGGTTTGGCGGTAGCTGGTGGCGACGATGACGAGGAGCACCCCAATGCCGATAGATATTGGCACGACATACCTGAAGGCGCCCGCCTGGCCGTAAACTGCGGCAACGGCCAACACGAGGAGGATTTCTTCAGTGGCATAAGCTGTAGAGGAAAGGGCGTCGGATGAGAAAACAGCTAGCGCAGTTTTCTTCGAGAGACGCTCGTGAGAGGCCTGTTCAGTTCTAAGCGCCCTGCCGATGATAAGACGTTTGATTTCAGCTGCCACGGATACGTTCTACGAGTATCTTCAAACCGCCTTATCCAGCGCTCATTAAAATTCTTTGACAATGCGTGGCCATCGATAAGTTCGACCTGTTAACCTGCGCCAGCGATCGTTTCGCCGATCACTGACGACCTATTTCCGACGGTTCATCCGCCCTTGTTCCATCCAGTCCAGGCAATAGCCGGAGAAGATGAGCAGGGGAATCGTTAGCACCAGCAGGACAGTTCCTACCGAGCGCACCCAGGGATGTACTCCTATTATCCAGGTAAGGACCGTCAAGGTGCTGCCGACAATCGCAGCAACAATTCCACCGGAAAAGCAGCAAAGTGCTCCTATTGCTTCCCATGACCACGAAGTAAGTTTCCCTATTTCCTCATTCACATAAGGAACATACGCCCGCCTTCATAAGGATGAAGTAAGGGATTCATAAAAAGTTCGTAAGGACGGGACCCGGCTATTCGCTGGGATTGAAGCGGTAACCTATCCACGGCTCGGTGACGATGTACCTGGGCTTGGCAGCGTCTGATTCAATCTTCTTTCTAAGCTGACCGATAAAGACGCGCAAGTATTCAGTCTGTTCGGTGTAATTGCCGCCCCAAACTGCTCCAAGGAGGGTGTGGTGTCTGAGCACTTTTCCAGGGTGGCTGACAAGGAAGACCATGAGGTCGTACTCCTTCGGGGTGAGGTGTAACTCCCGATCTCGAATTATTACTTTCCGTTCTTCCAGGCGCACTTGAAAGTCGCCAGCTTCCAAAATATTACTGACAGTATCGCCTACAACAGGGGCCCGCCGGAGTGTTGCCCGGATTCGCGCCAGTAGCTCGTCAATTCCGAAGGGTTTGGTAACGTAGTCGTCAGCGCCAGCGTCAAGCGCCTCGATTTTGACTCGCTCTTCACTCTTCACCGATAAGACGATGATCGGAACTTTCGAGAACGCTCGCAACCTCCGGCAGAGTTCCAGGCCATTAACATTCGGCATAGATAGATCCGTTACCACGAGATCCGGATGCCAATCGTTGAAAGTCTGGAGGGCCAGTTCGCCGTCAGCCGCGACATGGACGTCGTAGCCTTTTGCAGAGAGGCTGCGAGCCAGCACTCGAGTAATCTGCCTCTCGTCATCAACCAGGAGGATCCTTTGCTTTCTATCCGAGCTAATCGCCGACATAAAATCAGACCTCTGGAGCTCGTTTAAGTGTAGGTGCCCACCGACGAGGCATCCACCTCCGCTGGCAACGCGACAACCATCCTTAACCCCGTTCCTGTCGATCCATCCTCGATCCAGATCCGTCCTCCGTGCGCTTCCACGATGCCTTGAGCTATTGCCAACCCCATTCCCGTTCCGCTGGGTTGGTCCGGTTCGATGTCGCTGGTCGCCCGAAAGAACTTGTCGAAAACCTTTTTCCGCAATTCCTGGGATACTCCTCGACCCTGATCTTCGACTCTTAGAATCACCTCGGCTGCCTGGTTGAGGGACGCCGAAACTGTGATTACAGACCCTGGCGAGGAATACTTCGCCGCGTTGTCCAGCAGGACATATAACACCTCAACCAAGGCCGGCTCGTCGACATTCACCGTCGGCAGCTCATCGCTTGCCTTCAACTCCACTCGATGAAGACGAGTCCGTGGCTCTGCTCGTTTCAATCCTGCCCGAATGATTTCATTTATTGATGCGCGATGCCTTCGAAGCTGGAACTCACCAGCCTCAATGCGGGCCAGTTCCATCATTCCCTCGATAAACCGATCGAGCCGGTCGGCTTCCTCATTAATCACCTCAAGCATTTCCTGACGGCCTTCTTCCCCAAGTGGAGCACCATTATCGTCAAGTTCTTGCCGATCATCGAGAAGGGTAGTTACCGATGCCTTGATCGCCGTGAGCGGCGTCCGCAAGTCATGAGTTACCGCATCGAGGAGAGCCGACTTTAGTCGTTCACTTTGTTTGAGCGCCTTTGCCTGACTTGCTTGCTCAAAGCTTTCCTGTAGTTCACTGTACAGCGCTTCAATTTCCCGCTTTGCAGCACTGGCCTCTGCAGCGCGTCGTTTTGCATGCGCCGAGAGTTGGCCCACTGTGATTGCCGTTAAGAGGAAGGCGAAGAGCGCTATCCAATTTTCCGGGTCGGCGATTACAAACGTGTGGAGAGGAGGTAGAAAGAAGAAGTTGAAGCACGCTACACCCAGCAGTGAAGCGACAATGCCAGGCTTTGGTCCCCAGGCCGTGGCTACAAAAACCACGATTAGCAAGAACGCCAACGCTACTGTGGTCGGGTTAGCATGAATGCCAACAACCTTCATCACAGCGGTTGCTGCGGCAATCACGATGATGGCTACGATGTATCCCAGTAGTTGTATTCGGGCCAAAGGCTTCGACAAAACTTTTCACCCGCCGACATGCACGATGGGCCTCCGGTTAGGATCCTTTTCCGCCTGACGCAAGACTTCGTGAGTGACCGGCGCAGTGTCACCCTCGCCGAATGCGATGTACTTCAATAGATAACTGAGCGGGTTCCCTTCACTCCAGCCAAAATAGACATGCGGCAGTTTCCCGGTTTCGTCGCGTACAAACATCAGGAATGCCGCAATCGCATTGGGCACCGCTGGTGATACTGCGCGCAAAACGCGAAATTCATCTATTGCCTGGCCGCTAATTCGCAAAACACCGGAAAACTCCGAGGCGTCACTGGGCGTTACCTCGAAGAACACTATGGGTTCACCCGGCGGAATGTGGTTATCGGTTCTCTTCTCGTGTTCTTTAAGCCGGTATTCACTTGCATCTCCGCGATCACGGCGATTGGTTACGATGCGCAACGTACCTTTGGCGGCCTCGCGGATGAATTGCCGGGCGAGGTCATCAAGTTCAATATGCTCAACGCGCAGTTCCGTGCTTCGCCAGACACGCGACACAAGCGACGTGATGATGATTGTGAGAATGAAAAAAGACGCGATCTTGATGCCTTCTGGCCGCTCATGAATGTTTTGCAGCGTCGTATAGCCAAACACCAGGGAAATTACCAGAAAGATGTGCCACCTGCCCCCCTTACTGTACGTGGCCAGGGTTACAGCAATCGCCGCCGAAGTCATTAGCACCAATACGCCGGTCGCATACGCTCCGCCCTGCGCATCCACATCCGCATTAAACATCAACGTCACGGCAAAGGAGATCGCCGTAAAGACCAGCACCAGAGGACGAGTAGCCCGGGCCCAATCGGGAGCCATTCCGAATCGAGGCAGGTAACGCGGCACGATATTGAGCAATCCAGCCAGTGCCGAGGCGCCAGCAAACCAGAGAATAAGAATCGTACTCAAGTCGTAGGCGGTTCCGAATATGTCGCCAAAGAATTCATGGGCGAGGTAGGCGAGAGCTCGGCCGTTTGCCTCGCCGCCTTCGGCGAATTCCTCCGGTGGAATCAATAGCGCGGTTACTAAACTACTCGTGATCAATAACACGCTCATAATCAGAGCGGCAGTGCGCAGGAGTTTTTTCGTGTTCTTGATGCGACCTTCCAGGTGCCTCTGTGTCTCCGGCTGAGGGTGGCCACCTGTGACGGTGGAGTGAATGTCCTCCCAGTCCTTTTCAGTCAGTTCCTTGTCGCCTTTTACGAGAGGCATGATCGCAACCCCGGTTTCAAATCCTGATAACCCGAGCGCGAGTTTGGGAAAAATAATCAGGGCAATGACAACGATCAGCCAGGGGTTTCCGTGGACCCGGGGATCGGCAAAAAGCGCGTCCTTCCACTGAGGAAAATGATAAGGATGGGTAAACAGTTCATAAAGACCAAAGGAAATCACCACCAGGTTCAAGAGAATGTAGATCGCTACCAAAAACACCGCGACTCCGATTGCCTCTTTGAAGCCTTTCAGGAAGATCGCTGCCAGAAACGCGATCAACGCGAGGGTGATGCCGACCGGATGCTTTAGAAGTTCCGGAGTAAAGGGATTTTCGATAACGTGAGCAGTAGCATCCGCCGCTGATAAGGTAATCGTGATGATGAAGTCTGTCGCAACAAATCCCAGTAACACGAGAACAAAAAGCTTCCCCTTCCAACGTGGGAGCAGGTGTTCCAACATTGAGATGGAACCTTCGCCATGGGGACTCTCTTCAGCAACGCGGTTATAAATTGGGAGGGCGCCAAACCAAGTAAGGAGTACGAGGACAAGAGTAGCAATTGGCGAGAGCGCGCCTGCGGCGAGAAAAGCGATCCCGGGCTGATAACCGAGCGTCGAAAAATAGTCGACGCCCGTCAAGCACATCACTTGCCACCAGGGATGCTGTTTGTGGGAACCAGACTGTTCGGCGCCGGTCCTCGCTCTGCCGCCTCCGTACAACCAAAGCTTGAGACGTCTACTTGCCGTTCTTCTCGTTAAGCGTTTCGGCATGCTGAGCCAGCATCCACCAGGCCACACGCGAGCGTCTTTTTGGGACGCTAAAACGAAAAGGGCACGGAGCAATCAGCTCCGCGCCCTGTCAGATCGCGGGTTGCCCTTCCTTTCAGCCTACGAGGTTAGCTGTCGGGCTCGAACTGGAAGTGTTCTACGTAAAGCGCTCTCTGGAGTGCTTCACGATTCGCCCCGGGTTTCGCCTTTGCGAAACAGGTGGTTTCCCCGCGTGCCGCTACGACTTACGTCTCGGCAACTTCGGCAGACAATTAAATTTTCAACGAAGTGATCTTACTCCCCGTACATTTCTCTCGCAACCCAAAAACGACGCTATTTCCATCACCCGCCTACATGCACAATAGGGCGACGTTCAGGGTCCTTCTCGGCTTGACGCAATACCTCATGAGTAACCGGGGCGGTATCTCCCTCACCAAACGCAATGTACTTCATCAGATATGAAAGCGGATTGCCTTCGCTCCACCCGAAATATACGTGGGGCAACTTGCCGGTTTCGTTTCTCAGGAAAAGCAGAAAGGCTGCGATGGCGTTTGGCACGGCGGGAGAGTGTGTCCGCAAGATCCGAAATCCGTCAACTCGTTCACCGGTGATCTTGAGAACTCCGGAAAACTCCGACGCGTCGCCTGGGGTAACTTCAAAAAAGAGGATTGGTTCTCCGAGCGGGATGTGATTGTCCGTTCGCTTCTCGTCCTCTTTGAGTTTGTATTCGAGTGCATCGCCGGTATCCATACGGTTGGCGATGATGCGTATGGTGCCTTTGGCAGCATGGCGAACCAACTCACGAGCGTCGTCGTCAAGCTCAACGCGTTCCACCCGCAATTCCGTGGAACGCCACACTCGCGAAAATAGCGAAGTGAAAACAATAGCGACGATAAAGACTGCCGCGATCTTAATGCCCTCAGGTTGTTCGATGATGTTAAGGACAGTTGTGTAAGCAAACACGAGCGAAATCAGCATAAAGGCCCACTGCCGCGCTTCTCCGCGCCGGCGCGCGGAAAGCGTCACCGCGATGGCTGCGGAAGTCATCAGCGCCAGCACTCCCGTGGCATACGCTCCGGCTTGCGCATCAACATCAGCCCTGAACAGAATCGTCACAAGAAAACAGATCAAGGCAAACACCACAACCAGCGGACGAATGGCGCGCGCCCATTCGGGCGCCATGCCATAACGTGGAAGGTAACGGGGAACGATGTTAAGCAGACCGGCGAGCGCGGATGATCCGGCGAACCAGAGAATGGAAATCGTGCTGAGGTCGTAAATGGTTCCGAAGATGTCCCCCAGATAGAAATGCGCCAGGTAAGCAAGCGCCCGCCCGTTGGCTTTGCCGCCTTCTGAGGTTGCGGTTTCAGGTTGGAATTCTGCGGCAGGAATCAGAAGGGTCGTGACAATGCTGCTTGCGATCAGCAGAAAACTCATGATCAACGCAGCTGTAGTCAGCAACTTTCGTGTGTTCTGGATTCTACCCTGTAGAAGATCAGCCCGCGGGCCAGCGAGAGTTCGCGCGCTTCTCGTCGTATGAATCTCTTCCAATTCTCCCGCACTCAAATCTCTGTCGCCCCGCACCAACGGCATCACGACGACCCCTGTTTCGAAGCCCGACAGGCCGAGAGCCAGTTTGGGAAAGACAATCAGAGCTGACCCGATCATTAGCAAAGGGTTGCGATAGGTTTGGAATAACGCCTCCTTCCAGTTCGATGCGCCTGTAGGATGAGTAAAGATCTCGTAAAAACCCACCGCGAGGACTGTGATATTCAATAGCAGATACACCGCGACGATGAGTACGGCAATGCCTATGGCCTCTTTAAACCCTTTGAGGAAGACTGCCGCGAGGGCGCCAATCAACACCAGAGTCACGATGATGCGGTGGTGAAGGAAGTCGAGGTGCTCAACGACAAACGGGTTCTCAATAATGTGAGCTGTGGCGTCCGCCGCTGAGAGAGTGATAGTGATAATGAAGCTGGTGGCGGCGAACCCGAGCAGAGCCAGGACAAATAACTTTCCCTTCCAGCGAGAAAGTAAGTTCTCCAGCATTGAAATTGATCCGTCACCGTGGGGACTCTCAGCCGCAACGCGATGATACATCGGGAGGGCGCCGAAGAGCGTGAGCAGGACCAGAACGAGCGTGGCGATTGGAGAGAGGATTCCGGCAGCGATATAAGCAATGCCTGGTTGGTAGCCGAGAGTTGAAAAGTAATCAACACCGGTCAAGCACATCACCTTCCACCAGGGATGTTGCTTGTGACCTGAATCGCGTTCGTGAGACGACTCTGCTTCCTTTGCGCCTCGAAATAACCAGAGCTTTAGCTTTCGCCTTGTTCTCTCGGAAAGAACCATCTTGCTGGCCATTAACCCGCGACTCAATCAGTAGCCTGGCCTTCTCCCTTGTTTGATGTCGTCGAATCCTACTCTCATTCGACAGCACGTCAAGCGCTCTCTTTGCTGTCGAAGTGGAACCTCTCCGAAAACAACATGTAGACAAAAAGCGGGTGGGGGCCTCCCACAACCCCCACCCTGAGGCCACGTGTCCTCACCCCACGCAGCACTTCGTCCACCGGGGAGGTGAACGCAGGCGGATTATGCCTCAGTCCGGCTAAACTTTCAATAATCTGAAATGGCTTAAAACGAGGGGATCTGGCTAGAAAAACAGTGATTCAGCTACGAAGCTGGTTTCCACAGACTTCACAAAGGGGAAATTAATTTGCGGGCGGAGAGTCGCTGGAAGCACGGTCGCCCGGGGAGAGATCAGCAAGCGCAACGACAAGCAGGATCGCAGTGACGCCGAGGGTAGCCAGAATGTAGAGCACCGCTGTCAGCTCTTTGTAAATTAGAAAGATGGTCAGAATCGCCAGGGCCGCGATCCAAACGTAAGTCATTGTCTTTCTGTTGCGGCCCCGCGTCTGCGATCTCACCATTGATGCTCCCGCTAGTACTGTTCGTCGAAGTTAGTACAAAATTCGAGTGGGGATAATATTTCCAGTCGATTGCATAGCGCTGCTGAGCCCTCCTGTAATTGTTCCCAGAAGAGTCGAGCCGATGCGGCCGGCCGAAAACATACCGGCTTCAGGAACTTCAATAATGTCGTAGGCCTGAAGCAGAATATCGGGTTGCTTGTTCTTCTTAATCGCGGAGTAGTCCACGCGAATCGTTTCCTGATCTGGTGACCCGGGTTTTTGGCGGTAGATGCGCACGTCACTAAGCTTCGCTTCTTTTTTGACACCACCCACCATTGCCAAAGCACGGCCCAGCGTAAGTTGCTCGCGCATGAAAACTCCCTGCGGAGAATTAACACTCCCCGTAACATAAACAGGCTCGGCCTCGGTTACGAGTATGTAGTCTCCGGGACGGATCATCGGATTAGCTTCAGCCTTGCCGGCGCGAAGTTCCGAGATCTTGACGATCTGGAGCGGAACTCTCGTCGCATCGATCGCCACTGCCTCGGTTTCCTCTCCTGGCTCAGGACACATTATTGGTTCGGTATGAAGAATCTGAATGGTTCCGGCAGCGCGCTCGGTGAACCCACCTGAGGCAGCCATGAGTTCATTGAGACGAACCTTGCGTTGCATCTGCACGCGGGTAGCCTGCCGAACGGCGCCAAACACGGTTGCCGGCGGACGACTCTTGCGCTCGGTAATGCGCACGCTCACTTGCGGGTTCTTAAGATATTTTGAGTAAGCTGCGGCGATATCTTTCTGTACATCTTTCTCAGTGCGGCACCGGGCGCGAATCGGCGTTTCGAGGAATGGCAGGGAGCTGACATTCCCTTCGCTATCGACTTCGGCAATCGCATTCAGATCAGGTTGTCCAAACACCCGGACGTCAATCAGATCACCGGGACCCAGCAGGTAGTTCCTAATTCCCTGATTGTCTACTGATCCAACTTGATTCGGACCCTGGAAAGAGCCCTGACTCTGCTCCTGTGCCTCAACCAGGATCGCGAGACTCAGGCTAACGAGCGCCAACGCAATGATTCTTGCTTTCATATCAAAACCTCAGAAACCTTTTAGACTTGATCGCGAACGAGTGGTGCCTTCACTTGTAAGCACTGTCCCCGATGCTTCAATTCCCAATTCACTGCGGGCTTTCAAGCACTGCTGCCTACCTGATATTGCTCTGTGTCCGCGACTTCGATCGGCGCGATGTTTTTCTTCGCCGGCCTGCTGTTCCGGGCACCGCAAATCCTCTGAAAAGCAGGTTGCAATGATCGCACAAAAGGTTATAGATGCCAAACATGCGCATTATAAACGGCGTCGGTCTGTAACCTCGCCGCACACGAGAACTTTGACACTTGGGACATCTTTGCGAGATCACTGGATTACGTCTTCCTTTTCGGACCTTCCGGTGGGCGATCGATCCTCAGGGGTTGGCTGCGTCGACTTTAAGCGCGCCTGAAGCAAGTCAATTTCGCGGCCGATCCGTTCGGCACCCGCAGTTCGCACCTCATCGTTGACGGTGTCGCGAGACAAGTAAAACAAGGCATCCTTATAGCGGTTGATTGCCCGCCGATAATGACCTTTGAATGCTGCTCGCTCAGCAAGCTCCACCCAGTGGGCGACCTTTACCGAGGCGATGAATTCCCAGATCGCGATCTTCGACGCATTCAATTCTGACTCTGCGGGAAAGGACTTCAGTGCTGAATCCAAACAGTCGAGCGCGTGATAAGCCGTTTCAATTTTATCGGACGTCCGGGCGCGTCGTTGTGCCTCATGGGTAAGCGCCAGGGCCGACTCTCGTGCCCAGGTCAGCATATGATGTTTCTCCAATGCGCGGACGCGTTCTTGCCCCGACCTGAAGATGCTGCGTTTCTCAGCGTTGAGACTGTTGGAACGTATGGCTGCCTCTGTGCTGGAAAGGAAACTTCGGCAGAGCTGAAAGACTTCGAGATGGGACTCCGGTCGTGAAGCGGCATCAGCGTCCGCCGACTGTTTCTGGAGCGCGCGAAGATTGGCGGCATGAGCTCTCGAGGAGTAAGTCTTCTGCCCAGGGCTAATCTGATCAGCACCAACACGCGGGGAGTGTTCTGGCACACCATGCTCGAGCAGGTAACGAGTCCACGCCCGCCTCATCACGACCTCGCGTGCCGACAGGGCCACAAGCAGTACGACGCTGGCAGCTAGACCCGCAGAGATCCAAGGCGCTTCGTCGCCGCCAATAACCAGCATCCACCAGAGCGCGAAGAACAAGACCCCTGCTGCGGCTATGGCAGCGAACATGTATCCCATGCTTGAAGGGGTTCGAGACCGCGTCGCGCGTCGCCGGGCTGTATCTCCGAAACTACTCATACGGAGCCTTTTGTCTGGGTTGCTGCTTAATACGACAAGTCACTCTTGCGCCGGGTTTGAGTTTGAAGATCGGATCATGTCTCTCAAACTAACCTCGGCAACTATATGTCGACAAATAGTCAGCTTTTTGGGCTTGCTGTGTCAATGTATGATGCCAACGCGGTAGCGAGGTGGTTCAATACGCCAAGTTGTTAACCTGCACTCCAAACCAGGAGTTTGTGTTTTTTGCACCGACGCGTAAGTCGATTAGATCCCAAATCAAAGGATGAACGACATGGAACGAGAGTTTGCGAACAAGGTTGTGCTTGTCACCGGGGCGACATCAGGTATCGGCAGAGCGGCTGCTTTAAGATTTGCGACCGCGGGAGCCGATCTCTCCATCGTCGGACGTAATCAGGAAGCGCTGTCCAAAGTGTCGGAGCAGCTCAAACCTTTCGGCGGTCGAACACACACGCTGCGGGCCGATCTGTCGCGGGAGGCCGATTTGGATCGCGTTGTCTCGCAAACGGTGGAAATGCTGGGCGGGATCGATGTGCTGGTGAATGCCGCGGGTCACATCTCTTCGGGAACAATCGAAGACACTACCCTGCCGGCCTGGGATGCCATGCTCAACATCAACTTGCGCGCTGTGTTTCTGCTGATGCAGAAGGCAACCCCAACTCTTACCGCCAGACGGGGCAATGTTGTGAACGTCTCCAGCGTCACAGGCCTGCGCGCTTTTCCCGGTGTGCTTGCCTATTGTGTGACAAAGGCCGGCCTGGACCAGCTGACGCGTTGCGCGGCGCTGGAGTTAGCCTCCAAGGGTGTGCGAGTTAACGCTGTCAATCCGGGAGTTGTCGTCACTGAAATTCACCGTCGCGGCGGTATGAGCGACGAACAGTACGCGGTCTTCCTGGAACACTCAAAGCAAACGCATCCGCTGGGTAGAGTGGGAGAAGCTGATGAAGTTGCCGAGCTGATTCTATTCCTTGCGTCTCCTCGCGCCTCCTGGATTACCGGCGCGACCTATTCAATAGATGGCGGGCGAGCCCAGACTTGTGCCCGCTGAGGCATGGGCACCACTATCAAAGATCACTTTGGTTGACCTTTCCATCACAACTCTGAATATATACTCTCGAAATGCTTAGCTGTTTGTGCAGCGCCGACTGATCTACAAGTAAATCATGAACCCGCAAAACCCCTATGCGCCGGGAATGTTACCGATAAAACCAGCGGGACACCGCAACGCCATTAAAATCGTGCTCTCCGTCGTCGCCGCTTTAATCGGGGTCCTCCTGGGATTGATCGTGCTGCTGCTAATAGGATTCGAAACCGGGCCTGTCGGGCTTCTGATTGGAATAGTCACGGCAACACTGCCCGTGCCGATCTATTTGGTGCTCGCGCTGTGGATTGATCGTTACGAGTCCGAACCCTTCTGGATGTTGGCTACGGCCTTCTTCTGGGGCGCATTGGTCGCCGTGTTTATCGCGTATCTCTTTAACACAGCAAGCAGTGTGATGGTCACTCTGATGACGGACAGCAGAGAAGCCGGTCAAACGTTCGGGGCAGTGATTTCCGCTCCGATTGTGGAAGAGAGTGCCAAGGCCTTGATTCTCTTCGTCTTCTTTTTTGCAAAGCGGGATGAGTTTGACGGGGTGGTGGATGGAATAGTCTACGCAGCGATGGCTGGGCTAGGCTTCGCGATGACGGAAAACATTCAATACTATGGCCGGGCCGCTTTGGAAGCGGAGCAGGGTCTAACGGGTGTCTTTATTCTGCGCGGCACGATCGCTCCATTCTCCCATCCACTCTTTACGAGTCTGACCGGAATCGGGCTTGGACTTGCCCGCCAGTCAAGAAACACATTCGTCAAAATTATTACGCCTGTTATGGGTCTGCTGTCCGCAATCGCGCTGCACAGCATTTGGAATGGTTCGATTGTTGTTTTTGGCGGCGCGGGATTTTTGATCGCTTACCTCCTGATCATGGTGCCCGCTTTTGTCATCATCCTGATAGTAATCTTTCTCGCGCTGCGTCGCGAAGGTCAGATTGTTCGCGACTTTCTCCTCCCGGATTTTCAGAGTGGAATGTTTACGCCGGATGAGTACCAGCGCTTCTGCACGATCAGAGGGCGGTTCGGATCGAACTTCAACGCATTCTCACGCGGTGGCTGGGAAAAATGGCGCGCCAGCAGACAACTGAATCAAACAGCCAGTGAGCTCGCCTTCCATCGCAGCCGTGTCGCGCGCGGAATTTCCAGTGCCGATGCGCGAGAGCGCGAGGCTGCGTACCAGATGGCCTTGCAAGACCTCCTGAGGCGCCTGCGTTAGATGACCTCACAGGTCGCGGCTCAGTTCTGGGACCGCGGGGTTTAAAAGTCTCGCGAGTTTGATTGTAGTTCGCTTATACTAGGCCCGACCGTGCGAAGAGGTCTTTTCGCCCCAACATACCAGTGAAAATTCAACTCTTACCCAGCACCTTCGACGGCGATGGCAAAGCGACTTTGGATCAACGCCTCACCTGCTACGTCATTGATGAATGCGTCACGCTCGATGCGGGAAGTATTGCGATTGCTCTTACAACCGAACAGCGTGCAAAGGTCCAGGACATTATTGTTACGCACGTCCACATGGATCACATCGCCAGCCTGCCGATTTTCATCGACGACCTCTATCCCACTCTAACGCAGCCGATGCGCATCCACGCCACGCCCGAGGTCATCGAGCGACTCGAAAGCGATGTCTTCAACTGGAATGTCTATCCGCGCTTCTCGGAATTGAAAAACGATTTTGGGCCGGTGATGGAATATGTTCCGATCATGGCAGGTCACGAATTTAAGGTGGCGCATCTGACAGTTACCGCCATCCCGGTAAACCACATCGTTCCTACCGTAGGCGTGATAGTTTCAGATGGCAAAAGAACGGTGGCCTTCAGTTCCGACACGGCCGAAACCGATGAATTCTGGAAAACTGTGAACGGTCTGTCGAATTTAGACGCTATCCTGATCGAGGCTTCCTTTCCCAATTCCATGGCCAAGCTGGCTGAAGTGTCTCGACATTTCACCCCGGCTTCGCTGGCCGAGGAACTCCGCAAACTCACACACAACGGCCTCGACATTCTCGCCGTTCACCTCAAACCCGCTTACCGGGAACAGATCATCGAAGAACTTAAGGCGCTGAATATTCCTAAACTCGGCGTGATGGAACCAGGCAGAACTTACTGTTGGTAGGATCGAGCTTTAGCGAATCGCATTGAATTCTTTCTCAGCGTGCTCACCGGCCACCCCGTCAAGAAGCACGCGCCCGCTTGGTAATAGTTCCTTTACTCGAAAAGTGCGCGCTTCCCTGTCGCGACCGGGCATTAGTTCGGCGCGAAAGGTGACGATCATGCCCGGACGGGCCCAGACGTCGTGCAAATTGTTCGCGACCCTTTGAGGTTTTGCTTTCACATTGTTCCTTTTTCTCAAGAGCGCGCTGGCCGCGGTCACCGCCCCGGCGACAAATGCCAGACTCCCAAGCAAGTGCTTTGTTTCTTTTTTCATCGCGGACCTACGCGCGGTACTCTCGAGTTTATTCGCACAATGGATCGAGCCGTGCCGTGATCGTAGGCAAACCGCTCAGCGCCCGGTCAGCATTGATTTGCGTATACTGGGCCCATTCCGCAGGTACTTTGTCTTCAGCAAAAACAGCTTCAACCGGACATTCAGGAACGCAGGCATCACAATCGATGCAGGTCTCCGGATGAATCACGAGCATGTCGTCATCAAGATGAAAAGCTTCAACAGGACAAACCAGCGCGCAATCGGTGTAACGGCAATTGACGCATGGTTCGGCAACGACGTATGTCATTCAGCTTGGCCTCCAGGATGGCACAGCCTGTGTGCCTGATGGGTTCAACTCCACGACTATATTAAGCACGAACTGGATGGTTTTGAAAGATGGCAGGAGAGTAAACAGTAGTCTGTAGACAGTAGGCAGTCAGGAGTGGGTCCGGAAGGATAGTCGGTTCGGTAGTCGGGAGTCAGTAGTTAGGGTCGGTCACCTGTACTTCTATTCTACAGTCTACTGACTACCGTCTACTGTCTTCTGCGGAGTTCCGTCGGAAAAATCGTAGAACTTCATGTCCTTCTGCGCGAGCAGCTTCGTTAGCAAAATTATCTGCCCGGTGTGCATGGAAAAGTGTTCGGTGACATGGAAGATGGCCTCGAGAGCAGTCGTTGTGGTTCCCTGAATTTGATAACTACGCAGAAGCCTTTCCTGATCGAAATCGGCAAGTACGCCGTCCACCTCGTTCATCGTCTGTCGCAGGAGGGTAAGTAGTTCGGCGCGCGGTATCGTTTCGCGTTGATCAAACTCCTGCTGGCGCAGGCGCTCATCGCTCGCACCACCGAGACCGCTGACGATCCATTGGCGCGCGTTGCCGCAAAGGTGCAGCAGCAGATTGCCGATGCTGTTTGACTCTGAGTTTGCCCGCCACCAGATTTGCTCGTCGCTCAATTGCTCCAGGCAGCGTTCAAGCTTTGGCAGATATTCTTTTGACAGGAAGGTGCGTGCCTGCTCCACAAAGGCATGGGATACTGAGTCCGCATTGGACTGATGAGTAGGTTGCATGAAGCAGCTATCGAAACTATCAGGACTCCGCAGGGTCATCCAGTTCCGGGCGTCGTTTGTGTTTTGCTTTGCGACCGGCTGGATTGGCTTTCTCTTCGGGTTTGGCGTGGCTCATCGGGTGACCGGGCGGAGCAACCGGCTTCCTGATTCCGGCAAATATCGGCCGCTCCAGCTTCGCCTGTTTCTTCTTCCTGGATCTTCGCGCTGGCATTTCAGCTGCTCCCGTCTGCGGGAAGAGTTCGTACTTTGTTAGCTTTTGCTGATGCTATCGCCGCTGCGAGGTGAGTGTCAATCACACTTGCATCGAACTCCCAGAACCGTCTTGCTTCCTCATCCGAGTTTTGCGCAAAGTCTCTTCGGGGCAGAGAAATGGGCAATCGGGAATCGACAATTGGCAAATAGCAAGGGCTGATAGGCGGGCTTTTTAGATTTCGCTCGGTCGCGGAGTTTTGGAGATCAACTTGAGAGCGTTCGCAGTCTCTGCACGACGCTTGTGCTGCACTTCATTAACCCAATTCGTTACGGTCTTCACCATCTCGCGCGCAGCTTCCGCCGCGGAATTTACCGGGGTTGCCGGTTTACTTGGGCGCTTGGCCTCACCCTTTTTGATAACTTTAACAGTTTTCTTCTCTGACATTGTCATTTACCTGTTTCTTTCCTCTTTACCTTAAAAACGCTTTTTCGCTCCCAGAGTTCCCTGATTTCTTGTCTGACAAGTTTCTGTAGTGTAAGAACGGTACCACTAAACTCTCTTGCAAAGTGAAGGCCGCAAAGCCGAGGAACTAGTCCCAAAGTCGTGATTAGTTACGAGATTTAGTCGGATTACGGTTCTTTCGGTTCAGGCTTCTGAGGAAATATGCTGCTATTAGGATGCGCTTTTACCGAAATTGGTTTCCTTAAGACTCAATTTCGCGGCGTTTGTGTTTCATATCAAGCTGCCAGATCTTCTTCTGTGTGTGGTAAACGAGCAGGCAAAGACCGACTATTGCACCTGCATTTACATATTTGAGCCCGCTGATCATATAGCGCGTGCCGAAAAGAATCAGAAGAGTGTTGATGACGATTAGGGCCAGCCGAAATTCAGTCGGACCGAATTTCAAGTAACTGATTTTGAGGCGATCGGTGGCCGCAAACGCGAGGAACGTACTCATGTCGTAGGCGCCAAAAATCGTCAGCATCAGGAGCAGTTGCAGACGTGACTCTTCCGGAAGGATAAACGCATAACCAATGATCACGGAGCTCAGGAAAAAGTAGTCGAGCAGGTGATCCATGTAGTAACCCCACCGCGCCAACCCGGTGTTCCGATACTTGCCAATCTTTCCATCGTAATAATCTGTTACATACTGGAGGAAGATCATTACTGAAACGAACCACAACCAGCGGATGTTTGTCGCTGCTAAATAACTGAAGCCCAGAATCAGGAGCGACCACACCAGCGTGAGCATCGTGAGATGATGCGTCTCAAGCCATTCCGGAATCCGTGGCAGCACTACCGTCGCCAAACGGCGCTCCAGTGGAGACAGGAATGATGTGTTGGTTTTGAAGGCTCCTGCGAATTCTTGATTTTGCACGTGATTTCGCCCCGACCAAAAAACTTGTACCTAAACGCTTCCGTGCAAAACTCGGTCCGGAAGATTGTCGAGAACCAAGAGGAAGGGGTTACGAGATTCTCCCGGAATCAATAGGACTTTGCGTACTACGCCCGCCGGGCGACCGGGCAAGGTGAACCGGCGCGTCTTTCAGGTGTCGGCTTTTTGCGGCTGCTCTCGCCCGGTGAGGCGATGCCGGTTGACGGGGTGTCCACAACTTCGAAGCCAGTATCTCTCGATCAGATAAAGACGACCGACTGAGAGGTGGGAATCTCAAATCGGCGACGACAACGGTTGCAGGCAAGCATGTCGTCAATGCGCACCATGTAGTCCCTGGATTTCTGAAAACGAGCACGGTCCTGCTCATTGGCGCCGCGCGGCGGAGCACTTTTCCTCGTGCGTGTTAACCACCTCACCTGGTACTCGCCGCGTTCACGACAATGGGGACAACTAAACGTCGCCTTTTTTAGTTCCTGTTTCTCATTAAAAAAATCTTGTTCATTCATACGCTTAGCTCTTGGCTCCTGGCACTGACCTCTGCCCTAATCACCGTTCCCCAATTCCCGCAAATAGCGAAAACTGTAGATGCCTGTCTCATGCCCGTCGCTCCAGCGGAAGTTGATTGCATACCGTCCGACGAGGTTAAGATCATTGATGGTGAGTTCCTCTGCGACTGATTCAGGCAGCAGGACGCGTTGCCCAGTCCACTCATTAACACATTGAGCACAGGGGCACGCGCGTCTAAGTCCGGCTGCGTTGAAGAGACTGACATGCCCATCTCCCCAGGTGATGCGCAAACCGGAATCGCCTTCCTGCTTGATTTCGCGAGGTTCAATCGCCGGTCCTCGTCTCTCATTCACATCCATGATTGCCACGAATAATCCTGCCCCCTCACTTTCCGGTTCGCAGAACTGCATCTGCTACGGCTTGTGCCGTGACTTTCCAATGCGAGGCGTTCCAAACAACTTTGCCCTTCTCGATCACGATTACCTGTGGCGTCTCGTGGGGTATTCCAGTCTTTTTTTCTATTTCCCTTGATAAATCTCGCGCGCGCTGTACTTCAATCAGGGCCACTTCGCCATCGAACTGCTCCATCTCATCATAAGCAGCTGCGCTGACGGAACAAGTTGTACTGTGTTTGAAGATTACCACCGGCCCTTCTTTAGAGCGGTTCAGCAATTCTTCCAAAGCTTCGGATCCAGCAAGCTTCACAAAGTGCTTCTCCATATTGCCTAACACCCCCCGTTCTTGATTAGTTTGGATATTAGCTTAGGCACTCTGACTCTGCCTAACGGGCGCAGCCTGACCTCTTGCAAGAAGTCGCCGGCATGGTTTTTCGACTCGGTGTTGACCTGAGAAGAGCGTTGGCCTAGTTTGCTCGCGCACTGAGAAGCAACGGCCGATCATTCTCACACTCGTCTCGTGTCGTTTGCTGAGTCTGTATCCAGATTCTCCTGCTTCCTCACGCGCATGGCCACTAAAAGTTAAACCTCATCCCTCACGAAGGAGAAGACTATGTCTATCGCAAGCAGCCGGTATCTCTACCACCTTTCCCGTTTTGGGTTCGCATTCGTGCTTCTCAGTCTGTTGTTGCTCCAGCCGTCACTCGCGCAAGCCGACGAAATCGCCGTCTGGAACTTCAACGACTCGGATTT
Organism: Pyrinomonadaceae bacterium; assembly: GCA_051000815.1. GTDB lineage: Bacteria > Acidobacteriota > Blastocatellia > Pyrinomonadales > Pyrinomonadaceae > PSRF01. Next base: position 194,925 of record JBPCNX010000037.1, read on the forward strand.
GACGGTCGACCACGGTAATGGTGCGCTGACGACAAACTTCAATTTGGTGAATATCGTTTTTACGCTCGGTGGGTCGACAATCAATGCTCGATTGGGTGACGCCGCCGGTCAATCGATGACCCTGCAAGGGGGAACAGGAAATGCGAACAACGGTCGCAACCTCATCCTCAGCGTCGGCACTGTGGGTTTCAGCAACATCATCGTGAGCTTTGCCATCCAGGGCACGTCTACTGGTTTCACCAGCAACCAATTCCAATACAGTCTGGATGGAGCGACATTTGTAGACTTCGGCGCGCCTTACACGCCACCAACGTCATTTGCTTTGTTCACATTCGATCTAAGCAGCATCGGCGGTCTGAACAACAATCCCGACGCCGCGTTCCGGATCATTTTCAATGGCGCAACCTCAGCTTCGGGAAATAATCGCATCGACAACATTGTCGTCGAAGGAAGCGCCACAACAACAACCGTACCCGAACCGGCATCTATCCTGCTTCTGGGTATGGGTCTAACTTTCGGCGGCGGTTGGATTAGAAGGCATCGCAGACTCGGAGGGCTCGCCAAGGCAACTGTGTCGAGGAGAGGCCCTCGTTAAGATTCGACCAAGAAGAAGCGGGCGTCATAAGTCCGCCCGCTTCTGTGATAGGGGTGTCGAGGACCAGACGCTTTAATGCCAATCTCCGACCAGGACAAATGGCGCCCAATAAAAAGGCGCGCTGTACTTCTTTCCGGAGATCATAGAGAGCTGCGCGCCGCGCATGGCGCCTGAGGGAGAGGTTGGAGTTGCTCCCGATGCCAGCAGTCGTTTGTAGAAGTCTGTCATTAAATCAGCGGTCGACTTGTCTGCCACTGACCACAGGCTGACGCCGACAGTAGGCGCCCCGGCATACATGAAGGCGCGGGTTAAGCCGATTACACCCTCGCCCCGTTTTTCCTTGCCCAGGCCGGTTTCACACGCTGACAACATTACAAGTGGCGAACCGAGGCGAAGATTGAAGACTTCGTCTGTTCTGAGAAAGCCGTCTTCGCCCTTGTTCCCGACCAGTGAAAGCACCAGGCCCGTGAATTGTGGCCGTTCGGCGTTTAGCAGACCATGAGTCGCAATGTGCAGCACGCGATATTTCGTGACATCGCGGCTCTCCAGATTTCCTTCGCTCGCATCGAGATCCAACCAGACGTCGGCTTGCCCGCCCGAGGCTTTTGCCAACTTCACAATCTGATCTGCTTCAGTGCGCGTTCCGGAAAGCCGGGCGAGTGGCAGCCCCTGCATCTTGGCGGATTCTGCCGCCGCCAACGCTCCCTGTCCGGCGACGTCACTCAAAGCACTTTCGATTCCCAGACCGCGCATCTCCGCCGCTGCTGACGAAGAGGCCGCTGTACGCGCGCGCGCATCGTTGGAGTTAAAAACCGGGTCCGCGACAATCAACATGGCCCGACCAGATGGCCTGGCGGTCTGCTGCCGGATCGCGCCAATCACTGAACCTGATGGGGCATAAACTATTTCATTGCTCTTCACCAGGTAGGGAAGCGATGAGTAGTCGCCACTGGCTGGAGTTTTTACCAACGCTTCAAACGGTATGTAGTTGAGTCCGCCGTCGGCGACAATCAATAAGCGTTTGTCTCCGAACACCGGGGCCACCGGTTCGACCGCCGCTTTGTAAAGCACATTCGCAGCCGCGATAAATCCCGCGGCATCTTCAGAAGCTGAGACGACGCCCAGTCCGCGACCGGGATCCGCGGCAATGTCGATCCCGACGATACGGCGTTGAAGCTTAGCCGGAATCAACTGCGCCCGAAGATCAGCCGCGAGTTTATCGAGGGTAACGCGTGGCGCGAGCTTGTAGAGCCTCAAGCTCTGCGAATCAGCAGCCCAAAGATAAGAGGCTTCGGAACCCAGGCTGTACTCAAGCAAAACCGTTTGGTCGTCAAGAACCTTTTGCTGAATTTCGGAGAGCGACAAAGGCTGGCCGCCAGTTAAAGCTGCGTAACGCGGACTCGCGGTCCTGATTTGATTCTCGATCTCGTCATATTCAGTTTGCAGCTTGTCTAACTCCGCCTCGAGGTCACCCGCCTTTTTCTTCGGCTCATCGCTGGCGACGGCGATGCCAGTCAAAGTCTCCGCGATCTCCTGCTGTTGCGCGAGATTGTCCTGCTTTCGTTTTACCAGTTCTGCGGGAATGCCGGTGGTGAGACTGGTATCGCTTTCATTCAGCAGGTCGAGAAGAGAACGCGCGCGCGACTGTTCTGTAATTTTGAAGGCTTCAGCGGCGTAATCGAGGGCCTTGCCGGAAAGTGGGGCGTCTCCGGGGGCCGTGAGTAGTGCCATTTCCGCCAGGGAGCTGGCTGCCTCGTCAAAAACGCTTTTCGTGGTAGCCAGAAATGTGGTGCGGGCCTCGTCGGCGCGCAGACCGCCTTGTCGCAATTTCTCTATGGTCTTGAGTGCGTCACGATAATTGGCGATTGCCGACTCTCGAGCGGCAGTGGCTTTTTTCGGATCTTTTTCCAGTGCAGCCTGCAGCCAGAAACTCCGTCCAAGTCCCCTTTGCGCCGGCCAAATCAAATCCAGCCGTTTGTCTTCCTGGGCACCCTTAACCGACTCTGAGTAATACTTGCTCGCGTCTTTGAGTTTGCCCTGACGCAAAGCAACGTCGCCCAGACTGGTGCGGGCGGCAGCGCGGAAACGCCGCGTCTGCCCCAGCTTCGCAACTGACGCCAAACTCGCTCCGCTGGCATCGAAGGCGTTCTGAAAATGTTTCTTAGCGCCTTCGAGATCATTGTTGAAGTAATTGATCCGACCCATCCCTAACTCGTACGTTGAGTAGACAATGGCCGTGCGATAGAGATCCAATTCCTTCTTCGCTTCAAGCAAAGTGATCACGCCGCTGGTGGGCGCGGCTACATCGACCTTGCCAGTCGAAATACCGCCCAAAATTCCCCCAAGCCCGCCGAAGCGTCTCGTTGACCTTGAGGCGGCGCTCTCTGGTTTTGTCACCTGCATCCGACTGTAAGCCGCACTGGCTTCTCCCAATCGGCCCAGTCGAAAATTCGTATCACCGATTTTGGCGAGGATTAGATTTGCATTAAAACCTGTATCACTGGCACTGGCTGCGGTCTCCGCCGCCACACTCGCTTCGGTACCCACCATGCGCGCTGCACTTCCGGCCGCGGCCCCTGTCTGCTGTTCCTGGGCGTAGACACCTGAGAGCGCCTGATAAGCTTGTTGATAGTGTTCGAGCGCAACCTTATCCTGTCCCTGCCTCAGGTAAAGATCACCGAGCTCGTTGTGGACGGCGCCTATGCCGCGATTGTTTTTGGCAGTGGTGTATAAATTCAGCGCCGTCTGCAACTGTACCAAAGCCTGCGCCGTCTGACCTTGTTTCAGCAGTTTTCGTCCCTGCCGCAAAGCTGACGCGGCTTGATCAGGTTGTGGGTTTTGCGCACTCTCCCTGACTGCTGCAACAGAGACTTCAGAAAACAGAAAAGTCCCCAAGAGCATGTTCACACCGAGCGCGATCGCGATAAATCTGACAGCCGTCGACTTCATGAGAATACTCCGCATTATGTAGTACCAGCCTTGAGTTCGTTACGACGAACTCTCTAATCCAACAATCGTTTGCCTTGTGACTACTTGTGAACAAGATCAAGCACGGTTACCAGCGTTCCGGTGTTCGCCGATGCAGACATCAGAATCAACGAAGGTTCCGGCTCTTCCTTGCTGAGACCCAAACCTCGCTCGACTGCTTCCCTTTCGGGTGCCGTCTGCGCTTTGCCATACTTAGCGGTTGACGCTACCTGTAATGGAGCATCCACTTCTTTTTCAATTTGGGCCCACAAATCTGCGCTTGGCTGAACAGGACAAGTGTTCTTCGCATCACCACAGTAGGCGACCAGTTCGTCCTCCAGGGGAATGCCTTTCAATGGTTCACGAGTAAACACAAAATAGAGTCGCTCGGTTCCCGCAACCTCGTCGAAAACCAGCCAACGCAATCGCTCTTCAGAGGTCGTGCTCGAAGGAATCTCAAAAGGAATATGCGACTGGAGGTAGTTTCCGCCTTCGTCCAGTTCCTTGTTGGGGTAAATCATCACCGGCTTGCCGCCGTTGGTGGTGTTAAAGATGTAAAGATAGCCGTCGACATTCGTCTCCAACAGAATTCTTACGCGATCACCCTTGCGAAAAACGCGAGCCGGATCTGCCCGAATAGCAAGGCCCAGGGAATCACGGCTGAACAGCGTCAGGCCCAGGCCAAGCTTTTGCGCGGTCGCTTTTCCGTCGTTGGTTTGGGGACCGATGGGAGTTGTCGCGCCACCAGGAGCAGCAGGCTTGGCAGGCACTGTTTTTGGTCGTCGCCGGCTCGCCCTCGGACCCTCATTTCCTTTGGCGCTCTTCTCGACGGGTTTAGGGCGCGTCGTTAGAAATGCTCCGCGCACGTCCTCCTGCGCCTGGACTGGAATCGTGGGGACACAGCAAAAACTGCTGATTACCAATCCGACATACAATGCTCTTAATCTCATTTTCAACCTTCTCCTTGAAAACACAGTCTCCCGCCGGGTCACTTATGTTGAATACGAATCCTGAAAACGATTGGATTGCTTGAAGCCTCAGCCCGAGGCGCTTTAACTGCCACGAAAGGCTGCGCGCCATCTTTGTCATTTATCTCGGTTATCGGATCGGCGGTCTTATGTTTGGCCAAAAACGTCGTCAGCTCTCCATGTTCTGTTTCAGACAAAGGACGCCCGGTTGCTTCCGCACTCAAAAATGCCGGCTCAGGCAGCGGAGTTGACGAAAAGATAATAGTGTAATCTTCGGTCCCCGCCTTCTTATCTAACCGCAACCAATGCTCCAAACCTTCGGGGAAACTGAAGTCGGATCCCCTGGCAACCTGGTTGGTTTCAAGTCCCGACAAACTCGCCGGTTTTGCCGTCAAGAATGCCGTGGGCTTGTTCAGTTCGCCAGGACCGACGATGTAGAGATAGCCGTCTTCATTAAAAACAAAATGAAACTTGAACGACTGTTCCGAAGCAAGGGGAATTGCGCCTGCTACTCGAACCGGCTCGCCAAGCAAAGACTCCGGCAGTAGTTCGAGCCAGTACTGCGCGACCTCTCGTAAAGGTCCCGTCACCGGCTCAACAGCGCCGTTAGTCCCGGTCGACTTCTCGACAACTGCGCCCGTGGCCGTGCTGCTGCCTGTAAACTTCTTGACTGCAAAGAAACCTCCCACACCCACGATAAGCAGTATCACCAAACCAACTGCAGCCAGCACCAACCAGGGAATTTTTGATTTTGCGACTTGTGGCTGCTCGTGACCGGGGACATTGGCTTGAATCCTGGGCCGAGGCTGTTGGGGAATGGTGACGAGTGATGGCGCATCTATTCCTGAGTCCATTAGCCCGGGAGCGACCGGCCGGCCAGCGTTGCCTTGCGGGCGAGTACCGGCTTCTTTAACAGGCGCCGTAACAGGTGAATCCAAAGTGAGGATTGTCGCGGCATCCACATCAGACTTCGTGTCCGGCGCCGGAGCAATGCCTTCGGTGTGCGCATTAGAATCTTGTATGTGCGGAAGGTCTGGCAACGTCCGATCGAAACCGATTACCGAGTCGGTCGAATGGACAGCGGCGCTTAAGTTTGCCGCAAAATCGCCGGCCGTCGCGAATCTGTCACCCCGATCCTTGGCCGTGGCGCGCGTGATTGCCTCACCAAAGGCCCGCGGAACATTTGGAACAACTCCATCAACCGGCGGCACCACAACTGATATATGTTCCCGACGTAACTCATGAAGCGTCTGTCCCGAGTAGGGGCGCTTACCAACAATCATTTCGTAAACGACAATTCCGAGGCTGTAGATATCTGCCCGGCCGTCAATCTCTGAATCTCCGTCGCGTGGAAGCTCGCCCCATTGCTCAGGCGACATGTAATGAGGTGTACCGAGCACCTGGCCCGCCATTGTCAACGCGGTGTTGCCGCCACCCTCGCCGCCGGCAATTTCGCGCATCTTGGCAATCCCGAGATCCAGGAGCTTGACCGTGCGTTCGCCGGTGCTCGCATTCCCAATCATGATGTTGTCAGGTTTTAGGTCACGGTGAACGACGCCCATCGCATGAGCCGTGTGCAACACGCTCATAATAGGCTCCAACACCTCGATCGCTTCCGCTGGTGTGAATCGCCCGCGTCGCTTGATCTCATCGCCGAGCGTATGACCCTCGACGTACTCCATGACCATGTAGACCGTTCCGTCGCCGGACGTGCGAAGATCGTAAACAGTTACGGCGTTAGGATGACGAAAGCGTCGCGCTGCCTGCCCTTCACGCTGGAAACGTCGCAGCCATTCTGCATTAGTTCGCACTTCCGGCGGCAGGATCTTAATTGCCACACGATCCCCAAGCAGAATATGTCGCGCGCGATAAACCGCACCCATGCCGCCTTTGCCCAGGAGAGACTCGACTTGATACTGGCCGTCAAGGACCGTGTTGACGATTGCTGAAAGATCGTCTTCCAGCACCTCACCATCGACTGGACAAAAGCCCACAGTGTCTTCGTATTTAGCTTTGCAGGTAACGCAGTATTTCATGAAAGGTCTACTCAGAACGACGGGCGGAGGTTCGCGAATGCCCGGCGCCTGAATCCTGCGAATTCGATTCGGCAAGATTTACCGCATAGTCTAACACATGAAGAAAACCGATTATTAAGACACGAGGAGTGGTGCTCGGGCAGTTTGTCGGGCGTACAGGAACCCGCCGTCATTTTTCGCGCTCGGTCCCATGAGGTCAGACCTCATGACATTGCGCATGACTATAGGAGCGATGCTCCGATCACATAAATCACAAAGTCCGCCGTAAAGTGGGCAATCATGGCTGACTCCAGTCCATGCCTGCGATAAAGCAGACCAAACGCGACAGCAGCGATTCCGTTTAGTAGCAGAGCCGCGGCAACGACCAGAGGAGTGATCGGCATAACGAGTGACGCTGAAGGCAGATGACCCAGTCCAAAAAGAATCGCAACGACCAGGTTGGCCGTCCAGAACGCAGGTGATGCCAGTTTGCCCGCTCCACTGCGCCAAACCTTACTGGCGATCCAGGCAATGAGCGTCAGCAAAAACAGTCGTGTTAAGAGTTCCTCATAGATCCCGCCATAGAAGCAGACCAGAATACGTTTCCAGATGCCAACCTTCGCCGCAGAGACGAAGGGGAGATTAGGGAGCGAGGGAACTAAAGCCAGAACGATCGCCAGCAAGATCGCTCCTACACCGGCTCCCACCAGCAAACCAGCTCTCAGTATTTCCTTCCAGTTAGTACCAATCGCTTTGTGGTTGAGCCAGGCCTCCAGCAGTGGGGCTCCCAGCCCCAGCCTGCTTCCCAGCTTGAGGCCAACAAAGATCATCGCCGCAAGAAGGGCAAGATTCTGAACTGCGCCGATCACAACTATGACTGGAAAGGGTAGGGATTGATCCGGCGCGGCGGCGATGGTGGGACCGAACAGGTCGATGACAAGAGGAATGGCCGCAAGAGCGCTGAGCACACCGGCGACAAACAACAGCCAGAACAGACGCCAGGGGAATCGCCGATTCTGTTGCAGGGCGTCAGACACAGTTGTCGCTATCGATAGATTCGGCGCGCGTATTCTTCAACCATACGGTCGCTGTTGAACTCCGGAATTAAAGTGACGATGGAACGTTTCATCATCGTAATCCACTTGCGCGGCAGGTCGTTCTCATCGCGTTCGTAATAACTCGGGACAACTTCCTCTTCCAGAACTCGATAAAGTGAGTCGGCGTCGCTCAAGTCGACAAGGTTAGACTCTCCGTCTTCAGTTCCGCCGATAGCAAAACCATTGGTGCCATCGTAACCCTCGAGCCACCAACCGTCGAGCACGGACAGATTAAGGCCACCGTTCATCGCGACCTTTTCCCCGCTGGTGCCCGAAGCTTCGAGCGGCCGGCGCGGCACGTTTAGCCAAACATCGACTGATTGAACCAGCTGCCGCGCGATTTCCTGATCGTAATCCTGTATGAAGACGGCGCGGTTCTGAATTTTTGGATCATACTTCCAGACGGCAATCTGCTGGAGAATGAGCTTGGCGCCCTGATCCTGCGGATGAGCTTTGCCGGCAAATACAAATTGCACCGGGCGATCGGCGTCGCTCATTAGTCGATGGAGACGATCGGGATCAGTCAACAAGAGAGCCCAGCGCTTATAACCGGCTATGCGCCGCGCAAATCCAATCGTCAGCGCGCGGGGATTGAACATACCGCGAGCAGATTCGGTGTATTCGCTGCTTTCGCCGCGTTCGAGCCGCGCTTGAAACGAGCGCTCGCGAATGAAAGCAATCAGCCGTTGCTTCAGCAATGAATGAGCGCTCCAAAGTTCCTGATCGGAAAGCCGCGCGATAGATTGCTCCCAGCGGTTTCGGTCTCGAGTCAATTCCGACCAGTTTTCTCCGGCGTATTCCTCGTATAATGTGCGAATCAGTGGAGCGACCCACGTCGGCGCATGCACACCGTTCGTTACGTGCGTGATAGGAATCTCGTTGACTTGCTTTTCCGGCCAAAGCTGCTGCCAGAGCGATCGCGACACTTCTCCGTGTTTACGACTAACTCCATTGGTCGAGCGAGACATGCGAATCGCGAGAGGAGTCAAACCGTAATTCTCTTTCGGGCTCAGAGGATCGACCCGACCCAGCGCAAGAAACTGTTCGTCAGTCAGTCCCAGCTCCTTTGCATAACCTGGACCGAAGCACTGTTGCACCAATGCCGCTTCGAACTCGTCGTTGCCGGCAGCGACTGGCGTATGCGTAGTAAACACGCATTTCTCTCGCACCAGCTTTGCGGCGTCGTTAAATTCCATTTGCTGAGAACAGATGACCTCACGAGCCAACTCGAGAGTGAGAAAAGCTGAATGGCCTTCGTTTAAATGAAACACGCCCGGCTCCAGCTTGAGACTGCGCAATAAACGAATGCCGCCGATGCCGAGGAGCATCTCCTGTACGATTCGGGTTTCGCGATCGCCGCCGTACAGGTGGCCGGTCACCAGACGATCGACTTCGGAATTTTCGGAAATGTTAGTGTCGAGCAAATAGAGCGGCACCTGTCCCACGTCGGCGCGCCACACCTGGGCTCGAACCGAACGCCCACGGATGGCGACAACAATCTCCAGCGGGGTTCCGTCATTGTTCTTTACCTGCTGCAGTGGCAACTCCTCTGGGTGAGTATCGCCATAGTGCTCCTCCTGCCAACCATCGCGGCGGAAGCGCTGAGTGAAATATCCATACCGGTACAGCAGGCCCACCGCAACGAGCGGAATTCCAACATCGCTGGCTGATTTAAGATGATCGCCGGCAAGCATTCCCAACCCACCGGAATAAAGCGGCAGCGAATTGTGCACGCCATACTCCGCACAGAAATAAGCCACAGGGTGTTGTGAACTGAAGGTAGTACTCGGGTCATCGCTCCAAACCGCTTGCCTCGCCTGGGCGGCAATTATGTACTGATCGAAACGCTCCACGAGTTTGCGTACCCGGAGAATGTAAGTTGGATCGGTCGCCATCTGCGCCAGACGATACTCAGAAGTACGGGCCAGCAACAACCGCGGATTGTGTTCACACTCCTCCCAAACCTTCGGGTCGAGATCGCGGAACGTAGCGGCTCCGTCCGGGGCCCAACTCCACCAATAGTTCCAGGAAAGCCGGTCCAAGAGGCGCAATGAGAGCGGAAGCTCCCTGTTTGTGTTCGCAGTTTGCTTCTTGAGGTCGTCGCTGGTTTCGATCATTCGTTTTTGTTTTACCTGAGTCGGGGGTCAGTCAAACTACTTCGATTCAAATTTCTGATTCTTAAGAAATATTTCCTGGTCGCTCTGCTGAAAGAAAACCAGCCGGACCTGTTCCAGCGGTGTGTCTCGCGTCAAAAAATCACGAATTGCCTCGGAAGCGACCGCCGCCGCCGCCGACTTCGGATATCCGTAGGCTCCCGTAGAAATCGAGGGAAAAGCTATTGATGAAAGCGCATGGCTAACAGCAAGCATCAGTGAGTTCTTATAACACGCCGCCAGCAGCTCGGGTTCATTTCCGTGATGTCGTCCATAGATTGGGCCTACTGTATGAATGACGTGTTTTGCCGGAAGGTTTCCTGCTGTCGTGATTGCCGCCTCTCCGGTGGGAAGACCATTTAGATATCGCGTGCGACGAAGCTCGCGACATTCCTCTAAAATTTGCGGTCCACCGGCCCGATGAATCGCACCATCGACACCGCCTCCGCCAAGCAAGCTGGAATTGGCGGCGTTAACGATCGTATCCACTTTTTGCTGCGTGAGATCTCCGACGACGATGGCGAGGCGCCCGCCAAGAAACTTGTGTGGAATTTCCATCACCAGGACGGTTCCGTAGTCAGCGACTGGACGGCATCTTACGACTCGCTTCTTGGCTCAACTCTAACCTCTTCAAACATGTCCTGGCGGCGCAGCGCTTCGGCAACTCCTTTTGCCTTGTGCTCTGTTAGAGGATGTTCGGCATCTGCGCTGGCAATCTCAAACACACGATCGTCGAGCATGACAACACCCAAAGAACCGAGTGTGACGCCCGGCGTGATTTGAATCTCATCCATATTGTGGATCTTGAAGTGTCCCGTCTGTTCGACCCAGTCCTCGATGAACGGATCTCTCAGGGCATGTTCGGCTTCAGATTCCGATAGGTAGGCCCCTTCAACAATAAGACAGTATTCGCGCACTTTGCCGTTCTATAAGCGAGGACCACTAGTTGGTCGCAGCTGGACTCAACTTCATGATCTTTCGCTGTGCGTTTCCTCAATGTCGGACTGCTGCCGCGCACTTTACCATCGGCAATGGCGCAGGCCAAGCTCCTGTCTGTGGAATATTTGTGTCTTCTTGCGTTACCTCGTTACAGTACGGGAGCGGTAGCGACCGCATTCAAGAAATGCAGCACTCAAGTTCAGGCTCCCATGCTGTAGTTGAAGCTAGTCCAATATTGAATGACACGGAATTGAGTGTGGTCGCTACCGCTCCCGTACTGTAATTGAGTGGCCGCCCTTCCGGCGGGCCACCGTTCCAGTTCTTTCGTCGAGGTACAACGTAACGCACAGAAAAGCCGTCAGAGATTTATCCTGACGGCTTTGCAGTATTTTCCCAGGTTGTTGGCCCTAAGACCCCTAGTCCTGTTTAGTACGCTTTTGCGTATTGATCGTTGAGCGCTTCTCGCAGCCGGCGAAAGTAGGGATTGAAACTCACAAAGCCCGACCCCTGGAAGAATGCCTTTCCCCCGGTTTCGTTTGCCAGACGATTGAGCGAACTCTGACCATAGCTGGCAGCCAGGCTATTGCGACTCGTCAAACCTACCGACGGAGCATAAAACGTGTACACAGACACGTCGCGTTTCTTGGCGTGATCAATTGCCCTAAGTAGATCCATCGTGTTGCCTGCGGCGCCCGAGTCAAAACCCCTGGAAGTGTCCAGGCCATCTGAAATCAGGAGCAGAACATTGCTTCCCTTTCCTGACTCAAACTTCCGAAGCGCCTCAACCACTTCTACATAAGGATTGAAAGCCGACGCGCTGTCGCTGGATATCACAGTTCTCAATGAACGCGCGGCCTGATCCAGATCGGCTGTGAAGGGCTGCCGCACCTGCAATGTTCCGGTGGTGATATAACCCACCATTACGCGCGAACCCGCCGGCAATGACCGAATGAAATCACGCGTCACATTGAGCTCGTTCCCTACCTGGGAGACGAGATCATCCTGAATCAGGATGGCCAGATTAACAGGTGCTAATACTCGATCCGTTTCCTTGTCGAGGACGGTTCCTGGTGCCGCGGCAAACGCCGCGATGGTAGTCGCGAATGCCACAATCAACATTGCGAAAAGCGAAGGTAATCTCTTGTAAAGCATAATACTTCTCTCCAAAGTCTATTGACGATTTCCAGTTACTTCGATGCCCAATGGAAGAAAAGAGATGGCTCGCAGCGCGTACTTTATGACTGCGCACCGGCCCAGACCGAACGGGTGTCTCTGCCGGCTGGCCAACTTGCGTTACCTTCCGCGCTCGGATAAATTATCTTCAATCCGGAACACAGTATTGAACAGACAGATTGCCCCTTGGCACAAAGTGACGGCACGCCTGTCAGTTGCATCCGGGTATCCTTCGCCAAATTCGCATACCCGAAAGGAATCAATTTATGAAAGTCTATTCGACAGAAGCCATTCGCAACCTTGCGGTCATTGGACACGGCGACGCAGGGAAGACGCAGTTGATAAGTTCACTTCTCTACGTCGCCGGCGAAACACCCCGTTGGGGTAAGGTGGATGAAGGCACTACGGTAACGGACCACGAAGAAGATTCCATCGCCCGCAAAATTACTCTCAACATCGGCCTCGCGCACCTGGATCATCAGGACATCAAACTCAACTTTATAGACACGCCGGGATATGCGGCATTTGTAACTCACTCCCGCCCAGCGCTGCGAGTGGCCGACTGCGCTGTTGCCGTGGTTGACGGAGTAAAGGGAGTTGAAGTGCAGACCGAGAAGACGTGGGGTTATGCGAATGAGTTTATTGTTCCGCGCATCATGGTGATTACCAAACTGGATAAAGAGCACGCGGACTTCGGCGCAGCGCTAGAGAGCGCGCAGAAGACTTTTAGCCGGGCCATCATTCCGTTCACGCTTCCCATTGGCAAAGAAAAGGATTTTCGCGGCGTTGTTGACGTAGTGCACATGAAGGCTTACGAGCTGGGCGCCGATGGCCAGGCCAAAGAAATTGAAATACCTGCCGACGGGCGCGACTTGGTTGAGAAGACTCGCGAACGGCTGATCGAACTGGTCGCCGAGTCTGATGACGCGTTGATGGAGAAGTACTTCGAACAGGGGACGCTTGAAGAGTCGGACATTATTCCCAACATCAGCAAAGCGATCGCAGCAAGTAAGCTCTGCCCGGTGTTTGCCGTGTCGGCGGCGACGCTCGTGGGCTTAAGAGCATTGCTCAAGGGCATTGTCGAGTTTGCTCCTGATCCGGCACATCACGAAGCGGAGTATGGCCGGCCGGTTGACGGTCGTCCGGATGCTGAACGCATTGCCCGGCGATACAACGACAGCGAACCCTTCTCCGCCTACTGTTTCCGCACAGTGGCTGATCCTTTCGCCGGGCGTATTAATGTGATGAAAGTGATTAGCGGTCACTTGCAGGGCGATGCCACCGTATTGAATGCCACTCACGGCACGATGGAACGGCTCGGCGCGCTGCATGCCATTCAGGGCAAGCAACTCGACAAGATCAGTGAAGCACATGCGGGCGATATCGTCGCCTGTGTAAAATTGAAAGAGACCAGGACCGGCGACACGCTCTGCGATAAACAGGCGCCGATCATTTACAACCCGGTTGAGTATCCGGAAGCGGCAATCGCCTTTGCTATCGAACCCAAGTCTCGCCAGGATGAAGAAAAGATCAGCGTGGCGCTTCACAAGATCCTTGAAGAGGATCCCGCACTCCATTTTAGCCGTGACGCGCAAACGAAAGAGTTTCTACTTTCCGGATCGGGCCAGCTTCACGTTGAGACCGTGGTCGAGAAACTAAAGAAGCGCTATGGCGTCGAGGTTACGCTTCATCCGCCGAAGGTTCCTTACAAAGAAACAATTACGCAGCGCGCTGAAGTGCAGGGTCGACACAAAAAGCAGACGGGTGGGCGCGGCCAGTTTGGCGACTGCAAGGTCATTTTCGAACCTTTGCCGCGGGGCGGTGGCTTTGTTTTCGAAGATAAGATTTTTGGAGGCTCAGTGCCGCAGCAATTCCGACCGGCGATTGAGAAGGGCATCGTAGAGGCCGCCCAGTCAGGAGCAATTGCCGGCTATCCTCTCGTGGATTTCAAAGTGCAGTTGGTAGACGGTTCATACCACGACGTCGACTCCGACGAGCATTCGTTTCGCGCCGCCGGCCGCAAAGCTTTTCGCGCCGCGATGGAAAAGGTGAAGCCGTCGATACTGGAACCGATCATGGACGTGGAGATCGCCGCGCCCCAGGAGAACAGCGGCGACATCATGGGCGATTTGAATTCTCGACGCGGCCGCGTCCAGGGTATGGAGGCAAGCGGCAAGCAACAGGTCATCAAGGCGCAGGTGCCGATGTCTGAGATGTTGAACTACCAATCAACGCTTAACTCGATCACGGGTGCGCGCGGGTCGTTCCACATGCAGTTCTCGCATTACGATCCAGTGCCGGGAAATCTCTCGCACAAGATCGTGGAGCAGTCGCGAGCGGAAGGCAGGATTCGCGGCGGCGAAGAGGAAGAATAGGCGTTATCAGCCACAGATTTACACGGATATCACAGATAAGAATGTCAGAAACAACAGGATAATGAGGCTAGCTTTTCTGTAACCTCTTATCCGTGTTCTCAGGGTAAATCTGTGGCCTGATTTTGACGGTATGGCCACTCGAAATTCCTCGAGTGGCCATTTTGTTTGTAACGCAAACTGTTGGTTTGCACGCTTACTGTTCGCCTGCGGGTCGCTTCATTCGGATCTTCTGGGGCATCACATCTTCCTTGAACGTATAACCCCCCGGCACTTCGAATAACGACCGATCGGGTTCGGTGCGACTGATGTTTGTCAGTTTGTACGTCGTTTCGCCGAAACGTGGGTCGCTGTGCCGCGTCATCACAACGGTCTGAAGTTCCGGTGAATACCAGCGCTCACTGACGATCTCAATCGCGCGTTCGTTCCCGATCTCACCGGCAGGGATCGTCAAAGTACTACGTGTACCTTCGGCTTCTACTCCTTCGATGACTTGCTTGCCGAGAGATTCCTTCCTGGCTTTCCCTTCCCGGGCCCCGTGCCAGGCCATAACCACTCCACCTTCCGGCGGCGCGATTCTAACTGCGCCTTCCGCAGTAATTTTCTGGCCCACTGCATGACGCTCAATTTGAATTCGATCGATTGGCTTTTCGAAAGTCACGCCTTTCGCGCCCTCGGGTGGCGGGGGTTTCATTTCATACTTGAACTGCATCGGCATCATTTTGCGAGCAGTGCGGCCGCGCACATCAAGCGAATAGTGCACGCCCGCTACAGGATCGCTGATAAAGATTGTCTGGGCGGGTTCCCCATCAGCGGCAAGCGGGCCAATAGCGCGCAACGTCTGTTCGCGTCGCGTTCGTCCCTCACTGTCACGGTAAATGGTCGCCGTAGACTTGCGCGCGATGCGGTTTCCATCGCCGAGTGTTTGCGTGCTCTCGGTAACAGCCTGCGCAGAATAAGGAGCGCCCTGCACGCGTTTGCCGTCATACCTCATCTCAGAGGAAACAAAAATAAAGTCGCCATGTGGTGGCGGCGTTGGGCCCTCAGGACCCTGCATGATGATGTCATGCTCAATTGCAGCGCGCCCGAGGGCCGCTTGTTTCTCCTGAGCGTTTGCGGAACCAGCAATGCTGAGCACCAGAACTCCCAGAGCGATTCCACTGAGTAAGCGAGTTGTTTTATTCATAGCATTGTCCTTTTCGTAACGGGCCTGAGGCCCGGATTTATCATTCTTCTTCCTACCGCACTACTGCACAAAGCGAATAGCGCGGGCAAAACCATCGGCGCCCATCAAGACATCAGCCTTAACTCTCTCGCCGTAGCGATCCATGTTTACGGCAAAACCCATACTGACGATTGTTGAGCGCGCCAATTCCACACGCACCACTGTGCCTCCGTCCTGGAGACTTAACGAATTAACGTAGCCGATCGGCATGAAGTCGGTGGCAACCTCAGTGTTGACATCGGGTGCAGCAATCGCGTTGGGCCGGCGCGAAGCCGAGTGGTTCCGTCACTGCCGGAATGGCATCATCGGACTTCGCGACCTGCAGCTGGCTAGACCCGCTCCAGTTCCACGATGCAATGCCGATCCCAAATCCCAGGAGCAACACAGCCGCTGCCGCGCTTAGGAAACCCCAGCGAAGCGACCGCGGGCGCCGCGAGAGTTTTCGCTCACTGAACGCCGCCAATAACTCTGTTTCCAGGCGCGCGGGCGCCTCGACTGCTTGCATGTCGTGCGCTAACGCTCGTAGTCCCAGAGTCAGCTTGCGCTGATCAGCAAGCTTTTGCGCGCAGCTCTCGCACTCCTCACTGTGCCGCAATGCCCCCGTACGCGCGCCTGCCTCGATTAACTGTTCGCGGGCAACGTCGTCGATAATGTTTTCAAAGCTTTGACAGTTCATGCGAAACACCTCGTCGAATTCAGCTCTGCGGCAGCAGTTTCCTCTTTCACGGTCGGGCGTAATTTGCTGATCAGCAGTGCGCGAGCGCGGTGGAGTCGCAAGCGAACCGTCCCGACCGCACAACCAAGTACTTCAGCAGTCTCTGCGTAGCTGAGTTCCTGAAGGTCGCAAAGCACCACCACTTCGCGATATCGTTCCGGGAGCGCGAGGACTGCCCTTCTAACCGACTCAATCGTTTCCGTTCGCGCCAAGTCATCAAAAGGCCCGCCCGTGCTTATCAGGGACGGCGGCGGGATCACTTCTTGCGCGCCATCTTCGTTAGAGTCAATCATAGGAACATAGAAGCGCTCGCGTTGCCGGCGTCGCAACACATGATTGCGGGCCACGCCGAGAAGAAAATTGCTGAGTGAGCCGCGAGATGCGTCGAAGGCGCCCGCAGCGTGAATTAAGACAAGGAAAACCTCCTGCGTAATGTCCTCGGCGATCGCAGCGGAGCCGCACATCTGCAAAGCAAAACGGTAAACGCTTCGCTGCCGTCGCCGATATAAGGCGGTCATTGCTTCCGGATCGCCAGTAGTCATTAACTGGAGCAATTCTGTATCGGAAAGTTGTTCTTTGGTTTCCATCCGGAACATTGCCTGAAACTCAGCGGCTACTTTTATTCGCGTGAGGGGGAAGAAAAGTTCCAAAGATATTGTGAGCCTGGATGGAATGACGGACTTCGGGTTACATAAAGCGCGAGGCATGTCGGGTCTAACGGCGGAACAAGAGAGACGATCCACGAATTCGCACTAAGCGCACGAAAAAGGTTCATGTACCTTCGTGTCATTTCGTAGATCGTGCATTAGGCATATCGAGAGCTGGACTTATTTGCCAAATTTACGCCGATACTCCGGTGAGCTCTGACGCAAATCCAGCCAGTCTGCAAAAAGGTCCGGTTCCTGGAGCCAGATACTGATCCATTCAGCAATCTCTTTCGCAACCGACCGCTCCTGGGTTGTAACGATTCTGCTGCGGGCGAGCAATTGCTCTTCCTGTTTATAGTGCAACGCGAGTTCGCGAAGCTGTTCTAACTTCTGCGCACTGCTTTCCTGCGCTGCTTCGCGGCACAGCCGGTCAATCGTCTTCAGCGATTCGGCTGCCGCTGCCAGAGTAGTGAAATTCAATTCATCCAGGGAAACCAGAGGAATCGAATTCTGCGCACGCCACTTCGTATCGCAGTTTAACGTCTCGGGATGACGCAGCGCGGCTCCTTCATCAGCGACTACGCGAGCAATGCATGCGGGGCTCACAACTCCAGCACCGAGTCTCTCGCCCAACACGTGCTGAATGGCCAGGAGCTCCCGCTCGCCCACCGACTCACAATCGAGTGCTTCCCACACTTCGATGATCAGTTCATCCCGGGTCCGTGCTTGCCAACCGCGCGTTTTCATCAAGTGATGCTGATAACACGCGGATGAGGCCAGATCAAGCGCCAGCAGGTGGTGGGTCAGTTTGAAGATATTCGCATTCTAACGCCGATTCTTAGGGCTTCCTTTCAAAGTGACCCAGTACCCACCAGCAACGATCAGAAGTGCGATTCGTGGGGCTTCGTGGATCGAATGACTATTAGATAACAAAGGAGGATTCACGAACTCACACAAACAAACACGAAGGAGGGTGTGCGCTTTTGTTGACCACGCTCGTAAGCTAAACTCAATCAGCCCCGTTCATTGGCACCGTATGGCAGCTACTCAAAGTTCCACCTTAGATGAAGATCAAGTTAGCCACTTCCTCGCGGATGTTGCTCGCGCCTTCGCGGACCATCGCTTCAGCCCGCACCCGTGGTTCAAAGGCGGACACGCTCAGACCCTTGCAGCCTTCGCCTGGCCGAGGCGCTTTCGCTTGCGCGTACCGGCAGATGAAGCACGGCTCTTTCAAGTCGCTGCCGACACTCAGGTGCTCGGCCATTGTCGTTGGCAACCGAACCCCGGCGAACATCCCACAGTTGTAATCTGGCACGGCATTGAGGGATCAAGTAGCGCTGTTTACATGCGGGCAACCGCGCATAAAGCATTTGGTGCCGGGTTCAACGTCGTGCGCATGAACTTACGAAACTGCGGCGGCACCGAACATCTGACACCAACGCTTTATCACGGCGGGCTTAGTGACGATTTGAAAGCGGTTGTTGCTGAACTGATCGAACGCGATGGCCTGACGAGAATCCACCTCGTAGGATTTTCTCTCGGTGGAAACATGGTGCTCAAATTGGCGGGGGAGTATGGCGACGAGCCGCCGCGAGAAGTAATGGCGGTTTGCGCTGTTTCTCCATCGATCGATCTTGGCGCCAGCGCTGATCTGATTACTCGCGACTCAAACTGGCTCTACCACCGTGATTTTCTGAGACGGTTGAAGAGTCGCCTTCGTCATAAGCACAAGCTGTTTCCCAAACTATATGACATCAGCGCAGTGGACCTGATTCGCACAATCAGAGAGTTCGACGATCGCTACACTTCGCGGGCTCATGGTTTCGCAGACGCCGCGGACTACTATCATCGCGCCAGCGCAATTCGCGTGGTTAACAAGATCAGACTGCCCACATTAGTTATTCACGGTCAGGATGATCCGTTTATTCCCTTTGCACCGCTAACCGATCCAGCACTCGCCGCGAATCCGTACATCCTACTGATGGCTCCGGAAAGAGGCGGGCACGTTGCTTTCCTCGGATCTAACGACGCTGGCGAGGATCGGTTCTGGGCGGAGAACCGCGTGGTGGAGTTTTGTAAGTTAGCGGATGAAGTCTTGCAGAGCCATGACCAACCGAAGACTTAAGAAGCCACAGATAAACACGGATTACACAAATCAGAACTTGTCTGGACTCTGATCCGTGTTTATCCACGTAAATCTGTGTATTTGAGAACCGGGAGAAGCTAGCCGCGGCTAGTATTTTTCCGACCTCTGACTTCTGACCTCTGACTTCTCCTTTTTCACGGTCCGAAGCGGAAGCGATATTCGAGCGAGTTCATAAAGCCGTTGATCATGCTGCGATAATCGCCTGTGGAATCCAGGTGCGCAATCCAGTTTAGATAGAGTGAGTCCGGATCACGACGCAAATAGCCGAAGTACTGCATCACTACGAATGCCTGATTGAAGTATCTGTTGTAAACCTCAGGACTCTCGGCAATCTCTCGCAGCACCATCGCTCTGGTTCGCGTTCCGTTCGCGAGAGCAGCAATCCAAGAGTTATGGTTGGGCGAGGTGACTCCTGCCGTAAGAAGCAGGCTGTCGACATACTGCGTGTTAGTTAGTCCATTGAACTTTGCGACGAAGGCCGGACGGTTCATGAACTCAGCAATGAAAGCCACCTTGGCTGCCTCAAGCTCAGGATCGCTTAAGAAGCCGCTTACCTTCGCGATGTCGGGAGTAAACTCTACGAATTCGGGTTTTCGGCCGAAGCTAACTGGGTAGAAGCGATAGACGAAGTAACCACGGTCCTGAAATTCCGGTGAACGGAAGAATGCCGACGAAACATGGATTCGATCGCAGGTCGTGTCATTTGGCGGACAACCATTGATCACCGACTGCCACGCTGCGTAACCACTCGGATCGGGTTCACGATTGAGGAAGTCCAGATATTGTTGTCGCACGAAGAATGGTGTCCCTTCAATCGGGTTCGCTCCGTTACTACTCTCGTTGTCATTGATGGTAACGGTTGCCGAACTGGGAGCCCCGAGACTCGTGTTCACCGCATTGCTGAGAGTGATCGTAAAGCTTTCACTAACTTCCGCATAACTGTCGTCCACAATCGGGATCGAAACAGTCCTGGAGGTTTCACCAGCCGCGAACCGGGCCGTCCCCACCGATGTGGCATAGTCGCAACGCGCCGACCCAACGCCATTGACGACATTGCAGTTTGTCAGGGCCGCCGTGTCGCTGGTTGCGTAGTCAACCGTCGCCGCGTCGTTGCTCGGACCCGCGCGAAAGATATTGATAGTCGCCGCGCCGCCATTCTCCGCTACGGTATACGCACCAAAACTGAATTGCACACTCGGAGTAATTGAGCCATGGGCCAGCGTCAATACGATGCTTCCAGTTTCAGCACCACTCCCGTTGTCGTAACCATCAACTGCGATCCGATAGACCTGTCCGCCAACAGCATTAAAATCCACTCTGCTGGTTAAGACTCCCGGTTGGTCGTCATTGCTGGCGATAAAACTCAGGCCGCTAACGCTACTTCCAGTGTAGACAGCGAGGATCGTATCAAAGCTGCTGCCGGACGTGGTGATCGCGACCGCTCCGGATGTGGGCGCCTGCCACGTGTACCAAACGGACGCGCCGCCGGTATTACCATGATGATTCGGTTCGCCGGCCTCTTTGGTCGCCCCGATATTACTGCCGAGCACTGTTCCACTCTCGCCGCTCAGCGGCTGCGCATTGACGAATTGATTGTTTGAAACAGTGCTGCCGGCAATGGTGATACTTACGGGACTCGAAATCGTCGCATCGCCACTATTGTCAGTGGCTCTCGCGGTGAGAATGTGGGTTCCACCTGGAGCACTGTTCCAAATTATTGAATAGGGACTTGTTGTATCGGTGCCGATCAGGTTGATGCCGGCAAAAAAATCAACCGTGGTAATCGTTCCATCAACATCACTCGCCGTCGCTTCGATGGTTACGTTGGCTCCTGAACTGAAATTTGCCCCATGAAGGGGGTTCGAGATGCTTACGGTCGGAGGCTGGCCGGTACTGATGTTGATGGAAAACATGCCGCGGCCGTGAGTAGCGGCGACCAGCGTGTTGGCCATCCAAAAAAGTTCATCAACCGAACAGTTCGTCGGTCCATCGTTACTGGGCGACCAACTTTGTCCCCCGTTTGTGCTGGCGAAAACGCCGACTTCGGTTCCGACATATAAGTTGTTCGGATTGTCCTGCCAGACGACCAGGGAACGAACGGGAGCGGCCGGCAAGTTACTTGTGATGTTAGTCCAGGAGGCGCCCGCGTTTTCACTGCGCCAAACAACGTCCGCGCTGAATCCGCCAAACGTGGCGTAGACAAGGTTCGAGTTTGTAGGGTCTACGGTAAGGCGGGTAACCCGGCGATTAGGTAAACCCGGCAAATTGTTGTCTACCTGCGTCCAGCTGGGAGTGCCGGACGTTCCATTGGTCGCGACAAAGACACTCCCATTATTGTGACCAACCCAGATGATGTCTGAGTTCCCTTTGGCAACGGCGATCGCGCTAATGTTGGAACCAATCGCGCTCTTAATAATCGCCCAACTCACCGGAGTCGACTTTGCATTATTACTACGCCAGAGATTTGCGCCGCCGGCCAATAGAGTGTTGGGATTGTTTGGGTCAAGGATAAAGGGTGCGATGAAATTGGTAGTGCCGGCATTCGCGACGGCATCAGTGATTCCCTGGTAGATCGTCTGCGAAGATGCGCCGCCGTTGCTACTGCGATGGAGCTGCAGCCACTGAAACTCACCATAGAAGTAGTTCGGATCCGTCGGATCGGACGCACTCCAGCCACCGTCCCCACCATTCATGAAGTTCCATGTTTCGGTATTTCCCGTATAACGCAACGTACCATTGTCCTGCGTCCCACCGATGATGCGCCCGCTTGTGACATTACCGGCGCCGCCGTAGAACTGAGTGATGCCCAGATTGTTGTTGAGTTCAGATGTTGTGACGAAAGGGGCAGTGATGTCAGTGGTGCGGAATATGCCACCATCGTTGCCGAAGAAAACGGTTTTGTTGGATGAGCCGTCGAAGCCGGGAGCTTCCACGATGATGTGTTGATCGGCATGCACACTGCCAAACTGAGAAAAGTTGGCGCCCCCGTTTGTGCTACGGAAAAGAGTAATGCCCCCAATTACAACGTTGTCGGGGTTAGTGGGATCGACCCAAAGGGCGTTGTCATACCAGCCCTGAGTGTTCAAGTGATTCGGTGTGCTGAGAAGGCTGTAACTTTGCCCGCCGTCGGTCGACTTGTAAAGTTGCCCTGAGCCGCTCTCCACACTGGCATAAACGATCGCGGGATTGCTGCGCGCGTAAGCCACTTCAACGCGCTGGCCGCTGATTCCCGTCGCCTGACTCCACGTCAGGCCGCCATCATTGGAATACTGCGCGCCAGATCCGGTGCCCGAAGCGATCGCTTTGCTTCCATCAGTCGGATGGAAGTTAATATCGAGCGTGCGAGTCGGGAGGCGGTTGGTCCAGGTAATGCCGCCGTCGGTGCTGCGCCAGATGCCAGACCCGGTGCCTGCCAGAATTATCTGACTGTCAACGGGACTAATCGACAACCGGTTTACGAAGAACCAGCTGCTGGTCGCGGTCGAAGGCAGCTGCGTCCATGTCGTGCCCCCATTCGTAGTTTTGAAGACGCCCGCGCCACGGATCGAGTCCTGGTTGCCAAATCCCTCGCCTGTTCCCGCATAGAGAACACTTGGGTTGGTGAGGTCGGTGGCCATAGAACTCACCGCGAGGTTGGCCATGAAATCGTCCAACGGTGCCCAGGATGCACCTCCGTTCGTCGTTTTCCAGATTCCGCCACTAACGCTTCCGAGCCATATCGTCTGCGGTTCTGCAGGATTAATAATTATCGACCGCACACGCCCACCGATGTTGCCCGGACCGAGCCACTGCCATCCTGCAGGATTTATCCCCCCGATCGAATCAGTAGAATTCAAATGGCCTGCGGGCCATGCTTGCGGTTCGATGGGCATCTGTTTGGCGTGGACCCAGGCCCTCATTTCCGCGCCTAGCGGAATCTTTCCCGTTTCATCGACCATCGATTCCAGCCGCCACTTTATCGCCTCGTCCGGTTGATCTTGTTTTCGTTCCTCTTCCTCCTCATGGGATCGCGTCCCGCTATCCCAATCTTTTGCGACTCGCTTCTCGGGCTCTGCCTTCGTTTGCTTCTTTCCATCAGCGCGAACAGGAGAGGAAGTCTCGCTGGGACTTCGATTCAGCGAAAATTGATCGTCCGCAACAGAAGTTGGCGGAACACTGGGTTTGAGTCCGTCACGAACCTTGTACTTTCTGACCGCCAGTAACGCTACAACCGCGACGACGATCAGAATAAGCAGCAACGCCTGCTTGCTGTGTTTGCTGGAAACTGTCATTCCTTCTCAGGTGACCTGTCGTGGACCTGTACGTTAAAGCATTCGCAATAGGAGTCAGAGGTATTCACAAATTCATTACACTCTTGACCGACGAAGAGTCATGGCCAGGGAACCAGGTGGTTAATTCAGGCGCGAAGTCAGTCAGAAGAAGTCGGTCAGACAACGATTCACGAGGTGACAACCCGTTTTCCAAGCACTTTGTCGGGCCGCGCCATTGCGGCTACTTAGGCTGGAAAAATGCCAGGGCGTACAGATGCTCTCTGTTGGCAGCGCGGTTGTATGACATTGTTTACTTTGGCAATAACATCAGCGGGGAGGACCTCTGCGACTGGCTTGCCGGCTCTTCTATTCTTCCTGGCGGCCAAACCGTATAGTCATGCTAGATCGATGTCAAGGTTCGTCAATCAGCTGCGACACCAACCCGACTATTCGCATCTAACGAGGGCGGGATAACCGCCAGGGCTGGGGGGATAAAGAACGATGGCGTCTCGGTTGTTATGTCTGATGTTTCTAATCTGCGGCAGCTGTGGGGCTGCATCAGGCCAATCGCGCTGGGACGGGTGTTTGCCGCAGGACGTCAAAGCGGACGAAGTTATCGCGATCGAACCCGATGTTAAGGGCGGGTCTGGACGGCAGATTACGGTCGGCGGCAAGCTGAAACAACTTAGAGCTCGCTGTCGCGGGAGAAAGTTGGTGGACCCGCGAGGTAAACAGATTTACTTCTACCGCCTTACCGGCTGCTGGGGAAATCCGCCCGCGGACTACGAGGAAATTCTGGAGAACCAGCGCGAGGAACTGGCGCGACTACGACGGCGTTATCGTGTAGTTGAGATCAGCTGCAATCCCAGCGGCGTGCTGCTGCAGTAGCTCGTCTACTTCTTGATCTTATTGAGCAGCCGCAGGGCGTGATTTCGGGCGATGAGTGGTATGCGTTCGTCAGTGCTGATTTCTTTTAAGAGCGGAATCACCTGTTGAGGATCAGAAAGCGCGTTTCGCCTCAGCATCGACTCGAACGACTCCATCAATTTTGGCGCATTCAGCGGTTGATTTTCGCGCGCAACATTAATGTCGAAGACGAAGCTTGCCTGATCAGCAATTCGTCGGTATTCAGTGGCGAGATCCGAAGCCTCCTTAACATGTGACCAGTTAAACTCGGCAGTTCGCCTGCGTTCACCTTCCACCATCGCAAGTTTTACCACTCCCAGGTGGGGAAACTGCTTTTCCGATTGGTAGCTTGTTTCAGAATCCAGGAATCGCAATGCCTGCCAAAGCCCGCTGATTCTGGCGAACGCCGTCGGAGATATTTCGAGGTCCTCGATAATCGGAGTCTCTTCATTGAGTCGCTCGAAGGTTATCTTACCGTGGCCTGAAGAATCGTGTTCGATCACAATGTGCCGGATGTAAAACCGCGGCTGGGCAAACTCGTACGAGTAACGCGCGGTTTTCTCGCTTGAAGCTGATGGCGGAGTTGCAGCAACAGGTACGGCTGCATCAGGACGCACATTCTGTTTGTGGCCCGGCGATTCCTGTGCAGAAGCAAAGGTCGCCGCGCTTACGGCAATTAGTGCAGCGCTAAAAAGGCTTCGAATTTTAGAGGATCGGTCCTGCATCAGTCGTCTGTGATGGTAATTATACGAAAAAGGTTTGCGCACTCGTTCATAATTGAGAGGTGGTGGCAGTGTGGGAGTGAGGTCAGTACCTAAGATTGGCCGTCAGCGAGCTTTTCGCTTGTTGTGGATTAACTTAACCAGGCGTTTAGAACCTGACCGTGAGCCATAAAGATTCGAAAATCGTCGCCGATGGTTAACGAGGGAGCGAAACATCATGTCAAACAAAAATGGCGGGGATGAGCCGCCATGGACGATTTCTCGATCCCTGTTGCAGACTACTCAAACCTGACTGAGACCAACTTCGATACACCCACTTCTTCCATTGTCACGCCATAGAGGGCCCGCGCCATTTCCATTGTTCTCTTGTTATGAGTGATGACGATGAATTGCGTATTAGCAGACATTTCGGCAACCTTGTCAGTAAACCTACCGACATTCGCTTCATCAAGCGGCGCGTCGACTTCATCAAGCAAGCAGAAAGGCGCGGGCCGGTAGTGGAAGATTCCCAAAACGAGAGCGAGAGCAGCCATTGCTTTCTCGCCGCCTGAGAGCAGCAAAATATTCTGCAGGCGTTTGCCCGGCGGCTGGGCGATTACATCGATTCCAGACTCCAGAACGTCGTCGGCTTCTATCAAACTCATCTCGCCGCGGCCGCCGCCAAATAATTCCTGGAAAAACTCGCCAAAATTTTTATTAATCTGTTCGAAGGCATGGCGGAATCGCTCGCGTGAGCGGCGTTTGATTTCTCGCAGAGCTTCCTCGGTAGAAGCAATGCCTCCGAGGATGTCCTGGCGCTGAACGGTGAGGAACAATAAGCGCTCCTCCGATTCGCTCAGCTCCTCGAGGGCCATCATGTTCACAGCTCCAAAACTGTCGATACGCGACCGCAGTTCCTCGACACGCCTCTGACCTGCTTCAAGATCAAACTCCTCATCCGGGGCTTGTTCGCGCGCGAGTTCCTCGAGCGACTGGTTCAGTTCGGCAGCGCAGTTCTCGCGCACGAATGTCAGGTGGGCGTGGGCCTCAGCGCGCTGCACCTCAATTTCACTTCGTGAATTGCGGACCTCCGCGGCCCGCCGATTAATTTCCGAAAGCTCGGATGAGAGGGTGTCGGCCTGCTGGCGCGCCTCCTCGAGTTGCTTCACCAGTCCGGAAATTTGCTGCTCTTCCGTGGCGCGCTCTGCCGTGACCGCGTTAGCCTTACCTTCGAGTATGGCAATTGACTGGCGTAGTTCTTCAATCCGGGTCGTGATCTCGATCACCTCGAAGCGATGGCGTTCGATTCGCGAGGCAATGTCGGCATAATCGCCCTCAATTCGTCGCAGTTCCGCCGTCGTTGCGCGTCTTCGCTCTGCGGCAGCCGCTGCTGTGGCGCGTTGTACAGCTAGTCCTTCACTTTCCAACTCAACTTCGCGCCGGGTGGAGGCGAGCAATGCCGAAGCATCGATCACAATTTCACCGGCGGTTAGTCGTGCCGACTCTGCGGCTTCAGCCTCGGATAGTGCGGTCGCTCGTCGCTCCTCTACATCGCGACGCTCAGTCTCGACGCGACCTGTATCCTCAGCCACCACGCGCATGTGACGCTCAGCGCGTTCGATTTCCTGGGCCAGCCCGCTGGCTGTTAACTCGCGCGTCATCGCTTCGCGTTCTTCCCTGCCGATTAACTCATTGAGCACTACAACTGCGTCTTCAAGTTCAACCAATCGCGAGCGGGCGAGTTTGGCCGACTGTTCGGCGGACTCCAACTCCACTCCCAAAACTCCCGAGCGCGCTTCCAACTCACGCAACTCCCGCTTGAAGGCCAGCAGCCCCGCGCCCTCTTCAACTGCCCGCGCATCGCCCGCGCTGACAAACTGTCCGCTCGCTACCCAGTCGCCGTTGAGCGTAACAAAGACCTCACCACTTGCCAGCGAACGCGTCATCGCCTCGTCAAGGTTCAAAGCGATGCGAGCGTTCATCCGTTGCGGCATCGTTCGGTTTAGTACTGTAACAAGCTCGCGCGGCGCTCCCAGCAGATCGCTGACCCGCAGGTCCTGAACATTTTCACTGGTATACGAAAGCGAGAGCGATGTGCGCTCGTCGAGCTTGCAGGTCAGCGTATCGGTCTCCTCACTCGCGCCATGCAGCCCCGCCACTAGAAAGCTCGCGCGACCGCCATTGTTTTCACGCAACCATTGCGCTGCCCGGGCAGCGTCGTCAGGAGTGGGAACAACTACCGACTGTAACGACGAACCAAAAACGCCCTCCACAGCACGTTCCCATTTGGCATCAACGTTGAGTGCATCCGCCAGAGTACCGATGAAATGAAAGTCGCGGGGCGTCGCGTCGTGAGAGAAAAGGAGCTGTACGGCCGATGAATAGTAAGCGCGGCGTTGATCCAGTTCCTTCAAACTCTCAAGCCGATGTCTGGTTCGAGAGTCTTCCTCGCGGACGCGGGTTAACTCGGCGTCGCCATCGCTGACAGCTTCATGCCCCTGGACAACAGCGTGGACTGCGTTTTCACGTTCAGAATTCAGCTTAGCGATGTGCTCGCGCGCCGAAGCTATCTGACTTCCAAAACGCTCTGCTTCAGCTTTGCGCTCAGCGTGGTGGGCAGCGGCGCGTTCACCTTCGCGCGCCAGCCCTTCAGCCTGAGTCCCGAGACGCTCGATTGTGCCTTCCAGTTGACGCGCAATTTCTCGTAAACGCTCGGCGATTGCGGTGTGCTGTAATAGCTCGGCGCGGGCTCTTTCAATTTCAGTTTCAGAGTTGGCGGCGAGCGCCAGCTTGACCGCGTAAGCGTCCTCTGCGGTTCTGAGCGATAGCGCGCTTTCATCAGCCTCGGTTCTAAGGCTGGCGTCCTGCTCCTGTAACCGTTTGCATTCCGCTGCTACTAACCCCAGGCGGGCGGAAAGTGTTTCAATCTCAGCATCGACCTCTACTTTTCGCTTATCAAGCGAGACGACCTGATCTTCCTGATAGCTGCGTTCCCGTAACTCGCGATCCCGCCGCAGTACGGCTTCTGCGGCAGCCGCTCTTGCCGCCGCCAAATCGTCTTCGATATTCCGCGCTTGATGTGTCGCACTGCGAGCATCGGTTTCCCGTTGCGTCAGTTCCGCAGCAATGCTGCTCTCCAGCAAACTAACTTCAGCAAGCCTGGTTTCCGTTTCGTCCAGCAACGTCGTCAGGCGCCGATCTTCGGCGACAAACACGTGCCGCAGTAGTTCGCGCAGCTCTTCTCGATAAACGCGGTAACGTCGCGCCTTGGCAGCTTGCCGGCGCAGACTGTTTACCTGCCGATCTATCTCCGAGATGATATCGGATATTCGCGAGAGGTTTCCCCGCGCGGATTCCAGACGACCTTCTGCCGCGCGCTGGCGGACGCGAAACTTTGTGATGCCCGCCGCTTCTTCAATAATTGTGCGGCGATCCATCGGCTTGGCCGAAAGAATCTGGCCGATGCGGCCCTGTTCGATTATTGCGTAATGCCCACCGGAGAGTCCCGTTCCGGAAAAGAGATCCTGAATATCCCGGAGCCGGCAGAGACGATCATTCAATAAGTATTCGCTCTCGCCCGAGCGATAAAGGCGGCGCGTGACGGCGACCGATTCCCCCGGTTGAAATTCAAGGGCCAGATTACGCCTCCGCCAGTGACGCTTATGGGCCTTGGTAATCTGAGCAGGAGTGGCGGCCTCGGTTGGAGGTGTGGCGGAAGCAAGTTCAGCGGGCTCGTCCGCAGAAATGGCGACGACCTCAGCCGGCGTTTCCAGGCTCGACGCGGCCTTTTCCTCGGGCAAATCCAGGTCTACAACCCGATCATCGATTTGTTCGAGGGTAGAGTCGATGTCCTCAATATCCGGCTCAATCTCTACCACCTCATCGCGCACCATGTGCATGACAACTTCAGCCATGCCGCTCGGTTGCCGGTTGCGCGAGCCCTGAAAGATGACGTCTTTCATTTCGGCTCCGCGCAGGTGCTTTACCCGCTGTTCGCCCAGTACCCAGGCGATCGCGTCCGCAACATTGCTCTTACCACAGCCATTAGGGCCAACAACCGCGGTAATTCCGTCACCTGTAAAGAGAATTTCTGTGTAGTCCGCGAAGGATTTGAAGCCGGTGATCTCTAACCTATGAAGTTTGAACATGCGCGAAAATCAGTGTTTATCAGCTCGCCCGTGTCCAGAACGGCTCCAAGAGGGAGGTCTACGGGTGTGCCAATATAAGTTGGAGATGATTAGGATGTCAACTAAAACCTCAGGTCAGGTAACTTTAATGAAGTGAGAAGCAAACTTAAAAGGAGAGCTTAATTCTGAAAAGCGAGCTGGGTCCAAAATCGGGACGGCCACCCGGGAGGCCACGCGGTCCTCAATTTGGCGACTGAGGAAGGAACTCCTTACGCACGTAGAGCCGGAAGTTTACGCCGGGGCGAAGCGAGAAGGTGCCGGATTCATTTAAACCGGAGTTAACCTGCTGGTAATCCTGGCCAAACTGCTGTTCCATCTCGGCGTCCTGTCCTTCCGCAGCGATGATTATGGGTTCGGTGGACGGAGTCATACGTCCGGTGTAGGCCACCCGAGTGAAGTCGCGAAAATACCAGGGCAATGGCCAGTATTCGGGTGCGACAATCGTAATTCCCGTTTGTCCACCCTGCCCGGTGCGCTCAACGACACGGTCTATTTCCTTAAGCATTGCCAGGGTCTCGCGACGGGTATGAGCATAGACGTATACGTAATATTGAGAGTCGTTGTCGTAGTTGAAGAAATTTAGATCTATCGTTTGGTAGCCACTGATTGCCAGGGCCAGAACCATGATTCCCACCAGCAAGCGCAATTGGCCGAGCGCTTCTTCCCAAATCATCTGCATTCCAATACCAGCAGTTAGCGCCAGCGGAACAATGAAATTTAACGCGAGCCAGGGAGTCTTGTAAGAAATTAGAGAATAGGCCGCGAGAATTCCCGAGGCCCACAACATGACGAAGAGGGAAAATGAGTTGCGGGGCTTCCAGACAATGAGACCTGTACCGATAGTCGCCAGGAACAAAATCGGGGACTCTTGGCGCAGTAGCCAGAGAATGTAGGTCGTAAGAGGATGCACATGAGCTGTCTTGCCGGTCCTGCTCCAGAACTCAAAGGTTCTCAGCGAATCGTAAACACCCTTCGGATAGTTGGTAAAAAACGAAGAATAAAAGAGCACGTAGAGCGCGACGAAAACCGCGATCGCAACCAGACCCCAAACCGCGACCTTCATCGGCCCGCCGAGCCTCTCGATGACATTCAAGGCTCTCTCTTTCTTTACTGATTTTGACCCGCGGCGTTTACCATCGCGTGCGTCGGGCAGATTACGTCTTCCCAGATGCCGGTAGACCCGAGTGAGTGCGAGCGCAATCAATAGCACCGCTACCGAGATGATCGCTGTTTCTTTTGTGGCGAAAAGCAACGCTGCCGAAATTGCTGCCAGAACGAGGTAAACCGGCTGACTGTCTTCGTAATACTTCAACGCCGCCACAACTAATCCCAACGTAAAGAATACGAACAGCGTTTCGTGTATGAAGTAGCGCGAGAGATAGACGGCTCCGGGTGAGACCGCCAGCAGCGTCGCGGCCGCAAGAGTGCCGATTGTTCCTAACCAGCGCCGAAGCAATAGGACGAGCCAGACTGTTGCAAGTCCGAACAGTGCTGGGACAAGCCGGATGGTAACTGTGTGCAGCCCATATTTATCCTGAGCTGCCGGGCCGAATAGAAATCTCAGGATCCACGGAATGATCGCGGAAAAGTAATAGAGGGTGGGTCCGTGGTAATTTGCTGGGTCGTACTGGTAGAAACCTTCGCGCACTAATCTAATCAGAAAATTTCCATTGACTCCTTCATCATGATGGAGCGGCACTAAGTCAAGATCGTAAAGTCTCAGAACAGCGGCCGCCACCAGAATGCAAACGGCGGCAACGCGCCAATTGCGCTCGGACATCTCGTTACCCCGCACCGCTCCTGCATTTGGCTGTTCCGTCGCTTTCGCGTTCGCAGCGACGACGTTAGGGCCGCGTTGCTTCTTACGGTTGCGCGATCTTGTAGAGGCGGTAGTCACCAACTTCTCCAACTTTAGTGAAACGTGAAAAGAATTGATCGTTCACATTCGTTACGTTGCGCTCCTGCGGGCCAACCACGATGTACGAGGCCCCGTATTTCCGCAACAATTCTTCGGCGTCCGGTGCGCCTGCATAGATTCGTCTAATTTCGCATTCGCGCGGTGCGAATTCAAGACCGTGCGTCCAAATGTGCCCCGGATATCCCATCAGCGATCTACGACCGGTGAGAAAGGATGGATGATTATGTACCGGCGCATGAACGATTAGACTTCGTGGGTCTGTCTGTCTCTTTATCAATTCCGCAAATGCAATTCCCCGATCGTCAAAAACACCATACCCTGTCGATCTCACCACGATAGACGCCACGTCGAGACCGCCGGCGAGTGTTAGACAAGCAAAGAGCACGAGGGCAAGTCCGCGGCGCAGACCTCGTTTGTGCCAGAGGCGCGCCAGCAACAGAGCGACCAAAGGAGCTGACGCGAGCCACCAATAATAAAGGACCTTGATATTGTCCCACACCCAGGGCGCGAGCTTGACGAGATTCGGAACAATGAAACAGAGCGTGAAGGGCAGATAATAGACTAGCAGACGACGGGAAATAAGGTAGTTCTCGCCACGCCAGAAAATCGCGAGCAGCAGCAAAGGGATAAAGAGTCCCGTGTTCTTAAACCAGAACCAGACCGTGTTTTCTGTGCCTCGATCCCAACCAAAGTGCCAATCAAAAAAAGTCGCTGCGTCGACGGCGCTATTGTGCGTTGACCACCATAATTGCGGTAACGCTACAATCGAAGCGCATAAGAAGAACGCGACCCAATCGCGCCAACGCCGTTGCAACAACGCGATGCACGCGCCAACTCCCATCACCACAACGAAACTATGAGCGTGAACAAGCGGCAACAGACCGGCGACAAGTCCGGCCGCGATCATGCGGGTAACAGACGGGGGAAAAGGGGAACCGGGTAACAGGGGAAGAGACCGAGTCCCGGATACGCTCGGGTGCTTTTCTTTTTGTCTGGTCTTTTTTCCACCTTTCCCCGTTCCCCCGTTCCCCTGTTTCCCTCGTTCCTCCGACAGCCACCATTGGGTGAAGACGATCACCGCCAGCGGCAACCCAAGGAGCATGCCTCGCTGCGGTACCAATAGCGTCGAGATCGCGTTGCCCCAACGCCAGGTAGTGTCTGGGATTATAGTGACTGAGGGTGGCAATGACGTAAGCGCCCCCAGCAAACCTGTCTCACTTCCCTTTGCCGCTTCCCATAACAGCACCCAGCCA
Organism: Pyrinomonadaceae bacterium; assembly: GCA_051000815.1. Lineage (GTDB taxonomy): Bacteria > Acidobacteriota > Blastocatellia > Pyrinomonadales > Pyrinomonadaceae > PSRF01. Next base: position 227,152 of record JBPCNX010000037.1, read on the forward strand.
AATCCTCCGTTAAGAAATACGAGTAGCGGAGTGACGACCGCTGCCAGGCGATTTTTGACCAGGACAAGCGCCCAGCGGTGGAGTAGCCCGACGAAGGACAGCGCGACGATAAAGTTTGGGAGGAACATCGACTCGCGTAAACTAGCGCCGCAGCGTACGAAGATTGCGGAAACAAAATCCGTTAGGAAAGGATAAGTAAACCTCACCCCCGAGTAGCTTGGGTCTTCAGGGGGAAAGTTATTACCAAACGCAAAACTGGTGATCACGCTGAGATGAAAAGGCAGATCGCCAAAATTATTTAGTAGACCCGTGGCCAGTCCGTCAGGCGTTTCGATCATTGCGCGATCAAAGACCAGCCAGAGAATGATTGCGGCTCCGGCATAGAACAGAAAATACTTAACCGCCGGGGCGCTCGGTTTGCGCAGGTTGCGCCGGATTGTCTGCGAAGCAACCCTTAAATCGCTTCGCACAGCTTGACGTTGCTCTTTGCTCCTAAGAATCAGAAATGGAAGCAAGAGGACAATGGTAGTAATTGTGATTGAGGTGAGGGTGAGTCCGATGAGGGAAGCTAAGACAAAACCGATTAATCCCAGGGCGGTCAGACCAATACAGGCGCCGGCACAGAGACGCGCTGCTAAGGAAGCTCCTTCGTCATAGAGATAGGTGGCAATCGTGCCGCTCGCCGTAACCAGCAAGGTGAGCACGAGCGAAATGATCATGTGTTTACGCGCGAAGGCATTCCGAACGATGAATGCTGATTGCCTGCCTGATCCTATAGTTACCTTGTCTGAAGTGCCGCAGCGGATTATACGCGAAGGAATACACAACGCGATAAGGATGGTTTCTGAAAGTCCAAGGTCCGATGCCGCCTCCTGCAAAAGCGAGGTGCTAGCGGACTTTGGACCTTGGACATTCGACTTTGGACTTGTTCGCTGTTATCGGTTAGTTTCAAAGCTGCGAGGCAAATAACAAATGTTACGAGCAGGTATTGTTGGCTTGCCCAATATTGGCAAGACCACGCTTTTCAATGCGGTGACCGCACAGACTTCTGCCGTGACGGCGAACTACGCGTTCTCCACCAGCAAGCCCAATGTCGGTGTCGTCACGGTGCCCGATGAACGTCTGGCGCCCCTCGCAGAAATTGTGAAGACGAAGGTCATTGTTCCCGCGAGTGTTGAATTCGTCGACATTGCCGGACTCGTGCGCGGCTCGTCGAAAGGAGAAGGCCTCGGCAACCAGTTTCTCGCCAGCATACGCGAAACCGACACGATGATTCAGGTTGTCCGCTGCTTCGAAGACGAGAATATCGTCCACGTCGACGGCGCCCTCGATGCCCGGCGAGATATTGAAACGATCCAGATCGAGCTGGCGCTGGCCGACCTCACAACCGTCGAGCGCCGCCGAGAGCGCGTGCAAAAAGGCGCAAAAGGCGGGGAGAAGATTGCGCGGGCCGAACTCGGGGTGCTCGACAAATTACAGCCCGCGTTGGAAGAGTTTCAGCCCGCCAAGAGTGTGGCTCTCAACGAAGAAGAACTCACCATCGCCCGCAACTATTTCCTGTTGACGATGAAGCCGACTATCTACGCGGCCAACGTTAACGAAGCCACCCTCGGAGCGCCAAACGACAATGAACAGATGCAGGCAATTCGGGAAGTTGCTGCCAGTGAAGGGTCTGAATGTATTGTGATCTGCGCGCAATTGGAGTCAGATCTAGTGGGGCTGGCGCCTAAAGAGCGGCGCGAGTACCTGGAGTCGCTCGGAGTTAAGAGTAGCGGCGTCGACCAACTGATCAAGAGCGCATATCGCGTGCTTGGTCTGATGTCGTTTCTGACTGCCGGCGAAAAAGAGGTGCGGGCCTGGACGATTCAACAAGGCTCGCGCGCGCAAGACGCCGCCGGGACAATTCATTCCGATATCGCACGAGGCTTCATCCGCGCCGAGATCGTCAGCTACGAAGACCTGCTGGGTGCACGTACGTACGCGACAGCGCGCGAACGCGGACTGCTGAGACTTGAAGGCAAAGACTACATCATGCAGGAAGGCGACATCGTAAACTTTCGCTTTAACGTGTAGTTATACCCACCGGCCAGTAGGCATTAGGCAAAAAACAAATCAGCCACGGATGAATGCGGATTTGACGGATCTGAACAAAAAAGTTCCTGATCCGTGTCATCCGCGTTTATGTGCGGCTAATTTTCTTATTGTCTAACAGCGAATTCAGAGGCAAAACCCGGTGACGAGGTCAGCGCAGCAGGGCACGAATACCGACGAGGATCAGATAACCGATCGCGACAATCACAGCCACCTTGATTACTAATACGGCAAGTTTAAAAAGAAATCCGATTATGCCCAGTGTGATGCCCGCAGCGGCCAGAACCAGGGGGATACCAACCACCAAAACAAAAAGTCCCAGAAGTATCATTCCAACTATTCTCAAAACATCCTTAGCTTCGTTCATTTCTAGTCTCCAAATCTTTTTCTTGAGCTCACCACCTCTCTGAAGAACTGGATTGTGTGCTCGCTTCGGGTATACGAAGAACAATTGACAGTCGTTCCGTTGAAGTTCAGACCTGCCGCTCAGACCGGGCTGTCGGCGAATTGTGATAATCTTTACGTGAAAACAGTAAAAATGGGCCTTGATAAACCCTGACTGCGTCGCCCACGCGGCGCCCTAATCGACTTTTCGTATGAGTCCAACGAGCAGAAGCCTTTTTGATGATTCAGTCACTGACCCTGGTGCAGTAGGTGAACCGCGTTCTGCTCCCCTTGCCGAACGGATGCGTCCGCGGACGCTCGAGGAGTTTGTGGGCCAGAGTCACCTTGTGGGCGAGGGTCGGATTCTGCGCAAACTGCTCGAGACTGCCGGCAACTTACCATCGCTAATTCTGTGGGGCGCGCCTGGTACCGGAAAGACTACCCTCGCTCGATTACTGGCGACTAAGGCGAAGTCCCGCTTCATTGGCCTCTCAGCAGTCTTTTCCGGAGTAAAGCACCTGCGCGAAGCGATTGCCGAAGCCGATCACGAGCGAAAATTTGGCAGTCGTACAATTCTTTTTATCGATGAGATTCATCGCTTCAATAAGACCCAACAGGACGCTCTCCTGCATGCCGTGGAGAATGGGACGATCACACTCATTGGAGCTACTAGCGAGAACCCCTCTTTTGAAGTGACAGGCGCCCTGCTCTCACGTTCGCGCGTACTGGTGCTCAACCAATTGGCTGAAGACGAGATTGCCGTGATACTGCAGCGCGCATTGCACGACAACGAACGCGGCCTGGCTCATCTCAACGCAGAAATCTCCGACGAAATGGTGATGAGGATTGCCCACTCGGCGGCGGGCGATGCCCGTGTTGCTCTGACGGCCCTCGAGGCGGCCGCCGAGTCAACCGAGCCTGACGAAACCGGTGCGAGAAAGATCACGAATGAAACAGTAATTGAGGCTTTGGGTCGGGCCCACTATGCCTACGACAAGGGCGGTGAGGAACACTACAATCTGGCATCTGCACTGATCAAGTCGCTGCGCAATTCTGATGTCAACGCTTCCCTTTACTGGTTGGCTCGGCTGATTGAGGGCGGCGCAGATCCCATATTCATCGCCCGCAGGCTGTGTATTCTCGCCTCGGAAGACATTGGTCTTGCCGATCCGCAAGCGATGGTTCAGGCATCCGCTGCGGCTGAGATTGTGCAGCTGATTGGTTTACCCGAAGGATTGTTTCCGCTCTCCCAAGCGACGATTTATCTGGCTCGATCGCCGAAATCAAACGCCATAAAGCGCGCCTATCACGCGGCCGCCGCCGATGCAGCCGAAAATGAGCGTGAGCCTGTGCCCCTCCACCTGCGAAATGCAATCACTCCCCTAATGAGACGTGTTGGTTACGGAGAAGGTTATCGCTACGTCCATAACGATCCGAAAGCGAAACAGGAAATGGCTTGCCTGCCGGAAAGTCTGCGAGGAAAGAAATATTTTGACGAAGCAGAGCCGGAAAGATCGTAACCCAGGATGAGCACAAGCAAATCAGAAAAAGAAGTTGCTTTCCTGCACGACCTGTTTGTGGCTACTGACTGGGGCGAGCGGTTCGCGGCGTTGATCGATGAGAACGTTGTCCTTCCGGAAAGGGGTCGAGTGCTTTATCTGGAATTCGGAACCGGCGGACACGCCCTGGCGCTTCAGGAACGCGCCGGTGAGAAGGTGGGCTTTATCGTAGTCGAGGAGCACAAGGAGTACATGGAAATAGCGCAAGCCAAAGCCACAGCTGCAAATGCATCACTCGAGTTTAAACTCGGCGGAGTTGGTCAGCTCCCTTTCGCTGACGACGAGTTTGATCTCGTGATTGGAGACGGATCCCTTATCGCACCGAATCGCGTGCGGGGGATGCTTGGGGAAATGGCCAGGGTCGTGCGACCGAGAGGCACTATCGCCCTGGCGCTTCCGACTGCTTCCAGCTTTGGAGAGTTTTTCTCGATCTACTGGGAGCTGCTAAACAGTTGCGGGCTGGTTCAGGCGGCAGAGGTTGAAAACCTCATCACTGAACTGCCGGCAGTCGCCGAAATTGAGAAGCTGGCTGAACGTGCGGGACTGGAAGGAGTTAACACCGTGTCGCGCATCGAAGAGTTTAGCTACGACTCCGGAGAACAGTTCATTAATTCACCGCTGATCGCGGACTTTCTGCTAAAGCGCTGGATGGATTTTCTGCCTGAAAACTGCCGCGCAAAGGTGATCCGGGAAATACCGCGGGCTGTTGATGAAGATCGACAGCACGCTGACTATATGTTTTCTGTGAAGGCGAGTCTGGTGAGCGGTCGCAAGGCGCAGAGTCATTGATCGTCATCAGGGAGCAAGCTCTAACCGGTGGGCGTACCGGTTCGGGACCGGTAGTGAGGATCGTAATGGGCCCCGCTATTTCTCGCGCGCTTCCTTCAATTCTTCCTTGTCTGCTTCGTCGAGACCTTCTTTAAAGGCGCGCTTGCTCTGTCCCAGGGCCTTTGCCAGTTGCGGCAGCCTGGTGGCGCCAAACAAGAGAAAGATTACGACGGCAATTGCGATGAGCTCCGTAGTTCCGAGTCCACCAATTGCCAGTATTGTCTGAATCATCATTGCCTCTCTTCGGTCAGCGACGGCTGCTGTCGTCACTCACCATTGTTGGATTCGTAGAAGAGATATTTCCTCCACGTCTCGTCCGCTCGTCCCAGATAACGCATGATTTGCCGATTAACGTGTAACGAGAAGCCTCGGGGTCTGCGCAGAAGATGCATACCCGACTCTTCCGGTGTCCGGCTTCCCTTGCGATGATTGCAGCGCTTGCAACATGCAACCAGGTTGTCCCACGCTGATTCTCCACCACGCGAACGCGGCATGACGTGATCGAGTGTCAATTCCGCGGGCGCATACTGGCGACCGCAGTACTGACAAGTCGAATGATCACGCAGGAGAATATTCTTCCGCGAGAGCGAGCGCCGCTCAAAGGGAATGTGTTTGTAATCCGTCAAGCGGATCACCGAGGGCGCATGAATCGACAACTTTTCTGAATGAAGCATGTGACCGTTGTGTTCTTCCACGCGCGCAACTCCCTTGAAAATCATCACTACTGCGCGCCTTTCTGCGCACACATTGATGGGTTCAAAGGAGGCGTTCAATACTAGGACGCGGCCGTTCATTCTAAGGCTGATATTACGCGAGCCCTGAGGAAAGTGACAAGGGATGGCAGCTAACAGCAAACAGCGAACAGCAGATAGCGGGCTGAAAACCAAATAACACTTAGTGAAGTCGCCTCTTCCGGAGGCCATCCGCCTTCTCGGTTGGCTTTGTTCCCTTTCTGCGTATATCCGGTTTGGGTTGGGTCTGACAGCTATTCGCTTTCTGCAGTTTGCTGTCTGCTGTTAGCTGTCCGCTGTTGCTCCTGAAGTTGTCCGTCGCCTCCACGAGCGCAGCGATAATTCCCCGCTCGGTGGCGGAATGGCCTGCGTCGGGAATAACTTTGAGATCCGCTTCCGGCCAGGCGCGGTGAAGGTCCCAGGCGCTCATCATCGGACAGACAACGTCATAACGCCCCTGCACGATCACAGCGCGAATCTCGCGAATCTTGTCCACGTTCTCGATCAAGTAATTGTCCGTGTCGAAGAAGGCGTTGTTGACGAAGTAGTGGCACTCGATGCGCGCCAAAGCCAGGGCGAAATGAGCTTCACTCGAACGATCGATTAATGACTGATCGAAGAAAAGCTTCGATGTGCTTCCCTCCCAAATCGACCACGCCTTGGCTGCCTCCAGACGCACAGCTTCATTTTCGCTCATCAGGCGTCTGTGATAAGCCCCCAGCATATCTTCACGTTCCGCGTCAGGAATGACCCGCACATACTCTTCCCAGATGTCCGGAAATATCGCGCTTGCTCCTTGTCCTTCCTGATAAAACCAATCGATCTCTCTCGGGCGGCAAAGAAAAATGCCACGCAGCACGAGTGCGGTTACGCGATCCGGATGCGTTTGTGCGTACGCGAGCGAGAGCGTGCTCCCCCAGGAACCGCCAAACACTAACCACTTTTCAATGCCCAGATGTTCACGAAGGCGTTCAATATCGGCGACCAAATCCCAAGTGGTGTTGTCTTCAAGATTAGCGTGGGGTGTGCTTTGTCCCGAACCTCGTTGGTCGAAGAGCACTACCCGGTAGGTTGCGGGATCGAAGAATCGTCTGTAATCGGCTACCAGGCCGCCCCCCGGTCCACCGTGGAGAAAGACCGCCGGCTGGCCTTTCGGATTGCCAGCCTGCTCGTAATAGAGTTCATGAACAGGCGACACCTTCAAGCGCCCAATGTCGAATGGTTCAATCTCCGGATAGAGTGTTTTCATAAGCTTCATCATACAAAGACAAGCCCAAGTTGACTAATCTTCCGCCTCAATGGTGAACGGGCCGCGCGATAGTTAAAACAAACACCTCGCGCGCACCGGCTGCGCGTAACGCCAGGGCACAGGCTGACACAGTCGCGCCGGTGGTAAACACGTCGTCGACCAGCAAGACTTTCTCGCCGGAAATTATACGAGGGTAACGAACGGTAAATGCCTCGGACACAGTCTCGCGCCTGCCTTTAACGTCCAGCCCTGCCCGATGAACTTCGGCATGAGTGGTCCGTACGAGGCTGGCAACATCCAGCGGCAGCGAAGCGGCACGGGCGACCACATTAGCAATCACCATTGCCTGATTAAAACCTCTCGACTTCTCTCGGGTGAGATGCAGCGGGACAGGCATCACGCGCGTCGCGGAACTCAGAGGCGGCTGCATTTGCATCTTGATCAGGAATTGCGCGAGCCGGGGCGAAATACGCGGCTCATGCTTGAGTGCGAGAACGGAAGCACGCAACGCTCCTTCGTAGGCGCCGCAGGCACGGGCAGCCGTATATGCATCGGCGTCACAGCGTCGGCAGCGTATTGCTTCCTTTTTTTCCGGTGAAATAGTCCCGGTCGAGAGCGCGCCACACTGCCAACAGATTGTATCTTCGTCGGTGAACATGCGTGTTGCCAGCCAGCATGATTCGCAGGCGATCCCCAGCTGATGACTTTCCACGCTGTCGCGACAAACAAGGCATGCCTGTGGGTAGAGTAGCGCCAGCAACCCATCGAAGAGACTTATTGTAGTGTCTGTGAGGAACATCCGGGTTATGGTGCGCGCCTTCGCCTTTGGAAACGGAGGCCAACGCGAGCTCTCCGCTCGCATCCAGGTACCCCTAAAACAATGCGGCCCCCAACTCGAGTGGGAGGCCGCAATTATGTCAGCTTGTTTCGGGAAGTTCTATTCGTCGTCCTTATCGAGGAGACCGCGCTCGTGCAAATCCTGGCAGCGGACGCAATGACGCGCCCAGGGCACCGCATCAAGACGCTTGTCAGGCAACGCTTCGCCGCAATGAGCACACTTGGCGTATTTGCCGTCCTCTATCCGCTCAAGGGCTTCATCAATCAAATTCAGCAGCTTGCGATCGTTGTCCGACATTGAGACGAGAAGTTCTTTGGTATAAGCATTGGCGGCCATGTCAGCCGGATCCTGCGTAGCCTCAGCGTCACGCTCGCGACTGTATAGTTCCGCCTGCTGAACCTGGCCCACCAAACTTTCCCGCCGGCCCAATAGCTTATCCCGGAACACCCTTACTTTTCGTTTTTCCATTATCGTTTCATCCTCCACCCTACTTGTTAAGAAGAATGCGAACTGAAATTTAAACCCTCTTACCTACCACCTGCCGCTCACTTCTGGTATGACAGGCCCTTAATGATCGTATAAGCTCGGTATAACTGCTCGAGCAAAACTACGCGGGCCATTTCATGTGTCAACGTCAGCCGAGACAGCGACCAACGTTTCGTCACACTCGCCACCAACTCCGGCGAAACGCCATTTGGTCCGCCCACTATAAACGCCACCTCTTTCGTGCCCTGGTTTTCCCAAAGCTGAATCTGAGCAGCCAGCTCCTGCGAACTCCATTCAACTCCCTCAGGATCCAGGAGTACTGTTACGCCACCGGTGGATAGCCGGTCTGAGATGCTTCGCGAATCCTTAGCGATGCCTGTTTTCGTGCCGGCGCCGGACGTCTCACGAATTTCACTGACTTCACAACGGGCAAAATGCGAGAGTCGTTTTTGGTAATCGTCCACCAGTGCCCGCAGCCGGGCGTCTCTCGTCTTGCCTGTCCAAAGAACTCGCAGTCGCATTGGTCAACACTGCGACGCGGGGACACGGTGACACAGAGACGGGGCGATGTGTTTTCCTGGTTTGCTAGATTTCACGACGCAGACTCCTCGTCCCCGCTTCTCCCCTTCTCCCCGTCTCCCTTTCCTTTTTCGAGCCGCTCAAGCCTCTCATAAAGATTCTTGCGACTAATCCCGAGGATACGCGCGGCAGCGGCCTTGTTACCTCCGGTGGTGGCGAGCGTCTCTTGCAAATATTCCGTTTCCACTTCAGCGAGCGAGCGCGGTCTTTGACGTTGACGCTCCAGCAATACAGTCGCGCGAACGGTTGCCGGAAGATCCGTAACATCGATTCGCTTGCCGGTGGCAAAAATCACGGCTCGCTCAATACTATTGGCCAATTCCCGCACATTGCCGGGAAACTCATACTCGGCCAACAAGGACAAGGCATCAGGCGCGATTGAGCTTATGTCCCGCCCATGCTTGGTAGCATAGGTCTTCAAAAGAGCGGAAGTTAGTCGCGGTAAATCCTCAACCCGTTCCCGCAACGGTGGCAGGTGAATGTGCACCACATTCAGCCGGTAAAAAAGATCCTCACGAAAATCGCGTCTCGCTACTGCCTTCGTCAAATCCACATTTGTCAGAGCAATCAGCCGGGCATCGACTTTAATAGTGCGACGTCCACCGAGGCGTTCAAATTCCCGGTTTTCTATTACGCGCAGGAGTTTGGCTTGTGAGTCTTTCGACAAGTAGGCAATTTCGTCGAGGACCACCGTGCCCTTGTGAGCCGCCTCGAGCCTGCCTGGCTTTGCTTCGGTTGCATTTGTGAAAGCCCCGCGCTCGTAACCAAAGAGCTCGGCCTCAAGCAAGTCGCTGGGCAGCGTCGCGCAATCAATCTTTACGAAAGGATTTGACGCGCGCGGAGAATGCGAATGAATGTAGAATGCCAGCACATCCTTACCTGCACCCGATTCTCCGGTAATAAGAACATTGGCATCAGTAGTTGCGACGCGTTCTGCTAGACCAACGGCCTCCGACATCGCTCCTGACTGCGCAAAGATCTCGATCATTCGGTTCTCAAAGAGCTTGTCTCACTAACGAGTCCCGGCGGTAATTCCAATCGCGTGGATTCCCGCCACAATCTTTCCAGGTCGTAAAACTTTCGTGCCTTGTCTGCAAAAACATGCACGATAAAATCACCGTAATCGAGGAGTATCCACTCGGCTGTTTTCCGCCCTTCTACCCGAGCCGCAGGACTGCCACTCCTCTTCAATCGTTCCAGAACCTCGTCCGAAATCGCTTGCACCTGACGCTCATTGGTGCCACTAGTGATCACAAAATAGTCTGTAAAGCTGGCAATCTCTCGCAGATCCAGCACCACCATGTCCAGCGCCTTCTTATCGCTGGCGGCTTGCAGGGCAGTTACGATTCTCTCATCAAGTTCGTGACCGCCGGCCGTCTTTTGTTTCAGTTCGGAATGACCAACTCCCGTTGGGTTCAATGATTGTTCTTTGGCCGTTGAATTATGATTCATTCGTATCTCTGTAAAGCTCGTACTTCATGATGTAATCTGCCACTGCTTCAGGCACCAGGTTTGCTAATCGATCGAACTGCTTCTCTCGGGCGACATGTCGTATTTCCGTCGCCGAGATTGCAAGCGTTACCGCATCACTGATAAAAATCCTCGTACCATCGTCAATCCTTTTGCGAGTTGAAGCCAGTCCAGAACCCCGCGTATCAACAATGCGCTTTGTTATCGCCGGGCTCATACCTGCCCGTTCAATCTCGTAGCCCGGCCTTGTCACGACAATGTGATTTGTCATTTTCAGAAGTCGTTCCCATTCGCGCCAGGTTTTGATCTCGGCCCAGGAATCGGCGCCCATTACAAAAAAGAGCTCGGCATCGGTTCCCAACTCCGCTTGAAAATGCGCCAGCGTCTCGACAGTGTACTTACGATTCGGCGCCTCCAACTCGAACCTGGAAACCTTCAACCGATCATCGTACTGCGTTGCCAGTGCCAACATCGCATACCGGTGAATCGCCGGCGTGACCTCGCGCGTGCGCTTGTGCGGCGCAAGCCATGCGGGGACAAACAGCAGTTCGTCAATCTCAAAGATCTGAGTAACAGTTCTGGCTAATGCAACGTGCCCCAGATGAACCGGATCAAATGTGCCACCATAGAGAGCGATCCGTTTCTTGCCACCCATTGAGTTTTTCTGGCGAGACAGCTTCCTGTCCTTAGTTCACTACGACAAGAACAATCTCCCTCTCTTACTCCGAGAGAGCCAACTCGACGATGGCGGCCTGTGTCGCCGCCTGCTTCAGTTCATCCAACTTCGTGGCGACTGCGTTAACCAGCTCGCGAACATTCTGATTTGTTACCGCTGAGACGGCATAGAATTCGTGGCCATCGAGCAGTGCCGCTCGCTTCAAAGATTCGACTCGCTCCGGTTCTTCCAGCGCATCAATCTTGGTTGCAACGACTATTTGAGGCCGGGCCGCAAGCTCCGAGTTATAAGCTGCCAGTTCGCGGTTAACCTTATGATAATCGTCCACGGTCTCTCGCCCCGAAAAAGACGACACGTCAACCAGATGCAGCAACAGCGTTGTTCGTTCGATGTGCCGTAGAAACCGATCGCCGAGACCTGCACCTTCATGGGCCCCTTCGATTAATCCCGGAATGTCGGCAACGACAAACGTTCTGAAATCGCCCATATCAACGACTCCCAGATGAGGCTCGAGTGTCGTGAACGGGTAATCCGCGATCTTAGGTTTTGCCGCTGAAATGGTTGAGATGAAGGTCGACTTTCCTGCATTAGGAAAACCCACCAAACCTACATCCGCCAGCAACTTCAACTCCAGTTGCAACTCCAACTCTTCGCCCTCACTGCCATCCTGATGATAACGAGGCGCGCGATTGGTTGAAGTAGCGAAGTGTGAATTCCCAAAGCCGCCTCTGCCACCCCGCGCTGCCAGCCACCTCGCAGCTTCGACAGCGAGGTCCTGCAACAGCTGGCCCGTGCTCACTTCAAAGATCTGAGTACCCACCGGGACGCGGACAATAACGTCTTCGCCGTCGCGACCGGAACGATTGGAACCTTCGCCGTGCATGCCGCGTCCGGCAATATGTTCGGGGTTATAACGGAGGTGAAGCAGTGTGTTCAGGGAAGAGTCGGCAACGATCCAGACATCACCTCCGCGTCCACCCTCGCCACCTGACGGGCCGCCGCGGGGAACAAACTTCTCGCGCCGAAAAGCCGTAACGCCGTTACCGCCATGCCCCCCTTCCACGCGAATCTTGACGCGGTCGATAAACATCTAAATCGAAAGCGACGCCAGGCTAGTTAACCACTCGCCCAGGCGTCGCATAAAGTTATCCTCGTTGCGGCACCTAAGCGGGAGACGCCTGCTCAAGTGGATAGACGCTGATAAATTTTCCTCCGCGACCTTTGTCTTCAAATTTGACGACGCCTTCAATCAGAGCAAACAGCGTATCGTCCTTGCCGCGGCCGACATTTTTGCCCGGTTTCCACTTAGTGCCTCGCTGACGCGCGAGGATGTTGCCGCCAAGTACGCGTTCACCGCCAAACTTCTTCAACCCCAGTCTTTGTGACTGCGAGTCGCGGCCGTTACGAGATGAGCCAACTCCTTTTTTGTGTGCCATCGCTAAAACTCCAGTAATAGATAACAGGTGATACGAGATAGGTAAGAGCGATAAGTTGAACCAACCTCTGACTTATTACCTATCACTCATCACCCGTTACCGTTTTTGCCTACCCAATCGAATCAATTCGTATAGCTGTATATCCCTGCCGATGTCCTTGAGTACGCTTGTAATGTTTGCGACGCTTCTTCTTAAAAACCAGAAACTTGTGCCCGCGGCCGTGCTCGATGACGGTTGCGGAGACTTTGGCCGCTCCCACTACCGGTGAATCACCATTGCCCGAAGTCAACAACGCATCAAGCTCAATAGACTTGCCCGCGTCCGCCGCCAGGGTGGGAATGCGGACGGTACTCCCTTCTTCGACGACAAATTGTTTACCGCCGGTTCTAATAATTGCGTATGGCATCAGGTTTACCTCTGGAACGAAACTGACCCCCGGAAAAGTCGATTATTATAAGCAGGCAGGCTGCAAACAGCAACCGCTCACCTCGCTGTTGCCAGCAAGTCGTTCTTCTTAGCGCTATTCTGTTGGAGAAAATGCTCCATGAAACTTGTGGAGATATCCCCCGCGCGAAACTTGGGGTCATCCATTATTTTCAGATGCAGGGGAATCGTGGTCTTGATTCCTTCGACCACCATCGCTTCCAGCGCGCGCTTCATACGCGCTATCGCAAGGTCTCGGGTCCGCGCATGAACTATCACCTTAGCAATCATTGAATCGTAAAATGGCGGCACTTTGTAGCCGGAATAGACGTAGGTATCCACGCGAACTCCCGGCCCTCCCGGCAAGTTGAAAGCTCCAATTACTCCTGGGGACGGCGCAAAGGTCTCGGGATTTTCCGCATTGATACGACACTCGATCGCATGGCCCACAATCATCAGATCGTCCTGCGTGTACCCCAGCCGCTCGCCCTCAGCAATGCGGATCTGATTGCGTACTATGTCAGCCAGCGTCACCATCTCAGTGACGGCGTGTTCGACCTGAATGCGCGTATTCATCTCCATAAAGTAAAACTGGTTATCCTGATCAAGCAGAAACTCGACCGTTCCGGCGCTCGAATAACCCAACTTCTTGCAGGCAGAAACAGCGGCATTCCCCATCTGATTTCGCAATTCGGCTGATAACATCGGCGAAGGCGCTTCCTCAAGCAGCTTTTGATGGCGACGCTGAATCGAACACTCGCGCTCCCCAAGATGAATACAGTCGCCGTACTCATCAGCCAGAACCTGTATCTCGATGTGCCGCGGGTTCTCCAGGTAGCGCTCGATATAGACACTACCATCCTTAAAAGCCGCGGCGGCTTCCGTAGACGCCGCCTCGAGAGCATGTCCCAACTCCTCCGGCGAGCGCACGATCCGCATGCCGCGTCCGCCTCCGCCCGCAGATGCTTTTACGATCACGGGAAAACCAATTTCGTGGGCTAGTTTGTTTGCCTCTTCCTCAGAAGTGATTGGATCGGGGCTGCCGGGAAGCACCGGCAGTCCAGCTTCTTTCATTACGCGGCGTGCCTCGATCTTGTCGCCCATCATGCGGATCATGTTGGACCCTGGACCGATGAACTTAATGTTGCACGCCTCACAGATTTCCGCGAAGTAAGAAGACTCTGCCAGGAAGCCGTAGCCAGGATGAATCGCGTCAACATTGAAAATTTCTGCGGTACTGATGATCGCGGGAATGTTGAGATAGCTTTGAGCAGAAGGCGCTGGGCCGATGCAGGCCGCCTCATCAGCGAAGCGCACATGCAGCGAATCGCGATCGACGTCACTGTGGACAGCAACCGTGCGAATGCCCATCTCTTTACAGGTCCAGATGATCCGGCAGGCAATCTCGCCACGGTTCGCGATTAAAATCTTCTTAAATTTTCGAGTTTCGGAACTCATTGTTAGAGATGAAATTTCTCAGTCAAAAGTTGAACGCCCAAAGTCGTTACATCCGATCCCGGACTAAAGACATTGGGCGTCAGCTTGGATGGCTATCGCTTGATCCCGAAGAGGGGCTGACCGTATTCCACGGGCTGTCCATTCTCGACGTATATCTTGACGACTTCGCCGGCGGTTTCCGCCTGAATCTCATTCATTAATTTCATCGCCTCGATGATACACACAACCGAATCCGGCTCCACGTGACTACCGATCTTCACAAACGACTCGGCGCTAGGCGATGCTGCCCGATAAAACGTGCCGACAATTGGCGACGGTATCATGTGCAGATTCTGATTCTCAGAAGCAGCTGTCTCAGCCTGCGCACCCGGATGAGCTGGGCTGAATCCGCTCTTGGTGGAAGTTTCAGCATTAGTTGCGGCATCAGTCCTTTCGCCGCCGGCACCGCTCACTTCTGGTGAAGTTAATTCCGGAGCCTCCGCTGCCGCCAGGTCTCGGCGTACATGCAAACGAAACCCTTCGCGCTCCAGCTCAAATTCCGCAAATCCGTTTTCCTGAATCAGGTCTACAAGCTCACGCAACTCATCCATGTTCACCGAAGGCTCGAGATGACGCGACCGGCTGCGGCGACGACGGTTTTGCTGGACGTTCTCCGATGGCTCAACAGCGAGCTGCGGCTCAGACTCTTCGCTCTTGGTCTCAGGATCGCTCATTTTTGTTGGTTTGGCTTCGGGCAAACAATCAAACTCCTCAAAGCGACGAGCCCCAAAAGACTCGGTTTCATTTTTCCGATGGTCAATTGGGGCGTTGCCGACCAGGCTGCTCAGCAGCGACGATTGGCCGGTCCATGTCAAATTTTCTCTACTTCGCTTCTTCCTCTGCCTGCGCAGCATCCGCGTCAGAGTCGTTAGCTGGCTCGGAAGTCTCAGCCGACGAAGCTTCCGGCTCGTCAACTGGAAGCGCCTCTACTGGCGCGGCAGCCTTCGTCGAAGCCGCGGCGTCTTTAGCGTCAGCAGACTTTTTCTTCTTGGGACTTGCAGACTTGCTTCGCTTCTTTGCCGCCTCAACCGCCGCCAGTTCACGAGGATTGTCCACCAGCTCAATGATCGCCAACTCGGCATTATCGCCTTCCCGCTTGCCGAGCTTTAAAATCCGAGTGTAGCCTCCGGGCCGATCCTTATATCGTTCACCCAACTCATCGAACAAACGCCTGAGGGCAGCAACTCCTGCCGTCCGTGGCAAACGCAATTGCCCGCGCTTTCCTGCCAATGCCGCCTGCTGCATGTTCCCGGCGTGAAAAAACCCAGCCGCCTGACGTCGCAGGTGGACTGCGTTAATCTTTGCGCTATCGCCATCAAGATGCTGGGCGCGACAGGATAACGCAATGGCGCGCTCAACAAACGGCCGCAATTCTTTCGCTTTGGGCAAAGTGGTGACGATTCGCTCCTCGCGCGCGTTTATTAACGAAGTCGCAAGGTTGCGGAGCATCGACATTCGATGCTCAGTTGTTCGACCTAACTTCCTATGTGCCTTTTGGTGCCGCATGACTTTACTCGAAATCTCTACTCAGCTCTCTGATAACTCTCACTTCGGCAGGAACGATTGGTTACTGTTCCTCTTCCGCTTCAAAATCTGCAGCATCAGCGGTGTCGCGTCCGCCGGAACCGGGAATGGGATTGCCCTGTTCGTCAAACTCCATACCGAAATCCAGACCCATGCCGTTGAGAATCTCTTTGATTTCGTTTAGAGATTTCTTGCCAAAGTTCTTGGTGGCCAGCATCTCGCGTTCTGATCGCTGCACCAGGTCGCGGATGGTCCTGATGTCGGCATTCTTCAAACAGTTATAGGAGCGAACGGACAATTCAAGCTCGTCGACTGAACGATCCAATTGATCGTTGCGTGGCAGAGGCGGACGTTCCATTTTGGAATAAGAAAAATCGTCGGCATCTTCTTCGAAGTTAATGAAAATGGACATGTGGTCCTTAATCAACTTCGCCGCCAGCCCAATGGAGTCTTCCGGCTTGACGGAGCCGTC
This sequence comes from Pyrinomonadaceae bacterium, assembly GCA_051000815.1. Classification (GTDB taxonomy): domain Bacteria; phylum Acidobacteriota; class Blastocatellia; order Pyrinomonadales; family Pyrinomonadaceae; genus PSRF01. The sequence continues at coordinate 243,395 of JBPCNX010000037.1, forward strand.
CGTCCAAACCTCGATCGTCAGCTTGTCAAACTCGGTGTTCTGCCCCAAACGTGCAGCTTCCACTGTGTAATTGACCTTTTTGACGGGGGTGTGCACCGAATCAATCGGGATATAACCCATCGAAAGATCTTCGTCAAAATTTCGATCGGCTGAGACGTATCCCCGGCCGCGCTTTAATCTCATCTCTATTTTTAAGGAGCCACCGTCGCTCACCGTAGCGATGTGGACGCTCTCGTCCAGGATCTCCACGTCGGCATCACCCTCGATATCCGCTGCCGTCACTTCCCCGGCAGTTTCCTTGGAGATTCTAAGTGTCTTGGCCTCACCACCGTGCAACTTAAACGGCACTTGCTTCAAATTGAGGATGACGTCAGTCGCGTCTTCTACAACACCCTTGATTGAGGAGAACTCATGCTCGACTCCTTCAATCTTGATTGCTGTTACGGCAGCCCCCTCAATCGAGGAAAGCAATGCCCTGCGTAGCGAGTTTCCGATCGTCGTGCCAAATCCTCGCTCAAACGGTTGGGCTGAGAAACGACCGTACCGCTCTGTTAGAGTCTCCGCGTCTGCGGCCAGCCGACGCGGCATTTGAAATCCGGTCCAGAGATTATTTTGATCCATAGCCATACTTTTGAGTCCCGGTTGAAAAACGCCTTAGCCCGCGATGGCCGCCCTGACGACGGCACCTGCGAGTATTAAACTACTTGCTATAAAGTTCGACGATAAGCTGCTCATTAATCGAGCGATCAATGTCGTCACGCGAAGGCAACCCACTGACGCGAACGCTCATGTCCGCACCGTCCTGCGAAATCCAGGACGGACGTCCGCGCCCGGCAGCAGTTTGCCAGGCTCCCTCAATATGCGGATTCTTGCGACTTGCTTCCCTGACGCTGATTACGTCGCCGGCTTTTACCTTAAATGAAGGAATGTCGACCTTGCGATCGTTCACCATGATGTGACCGTGGTTAACCAGCTGCCGCGCTTGTCGGCGAGATGTTGAAAACCCGGCGCGGTAGACTGAATTGTCCAGGCGGCGCTCGAGGAGAAACAACAGATTCTCACCTGTGATTCCCTTCATGCGCGCGGCGCGTTCGAAATAATTTCGGAATTGTCCTTCGAGAATGAAGTAGATGCGCTTCACTTTTTGTTTTTCGCGGAGCTGCTGGCCGTAACCAACCAGCGCTTTGCCGCGACGCATCGAGTTGCCGTGCTGACCGGGCGGCTGCGTGCCGCGCTTTTCGATCGGACAAGATGGTTTGTAGCAGCGATCGCCCTTGAGAAAAAGCTTTGCACCTTCGCGGCGGCACAAACGGCACACCGCATCTCTATACCTAGCCAATTGTTCTGCCTCCAGTCGGTTAGACGGAAAAGTTTACAGGCCGCGTATCCACGCTGGCCCTTCATCCTTTAGGTCAATTCATTGCCGATTTCCGAGTGGCGATTGCCAATTGGAAATCTATGTCAGTAGTTCTTCTCAGCTTGCTCAATTCGCATTGCGAACCGCCAATTTTCAATCGCCAATCGCAAATCGGCAATTCCTACACTCTGCGCCGCTTCGGCGGCCGGCATCCGTTGTGTGGAATCGGCGTTGAGTCGCGAATAGTCATCACTCTAATCCCGGCGTTGGCGATGGCTCGAATCGCCGACTCACGCCCACCACCGGGCCCCTTCACACGAACTTCACACTGCTGCATACCAGCTTCATGCGCTTTCTTTGCGGCCTCGTAGGCAGCTTGCTGCGCGGCGAAGGGAGTGCCCTTGCGCGAACCACGAAAACCTCGCGCACCCGCGGACGACTGCGCTATCAGATTACCCTCGAGGTCGGTAATCGAAATCATGGTGTTATTAAACGAGGCCGCGATGTGTGCAATACCCACTGGCACATTCTTCTTTTCTTTCTTGCGAAAGACCTTTTTCTTTCCGCCTGCTTTAGCCATAACTTTTCTCTATATCGATCCGGGGGCGGTCGGCGAGGACCGGTACCGCCGGCACCTACACAGCAACCTATTTGCTATTTCTTGCCGGGAGCCTTCTTCTTGGCAATCGTTGCACGCCGCGGGCCTTTACGAGTGCGCGCGTTCGTGTGCGTTCGCTGTCCTCTAACGGGAAGCGAACGACGATGGCGCAAGCCGCGGTAACATCCGATATCCATCAAGCGTTTGATGTCCATTTGAATGCGCTTGCGCAGGTCGCCCTCAATTTCTCCCTGGGCTTCCAGCACGGCACGGATGCGGCTGAGTTCGTCTTCGTTCAAGTCCTTAACGCGCGTGTCCGCGTTAACACCCGCTTCTTTAAGAATTGATGTCGCGCGCGACCGACCAACACCATAGATGTATGTAAGCCCAACCTCGGATCGCTTGTTGGGTGGAAGATCAACTCCAGCTACACGTGCCATTCCTATTAGTTCTCCGTTAGATAACTGACGCGCTCATCAGGTTCGCGCAAAAATCCAAATCTTAACCCTGTCGCTGTTTGTGCTTCGGGTTGGTACATATCACGCGCACTACGCCCTTCCTGTGAATCACCTTGCACTTGTCGCACATTTTTTTTACCGAAGCGCGCACTTTCATTTTTCTAAAGCCTCCGATATCTCTTCGACTGAAATCCTTATTTATTCCGGTAAGTTATTCGTCCCCGATTAAGGTCGTAAGGCGAAAGCTCTACGAGCACCCGGTCGCCTGGAAGAATGCGGATAAAATGTTTGCGCATCTTCCCGGAAATATGCGCCAGAACCTGATGCTGGCTTTCTTCCAACTCCACCCGAAACATGGCATTCGGCAAGGTCTCGAGGACTTTTGCCATCACTTCTATAGCTTCTTCCTTCGCCATGTCCTTTTAGACGGGAATTTGCCAGTAGCGACAAACTGCGAATATTAGCATCCGGACAGCGATTTGCCAAGCCGCGTGGCAGCATCAGTTACATGACATTGCCACCGTCTGCGAATGGCCTACCGGAACCACCCGAGTTAACACTTCCGGACCGTCTTCCGTAATCGCAATGGTGTGTTCTGTATGGGCGCTGGGACGGCCGTCCAGGGTCACCACGGTCCAGCCGTCAGCCAGAACCTTGGTATGCACACTCCCCAGATTGATCATGGGCTCTACGGCAAACACATATCCGGCTTTGATCTTCGGACCCTGGCCCGGTTTGCCGTAGTTCGGGATTTGCGGATCTTCGTGCATCTGCCGACCGATTCCGTGCCCCACATAATCGCGAACCACTGAATAGCCACTGGCTTCAGCTAACTCCTGCACCGCCCAGCCAATATCTCCCAGGTGCTTGCCGGGCCGGCACTGCTCAATCGCGCGCTCGAGACACTCCTCGGTCACTTTGATCAATCGCAACAGTTCTTCAGAGACGCGACCTACAGGCACTGTAGTAGCGGTGTCGCCGACAAAGCCCTGAAGCGTCACGCCGCAATCGATCGAAAAGATATCGCCTTCTCTCAGTTGGTATTCCGAGGGAAAACCATGGACGACCTGTTCATTTACCGAGGCACAAATGGAAAAAGGAAAACCGTGATAACCCTTGAACGTGGGAAGAGCCCCGGCATCGCGAATCATTGTCTCGGCCGCCCGATCGATCTCGATGGTGGTGATACCCGGCTCAACCAATGTTGCGAGGTGCCGCAGAACAGCCCCGACCAATTGGCCGGCGGCCCGCATCTTCTCAATCTCTTTTTTCGATTTTCCGATGATCATTCGTTACATCAAATACTAAGCGCGCCGGACTCAACACCTCCCACTAATTTCCGAATCTCGCTGTGTATTGTCTCCTGATCCCTGGTTCCATCAACTCGGTGCAGGCGTCCAGACTTCTGATAGAAATCAACGAGCGGCTTCGTCTGTTCGTTGTAGGTATCAAGTCGAACCTTGATCTTCTCCGGCGTATCATCGGCACGTTGAAACAGACGGGCATTGGGATGCAGATCACAGTAGCAATCCTTTAGCGGCGGCTTTGAGTAAACATTATAAATCTCGCCACATATAGGGCAGGAGCGACGCCCGGCCGCCCGCTTTTCGAGCAACTCGTAAGGCACATCCACCAGAATCGCCACGATTTCGTTTCCTTGTTCTTTCGCGAGTCTCTCAAGCATGTCAGCCTGGGCCGGCGTGCGAGGAAATCCATCAAGCACGTAACCGCTCGCGCAATCCGCTTTGGCGGTGCGATCCTGAACCACCCGAATCACCAAATCATCGGAAGCCAACTTCCCAGCGGCCTGCACAGTGCGTATCTCCTCCGCCAAAGCATCATGCTCCTGTGCCCTGCCGCGAAGAATGTCGCCTGTGGATATTTGGGGAAGGTGCAGTCTCTCTTGAAGCAAACGCGCCTGCGTACCTTTGCCAGCACCAGGCGCACCCATCAAGACTATCGTTTTCGGCATATCGGGTTTTAGATTTCCGATTACCGATTTCCAATTCCCGATTAAGCTCTCGTCGCTAATTGCATTTCTAATCGGCAGTCGGCAATTGGCAATCAACAATCGCTACGCTCTTCGTCCGCGCAATCGACCTCCACCCCCGAGGAATCCTTCGTAGTTGCGCATCACCAACTGCGCCTCGATCTGCGCTACGGTGTCCATGGCTACGCCTACGAGAATCAGCAGAGAAGTACCGCCGAAATAAAACTGATAACCCATTCCAGTAGGAATCCATGAAAGACCCGGTGTGCTGCTGACGAATGAGTCGAGCCAGGTGCCAATTAGCGGCAAGCGCGCAACCTTGAATCCGCTCAGCATGAACTGTGGGACAAAGGCCACGAGGGCGAGATAGACCGCGCCGACAATTGTCAGCCTTGTAAGAATGCTGTTCAGATATTCGGCAGTTGCCCGCCCAGGCCGAATGCCGGGCATAAAGCCTCCGTGCTTACGAAGATTGTCAGCGACTTCCTCAACGTTGAAAACAATTGAGACGTAGAAAAACGTAAAGAAGACGATCAGCGACAAGAAAATCAATTCGTAATATGGATCGCTGGCATGGAACGTCTGGAAAAACGTCCAGACCTTCGCCCATGTCGTGTTGAGATTGTTCTGATCCGGCGGGAAGGCCGCAAAAAGACTCTGCGGCATCGAGAGCACAGACGAGGCGAAAATCACCGGAATGACACCGCCGATGTTGATCTTCAGCGGCATTGTAGTTTGCTGCCCGCCCACCACCTGGCGGCCCACATGTCGCTTCGCATAACTAACCGGGATTTTTCGTCTTGCCGCTTCAACAAAAACTATGAAGGCGATGATCAGGATGATCGCCAGCAATAGCGCAATGACACCGATAGTTTCCAGCGTGTCACCGCCGCGTACCCGTTCGAATACCTGTGTCACACCGTTGGGAAGACCAATCACGATGCCGGCGAAAATCAACAGCGAAATTCCATTGCCAACTCCGCGTTCGGTGATCTGCTCGCCCAGCCACATTACAAAGATCGTTCCGGTTGTTAACGTCAACACAGTGGTCAATAGAAATCCCCAGGTGGGCGCGCCCACTCCGTTCACCTGTAACCAGTGGGCCACGAAGGAAGTTTGAATTGCCGCCAGGCCAACCGTCAGATATCGTGTCCACTGATTGATCTTTTGCCGGCCCATCTCGCCTTCTTCCTGAAGCTTCTTCAGTTGCGGCGACACTACCGTCATCAACTGCAAAATGATGGAGGCAGTAATGTAAGGAGTGACGCCCAGCGCGAAGATGGAAATCGTGCGGAAGTTGCCGCCGGAAAAGAGGTCGAGCACGCCGAGCAAAGTTCCGGCAACATCCTGCCAAACCTGGTCCAATCGCTCTCGGTTAATTCCGGGTGCACCGACGTGCGCACCGAGGCGATAAACTGCCAACATCGACAGCGTGAACAGAATCCGCCGACGCAGATCCGGCACAGTAAACATGTTACGTACGGCAGCGAGAAACTTTTCCATACTCGTCCTTAAGCGGCTTTCTCAACCGGCTTGCCGAGTTCGACAACAGCCCCACCGGCCTTCTCGATCTTTTCGCGCGCGCTCCTGGTAAAGCGATGGGCGGAAATGCGTAACGCTTTCGATAACTCGCCGTTACCAAGCACAACCACATCGTGCTTTGCCTTCTTGATGACGCCGCGCTCATGCAACAACTCCGGCGTGACGTCCTCGTTCGCCTGGAAATTTCGCTCCAGCGCCGCAATGCTCACTTCCAGCCAGCGCTTCTTGAAGATGTTGGTAAACCCGCGCTTCGGCAGCCGGCGATGGAGGGGCATCTGACCGCCCTCAAAACCGAGCTTTGCCGAATAGCCCGACCGTGATTTCTGTCCCTTCTCGCCCCGGCCTGCAGTCTTTCCGAGACCAGATCCCGGTCCTCTGCCCACCCGCTTTTTCTTGTGCGTAGAACCTTTCGCAGGACGAACATTATTTAGACTGATGGTCATCATTCACTCCCTTGAGCTCTAACTCGCAACTGCGAACCGAAGCCACTCAATAATCAGAAACTTGTTAATCAACAATGCGCAGCAGGTGCGGCACTTTGGCAACGGCGCCGCGCAGAGCCGGCGAATCGGTTCGCTCTACTATTTGATTCAGCTTCGTCAGGCCCAAACTGCGCACCATTTCTTTATGTGTCTTAGGCGCTGCAATAAAGCTACGATAGTACTGCACCCGAATTGTTCCGGCTGAGGAACTGGCCTTAGCCCTCTTTTTCGCTTTTGCTGCCGGACTAATCACCTTACTTGGCATAGCACCTCTCGCTTCTCTTTCCAATTCACGATTTCCGATTTCCGATTCACGAACTACATCTCGTCAACTTGCTTGCCGCGCAGCCGCGCCAACTCCATCGGGTCCTTCATCCGCAGCAGAGCGTCAAACGTAGCGCGCACTACATTGTGCGGATTCGTCGAGCCCAGCACTTTGGTGCGCACATCGCGAACACCGACGGCCTGCATTACCGCTCGCACCGCGCCTCCGGCGATCACCCCGGTTCCTTCAGACGCGGGCTTGACCATTACACGCCCAGCGCCAAACTTTCCGGTCAACTGATGGGGCAACGTGTGATTGATTAGCGGTACGCGAATCAAATTTTTCTTCGCGGCTTCAATTCCCTTTTTAATTGCCAGGGGCACTTCCCGCGCCTTGCCGGTTCCGAAACCGACATGGCCGCCTTCGTCGCCAACAATCACGAGGGCCGCGAACGACATGTTCTTGCCGCCTTTTACTACCTTCGTGACGCGATTGATCGAGATCACCTGATCTTTAAGGTCCAGGCCCTGGGCCAAAATACGTTGCTTTGGTTGTCTCATTTCTTCTCTTTACTTTTCTTACGTGGCTTTTCTTCCGCCTCCGGTTCAGCTGCTGCAGGTGCTTCTTCCTGGACAGCTTCGCCTTTGTTCAATCCTGCTTCTCGGGCCGCATCAGTTAACGCTTTGATACGTCCATGGTATAGGTAACCGCCGCGATCAAAGACCACGCTCTCGATTCCCCTGGCCAGGGCTCGTTCGGCGATCGTCTTCCCCACCCGACGCGCCGCTTCCACGTTTCCACCCGTCGCTCCACGCAGGTCTTTCTCTGTGGTGGATGCTGACACGAGTGTCTGACCCTGAATGTCATCGATGACCTGCGCGTAAATGTGATTCAGGCTGCGATAGATCGCCAGACGCGGCTTTTCAGTGCTGCCACTTAGTTTCCGGCGAATGCGCTTATGAATTGCGACTCGCACTAAAGCTCTGTTCGTGTTTCCCATGGTCCTTTCCCATTGCCAATTGCCGATTGGCAATCGGCAATTATTTGCCCGTCTTTCCTGGTTTCAACTTGATGGGTACGCCAACGTAGCGAATGCCCTTGCCTTTGTAGGCGTCGGGTTTGCGCAGTTGGTGCATCTCTGCCGCTACTTGGCCGAGTTTCTGCTTATCAATACTCGAAAGCGTCAACGTCGTCTGATACTGCTGAATGCCGCCCTTGGTCGTCAGACGTTCGGCTTTGGCTTCCACGCCGTCAGGCAGCGGAAACTCAATCGGATGTGAGTAGCCAAGGGAGAAAACAATTCTCTTTGCCTGGACATCCGCCTTGTAGCCGACACCAACCACGTCCATTTGTTTCGTGAAGCCTACCGTCACGCCCACAATAGCGTTGTTTGCCAAAGCGCGGGCTAGGCCATGCAACGCTGCCTGTTCGTCAGAGGCTCGCTCAGCACGTAACTCGTCGCCTTCGACCTTGAAACTAATTCCCGTGGGAATCGGCGTCTTTAAGGTTCCTTTTGGTCCCTTAATCTCCAGCTCGCTTTCACGGACTGAGACGGTGACGCCTTTCGGCAACGTGATTACTTTTTTTCCTATGCGCGACATAACTAACCTCAAGGATGAAGGACGAAAGACTTTATTTCATCTTTAACGCTTCATCTCTCTTCCCTCATCCCTCATCCTTTAGTAGATCTGCGCCAACAATTCTCCGCCCATGTTTTCCCGACGGGCCATCTTCCCGCTCATCAACCCTTTCGAAGTGGAGACGATGTTCACACCGTAACCGCCCAGCACTTTCGGAATCTTGGCCGAACCGACATAGACTCGCCTACCGGGCCTTGAAACTCGTTCAAGATGCGTAATCGAAGATGTGCCGCGGGCGTCATAGCGCAGGAAGATACGGATCGTGCGCTTCACGCCTTCACCCTTCATCACAAAGTTATTCACGTAGCCCTCTTCCTTAAGAATGCGGGCAATCTCAACCTTCAGTCTCGAGGCCGGAATATCCACACGCGAGTGCTTTGCCGCAATGGCATTGCGGATTCGCGTCAACATATCGGCGATGGGATCAGTCATGTATTACTCCATTAATCAATTGCCAATTGTTGATTGCCAATGCCAAATGAAAATCGGCAATCGCCAATCGGGCAATGTCGTTACCAACTCGACTTAACGATGCCCGGGATCTGTCCCTGCAGCGCCAACTCGCGAAAACAAATGCGACACAGATTAAACTTCCGCAGGTACGCCCGCGGACGCCCGCACCGCTTGCACCGCGTATAAGCCCGCACTGCAAACTTTGGCTTTCGGTTCGCTTTCGCGATTAGTGATTTCTTTGCCATTGTTTCGTAAATCGTGAATCGTCAATCGTGAATCGTGAATAGTTACGTCAACCGTGAATGCGAATCGTTGGCACCGCTCACCCATTTACGATTCACGATTTACGATTCACGCTCTAAAAGGCATCCCTAAGCTCTTGAGCAACGCCCGAGCCTGCTCATCGTCGCGCGCAGTGGTCACAATCGAGATGTTCATGCCACGCAGCTTTTCCACCTTGTTGAAATCGATTTCCGGAAAGATTAGCTGTTCACGCACGCCAATCGTGTAATTACCCCGACCATCAAAAGCCTTGGGTGAGACACCACGAAAGTCTCTTACTCGCGGCAGCGCGATCGAGACCAGCCGGTCAAGAAATTCGTACATTCGATCGCCACGCAAAGTTACCATCACGCCGATAGGCATTCCCTGACGCAGCTTGAACGAAGCGATCGATTTTTTCGCCTTCGTGATTACAGGCTTTTGTCCAACGATCGCGCGAACCTCGTCCGCCGCAATATCCAAAATCTTGGCGTTTGCGATTGCCTCTCCCATGCCCATGTTGACCACGATCTTTTCCAGACGCGGCACGGCCATCGGGTTTTTGATGCCAAACTCCTTAGCAATCGCCGGGGCAACCTCTTTGTGATATCGCTCTTTTAACCTTGCTGCCATTTTGATTCCTCGTGAATCGTGAATCGTGAATCGTTAATCGTAGTCGGAGCCAGTTGTCGTCTAGCCAGGCCCACCAGGATTGCCGATTTTCTATTCACGGGTTTTCACTTCTCGATCGAATGTCCACTGCCTGCCGCCAACCGAGTCTTCGCGCCGTCACTTTCTACATGGTACTTAACGCGAGTGGGTTTTCCAGACTGCGGGTCGATCAATTGCACATTCGAGAGGTCTATGAACGCTTCTTTTTCAATAATGCCACCGCCGCGATTGCTTTGCGGATTGGCGCGCTGGTGACGCTTGATGATGCCGGCGCCCTCGACTTTGATCTTGCCTTTCGTGGGCGCCACTTCCAGCACGCGTCCGCGCTTACCCTTATCGCGGCCGGCTATCACCACCACTTGATCGTTCTTTTTAATTCTCGCTCTCTTCGTTCCCGCCATGACCTTAAATAACCTCCGGCGCGAGTGAAACAATCTTCATGAAATTCTTGTCGCGCAACTCGCGAGCTACCGGGCCAAATACACGCGTCCCAATCGGCGTCCCATCTTCCTTAATCAAAACCGCTGCGTTCTGATCGAAGCGAATGTAGGTGCCATCCTTGCGGCGCACTTCCTTGCGAGTGCGAACGATAACCGCGTCCTGGACCGTGCCCTTCTTGATCGTGCCGTCGGGCGATGCTTCCTTAACGGTGACCTTAATCCGGTCACCAAGGCTGGCAATCTTTCCGGTCGATCCGCCGATCGGCATGATCATCTCCACACGGCGCGCGCCTGAATTGTCGGCAACCTCCAGCGAGGTCTGCATTTGAATCATAGTTTTTATTTCCCATTGCCCATTGCCCATTGCCGAATGCAATTGGCGTCTGGTTCCGACCGCTCAGACCTCGAGCGGTGCAATCACTTTTAATCGCCAATCGGAAATTGGCAATTGGCAATCGCGTTATTTCGCGGCCTTCTGCACTATCTCCATCACGCGCCAGCGCTTTCTCGTGGAGAGGGGCCGCGTCTCAACAATTCGCACCTTATCGCCGATAGTCGCGCCGAGCTCATCGTGAGCCATGAACTTCGAGGTACGCCGAACGTAACGGCGGTACTTGGTATGCAGCACGAGCCTGTCGACCCGCACCACAACCGTTTTTTGCATTTTATCGGAGGATACAATTCCGACCTTCTGCGAACGGTGCGGGCGCCGAGCCGCGCTTTTTACCGCCTCAACGTTCGACGCGTCGGCCTTAATTTCTTTCTCTTCTTCCATTCTTCTCACTCGATTGCACAGAACCGATCCGTGCTTGCTTTGTCGTTATTGCGGCTCGGCCGCGCTTGCTCACCCGGCCGCTGGCTGCCGCTGCCGGGTGAGCGTTTGAATTCGAGCCAGCGATTTCTTCTCCTGCCGAATTCGCTTCACCGCATCAACCTCGCCTAGGGCGAGTTTAAATTTCAGACGAAAGAGCGATTCTTCTAAGCGCGACGCCTCAGCCTGCAGTTCCTCTTTGCTCAAGTCCTGATACTTATCCCACTCTTCACGCCGCTTCATTTAAATCGCCCCTCCTTCCTGATCTGCGCGCCTCACGAACTTGGTCCGAATCGGCAGTTTCGCCGCAGCCAGGCGCATTGCTTCGCGTGCCGTCGTTTCGTCCACACCTTCGATCTCATAGAGGACCCGGCCTGGCTTGACGACGGCTACCCAGTATTCCGGCGCACCCTTGCCTTTCCCCATACGGGTTTCGGCCGGCTTCTTCGTTACGGGTTTATCCGGGAACATCCGGATCCAGACTTTCCCGCCGCGCTTAATGTGACGGGTCATCGCGATTCGCGCAGCTTCAATCTGGCGATCGGTAATCCACGCAGGCTCCAGACACTTCAGGCCATACTCACCAAAACTAATTTCGCTGCCGCGATTTGCCACACCCCTCATGCGCCCGCGCATTTGCTTTCGGTGCTTAACTTTCTTCGGCATCAACATGGTCGTCTACCTGCTTCCCCAATTCGATTGCAACTATTCGATTGCCAATTTCCGATTGCCCATTGCCAATTCAGAACTCAAGCTTCCATATCCTTCAATTGGCAATCGGCAATATCGTTATCCGTTTCCCCCACGCGGCCGGCGGCCGTCGGAACCGCCGCCCTCGCGCTCGCGGCGAGTGCGCGGCCGGCGTTCGCGCTCACCCATCCGTGTCTCATTGATCGGATCAGAACCGGTGCCGCGCGCCATCGCTGCTTTGGGATCCAGAATTTCACCACGATAGATCCAGACTTTCACCCCAATCTGCCCGAACGTAGTCCGCGCTTCAGCAAGACCGTAGTCGATGTCGGCGCGCAGTGTGTGCAGCGGCAGTCGTCCCTGCAGGTGCCATTCGCTGCGAGCAATCTCAGCTCCATTCAGGCGACCGCTGACTTTGACCTTGATACCCTGAGCGCCAAATCGGAGCGATTCCTCGACTGCCTTTCTCATAGCGCGACGAAACGCGATGCGCTTTTCCAACTGGGCCGCGATCTTTTCGGCTTGCAGCTGAGCATTGAGTTCCGGCTTGTGAATCTCCTGGATTGAAACAAGGACTTCGCGGCCGGTTTTGGCAGACAGGTCCGACTTGAGCTTGTCGATCTCGGCACCCTTTCGGCCGATGATGATCCCCGGACGCGAAGTGAAGATAATTATCTTCAACCGATTCGCTGCCCGCTCAATGTCAACGTGGGAAACGCCGGCGCCTGTAAAGCGGTTCTTCAGATCGCGCTTCAGCTTTAGATCTTCCAGCAGGAACTCGCCAAACTGTTTCTTCGCGTACCAATGCGAATGCCAGTCTTTGTTGTAACCAAGCCGGAAACCGTATGGATGAACTTTCTGACCCACAATCTTCTCCCGTCTTAACCCGCAGTTAACTCTTAAGTCAGGGGCAGAATAGTTTGTACTTGCAAACCAATCAGCCCCCGCAAAATTCAGCCGCTACTCACCTTTCTTAGTAGCAGGCTTTTTCTTTGCGGCACCTTTGCCGGCCTTCTTCTCGCTCGCGCCTGAGGTACTCGCAGCAGCTTTCCCTGCGTCCGCCTTCGTTGCTGCGCGCCGCCCACGTGGTGCCGCCGCGGCTCCACCGCGCTTGCGGCCTTTGCTTTCCGCCAACTTCGCGGGTTTAGCGTCGCTGGATGCTGTCTTTTCGCCGGATCGTTTCGTCCCAGGCTGAGGGCGCGCATCGTTTGAGAGCAGGATCGTTACGTGACAAAAGTGCCGCTGCTCGCGATATGCTCGCCCCTGCGGAGCCGGACGCACGCGGCGACGGTTCTTGGTCGGTCCGCGATCGACAAACGCTGCTTTCACCCAGAGATCATCGGGGTCGATGGAGAGGTTGGCCTTCTCCGCTGACTCATTCGCATTCGCAATCGCGGAGCGCATGCACTTCTCGATTCCGTCGGCGGCACGTTTGCTTGAGTAGCGCAAAATCGCCAACGCGCGGTTAACATCCTGGCCGCGAATCATGTCGATAACGAGCCGCGCTTTCTGCGCCGAACCTCTCAAATACTTTGCACTTGCCGTTGCTTCCATTCTCAACCTCGTTAATCGTTAATCGTGATTCGTGATTCGTCAGAACTTCTTGCCCATTTACGATTCACTATTCACGATTGACGTTATTACGCCGCCGGCTTCGCTACTTTCGCCGCCTTCTCCACTTTGGTGCCCGAATGACCCTTGAATGTGCGCGTCGGCGCAAACTCACCGAGTTTGTGACCGACCATATTTTCGGTCACGTAAACCGGAAGATGTCGCTTGCCGTTGTGAACGCCAAAGGTAAGACCAACCATATCCGGGGTGATCGTCGAGCGACGCGACCAGGTTTTAATTACCGGCGGGCGCTGCCCCCCAGCGCGTGCGCGTTCGACCGCCTTCACGATACTCCCGTCAATGTAAGGTCCTTTTTTTACTGAACGTGCCATAGCTCTCCAAATGATGAATTCGGAATGATGAATGCTGAACAGTTCATCGTTCAGCGTTCATAGTTCATCGTTTCTACTTCGTTCGCCGATCACGCAGAATCATTTTCTGCGTCCGCTTATTACTTCTCGTTTTATAGCCACGCGTCGGTTGGCCCCAGGGCGTCACCGGGTTACGACCGCCCGAAGTCTTTCCTTCACCGCCGCCGTGGGGGTGGTCTACCGGGTTCATCGCAACCCCACGGACATGCGGCCGGATTCCCTTCCAACGCGAACGGCCTGCCTTACCGAAAGAAACATTCTCATGTTCGATATTGCCGACCTGTCCGACTGTAGCCTTGCAAACCAACGGCACGCGACGGACTTCACCAGAGGGCATGCGCAATTGGGCGTGGCTTCCTTCCTTCGCCACAAGCTGCGCAAAAGCACCCGCGGAGCGCGCCATCTGTCCGCCCTTGCCGGGACGCAGTTCGATATTATGAATCTGAGTTCCCAGGGGAATATTGATAAGCGGCAAGGTATTGCCCGGCAGGATATCCGCATCGGGGCCACTCATCACTGTCTTGCCTACTTCAATTCCACTGGGGGCAATGATGTAACGCTTTTCACCGTCGACATAGGTAACCAAAGCAATGTGTGCCGAGCGATTGGGGTCGTACTCAATCTGCGTTACCCGACCGGGCACGCCGTCTTTGTCGCGCTTGAAATCGACGATACGGTAAAAGCGCTTGTGGCCCCCGCCCCGCCGGCGCACTGTGATACGCCCGTCATTGTTGCGGCCGGAGATTCGCGTCTTCGGCTCGAGCAACGACTTTTCAGGCACTGCCCCGACGGTCAGCTCGTCGCGCGTCAGATATGTCTGGTAACGGCGCGATGGCGATGTTGGTGTTAGTTTCTTAATGCCCATCTCTTTTAAGGGATGAGGGCGGAGGGATGAGGGATGAAAGAAAGGCATTCATCCCGTTTTTATTCATCCCTCATCCCTCATCCTTCATCCCTTTCTATATTGCTTCGCCGTAATCAACCGGCTTCTCGCCCTGCTTCAACGTGACGTAGGCCTTCTTCCATGATGGCTTGCGCCCTTCGAAACGTCCGCGCCGCGCCATCTTACCCATGAAGTTAATCGTTCGAACGCGATCCACCTTCACCTGGAAGATTGTTTCCACCGCCGACTTGATTTCCGGTTTGGTAGCTCTCCGGTCAACTCTAAAACTCAGCAACTGACCCGTGTCCTGCGATTCTTCCTTGGCAACCAGCGCCTTCTCTGTAATCACCGGCGACTTAATGATGTCCCAAACTGTTCTCATTTAGGCGGCCTCCTTCCTGGGCTTGCGCGCACGCTTAGGGGCCGCAGTCTTTGCCGCCTTCGACTCTTTCGCCGCTTCCTCGACCTGTTCTTCCACTTCTTCCGTGACGGCCGCGCTTGCCTGTTTCGGTCCCAACAGTTGCTCAAGTTCTGCAACAGCCGCCTGCGAGAGCACCAGCTTTTCGTGATAGAGCAGATCGTAAATATTCAGACCTGAGCTGTTGACCACTTTGGCGCGCTGAAGGTTGCGAGACGAGAGGAGCAGGTTCTCGTTATCAAACGAATCCACAATCAGCGTCTTGCCCTCAAGACCCAGAACGCCCAATGACGAGACGAAGTCTTTTGTTTTCGGTCTATCGAGCGTCCATCCTTCGACCACGATCACGTTGCCTTCGCGAACTCGCTCCGACAGTGCTGAGCGCAACGCGCCCCGCCGCATTTTCCTCGGCATGTTGTATGACCAATCGCGCGGTTGCGGCCCATGAACATTGCCGCCGCCCTTCCAGAGCGGGGAACGCAGTGAAGCGATACGCGCTCGCCCTGTGCCTTTCTGCTTCCAAAGTTTGCGGCCGGAGCCGGAAACGTCGCCGCGCGTCTTCGTTGCACTGGTGCCCTGGCGAGCATTCGCCATAAAGTTCCTGACTGCCGCGTGAATCAGTGGCTCATTGAACGGCACATCAAAAACAGCATCGGACAACTGCACTTCACCGACTTCCTTATTCTCTAAGTTGAGCACCTTAACCGTTGGCATATTCGACTCCAGTGACCAGAAGCATGTAACAACGGGCAAGTCAGAAACTCGCCACCGTCGCAGCTACCAGCTACTTCTTTCCTTTCTCGCGTTTCGCGGCTTTTTTAACGATGACGACGCTTCCGTTCGCACCCGGCACCGCGCCGCGGACCATCAACAAGTTGTTTTCGGCATCGACTCGGGCAATCGTCAGGCCCTTAACTGTAATGCGCGCGTCGCCCATGTGTCCTGAAGAACGCATTCCCTTTACTACTCGCGAGGGATACGCCGAGGCGCCGATTGAACCCGGCGCGCGAACATTCATCGAACCATGCGTCTCCGGTCCCCGATTAAAATGGTGGCGCTTGATCGTGCCGGCGAAGCCGCGACCCTTCGAGCGTCCTACGACTTCAACCATGTCGCCATCAGCAAACTGATCGACCAGCACCTTATCGCCCACACTCGTCGAGTCGTCTGAATCCTCGAGCCGAAACTCTTTCAGGATTCGCGTTGGCGGAGTGCCGCCGCCGGTCTTTTCGAAGTGGCCGCGCATTGGCTTGGTCACGTTCTTCATTTTGAGAGGCTTCTCGTCTACCAGACCCAGCTGCACGGCGTTGTAACCGTCGGGCCCCGCAGAGGACTTTTTCTGCACGACCACGCAGGGACCCGCCTTGATCACAGTCACGGGGGTGACCGTGCCGTCCGCGGCAAAGATCTGCGTCATGCCGATTTTTCTACCGATGATTCCGTTAATCATGATTCAATTTCCGATTGCCGATTGCCGATTGCCGATTTGGTATTTCCAATTCGCTAATCGCATTCTTCAGGTGAACCAGGACCGCCTTTCCAATAGCCGCTCGGAAATTGGCAATTGGCAATTGGCAATTGGCAATTGGCAATCCCCTACTGCCTGCCGAAGGCCTTAATCTCGACGTCCACACCCGCCGGCAAATCCAACTTCATCAACGCATCTACTGTCTGCGGCGTCGGGTCGAGTATGTCCATCAGTCGCTTATGCGTTCTGATCTCAAACTGCTCCCGTGATTTCTTATCCACATGCGGCGAGCGCAGCACCGTCCACTTGTTCTTTACGGTGGGCAGTGGTATCGGACCCGCCACGCGAGCTCCGGTCCGCTTTGCCGTTTCGACGATTTCTGTAGTCGACTGGTCCAGGACGCGGTGGTCGTAGGCCTTTAACCGGATTCTTATTTTTTCATTCAACATAAGCTTTTGTACTTTGTACTTGGTTCTTGGTTCTTGGTTCTTTGCTTTTGTACCTGACCTTGAATCATTCAACTGATATTGAGATCCAAGTACAAAGTATGAAGTTCAAAGTTCCAAATCGTTATTCCACAACTTCCGAGACCGTGCCGGCT
>JBPCNX010000038.1:0-121005 GCA_051000815.1 Pyrinomonadaceae bacterium
TGTCGATTAGTTGCGGTCAGTACCACCGGGCGGTAGCCGGTGGCCCGATGCGCAGGCACTCAATCCTTGCGGCATCGCGCCCAACATTCGGAGTTCGAGTAAGGAATCACTACCACGCGAGGCTTGAGTTCAAGCGCATCGGGCCACCGGCTACCGCCTGGTGGTATTGACTTCAACTAATCGGCTATCGGCAATCAGCAATCAGCAATCTTATTTATCTTTGTGCGTCTAAGTAGTATAAAACCAACATGCCGCGCGAAACCCCCAGCCAGGAAGCGCTCATTCAAGCCGTAAAAACACTCCCTCTTACAGCCGAACTTTTCGAAGCACAGAATGGCAAACTGAAGTATGCCGGCGACCTGGACGTCATCCTTCGTGGACGCGACTACGGCAACGGCAAGCGCGTGGGACCTTACATGCACCTGCTCACTTACGATTCCGGCGAAGTGATCATGCGTCAGGGAGAGTGGGGCGGGAATACTTTCTATATCGGTGTCGAAGGGGAGCTCGACGTTTTTATCAACGACGCGGCTGGCGGCATGCGTAAGATCAGTCAATTGCAACCGGGTTCGTGTTTCGGTGAAATGGCTCTTCTCGCGGGTGTGGAGCGCAACGCCACGATCTCTGTACCTCCGGGAAAGACCGCGACAGTGATCGAGGTAACCCGCCCGGCTTTGCGGCTGCTGCGCAAGCTCCCCAGATTTGGCCAGGCCCTCGATGAGACATATCGCGCCCATGGCTTCGCACGTGTGCTCGAAGATCTCGGACAGGTGATGAGCGACCCCCTAAAGCAGGAGATCATCGACAAACTGCGAAAGATTTCGAAGTTTGTGGTCTACGGGAAACACCACGTCCTCTGTCAGGAAAAAACACCGGTGGAGAAGATCTATCTGATTCGCAGCGGCTGGATCAGACGTTCGCGTGGCCTTTCCTTCGACGCTGAATCGGCCGGAATTGTCATGGGTGTGGGGGCGAGCATTGGCGTTGATTTCCTCGGCGCTGGAAATTGTCTGGGACTCGAGGCAGCAATGCAGCCCGCTGTTTGGAAATACAACGCTTCATTAATGGCCCGCAGTGAACTGCTCGAAGTGCCGGTTGCTCCCCTCGCTGCCGATCCGGCGTTGCGTGATCGCATTCTCGACGCCTTCTCGCGGTTCTCCGGTGCCGACGATGCACTGCCGCCGACAGTGGAAGCGGTTCCTGACCTTAGACCGCTCGCCGCTGCCGAGCACGAGATAACGACGGGCATCGTCGACGGCGCAAACCTTCTGGTCATGGATATGGACCTCTGCGTGCGCTGCGGCAACTGCTCACTGGCCTGTCACAAAGTGCACGGGCAGTCGCGCTTGCTTCGTCGCGGCATCAACATCACCCGTCCGGTGAAGGTTGGTATCGACAAGACTCAGCACGTCCTCTCGCCGCAGGTTTGCATGCACTGCAAGGATCCGGAATGTCTGACGGGATGTCCGACGGGCGCTATCTTTCGCGATCCGCTGGGTCACGTCGATATCGATCCGAGCACGTGTATCGGTTGCTTTGACTGTGCCACTCAGTGTCCGTACGACGCCATCACAATGATTCCGCGCCACGATACTGCGGTACCTGTCGCCTTTGACCTCTTCGGCAGTTTGAAACAAAAGTTCAGTCTCATTCCGCCGCAACCTCCAGCGCCGCCACCTCCGGCTGACGATGTGATCGCCATCAAATGCAATCTATGCGAACACACGCCTCTCAATCCGGCGAGCGCACGACGACCGGCGTATTCCTGCGAGGAGAATTGTCCCACCGGCGCCCTCGTGCGAGTGAATCCGCTCACCTATTTCGACGAAATCAAGAACACTCAGGGAATAATTTTCCGCGATCAGACGCATGCGATCGGACGCAACATCCATAAAAGTGATCCGATTGCGAAGCTTTGGCATATCGGCGGCACCGCTCTCGCTTTGCTCACCAGCGTGATTATGATCCTTGGCGTGCTTGAGTACGGATTTGACGGTCGACTTGGTGGAACCTGGCTCACGATGCGTTGGCTGACAGGATTGGTCGGACTCTTCGGAGTGGCGGCGGTGATGACTTATCCGCTGCGCAAACAAGTCTACCGGCGTCGAGCAGGCGCCTTGCGTTATTGGATGCTTGCTCATGTTTACATTGGAGTCGCGGCGGGTATCGTGCTGTTGGTGCACAGCGGCAAACAAACAGGCGGCTTGCTGACCACCTCGCTTTACGTCACTTTTGATTTCGTGATCGCCACCGGGCTGCTGGGCATCATTTCCTACATTGTCGCTCCGCGGATCATGACGAGCATTGAAGGCGAACCACTCCTCCTCGAAGATTTGGTGAATCGGCAGGCGGAACTGCGGGTTGAGTTTGATCAGATCGTAAACAAGAGTCAGGGGTGGCTGCGTGAAGAAATTGAGGAGAAGGTGCGCAAGCGGTTCTTTGGTTTAAGTTTCCTCCTGCGACAGTTAGTCCAGCGCGAACAGCTCAAGACTTTACTGGCCGAGGCGCGAAACGAATTTAAAGAGCGAATCACCCGAACGGCGACGGACGACGAACGAGTCTTACTTCAGGAGGCCGTGGAAACGGCCGTGACACTGCGGCGCGTTGATGCTCTCATCTTTTTACACAAGCTCGTGAAGTTGTGGATACCGCCTCACGTCCTCGCGACTTCTTTGATGCTGGCGCTCATGCTGGTTCACATCATTCAGGTAGTCTTCTTTTCTCAGCGTTAGCAGCTTGCGATTGCCGGAACAAAATGGACTCGGGAAATAGATTCATCATCATTCGCGAGGATCTCGTTCAGGATCCTCTCACGATCATCAGCGATGGTTTGCTGATTGGGCGGCTCCCGGAGTGTGAATTGCTGCTTAACCATCCGTCCGTTTCGAGGGCCCAGGCAGGAATCAAGGAAGTTGACGACAACTACTACCTCTTTAGCCTGCGGCCGGGAAATCCCCCCAAGTTAAACGGTAAGCCACTTGAGGAGAATCAGGCGCTGGCGCCCGGCGATGTGATTGCTATTGGACCGTTCCTCCTGGAGGTTGATCGCACCCAGGAAGGGCTTGTGCTTAAGGTAGCCCTACAAATCGGGACAGTGGTCGAACCAACGAATGTGCCCAGTCCTGACGACAGCACAAAGCG
The DNA here is from genome assembly GCA_051000815.1 of Pyrinomonadaceae bacterium. Lineage (GTDB taxonomy): Bacteria > Acidobacteriota > Blastocatellia > Pyrinomonadales > Pyrinomonadaceae > PSRF01. Next base: position 3,142 of record JBPCNX010000038.1, read on the forward strand.
GCTCGTGATGCCCGAGCCGGGTAAGAAACCCGCCAAAGCGCCGCGAGCCGCTCCGCTCCCGGGTAATAAAACTCTCGACATCTTTTGGGACAAACGAATTCGCGAGGCCGGCAAGATGGTGCGGCCATCGCCATTGTTCCCGAAGGGACAGAGGCGTTCCGGTAAGGCGCAGTTTAATTGGACTCCCACTTCAGATCTCGCGCGCGGCTGGCCTGTATCGTTGTTAATTTGGGGCACTGTGATCGTTGGTATGTTTTCGCTGGCCGGGTATTTCTGGTATGCCAACGCCTACGCGCCCGCCCCGCTCTCCAGCAGTCATTCCCGCAGAGAGCTTGCTGTGTTTCCGCCGATCGCGGCCAAGGCTAATGCCGACTCCTGCACGAACTGCCATTCGTTCAGCGGCAATATGGAGGCCCGTTGCGCCAGTTGCCATAACACGGAAGTGTTCGTGGCAACTGTCATCAAGCCTCACGTTGCTGCCGGCGTCGGCTGCGTTTCCTGTCATGCGGAACACCGCGGATCGGACTTCCGGCCTGGCTTAGCGGCGCTGGCTACGTGTACTGCCTGTCACAACAATGCCAATAAGAACACTTACAACGGTCGAAGGGTGAACACCCCTCACGGCGGGACGCTTGGTTACCCGGTGGTGGATGGGAAATGGAAGGGGCGGGGACTTGACGATGAGGAATGGTCTCTAAAGAAGATCGACGTTGCCCGTCTGGCGACAGAAACTGACGAGCAGTGGCGCAGCAAACAGTTTCATGCGATCCACGTGCAGCGCGTCAAGACTGTCGGAGACCTGCCGGGCAACGCGCAAGGTGAGTTGTCCTGTTCGAGTTGCCACAAGTCGTTTGATCCGATTGATCGAGAAACGCCGAGGGCGACCTGTGGAACGTGTCACAGCGGGAAGGTTGAACCCGGAACGAATCGCTTGCTAGCGACAGACGCGCGCGCGACGCGCCAACCGAATTGCACTTCCTGCCACGTACAACACATCAAGGACAAGCGACACTGGAATCCCTCGCTGATGGCGGCGGTGAAATGAAGTCTCAGGTCTCAAGTCTCAGGTCTCAAGTTTCAAGACTCAGATCCCAATCCAAAGTCCGCGCCCCATTCGCTCGTGGCGCGGGCGTTTTATGTGGGTTCTGAGACGTGGAACTTGAGACTTGAGACCTGAAACCTGGGACCTGGGCCTTGAGACTTCCTAGCTAACAGGCTTATGACAGGGCAGACAATCGTTTGAACCTGGAATCTTTCCCTTCAAAGCGGGTCGGGCAGCGATTGCTTTATCGTGACAAAGGTTGCAGTTGGTGTGATACGACACTTCGTTGGTTAACTTGGTGGGCGTCGTTTTGCCGGGATAGGTAACGGTGGGAATTGGCGCGCTGTCATCACCCGCCTGCAGGTGGCAAGTGCGACATGACTTGACGGGCTTGGCATCAGCGGGTGCCAATGCTGCCGCAGTTAACACCACATCGCGCTCACTCGTTTTCAGAGGAGCCTTCAGTGCCGCCGCCGGTTGGTCCGTATGATGACACTCCACGCAGGCGAGCACACTGGCTCCATCGACGCTGTAGTTCTTTGTTGAGTGAGTCGTGTGATTGAAAGCAACCTCGCCATACTTGTCTGACTGGCTGTCTTTCCCCAGCACAACTTCCTTAGGCTGAACCTTGCTCTCTTTGGGAATCTCCTGCGAGGCCGTCAGCGCCGAACCGTTAAAAACCACGAGACCCGCGAGAAGTCCCAAAGCGGCGATCACCACAAGCAATTTTCTCATGAACAATCCTCGAAGCGTGATTTAAAGGAGCAGATTCGGACTAAACGGGGAGGGAAGTACAAAAATCGGAGCAATCTTAAGTTTACGGCTGCCAGAGTGTCAACAGTTTCGAGATCAGCGGTACTGATGGAGGATCGTTACCACTCAATGTCAGAACCGGGAGCGGTCGCGAACGGCTTCGTCGTGGAGAACTCAAAGTGGTAGGAAATCTGGGTTTGGTGTTAGTTGACAGTCGCGCGAATGGACCCGGTCGCTACCGCTCCCGGTTCTGACATTGAATGGCGCCACGTTCAGCCAGGGCTCTTAGGCGCTTATGTTTATCCAGGCATTCGAAAACTTGAGCCGGCGTGACAGCGCACGCAATCCTTAAATCCCAGATCGCCGCCAAACCATCGTTTGCCATTGTGGCAAGTCGAGCAATTCATTCGGCCTACCGGAAAATGTTCACTCGGATGAGGAGAACTCACCTGCCGCGACTGAGGCGTCCCGACGGTCAGCCGGTGGCAATCAGCGCAATCAAGGCGCTCGCGACGCCCATGATCGGCATGACTAAAAGCAAGACGGAAAGCGCGGGCGTTAGTCGGTGTGCGGTTGTAAGGTCTCTGCTCGTGGCAGACACCGCAGGAAGCAATCTCGCGGCCTGCGGCGGATTTGCTGGTCAGCGTATGGCAGCTGTAACACCCGCTATGAGCATTGAGTCCCACCGGTATTGAGAGAGCCGCGCCGCGAGCAATCGCTCGGATGTGGCAACCCTGACAACCACCAGACGGACGCGCGGCGCCGCTCATGTGCTGGGCGTGATCGAACTTCACATTGAAACTTTCATTAAATCTTGTGGGAAACGTCTTGAGCGGCGCGGCTGCACTCCTGACGTCGCTATGACAGATGACGCACATCGGAACGTTGGGCGTTACAAACTGTGCGAGGTGACATTTCGTGCAGGCTTCGTGCCCAGGAAACTTCGGCGTTGGTGAGTTGTCGCCACGTGCGTGGCATGAAGTGCAGCCGAGCGCTGCATGACGCTGGCTGGAATGAATGAATTTGGAGTAATCCGCTTCCGAACCTTGCGGGTAACTCAAAGACAACATGTCACTCGAAGCGGCCCCAGGTTTCCTGTTTAAGAAGTCAGCTTTTGCTCGTTCGATTGCAAAGAGGCCAAGAGCGCAGGCACTTCCACTGATAATCAGGAGTACCAGCAAGGATCGAACATGTCGACGATGAGAAAAACTCATTTGACGTCTTTCCGCTTTATCGGCGCACGCCCGGCAATCAAATAATGACTTGCAGGCGGATCCATTCGCCCGACGTCTGAAGTGTGGCAATAGACACAAACGAAGCTCTTGTTGCGATCGACCGACTCCAGCTCTCCGGCAACGTCGAGTCGCAGGCCATCTTTGTTATGACACTCAGTGCAGGAAGTAATCGGCACATCGGGTGTTAGACCCCTCAGCGTGGCGGCTTTCGTGATGTTGATATGGCAAGTAGTGCATTCCGCAACATGTTGTTCGCGCGCATGCCGAAACTTAATTGAGATTCGCTTGGCGTCCCTGAGCGCAAGGTGCGGGGCAGCGCCTTTGTGGCAGCCGGCACAGTCACTACTTACTGGAGCCTGGGACTTCCAATGACAGTTGAAGCAGGAAGCGTGACTTACGGGAACCGCTTTGAATGTAGCTGGGTCAGGAGCGATCGAGTCAACCCAACCTCCGGCCGGTGCGGCCGGCGCGTTCTTACGCTCGGCGTGACAAATCGTGCAGTTGTTATAGACCTTTCCCGTTGCGTCCAGGGCCCAACCAGACAGTGAATCGGAGAAGGAAAACGCGGCGCGAACGAACACTGCATTAGTACTTTGAACCGGCGCGGCTCGTCGTTGCGTTCGAGCGATCACGTCCTGATGCTTGTCATGCGGAAATTCAATGTCGAATTGCAGCAACGACGCAGGATTGCGAAAAGCATAGCGGCGCTCATCGCGGGGTGAAGACTTCAGATGACAAACCGTACAAATCTGCGGATTGGCGCCGCGGAAAAACTGGCGACGGTGACATGAAACACAAGCCTCGTGGTCAGGGTAGTCGGCAACATCAGGATAGTCTCCCGCCTGACGCCAATTCTTAGTCGGAGTCTTATGACATGTAACGCAGGCAGCGCGATGCTTCTCGGTGTTATGAGAAAACTTTGAATAGTCTATTGAAGTTGCGGTGGTCGACCTGGCTGGCCGGCGGCTACGTGTTTGCGCCGCCGCTGAGAAATCGCTGATTGTTCCTGTGAGCGTCAAGGCGAGAAAGATGAGGCAGATGATCAGGATCGCCGCTAGGTTCCAACTCGCTACGCCATTGGGCGTTCCTTTCTTAAGGTTGTTTGGCCTTTGTTGCATTCCACGTCTCAGAACTTCCAAATGATCTAGTCACCACCTTGTCGTGCCGGAGCACAAACGGGAAGAGGCTTTTCGCTTCCAACGCATTTAACGTTTCGCTCGCGGACGTTGGAGATCAGATATGGCTTTTCGTTGGCCAGATCACCGGGTTTCACCTCAACCTCGCAATTCCAAACGATGTTTGAGTTGGCGTTCTCCGTCGGCAGCAGACTCGAAACAACGTAGGTCCCAAGAGGTAAGTCAGTAAAGTAAGCCGTCCCCCTGGTATCCGTCATCACCGACAGGACTTTACTTCCTGAAGTGTCTTCAGCCTGCCTGATGAGCTTCTGCAACTCGCGTTGGCGCGCTTTGTAAAATCCGTCTCGAATGTTTTCCGGAAGATTTACCGTCAACCACTTTCGTGCGAGATCCCTGCTGGCCAACTCCTGCTCACCCGACAGCAGCGCGCGTTGAAATTCGGGGACGGCATTGTTTCCCTCCAGATCTGCGGCCTCGATCTCGCGACAATAGACTGACTCACAGTCGCCTTCTCGCAACCACCTGATTAAAGCTTCACTTGCGCCGAGGCTCCTGTAATAACAATCGCGGCTTACCGCGGTTCTTTCCTCAGTCGCTTGAAGAAGGGCTTTATTTTCTGCCACCGTTCCTCGTATCAAATAAAAGCGTTTGCGTGAGAGTCCCTTCGTCGTCTCACCAGTCTTCACCCGAACTCGCAGCCTGATTACTCCACGCCCCTCAGCGGGCTGGGTGTTTGGAGTTTGCGCAATACCGGTAAAGACGAGGAGCAGGAAAGCGAGAACTGTAAGCGGTAACAGGAACGTGAACTTATGGGTGGGATTCTGGAGATTGGCTCGCATGGATGCGCAACAATCGAGTCGGTTTGTTTCAGAGATTTGGGCTGCGCGGAAACTTCAAGAATGGAAGCCGCACGGTTCTCACGAACACCTGGTCTGCGCGGATCGCGGGCGCCGGCGAAAATCCATTACCACCGGCAGCCGAGATGATATCGTCCTGATCAATGCCGTCACCGCTAATACCAATCGCCCCCACGAGAATGCCATTCTTATACAACGGCACACTGCCCGCGAAGATTTGCACGCCATTGGGAAGATTAGGAATCGAAGAACATGGGACAGCCGCGCCACCGAGGGCGGCGATCAGGTTTGTTTTAATGAGGTCGAGTTGAAGACCTACATTGAATGGGCTCCAGTCTGTCAGAGGCGTGCTGAACGGCCCGGGAGCAGTGTTATTAATCCCATCGGGAAATAACGGGCGGTGCAGAAAGCCGATTGCGCGATCACTGAACGCAATCGACCCGTTGAGTTGTAAACCGTCGGTGGCTGCTCGACTGACGAAGGAACTGAATCCCGCGGCGTTAAGCAAAGCGCCGGCGTCAGCACGAGAGAAGAAGGCTGCGCTTCGCGCTTTCTGTACCGAGACATCAAAACCAAACACCGGCGCGTCCTGCTGGCGGAAGAGTCCGATCACCGTACCGGCAGCATCGACGACGGCAATGGAGACCCGCGCATTGCTACCGAGTGGTTGACGAATCGCCGCCCTCGTAATGTTTGCCTGTTGAGCGGCGTGCGAGATGATTGTCTGCACATCTGACGAACTCAAAGCATTCGGTCCGGCAGGAGCGCTGCCTGCAATAAAAGGGAAGAAGCGCGTATCGACTTCACCGGAAACGCCTCCAACCATCGCCGGCACGAAAGCTGAAGTCTGCGCTGGAGCGATCGGAAATCCAACCAGGATTGCGCCGGGAAGACTGCCAAAAGGAATCGACGCCGGCGCGGGAGGACTTGCCACGTTGCTGTAGGGAAGGCGGATGCCGTCTACCAGAATGTTGTCGCCACGGATAAGCGAAGGCGCCTCAAATCCACGAACCGCTGCGCCCGCAATAGTTTCTTCAAAAGGTTGGTCGAAGTCAGCAGGATTACGGTCGACTGTGTAAACGCCGTCACCTTCGATGCCGACACCGCCAACGGCGAGTCCTTCCTTGTAAATCGGAAGTCCGCCCGGGTCTCCAGACAGACCCAGGGGAATGCCTGGAATCTTGATATCAGAACAAGGCAGCGAGGAAAACTGCACACCGTAGAGTGGGCCACCAGCGCGGAAATCAATGCCCGGTGGGAAATGTTCCTGGATGATAAAGCCCGCCGTGCGCGTCGTAAAAGCATTGCCGCCGGTACTGAAAAGGGAACCTGTGCCTGCCTTGGAAATCGCTGCTAACGAGGAAGGGACAACCGTTCCTTCGAGACCCATTCCTGCGGTCCCAACGCTGCGAATAGTCGTAGTCGCTGGGGCTCCAGTCATACTGAAAACGCCCAGTACGTTTGCTTCGCGATCGGTAACGGCGACGGTGACCGCGCGATTCAAGGCTACGGCTGCGGAGACCGCCTGACTGATGATCGTTTGGACATCAGAGGTCGTGAGCGTGCCTGCGGTAGCTGTCGGCGGTGAGGACATTCCGCCCGGCGTTGGCACCGCGCCCGGATCATCGGGAGGGCCACCGCCCACGTGCCCGATTCCCACCCGCACACGATTACTGGCCACGCCGCGATAGCTTATTCCCACCAGCACATCCCCGATGTCACCCATAGCCGGATCCAGACTTACAACAATTGAGGTGGCCCAGGGCTGTCCCGGCGTCGCACCCACATGCTCAACCGGTAACACATACGATTGATGCGCGCTGTCTTCGGCCCGAGCGGTCACCGCACTGGCCGTATCGCCCGGCTGGAGTTGCAGGCGCATCGCGAAAAGCATGATCCGCCGGCGAGGGTCTGCACCGAAAAGCACGGGCGCGACCGCTGTGAAGGGTTCTCGTTGTCTGGTGGTCGAATCAAAGACTAGTGCGCGAGTAGATGTTGGTTCAGACACCAGGACGGGCGCCACGGTCTGGGCCGTAACGAGAGGAAACTGCGAACTTACAGCGAGAACTCCGAGCGATAATAATGCGCAGGGAAGCACCAGCGAATGTCGGCGAAATCCAAAATGGAAACTACCAGCCACCCCAGGGTCCATCCTGTTAAGCTTGAGGTTGTGTTTAGTCTTGCTGCTTCATGAGAGCTGAAAACTATAGGCCGAGCACAATGTATCACTAAACTTTGCTGACTGAATAGAGTTAACTCCCGCGAAAAAATTTGAATTGCCTCAACACAACTCGTGTGCTACAAGGCAATCACCTGCGCTGAGAGTCGCAATTGCGCAATCAACGTTTTCATCGTCACTTTGTGTGCCTCGGATGAGATCCACAAGACAATCCGCCGCAACCGTCTGCTTCTTGATCACGGCATTTGTGTGTGCTGTCGGCCAGAGCAATGGCTCGCTGGAAGGTGTAGTAGCGCGCGACACCTCAGGGACAAAAGTCGCCGGCGTCACTATCGTGTTCACGAACCAGGTAACGAGTGAGATTAGGAGAGTCGCAACCGATGCGAACGGGATGTACTCAATTCAACTTCCGCCCGGAGCTTATCGCGTTACTGTAGAACCGCCTTACCGCGCGAAGTTTGAAAAGGAAAAGAACTACGGTCAATTTGCTCTGCCGCGTGATGAGGCACTCGAAAACCTGATCATTGAAACAGGGAAACGCGCGTCATTGGATCTGGTTGTTGAAAAACAGAAGCCGGAACCGACTGCTGCGCTGCCGGTTGAAACTTCTCCTGGCTACGCTCGTGACACAACTGTTCCTTCAGGTCTGCAAACAACCCCTGAACGCCGTGAAGCGCGGGATCGTTGGCGACTGGGCTTTCCTGAATATGATCGTTATGGCGACCGCGGCGGAAGAGGCCGCGACATTCCCTTTACCAAAGGTCGCTGGTGGGATCCTTATAACCAGAGCGTGCTGAAGGGCGACTATCCGATCCGCGGTAACAACCTTTTCATGGTTCTTTCAGCAACCAGCACCACCACCGTCGAACAGAGACGTGCCCCGACTCCTTCCGATGTCAGCAGCGACGAACCGGGAAGCGCTGAGTTTTTTGGACAACCGGAACAACTTGCCGCCACGCAAACCCTGCAATTCTCGTTTGAACTGTTTCGCGGCGACACAGTGTTCAAGCCGCGTGACTGGGCCATCAAAATCTCACCAACATTTAGCATCCCCAACTATCTGAACGCCCGTGAGAATGGAGTAGTTAACATCGATGTGCGTCGCGGTACGAACCGCACTGACACTCATGTCTCGCTCGAGGAAGCATTCGCCGAAGTAAAGCTTGCGGATCTCAGTGCCAACTACGACTTTATTTCACTGCGCGCGGGCATTCAGCCCTTCGTCTCCGACTTTCGCGGTTTCATCTTCTCCGATAACAATCTCGGCGCGCGGCTTTTTGGTTCGTTTGATAACAACCGCTTCCAATTTAATGCGGCTTATTTCTCGATGCTGGAAAAAGACACCAACAGCGGGCTGAATACGTTTGACACGCGCCACCAAAATGTCTACATCGCAAATCTCTTTCGCCAGGACTTCATTAGCAAAGTACACAATTCAGGTCAGCCTGCATTACAACGACGACCGGAGCAGTATCGAGTTCGACCAGAATGGCTTTCTGGTGAGGCCCGCTTTGGTCGGCGACGTTCGCCCTCATGCCGTCAAGGCCGGCTACGTGGGCGTGAATGGCGATGGACACCTGGGCCGGCTCAACCTGACAAACTCATATTACTTTGCGTTTGGACGCGACGATCGAAACCCGATCGCCGGGCGGCGAGTAAGTATCCGATCTCATATGGCTGCGGTCGAGGCATCGGTAGACAAAGACTATCTGCGGTTTCGCGGATCGATGTTCTGGGCGCAAGGCGATGCAAACCCTACCGATGACAAAGCGACTGGCTTCGATGCCATCTTTGACGATCCCAACTTCGTGGGCGGACAGTTTTCCTTTTGGAATCGAAACGGAATCAGCTTGACGCAGACCGGTGTTGGGTTAGTTCAACCTAACAGCCTCCTGCCAAGCTTGCGCAGCAGCAAAACGCAGGGTCAGGCAAACTTTGTGAATCCCGGAATCTTTATCTATAACGCCGGGCTCGACGTGGAAGTCACGCAACGAATAAAGGCAGTTATCAATGCCAACTACCTGCGTTTTCACCGGACTGAGCCGTTGGAGTATCTGCTGTTTCAAAACCGCATTCGGCATGACATTGGATTCGACTACAGTTTGGGCGTTGCTTATCGGCCTTTCTTAATAAACATCGTGACTCTGACGTTTGGCGCGTCGACGCTACAGACGGGTCGCGGCTTCCGCGATATTTTCACCGACCGGGCCCGTAACTGTCCGCCGAATGTCGGTGACTTTTGTGAACCAGACGTGATCAGTCCACGCAAGATGCTCTATTCGTTGTTCGCGCAGTTGAAAGTGATCTTTTGATAGGGGACGAAAGCCTGATTGAGGGAATGGCTCAACCAAAGCGCTGACAAGGCAGCGCACTCCAAAAGTCGGCAGTGGCTTATTTGGTTATGAAGTTCGTTACTTTCTATACTCTACTTGCTCTTTCCGCTTTGGCCGTGGTGGTTGGCTTCTGGCCTGAGTCCAAAGGTGTGAAGGCTGCGGGAGCAGGATTCGTAGAACCTCAAAGTTCCTTCGTGCAAGCCTATCCCACGGCTCAAAGCCAGACATCAGTCCCCAAACTCGAAGGCTGCATCACCTGTCACGGCCAGATCGAGCCGATGCACAAGTATGGTCCGACGGAAGTTTACGAATCACTTAAAGACGGAAAAGACGCCGTCGGGCTGAGCTGCACCAACTGCCATGGCGGCAATCCTGTGCCCGGCAAAACCAACGATGATCCTGCTGAATTTGAGCGTGCGAAACGAGCCGCCCACGTACAACCGCGGTTTGCCAATGAGTGGCGGCGGAACGGAAAGTACACGGGTGCCAATCCGGAACGAACCAATACGCTACTCGCGCGCGAAAGTGCCGAGTTTGTACGGTTCATAAACCCCGGCGATCTACGTGTGGCTGCGCAGACCTGCGGCAATTCCGGCTGCCATGCGCTCGAATCAAAAAACGTCGCCCGCAGCATGATGGCTCATGGCGCAATGCTCTGGGGCGCTGCCCTCTACAATAATGGGGGCTTCCCGCTGAAGGACGCTCGCTTTGGCGAGAGCTACAGCGAGAATGGCGCCCCGCAACGTCTGATCCAAACCCCACAACCATCAGCGGAAGATCGACGCACCAAAGGCCTGCTCGATTTTCTCGATCCCCTCCCGCGCTGGGAAATCTCTCAGCCCGGAAATGTGCTGCGCGTATTTGAGCGCGGCGGCAAGCGTCGCCTTGAAGTGGGACTGCCGGATAAAGAAGAAGAGCCGGGGAAACCTGACAAGGGCCTCAGTCCGCGCGGCTTCGGCACAAACAATCGCACTGATCCCGTTTATCTCGGCTTGCAGAAAACGCGACTGCTGGATCCCACCTTGAACTTCCTCGGCACCAACGATCATCCGGGCGACTATCGCTCTTCCGGCTGTTCTGCGTGTCACGTTATTTATGCCAACGACCGCGATCCGCTTCACTCCGCCTCCTATCATCAGGCCGGCAATGCCGGAAGCTCGCAAACAAGCGACGGCAACATTCCTAAAAACGAACCGGGCCATCCGATCAAGCACCAATTCACGAACCAGATTCCCACCTCGCAGTGCATGGTGTGTCACATGCACCCCGGGACCAATATGGTAGCCAGCTATCTTGGTATGACCTGGTGGGATAACGAGAGCGATGGCGACAAGATGTATCCGCAGCAGCAACGCAACCCGTCGCCCGGGGAAGAGTTTGAAAAACTTAATCGCAATCCCGAGGGAGCCAGTCTTCGTGGTCTCTGGTCCGATCTTAATTTTCTTTCAAATACTGGGACCGCCGGTTTTAACAGCTTGCTGAAAAACGTGCAGTTTGGCGATTCACATGGTCACGGCTGGATGTTCCGCAAGGTCTTCAAACGAGATCGGAAGGGAAATCTGCTTGACGCCCAGGGAAGTCAGGTGGCCTCAAATGATCCTGACAAATTCAAAAAGGCGGTGCATCTCAACGATATACATCTGGAAAAGGGAATGCACTGTGTTGACTGCCACTTCCGCCAGGATGCTCACGGGGATGGCAATCTTTACAACGAGCCGCGCGCCGCGATAGAAATCAGTTGTGTCGATTGCCATGGTTCGATTCGCCAGCGGGCGACGCTCCTTACTTCCGGCCCGGCAGCGCCCGTTACGCCGAGCCAGGCAGGAAGACCCGCGGGCGCGGGACGCAATTTGACGCGAGGGTTCACGGTCCGTGATGAGAGCGGAGCCAAGATTCCCGTCTTCCAGCGCATTACGCGCGATCGAAAAAAGAAGGATGAGACCGGTAAGGACGTCGATCTGAAAGCCGGCGACATTGTGCAAAACTCACTCGTGGTTCCCGGGCGTTGGTGGCGAATCTCGCAAACAGCTGACACGGTCACTCCGGGCACCCGCGACTACAACGAAAGATCGCGCTACGCAAAAACAATTCGCAAAGACAATCGGACCTGGGGCGACGTGCGGGGCGAAGACAGCAACCTCGCCCACCGCGATAGCGAGATGACTTGCTTCGCCTGCCACTCATCATGGGTGACGAGCTGTTTTGGCTGTCACTTGTCGATGCAGGCCAATGCGAAGATGCCGAATCGTCATAACGAGGGCCGCGACTCGCGAAACTCTACGCAGTACAATTTTCAGGTACTGCGCGATGACATCTTCATGCTCGGTCGCGATGGCACAGTTACCGGTAATCGCGTGGCCCCGGTTAGATCCTCATCCGCCGTACTTGTTAGTTCGCAAAACCAAAATCGCGAATGGATCTACTCGCAACAGCAGACAACGTCGGCTGAGGGCTTTGCGGGCCAGGCCTTCAATACCCACGTGCCTCATACGGTTCGCACGGCTGAGACAAAGGCTTGCAGCGATTGCCATGTCTCGAACAAGAACGACAACAATGCCTGGCTGGCACAACTGCTTTTGCAGGGCACTAACTTCGTCAACTTCATGGGTCGGTACGTTTACGTTGCAGCCAACGATGCTCTGGAAGTTGTCGTCGCTACTGAGCGAACGGATCCGCAGGCTGTGTTGGGCAGCACGCTGCATCGCATTGCGTATCCCGACAACTACGAAAAGTTCACGAGAGGTAATCGTCAATTAAAGACCTTTTTCGAGCACACGGGTAATCCGCGGGTCTTACAAGTCCAGTTGCGCGGTGAATACGCGTACGTTGCCGCCGGAGAAGGTGGGTTGCGTGTTTATGATGTAGCGCAGATCGATCAGAAGGGTTTTTCGGAACGGATCGTCACGGCGCCGGTCTCGCGGTTCGGACAAAAGTTTTGGGTGAAAACGAAGTACGCAACCGCCGTCGCTGCACCCACGACGTTGGCAGTTGATCCGGCACGCTGGCGTGTGCGGAGTGACGGCACGATGATCGACCCGGCAACCGCCGCGAGTTTGACCGGCGAGGCGAGAAAGCAACTCGTGAATGAAGAGCAGCCCATTCATCCGTTGTTCGCCTATCTTTACGTGGTCGATAAGTATGAGGGACTGATTCTGGTTAACGCGGCCACTCTGCTCGATGGCGATCCGCTGAACAATTACCTGCAGCGAGCGTTGGATGGAACGAAGTATCCGAAGGGGGCATTTAATCCGGGCGGCGCCCTCGACGATGCCAACAACATTACAATCGCGGGAAACTACGCATACGTAACGACAGCGAACGCCTTAGTGGTTGTGAATATTGATGAACCGTTGCAACCCAGGATCGTTCAGCGCATTGCCATGAAGCATCCGCGGGCGATCGCAATTCAATTCAGGTACGGCTTTCTGGTTGACGACGAGGGTTTAAAGATTGTCGAGGTGACTACCCCGGAGCAGACTCGCCTGGTTGAGGGCGCTTCGATCGCGCTTGAGGACGCCCACGACGTTTACGTCGCCCGAACCTATGCTTACGTGGCCAATGGCAAAGCCGGGATGGCAATCATCGATGTAGAGCAGCCGGAGCAGCCCCGACTCGATCAGGTATTTAATGCTGACGGTCAGCTTAACGACGTCCACCAGGTGAAGATTGCGATGACGAATGCGAGTCTGTTTGCGTACGTGGCTGACGGGCGCAACGGACTGCGGATACTACAACTAACTTCCCCCGAGACGGTGCCGGAGTATGCCGGATTCAGTCCTCGACCTCGGCCAATCTTAATAGCTACATTTAAAACGAAGGGCGAGGCGTTGGGAGTTTCAAAGGGTCTCGACCGCGATCGAGCGGTGGATGAAAGTGGGAACCAGCTTTCCGTCTTTGGCCGGCGGGGCGCCCGGCCGTTTACCTTCCCGGAATTGCTGCGCATGTTGCGAACAGATGATGGGAAAGGGGACTGGTTTAAGGTGAGTGATACGCCGGTGAGTGAGCCGGTAGGGAATTAGCAGCTTTTCCTAAGTGGAAATTCAGTCCGCGTAACGGGTGCAGCATAAAGTTGGTAAGAGCGTTTCGTCTTTTAGAACCTGCGAAGCAGGTGAAAGCGTAGAGCCTGGGGCGTGAGCCCCAGGTAAATGGTCATCAAAATAACTGAGCCCGCGAAGCGGGCGATAGCGCTCCAACGACAGCTGTTCTATCGCCCGCTTCGCGGGCTCTAAAATCATTAACCCGAGGTGACCTGGGGCTCACGCCCCAGGCTTTACGCTTTCACCTGCTTCGCAGGTTTGTTGAAAGGCAAACCGAAGAGTCCGTGCTGCTGTGCACTTCCGTCCACCTCCCGTACTGTTGAATCACTCCTCGTCTCATCCGAACACTGTCTGCGCCTCTCTCAGAACGCCCGCTTCCGGAGTTCGATTAATAACTCCTTCGCCTCTTCAGCAGACAGCTTCTCCAAATTCGAGCTCCGCAATTCTTCAACAATCTTTTGGTTGGCTAGATCGAACAGCGAAGCCTGTGCGGCCAGCTTTCGTCGCCCCGCCCGACTAGCAACCGCTGACAACGCATCGGCAGGTGCGGAGGTCGAACCGCTCACCGCCTCACCGGTAGAGCTTGAACTCCCTGCAGTCGCTCGCAAAGCAGTGGCGACCTGCGCATCCTCCGCTGAAAGTCGCCGCCGTTGTTCCTCTATCTGATCTTCTTCCGCAAACACCTCAAGTTCATAACGTTCAAGTCGAGCCAAAACCGCGCGCGCGTTTGCTACCACTGCGGCCGGCAAACCTGCCAGACGCGCCACTTCGATTCCATATGATTTGGACGCGCGGCCGCGCTCGAGCCGGTGTAAAAAGACAACTTCTCCTTCGCGCTCGGTGGCCGTGATCTGGTAGTTCTGCGCACCCGGCAATCGTTCCGCCAGTTCTGTCAGTTCGTGGTAGTGAGTGGCGAACAGAGTCTTGGCAGCGTGTTCCGCAGAGTCGTGGAGATACTCTGCCACGGCCCAGGCGATTGAGAGTCCGTCAAAGGTCGCGGTTCCGCGGCCGATTTCATCGAGCAACACGAGAGATCGGGGCGTCGCGCTGCGTAAGATAGCGGCAGTCTCAGTCATCTCAACCATAAACGTCGAACGGCCACGTGTCAGATCGTCGGAAGCGCCAACACGAGTCCAGATCCGATCCAATAGCGGGAGGCGAGCTTTCTCAGCGGGAACGAAGCTTCCCATCTGCGCCAGAATGCAAATGATGGCCGTCTGCCTGAGGACGGTGCTCTTACCGCCCATGTTTGGACCCGTGATGATTAGCAAGCGATCAGTTGAGTTGTTCAGATAGAGGTTGTTCGGAACAAAAGGTTCGTCATTGAAAACTTCGATAACGGGATGGCGACCCTGAACGACCTCGATCTCGTCCCCATCGTGAATGATCGGCTTCACGAAGCGACGGCGGACCGCGGTTTCCGCAAGCGAGGCTAATGCATCCATCGCTGCCAGGGCGCGCGCGGTCGCCTGCATTCGTCGTGTCTCCTGCGCCACCTGGCGACAGACATCGACAAAGAGTTCCGTTTCCACCTGGACAATTCGTTCCTCGGCGCCGAGAACTTTCTTTTCCCAGTCTTTCAACTCTGGAGTGGTGTAACGCTCCGCATTGGCGAGGGTCTGTCGCCGCTCGTAGTCGGCGGGTACGCGCGCCGCGTTCGCTTTCGACACCTCGATGTAGTAGCCAAACACGCCGTTATATCTAATTCGAAGGTTGGCGATCCCACTGCGCGCGCGTTCAGTCGCTTCGAGTGTGGCAATCGTCTGCTTGGCATTGCGGCTGATGGAGCGCAACTCATCAAGTTCCGTCGAATAGCCCTCGCGAATCGTATCGCCGTCGCTCAACTTCACCGGCGGGTCATCGGAAATCGCGCGAGCGATCAGAGCTCGAACCTCAGGCAACTCGTCGGTACTCTCGCTGAGCACCTGCAAAAGCGATGATTGGGCCTCTCCCAGAAGCTGGCGAATCCGCGGAACCTGATCTAGAGATCGCATGATTGCGTTCAAGTCACGAGGTGAGAGGGAGCTGAGATTCAGCCTTCCTGTCAGCCGATCCAAATCCGCGACGTCCTTTAACAGCAAGCGCAGGTTATCCCTCTGGCGCTGAGCTGAACGCAGTTCTTCGACGGCGTTCAAACGCGCTTCAACCTCACCGCGCTTCACCGAGGGCCGCAGCAACCAGGACCGCAACAGCCGCGCGCCCATCCCCGTGACTGTTTCATCAATTACATCGAGAAGGGATCGGCCACCGCTTCTGGCCAGAGACTCGACCAGTTCGAGGTTTCGCACCGTCACCAAATCGAGAATTAGATTGTCGTGAGGTTCGAAGTAGACAAGATCAGTGATGTGCGCCGCCGCCGCGCGCTGTGTTTCCTGCGCATAGCGTAAACACGCGCCGGCAGCTCTCAGGGCCTCGGTTTTGTGCTCGATGCCGTAACCTTCAAGTGAACGCACTCCAAACTGTTTCCGAAGCAATGCTTCACAGTCATCTTTTTGCCACTGCCAATCATCTAGGGCAGTCAGCGTAGCCCCAAACTGTTGTTCATTTGATGAAGTGTCGGCCGATTGAGTCTGGTCTGAAGCCTCAGAGTCAGATCCGGAGACAGGGCCGGAAGCAGCCGGCAACGGCAAACGCGCTGTTTGAGATTTGCCAGAAAGGCCGCCGTGAATCAAAGGCGCGAGGGAAGTGGGGAAGAGCAGTTCTCGCGGCGCATATGATTCGAGATCGGCGCGAATTCGTTCCCAGGCGTTGGCTCCGGTTTCCTGTGTCGCCAAAAACTCACCCGTCGAAATGTCGAGCAGGGCCGTCCCGATTGTTTCGCCGGCGCTGCAAACAGCCGCCAGAAAAACTGATTCGCGGGCCTCCAAAAGTTGCGGATCGATTGGCGTACCCGGAGTTACGATCCTGACGACTTCGCGACGGACAAGTTTTTTTGTCTTCGACGCGGCCTCCGTCTGTTCGCAAATCGCAACGCGAAACCCTCGTCTCACAAGACGCGCGATGTAGTTTGCGGCGGCGTGGTAAGGGACGCCACACATCGGGATCGGATCGCCGTGCTCCTTATGGCGCGCGGTCAGGGTTATCTGTAGTTCGCGCGAACCGATGACGGCATCTTCAAAGAAAAGTTCATAAAAATCGCCGAGCCGAAAAAACAACAACGTGCCGGGATGTTGTTGCTTCAACTCCTGATATTGACGGAGCATCGGCGTCTGATTAGCTGTAGGCATACGGAGAGTTAGAAGAGTGCAACCGTAAACCGAGAAGGGTATTTGGTCAAACCATAAAACGGGATTCGGAGAATATGCCCAGTGCAAGAACATGGAACAACGCGGAAACACCCCCTGTGATCGATCAACCCAGTTCACGATCCACTGGAATATATGGTAATTTCCAGCCCGAACTTCTCGCACCGCCAGGAGAGCCTTACCTTGACGCCGGCGATGATTCGCGAACTGTACCGAATTTGGAGGAGTGAATTTCAACGTGGACAGCAACTCGCCGAGATTAGAGAGCTTGACCGCTACGACACTTATCCAGCGTTCCCTCCAGGAACATCTGGAAGCCATTCAGGCTTTATTGCAAACAAAACTCACCGAGATCGAGCTTGCCGGAGCAGTGCTCCGCGAAGCTCTTAGCGAGGGACACAAAATTCTTCTGTGCGGTAATGGTGGAAGTGCCGCTGATGCCCAGCACATTGCTGCCGAACTCGTAGGCAGATATGAACTCCAGAGACGAGCGTGGCCTGCTATTGCGCTGACGACTGACACTTCCGCCCTCACCGCGCTAAGCAACGATTTCGGTTATGAAGACGTTTTCGCTCGTCAGATCGAAGCCCTGGCCGGCGCGGGAGACGTGTTGCTTGCGCTTAGCACCAGCGGGGCGTCGCCAAACGTCATCAAGGCTGCCGAGACGGCGAGCCGCCTTGGCTGTAAGACCATCGCGCTAACCGGTGGTGCGGGCGAACCGCTGGCTTCACTTTGCGATTTGGCTGTCGTCGTACCCTCCTTGCGCACTTCGCGGATTCAGGAGGCCCACATCACAATTGGACATCTCTGGTGTGAGTTGATCGATGCGGAACTTTGATACTATCTCGACGATCGCCCGCAAGACGGAATTCGGTTAGTGAAATGACAAAAAAGGCACTGATAACTGGAATCACGGGACAGGACGGCAGTTACCTGACGGAGGAACTCTTGACTCAGGGATACGAGGTACACGGCCTCGTGCGACGAGTTGCGCTCGAGGCGCCCGAGCGCCGGACCGAGCGCATTTCTCACTTACTGGACAAAATCACTTTGCATCCGGCGAGTCTCGAAAGTTATCCGAGCATTTTTCATATCGTCAGTCGTTATGATTTCGACGAGTGCTATCACCTGGCCGCCCAGAGTTTCGTCGCCGAGAGCTTCGCCGACGGTTTCTCGACCATGAATACGAACATCAACGGTACGCACTATATGCTCGCGGCATTGCGAGAGCTGCGTCCGAAGTGCCGCTTCTACTTCGCCGGTTCCAGCGAAATGTTCGGGAAGGTGCACGAGGTCCCACAGCGAGAGTCGACGCCATTTCATCCTCGCAGTCCCTACGGCATCAGCAAGGTTGCGGGTTTTGATCTCACACGCAACTATCGAGAAGCCTATGACATGTTCTGTGTCAACGGCATTATGTTTAATCATGAGGGGCCGCGCCGGGGTTTTGAATTTGTGACGCGCAAGATCAGCAACACCGTGGCGCGGATCAAACTAGGACTCGCAACTGAGCTGCGACTCGGCAACCTCGAAGCACAGCGCGACTGGGGCCACGCGAAGGACTATGTCCACGCAATGTATCTGATGTTGCAACAGCCGCAGCCGGATGATTACGTCGTTGCGACCGGAACTGCTCACAGTGTGGCAGAATTTTGCGAGCTGGCCTTCGCCGAAGTAGGTCTCGACTATCGCAAATATACTGTTACTGACGAGCGTTTCCGACGCCCTGCCGAAGTTGACCAGTTGATTGGCGATCCCAGTAAAGCGCGCAAGATTTTAGGTTGGACTCCGAAGTACACCTTCGAGGAACTGATCAGGGAGATGGTGCTATCCGACCTCGAAGCGGTAGCGCGCACCCTGGGAAGCGGAAGATCTAAAGTTGCAGAATATGTCTAGGAGCGCGACTCCTAAGCTGACAATCACCGGGCCACGCGATATTAACCGCAAAAAATTATGAGAATTCTAGTAACCGGCGGGGCGGGCTTCATCGGATCCCACCTTTGCGAAAGACTCGTTCACGAGAACCACGATGTCATCTGCCTTGACAACTTCTTCACCGGCCGCCGCGAAAACATTTTCGGTTTACTCGATGATCGCCGGTTTGAGCTGCTGCGGCACGATGTAATTGAACCGGTATTGTTGGAAGTCGACCAAATTTACAACCTGGCTTGCCCGGCCTCACCGATTCATTACCAGTACAACCCGGTGAAGACTGTTAAGACGAGTGTAATGGGAATGATCAATATGCTCGGACTGGCAAAGCGTGTGCGCGCGCGAATTCTCCAGGCATCGACCAGCGAGGTTTACGGAGATCCGCTTGTGCATCCGCAGACGGAAGACTATTGGGGGAATGTTAACCCTATCGGACTGCGGTCTTGCTACGACGAAGGTAAGCGTATCGCTGAGACCTTGATGATGGATTATCACCGCCAGAACCGGGTTGATACACGCATTGCCAGAATCTTCAACACATACGGACCACGGATGTTGGAGAACGATGGACGAGTCGTTTCAAATTTTGTCGTTCAGGCGTTGCAAGGCGAACCTTTGACCCTTTATGGCGCCGGCGATCAGACACGATCTTTCTGTTATGTGGATGATCTGGTTGACGGCTTAATTAAATTGATGAACACCCCCGATCTGCACGACCCGGTTAATCTGGGAAATCCTAATGAGTTCACGATCAAGGAGTTGGCCGCGGAAGTCGTCGATATCTGCGGGTCAAAGTTAGAGGTGAAATACTTGCCTCTCCCTGAGGACGACCCGCGGCAGCGCAAACCGAATATCTCACGTGCACAAGCGCAATTGGGATGGAATCCAACAATTCAATTACGTCAGGGTCTGGAAAAGACAGTTGCTTACTTCAAGGGAAGAATCGAGAAATAACTTCCGCATCCCATCCCTCTTCGCGAGCTGTGAATGGCCGCGGCTTTGGACACAGAAAGTCGGATTCTGAAGACGAATTGGGACGCTTTTCTTCATTCGTTCCGATTCGTGTTGATTCGTGGATCGTGTTCGCAGAACCAAATGACTTACGATTCTCGAATCAACACGAAACCTCACGAACTCACACATCAACGCAACTTGCGGCGGAAACCACCCTCTTCCGAGCGTGCTGCTAGAAGACTGGAGCAGAGCGCGGCCCTGCGCATCGCGGACCTTCTCGATCCGGTTATCTTTTACTCAATCCTGGGATTGATGTTTTTGTCAGCGATTCCCTACGGAACTGTGGAGCCCTGGTGGAAGGCACTCTTCGTCTGTTTCGTTTTTTCCCTCTGGATCATCGCGATGATCGAAAGCGTTCTCGGCCAAACCCGACAAACGATCGATTGGCAATTATTGCTGCCGCTTTTTGCTCTGGTCGCTTTAGCTCTGATTCAGACTCTACCGCTCGGTGCACGATCAAATCCTACGATCCCCTACAAGACATGGAATGCGATCAGCGCCGATCCTTATCAGACCCAGTTTTTTGCGGTTCAACTCCTTGCGGTTGCGCTCGCCGGCGCGTTGTTTGCGCGGTTCGCCCATACTGAATTTAGAGTCAACGTTCTGATCAATGTAATCATTGCGGTCGTCGCCTGTAGTGCGATCTTCGGAGTGGTGCGCCAGACAAATCAGCATGACGTTGGTTTTGGTTTGCCTCTCTTGAGCCCAGCTCGAGGCTACGGACAATTCATCAATCCTAATCATTTTGCGTTGCTGATGGAGATGGGCTTTGGGTTGATCCTCGGAATGATTCTTGGGAGAGGAACAAAACGAGAAGTTACTTTGGTCTACGGAGCTCTGCTGCTAGTCGTGTGGACCGCGCTCGTGCTTTCGAATTCACGGGGTGGCCTGCTGGCTATGCTGGCCCAAATACTTGTTTGTGGCTTGCTATACACCGTCGTAGTTCCAGCATCAAAGGCCGAGGGTTCCCGTTCAAAGCTCCTGGGATTACTCAGGTCATTACCGGCAAGAACTCTCCTTCTGATCGTTCTGCTCACGGGCGTAGTTCTGGGCACGCTGTGGATCGGCGGCGACAGGCTGGTGAGCAGGTTCGAAGACTCAAGCGGTGGACTTAACACGGCTGAGACGCGACAGGGCGGAAGCAGAAACGAAATTTGGCGCGCTACCTGGCAGGCATTTAAAGCGAATCCAATCACTGGAGTCGGGCTGGGGGGCTACTGGGCAGCAATCCCCGCTTACCATGATGCGTCCGGTAGTTTGACGCCACAGGAGGCCCATAACGAGTACCTGGAACTCCTGGCAAGCGGTGGAATCGTCGGCGCACTCCTCGGTGCCTGGTTTATTTTTATCGTTGGCAAACGTATCGCAGGCAATCTTCGAAAGTCGAACTCCGCCCAGCGCGCCGCAAGGTATGGGGCGGTGCTTGGAATCGTGGGAGTTGCCGTGCACAGTCTTTTTGATTTTGGGTTACACATGCTCGTGAATGCGCTGATCTTCGCTGCACTCATCGTGATCGCAACCAGAGGCGGCCAGCGAGAGCATAGACTTCGGAGAAGAAATGCCTAGAAGTTCGCCGGCTTATTTAGTAACGCGTAATGGTCTGATTGCGGGAGTGCTGGGATTGGCGCTCTTCTCGCAGTGCGTGTTGCTGAGTTTGGCGGTGGCTTTCTTACCTCAGGACATCGCCGGGGGAATCAGTGCTTTTCGCGGGCAGGACATTATGGGCGGCGCTGCGATTGTCTTTAAGCGCCCGCAACGTTTGCGCGATATCGTTGGTGGCGCTTCGCTGCTGGTTGTGAAACGCCAGGCACGACCTGCCCGCACAACTGACATTGCCAGAAACAATCCTCCGGATCGTCGTCGACCGCCGAGAGAAACCGGGACCACTCCCCGGGTTTCGGAAGAGGACAAGGGAGAGGCTTTCAAGAATCAGGGAAACACTTATTACGACCTGGGTCAGTTTGCAGAGGCTATTGCGGCTTATCAGAACGCGCTCAAGCATACGCCAAAGGATCCGTTTATCTACAATAATCTAGGCGCTGCTTATTTCAGCGTTGGTCAGAACAAAGAGGCGACCGACTCCTTCAACAAGGCGCTCGCCCTTAAGGCCAACGATCCGGATGCCTTTTTCAATCTGGGAATTGCCTATGCCGCAATGGAGAACTACGAGAGCGCGCTCGGGGCATTTAAGCAAGCTGTGCGATTCAAGCCGAACTGGCCTGAGGCGTTGAATGCTCTGGGAGATACTTACTTGAGCCTCGGCCGTTATCAGGAGGCCGCCCAGGCTTATGAAGACACAGTAAGGCTTCAACCTGAGAATGCAACGGCATTCAGCAACCTGGGCTTTGCCTACGACAAGTTGTCTAACCCGTCGCAGGCGATCAAAGCCTTGCAGAATGCTATCAGACTAAAACCCGACGATGCCGTTGCCTTTAACAACTTAGGCGCAAGTCTCTACAAAGCAGGTCGTTATCCGGAGGCTGTCGAAGCCTTTAACACGGCGGTGCGTTTGAATCCCAATGATCCTGAGGCTCTTAACAATCTGGGCGCGGTTTACTACATCACTGACCAATACCAGAAAGCGCTTGAGAGTTTTTTGAAAGCAGCCAAAGCAAGGCCCGACTACGCAGACGCCCACTACAATCTTGGTAATGCTTACTACATGTTAGGAAAAAACTCTGAAGCCGTGAGCGCCTACCGAGCAGCGACAAAGTTGCGGCCTGACTATGCCGAGGCACGCACGAACCTGGGCAGTCTGATGATCACGCTCAATCAAAATCGCGAAGCGATTGTTGAACTCTTAGAAGCCATCAGACTCAAACCTGATAATGCGGTGTCCCACAACAACCTTGGCTATGCTTACGTGAAGCTGGGTGAAGGCAGCGCGAAGCCACCGACTGAGCTGTTCCTCAAAGCAATCCCCGCCTACAAGGAGGCGTTGCGACTCAAGCCAGACTACGCGAAGGCGCTGAACAATCTCGGCGCGCTTTATAACAAGCTGGGTCAATACGCGGAAGCGATCGATGTCCTTAGGAGGGCGACTGCGGCTAAGTCGGATTTTCCCGAAGCCCACTACAATCTTGGCACTGCCTACTACGGTCGCGGCCAATTCGCTGAGGCAGTGGCGGAACTACAGCAGGCAGTCCGCCTAAGAAGCGATTATGTTGAGGCTTTCAACACTTTGGGGACTGCGCTATTCAGGATCGAACGGTTTGACGAGGCAGTCGATGCTTACAAAAAGGCGCTGGCGCTACAACCTGACGATGCCGAAACTCATAACAATCTCGGCGCCGTTTATTTGAAGGCCAAACGCTACAGTGAAGCAACCTCGTCATTTAAGTCGGCAGTTCGTCTAAGACCTGACTACGTTGAGGCTCACTACAACCTCGCGGTGACTTACGTCCTATTAAAGGATCGTAAGGGCGTGCTCCAGGAGTACAACGTGCTGAAGAAACTCGATCCGCGTCGTGCCGATGAATTCGCCAAACGGTTTCTCAAGTAGACGACAGTTTCTTTTGAGCATTTCGTGTGAATTCGTGGATCGTGATTAGCCAAACGTCGCAGCACGATCCACGATTAGACACTTATTGCCAACCGGCTTTGTCGCCTCCTGGTGCCGAACCTGGTAAGATCAGTACTACAACGCGATAGAAAAATTGCGTGGGGATGCCAGTCGAATCGCGATCCCGGTGAGGTCAGTACCACCAGGCGGTAGCCGGTGGCCCGATACGCAGACACTCAATCCTTGCCAGACCGCGCCCAAGGTGCCGCGTTATGTCTAGCAGTAGTTAATTACCACGCGAGGCCTGAGTGCTAGCCACCGGCCCACCGGCTACCCGCCTGGTGGTACTGACTCCAACTAATCCGCAATTGGCAATTGGCAATCTTGAGACCAACCCGTTACCGCGTGATTGTACTAACCTCACTCCCAAACTGCATTAGTATCTGTGGATCAACCCCATTGACGTGTGCTGGGAAGCGCAGTAGACTTCCGGCCACAACCCGGCCTTTTCAATCACGAAAGTAGTCCAGTAAAAAAAAAGGAAGATGAGAATGAGATTCAGACAAAACAAGGGCGTTAAGGCAATCGCGGCGTTCGTCATGTTTGCAGTAGCCCAGATCTCAGTACAGATTGGTTTCGCAGAACCTAATGGAGCCACGCCGGCCCTACCATCGGCGCAGCAGTTCATCGCCCGTCTGCGGACCAGGGGCAATAATCCAATTACCGTTAACAGTAACTCCGCCTCGACGGGAGCCTCGATTGTAACTGGGGCGTTGATTGAAACAGGGAATGACCAGGCTGCAACGATTGACATTGGCGACTTCACCCTTGATATCGCACCAAATACCAGACTGCGTCTCGATTTTGACGATCAAGGTAAAGTTAAGGTGTTTCTGATTGCGGGTTGCGCAATAGCAACGTCCAGGGGCAAGACCGAAGTTGAAGTAGAGACCGCCGATAAGGTGGTGCAGGGAAGAACAGAACGGAAGCGTGGCGGCGGCATCGACATCTGTTTTATTAATGGCCAGGCTACGGTCAACCAGAACTCAGCAGCGAACGCGGGTGCGGGCGCTGGCTCAGCGGTAAAGTCAGCGTCATCCGGGGGCGGTCTCAGCTCGGGTGCGGTGGCTGCCATTGTCGTTATTGGCGCAGTTGCCGGGGTCGGCACTGCGGTAGCGCTCTCGGGTGATGAGGATGCATCTCAGACCAATCCAAGTCCCTCTTCACCACAGCGGTAAAGTCTGGAAGTTATTCACGCCGGAGTTCGAAAACGTGCCCTGCGATTGGGGCACGTTTTCGTTTCCAGAGCAGATTCATGCGGAGGGTTCAAACTTGCCTTAAGGTTGCGCACGACGACCCGACGCTACCGCGTGACGGTACTGACTGCGACCCACTCTGAATCATGTGGCAAAACAGTCAGTACCGGTGACGCCTGAGAACTGCGGTCATTGAGCGGACGATGGCGAAAATAACGCCTGTCGCGTCGGGTCAACCGTCGACATAGCTTAATCATGTGGTAAGACAGTCAGTACCGTAACGCGGTAGCGTCGGGTCAACCGTCGACATTTTATGAAAGAACCGGAATCCCCCTTAGGTCATATCCATCGTTGGCGCTTTCCGGCCGCGTTGTTATGGACCCTCATAAGTCTCATTGGTATCTGGTTCACGGCAAATGTTGGCTACTCTCGATTGATTGCCCGATATGCCGCTGTCACGGGTAACGTAGCGGCGGCAATGAAGGCGGTCGAGTCGGCTCCCCTTGATGCTAACTCTCACCGCGTTCGCGCCTCGGTCTTGTATAACGCCGGCGAAGTTTCTGAAGCCGCCAGAGAACTCGAGCTTGCCGTTAGTCTGAGACCAAGAGATGACTATCTCTGGCTGCAACTCGGAATCATTCGCGATGAATTAAAGCAGCCAGAGGCACTGCTGGCTTTCAACGAGTCTGTCCGGCTGGCTCCTTACTACTCTCACCCTCAGTGGCAGCGCGGAAATTTTGTTTTGCGCAGCGGGCGGTACGACGAGGCTTTCAACGATTTGCGTCGCGCGGCGGCGAGCAATCAGACGCTCGTTCCCAGTTTGATTGATCTCGCCTGGGGAGTGTCGAGAGAGAGTCCTGAGCTTACTCAGCAATGGGCCGGGATTACCGACGACAGCATGCGTATCGCATTTGCTCGGTTCTTGACGAGAAAGGGAAAGGCTCGCGACGCGCTTGAACAATTTCGGGCGTGTAAGGTTGTCTCCTACCAAGCCCGGCGCGAACTGCTGCGGGAAATGATTGAAGCAAATGCTTTCCACGAGGCATATGAGATCTGGCAGGGAATTGACGGACCAGATGAGGGATCGGTCCACGACGGCGATTTTGAGGAATCGCAGGGGTTCGACGATACAGGCTTTGGCTGGCGATTTTCTCCGGTATCACAAGGCGCGAGGTTTTCACTGGACTCCAACCAACCGCAAGCGGGTGCACAGAGTCTCTTGGTAAATTTCTCAGGTTATTCCGATCCTGCGACCGTCCTATTGTCACAATTCGTTCTGTTGGAACCGTCAAAGCGCTACCGTGTCAGTTTTGGTGCGCGCACTAAAGGCATGGTGACCGGCGGCCTGCCTCTAATCGCAATCAATGACGCCAAAAGCGAAATGAAGCGTCTCGGAGAGTCCATTGGGATTGAGAACGCTTCGTGGCAGACGTTGAGCTTCGAGTTCCAAACTGAGCGCAACACCGAGGCGGTTTCGTTAAGCTTGCAGAGAAAGCAGTGCAGTAGCGCTCCCTGCCCAATTTTTGGGTCCCTCTGGCTCGATAACTTCGCAATCGAAGAGTTGAGATGAGAAAGTTCTTAAATGTTAACTAGCGATCCCTTGATCCTGGGTGTCGAGACGGCGACCCTGGGTGGAAGTGTTTGCGTTGCCAGGGGAGACACGGTGCTCGCTACAGCTACCGGAGATCCCAAACTTTCTCATTCGAATACGCTCTTGAGCGACATCCGGGCGTGTCTCAGTCAAGCCAAAGTTTCGCTAAACGACATCGAACTCTTTGCAGCTGCGTCTGGACCGGGAAGCTTTACGGGCCTGAGGATCGGTCTGGCAACGATAAAAGGTTTAGCTGCCACGATGGGTTCTCCCTGTGTCGGGATTCCCACCCTGCACTCTGTTGGCCATGCTGCAGGTGACTCAAGCGCTACTGTGGCGCTCTTGCCGGCGGGTCGCGGCGAAGTCTTCGTGCAACTGCTTGCCGTATCGGGCGCAGAAGTAATCGAACTCGATGAACCGGCGCATTTATCTCCCGAGCGAGCGATTGAACGTTATGCATCACGGGAAACAATAAAGTGGGCAGGCTCAGGAGCCCATGCCAATCAGGCCCTGATTCGCGAGCGAGCTGGAGCCCTCGAAAATCGATTCAATGTAAGTGCCGCTGCCTCTTACGCTGTTCTCATGGGATGGAGCCTGACTCCTGAGCAGTGCAATCTGGCGAGTGATGTGGCAATTATTGCCAACCTGCGGTCTCAGCGTGGAACTCCTGGAACAGCCGAGGCGTTGACAGCTGTTTACGTACGACCATCGGATGCGGAATTGAAGTGGAAATAACTACAGACCCCGTCCAGATGATCACTTTTTCAAACATGACCGAGCATGACCTGCTTGAAGTCGTGGAGATAGAAGAGCAATCGGCACTTAGCCGCTGGGGATGGGCCGCTTATTATGCAGAACTCCAGGGGATCAATAAGTCCTTGATGATGGTCGCCCGTCTGGCAGATCAAGCTGAAGCAGCAAAAACCAATCGGGTCGCCGGGTACATCGTGGCCCGTCTGACCGCGGGTGACCTTCACATAAATAACGTTGCGGTGCGGAGCGAATTCCAGGGACGCGGCATCGGTACGGCACTTTTGAGGGGGGTGCTTGCCGCGGGCGCACACCTTAGGGCGACAGCAGCCTTTCTTGAGTTACGCGCCGGAAACACTGCTGCTCAAGCACTTTATGAAAAGTGCGGATTCCTGCCAGCCGGAAGGCGGCGCAACTATTATTCTAATCCTGTGGAAGATGCCCTTACGATGAGCGTAAAACTCAAAGCGAGTCCTTGATTCATGTTATGAATTGGGCTACCATTTTTTCGTGGCCGTACATCTCAGGAGGTTTGTTATTCGACACCTCCACCAACCCAGATTCTTACCTGTTCTTCATCCTGAAAGGAGACATCCACGCACATGGACATTACAACGACGGATATGATCAAAGAGGAGTTGATGAACCGGGATCCAGAATTTCGCGAACTGGCACGCGAACATACACGCTATGAAGAGCGTCTCAGTGAACTCTCAGCCCTGACATATCCAAGCGACGAAGAACAATTGGAAGAGATTACTCTGAAGAAAAAGAAACTTGCGCTGAAGGACCAAATGTATTCCTTAATGATGCAATATCAAAAGAACCAGTCACAGGGCCATTAATCAGCTCGGCAGCAAGCTTCTAAGGTTTGAGATAATCGGGGACGTGGACCTCAGAGTGCGCGTCCCCTTTTTCTCAGTGGACTTTCCCAGGCTTACCGAAACATGCAAAGGAACACCTAACGTTTGAGTATCGCTCGTGAAGGTCTGCCCTACATTCTAATCCCAGCGGCGGTGGCCGTCCTGTTGCTGGCGTTTGACTACTGGTATGTCGCTGCCGCCTTTGTGCTCATAACAGCTTTCATGGCCTACTTCTTTCGCGACCCCCATCGTGACGCTCCTCAGGACCCATACGCGGTGGTTGCCCCTGCTGATGGACGAGTCACAAGAGTAAGGGCCGTAGCGGCCGGGGTTGAAAACTCGCCGACGCTGGTAAGCATTTTTCTTTCACCGCTTGACGTCCATATCAATCGTGCGCCGATCGCTGGGGTGATTGCTGATGTGTCCTACACCAGGGGCAAGTTTTTGATGGCCACAGACGAAAACGCCAGCCTGGTCAACGAGCAAAACGCCATAACCATCGAAGGCGATAGCATCACGGTAGTATGCAAACAGATTGCTGGAATTCTCGCTCGGCGGATCGTGTGCTGGAAGGTTCCGGGCGAGCAGTTGAAGCTCGGCGAGCGTTTCGGTTTGATAAAGTTTAGCTCGCGAACCGATGTCCTGCTACCGGATACTGTCGAAGTATTGGCGACCGAAGGAATGCGCGTGCGTGGCGGAGTTACAATTATCGGGAGGATAAAATGAGGAATCCGTCCCGGTCAGACGCTGAGCAGCCGCCCCGCAATCCCGAGCGACGCGGAGTCAAGAAGGGTCTCTACCTCATTCCTTCAGTATTCACCGCCGCCAACATAGGGATGGGTTTCTACGCCGTGATGGCGGCAGCACGTGGTTTCCAATTCATCGGCACTGGTGCTGCCGAAGACCTCGTTCACGCGAGTTCCTACCTTGATAATGCGGCGATGGCCATTGGTTGGGCAGTTCTGTTTGACATGCTTGACGGCCGGATCGCTCGCATGACAAAAACAACCACCGAGATCGGAGTCCAGCTCGATTCGATTGCCGACGTTGTAACGTTCGGCCTCGCCCCTGCCGTTCTCGCATATGTCTGGGGCTATGGCGCGACCTTGAGCGAGGGAAGCGACCTGCATCGGTTGGCCTGGTTTCTTTCGTTCATGTATTTGATGTGTGGCGCGTTCCGGCTCGCTCGGTTCAACGTGCAATCATCACGGCCGCGCATCCTCGCCGAGGGTACAATTAAAGTCGATAAGAAGAGTTTTGTCGGGCTGCCGATTCCGGTGGCGGGCGGACTTATAGCGGCGATCATTCACTTCAATCCGCTCCCGCTGATTACTTACGGGCCAGACCGCGCGCGACTGTACTCCGTGCTTTTAATGCTCCTGGTAGGATTTCTCAGCGTTTTGATGGTCAGCACGCTCCGGTTTTCGAGCTTTAAGACGGTGGGAACTCGCAGACGAAGCATGCGCACGATAATGATGGTGGTCGCTGTCGGAATGTTGATCTTTCTCTACTCTCGCTACGTTCTCCTTGCCGTCGTCTGCTTATATATCCTGCATGGCTTACTTTCGCGTTTGGTGGGCGTGTTTCGTAAGCGCCCGGAAGTGGGCGAATCCCTGGTTCAAGAAAAACAAACCTGAATGTTCGCGATCCTTTACTGATCGCGCTTTTGACTAGTGGGTTTAGCATCACTCGGCCGAGCGAATGCCAG
Organism: Pyrinomonadaceae bacterium; assembly: GCA_051000815.1. Taxonomy (GTDB): domain Bacteria; phylum Acidobacteriota; class Blastocatellia; order Pyrinomonadales; family Pyrinomonadaceae; genus PSRF01. The sequence goes on from JBPCNX010000038.1 coordinate 32,575, forward strand.
CAGGCCGTGCTGGGTGGTCAGCAACACCGCGTCGCCCACAGCAATTGGGGATGCCGAAGTTGTTATTTCTTCACCTGTGGGAAGTGAATTGATTTGCCGGCCATCTGGCAGACCCAACACCACACCGGCAACACTGGACAACGGCGTGAAAAGGGCCCCGTCAGCGGTGGTAAGCGGTTGAGCTGAAATTCTACCCACCAGCTGTTTCTTCCAGAGCCTCTTGCCGCTTAGTGAGAAGCCGTAGACAAAGTTATCGAGAGAGGCAACGAGCAGAGTGTCTCCCGCCAGTGCCACCGCCTCCACACCCGCTCCGGTCCGTTTGCGCCAGAGCAAACGTCCCACCTCGCCTCTAAGCGAATAGACATATCCATCGCCAGATCCAAAATGAATAATTCCGCGCGCCACGGCCACCGGGCCGCGCACGGGTCCTTTGGTTCGATAGCGCCAGAGTAATTTGCCCGTGGCCTCGTCAATCGCCAGTAGATTGCCATCTTCACTACCCGCGTAGATTCGACCATCCGCAACGACTGGATGCCCGTTAAAGCGCGCGCCATGAAAGTACGACCAGATAATCTGCCCCGTGCTTTTATCAAATGCGTAGACTCGCCCATCCTGACTGCCGCCTATTAACTTGTTGCCGCTAACTGCCAGAGCGCCGCGGAGCGGCATTGCGAGTGTTCTCATCCATTGGGTGACTCCGCCCTCGCGCCCCAGCGCCCTAAGTGTTCCTGTTGCCCTGCGTAGTCCAGCTGCAGGTTTAGTAGTGTCGCTTTGCATCTCTGACCCGACATAGACGGTTCTCTCATCCGCCACCGGTGACGCGGAAAGCTCACCGCCCATTTCCGAACGCCAGTAGAGTTGTCCATCTCGAGCCCGAAGCGCGACGATCGTCCCGCTGGCAAGTGGTAGATAAATGCGCTCACTATCAAAGGCCGGGGTCAAATTAAGCGTGAAGTTTGATTCGTAACGCCAGCGAATGGTTAGCGGCTGCGACAGGGCGACATCGACGCGCGCCCTAGGCGAACGAGGAAGCGAAACCGAGTTGGCAACAATCGCCGTGAGCAGCAGGATACAACTTAATACTTGAGTGCGGGTAAAGGTAAGCATTTGATGATGCGACTAAATAAGTAATACGAAACCTATGAGAGTCGAGGTTTGAGTTCTTTGCTGCGAAAAGTATAATTCAGCGCTTTAAAACCCAACGTCTTACACGCTCGAAAAAGGTCACGAGGCTACATTCTTGTTTCCCAGTAATCATCACGAGACTATCATCATACTCGACTTCGGATCGCAATATACCCAACTGATAGCCCGCCGCGTTCGTGAGGCTGGAGTGTATTGCGAGATCCTACCGTTCGACACTCCAACCGAAAAGATTGTTGCTCGGCAACCTAAAGGGCTGATTCTCTCAGGCAGCCCGTCATCGGTTTACCAGCGAGACGCCCCCCGACCCGCGGAAGATCTGCGCGAGGGCATTCATCGTCCTATCCTGGGAATCTGCTATGGACTTCAGGTCCTGGCGTTCGAAATGGGAGGCGAAGTTCAGCCTTCAAACAGTCGGGAGTTCGGGTATGCAAGACTGAAAGTGGTTGACCAGACCAGCCCCTTGTTTCAGGGACTTCCGGCTGAGATGGACGTGTGGATGAGTCATGGTGATCATGTGACTGCAGTGCCCAAAGGGTTTGCAGTTACGGCCATCACTGACGATGCGCTGAACGCGATTGAAGACCGTGGTCGCGGGATCTTTGGGGTTCAGTTTCATCCGGAGGTCGCCCATACGCCTCTGGGAACTCAGGTGCTGCGCAACTTCCTCTTCAACGTCTGCGGTTGTCACGGCGATTGGTCACCGGCGGCGGTAATTCAGGAGCAGATTGATCGCATCCGTGCCGAAGTTGGAACCGAAGGCCTCGTTGTTTCAGGCTTATCGGGTGGAGTTGATTCCACTGTCGCCTCGGCCCTGGTGCAGCGCGCCGTGGGTGAAAGGCAGACCTGCATTTTTGTCGACAATGGATTGTTGCGCGAGGGTGAGTTTGAGTCGACGTTGACATTGCTTCAGCAATCGATGGACTTGAAGATCCAGGGCGTCCGGGCTGGAGACCACTTCCTGGAAGCTTTGCAGGGTGTAGTTGACCCGGAAACGAAGCGGAAGCAGATCGGTAAAGTGTTCATCGAAGTGTTCGAACGCGAGGCCAAACGGCTGGGCAATGTGGCTTACCTCGTCCAGGGAACTCTTTATCCCGACGTAATTGAGTCAGTTTCGGTTCGCGGACCGTCTGCAGTAATCAAGAGTCATCATAACGTCGGGGGCCTTCCTGAAAAGATGCGTCTGCGACTGATTGAACCACTGCGTGAACTGTTCAAAGATGAAGTCCGCTTGATAGGCAGGGAACTCGGCGTGCCTGAGGAGATTCTCACGCGTCATCCATTTCCCGGGCCCGGATTGGCTGTGCGAATCATCGGGGAAGTTACTGAAGAGAGGATTAATTTGCTTCAGGCGGCGGATCGAATCCTCGATGAAGAATTGCGGTTGGCAGATCTCTACCACTCCGTATGGCAGGCTTTCCCGGTACTCTTGCCAATCTCGACTGTTGGAGTGATGGGAGACGAGCGGACCTACGAGCGAGTCGTGGCAATTCGTGCTGTCACGAGTGTGGATGGCATGACTGCCGACTGGGCGAGGTTGCCTGCTGACCTGCTGGCGCGAATTTCCGGGCGCCTGGTTTCAGAGATTCGTGGCATAAATCGTGTGGTTTACGATATTAGTTCGAAGCCTCCCAGTACAATTGAATGGGAATAGCGCAAAGGATCTCCACACCCGTTTTCGGAAGACCACAGCGTGATATAGTGTTCCAGCTCTGATAATTATTATGCCATTCCTGCTTGTCGCCAGATAAGCAGCGCAACAATCTTCTCTTCTAATCATGGCTGACCAAGATTTTGTACACCTGCACCTGCATACCGATTACAGCCTTCTCGACGGCGCCATACAGATTAAGCCGTTAGCTAAACGCACCGAAGAGTTGGGAATGAAAGCGTGTGCCATGACCGATCATGGCAACATGTTTGGCGCGATCTCGTTCTACAACGCAATGAAGGCGCGGGGGGTGAAGCCAATCATTGGCTGCGAAACGTATATCACGCGCGGCAATCGAGGTGACCGCTCAGCGGGCGCCCCAGGAGAGAAGGCCAACTTTCATCTGATTCTCCTGGCACAAAATTACGAGGGCTATCAGAACCTCGTGCGTTTAACCTCCAAGGCCTATACCGAAGGCTTCTATTACAAACCACGGATCGACAAAGAACTGCTGGCTCAACACAGCAAGGGGCTGATTGCACTCTCCGCCTGCCTCTCGGGCGTGCCGTCCGCAATGCTTGCTCGCGAAAGGTGTGACGATGCAGCCGCCGCCGCACTTGAGTTTGAAGAGATCATGGGGAAGGGAAATTACTTCCTCGAAATCCAGGAGCATGGGCTGGAAGCTCAGGACCGGATTCGCAAGCCTCTCGTTGAGCTTTCGAAACGAACTGGGGTTCCGCTTGTCGCAACCAACGACGCGCACTATCTCTGGCCGGAAGACGCTCGAGCTCACGATGTTCTGCTATGCATTGGGTCTGGAAAAACTGTCTCTGATTCGAATCGCCTGCGCTATCCGAGCCCGAATTTTTATGTTCGCTCACCGGCGGAGATGTGGCGTGTTTTCGGAAATGAGTTACCCGAGGCGCTAACGCGGACTGTCGAGATTGCAAACCGTTGTGATCTCAAGCTCCCTGAGAATATTAACTATCTTCCAACTTACCCCATTCCTGGGGCCGAAGCGGGACTGACAGCCGACGACTACTTCGAAAAGGTCGTTCGGGCCGGCTTCGAGCGACGAAGGCAACAAGTGTGGGAGCGCCAGCTGTCTCGTGGGGAGCTCAAACACCCCATTTCCGATTATCAGACGCGTCTCTCCAGTGAGATCGCCATGATCAGGCAGATGGGGTTTCCAGGTTACTTCTTGGTCGTCTGGGACTTCGTTCGCTACGCGAGGGAGCGGTCAATTCCGGTAGGCCCTGGTCGTGGCTCAGCCGCAGGCTCGCTCGTGGCGTACTGCCTGGAAATTACGGACATTGATCCCCTCCGGTACAACCTTATCTTCGAGCGCTTTCTTAACCCCGGCCGGCAGTCGCTTCCAGACATCGACATCGACTTCTGCGTTCGCGGCCGCGGTGAGGTAATTAATCATGTGGTGGATTTGTACGGACGCGATTCGGTGTGTCAGATCATCACCTTCGGGACACTGGCTTCGCGGGCTGCCATCAAGGACGTTGGCCGTGCTCTCGACATTCCATACGCGGAAGTCGATCGAATCGCCAAACTGATACCTCCGCCTGTTAGGGGGCGAAACGTTAGTATTGCTCAAGCTTTGGAACAGGTGCCGGAGCTTAAGAAAGAGGTTGAGACCAATCCTCAAGTTAATGAATTGCTGGAAATTGCCCAAAGGCTGGAAGGGTGCGCGCGCCACTCTTCAGTTCATGCCGCAGGTGTAGTGATCTCCCCTAAGCCGCTGCAAGAACTGATTCCAATTGCCGTTTCGGGCAAGGACGAAGTCACCACCCAATACGTCATGTCCGACCTGGAGAAAACGGGCATGCTTAAGATGGACTTCTTAGCGCTTACCGCGCTAACTGTTATAAATGATTGCTTAATAACTATTAAGCAGACGCTTGAGACGGAGATTAACTGGCCGGATATAGCGCTTAATGACAGCAAAGCAATGGCGGTTTTCGCGGAGGGAAGGACTGAGGCTGTATTTCAGTTTGAATCTTCAGGTATGCAAGAGATTTGTCGAAAGCTTAAGCCAAAGGGCATTGAGGACCTTGCCGCGCTGAACGCGCTTTATCGACCGGGTCCGCTGGACGGGGGCATGGTGGACGAGTTTATTCAGCGTCACCATGGTAAGAAAACCGTCCGCTATCAGGTTCCCGAGATGAAGGAGATCCTGAGCAACACTTATGGAATCATTGTGTACCAGGAGCAGATTATGCAACTGGCACAGAAGCTTGCCGGCTATACGTTGAGCGAGGCCGACTTGATGCGCCGGGCGATGGGCAAGAAGAAGCGGGAAGAGATGGCGCTTCATGAGGAAAAGTTTATTAGCGGCGCAGTTGAGCGGGGCATCAAGCGCGAGAAGGCCGAGAAGATCTTTTCGCTCATGGCTCAGTTTTCCGACTACGGCTTTAATCGCAGTCACAGCGTTGCCTACGCCTATCTGGCATTTCAGACTGCCTACCTGAAAGCGCATTTCCCGGAGCACTTCTACGCGGCTGTATTATCGAGTGAAGCCCAGGATGCGGCTAAGGTCTTTAAGTATTCGAAAGAGCTTCGGGTTCAGGGAATCAGACTTTTGCCACCCGACGTTAACGAAAGTTATTCGGGCTTCACCCCGCTCTCAGGCGCGATTCGCTACGGCCTGGCGGCAATCAAGGGATTGGGCCAGTCAACTGTAAGTGCCGTAATCGCTGCTCGTGCCACTGGCCGGTTCCGCTCATTCTTCGATTTTGCTGAACGCATTGAAGCCGGATCGCTTAACAAGAGATCGTTCGAGAGCCTTGTGTCTGCGGGGGCGTTCGATTCATTAAAGCCGGATGCACGGATCTTGAATGAGTGGCGCGCGGCACTAAATGGCTGCATCGATCCCGCGCTGGCTCGCGCACAGCGAGCCAAGCGTGAACGGCTGCAGGGCCAGAACGGGTTGTTCGGAGCGACGGTAGACGATTCCGGCTGCGAAGAGACTCCTCCGCCGGCAACAGCCTGGACCGCTACTGAACTTTTGGCGGCTGAGAAGAATGCTTTGGGTTTTTACATCACGGGCCATCCGTTGGAAAGTTATGTCGATCTGCTGCAGAGTCTAAAGTCCGCAAAATCAATAGAGCTTCAGAATCTGCGCAGTGGGTCGCGGATCAGCATCGGTGGCATCATTAATGATCTTCAGTCGCGGACTACAAAAAAGGGCGATCGTTTCGCGCTGCTTCGTCTCGAGGATGAGACTGGTGGAACGAAATGCGTTTTGTGGCCGGAAACCTACCGCAAGCACTCTCTGTTGGTACAAAATGAATTCCCCGTATTGATCTCCGGCCGCCTGGAACTAAGCGAAGATAATCCTCCAAACGTGATCGTAGATCAGGTGCAAAGTCTCGGAGACATTCAGAAGAACAGGGAACTGATCGTCTTGCGACTGCCCTCGAGGGCAGCTTCAGAGAACTTATTTGATGACGTTCTTCATCTAATGAACACAAACCCGGGGAACTGTGACGTCGCGGTGGAAACGCATCTGGATGACGAGACTGTGGTCCGAATAAAGGTCAATTCTACTCTGCGGGTCGACCACTCTCCGAGATTTGAAGCTGCACTTAAGAAGCTGGGCTGCGTGGTCAAAGTTGAGAGGGCCACCCAAACCGCGAGCCGAGTCCGATAACGGTCCGGACTAAGAAAACCCATGGCTAAGAAGGCTCAAACGAAAAACGCAGCATCGCAATCCGCGCCTGAATTGCGAACTGCTTTTGAGCGAGTCCAACTGGCCAGGCATCCTGACCGACCCTACACCCTCGATTTCATTGAGCGTCTCTTTGAAGACTTTGTCGAACTGCATGGCGATCGCAGATATGCTGACGATCCGGCGATCGTTTGCGGCCTGGCCAGATTCCATGGATTGCCAGTAATCGTTATTGGACATCAGAAAGGCCGGGATACAAAACAGCGCAGTTATCGAAATTTTGGCATGCCCAAACCTGAGGGCTATCGCAAGGCGTTACGGGTAATGCAACTTGCGGAAAAGTTCGGACGACCTATTTTTACGTTGATCGACACGCCTGGAGCGTACCCTGGGATCGATGCTGAGGAACGGGGACAGGCTGAAGCGATCGCCTTTAATTTGCGGGAGATGGCGAAGCTAAAGGTTCCTGTGATCGTTACCGTAATCGGAGAAGGTGGGTCGGGAGGGGCGCTGGCGATCGGGGTGGGCGACCAGGTCTTGATGCTGGAGAATTCAGTCTACTCGGTTATCTCACCGGAAGGATGTGCTGCGATTCTGTGGAAAGATGCGAGCCAGGCCGAGCGCGCCGCTGAAGAACTGCGGCTAACAGCCCAGGAGCTTTTCGCCGAGAATATCGTAGATCAGATCATTAACGAACCCGCTGGCGGAGCGCACACAGACTACGATCAGGCGGCACAGTTTCTGGATTCAGCTTTGACCGAGCGTCTCGCTGAAGCAGTCAGCCTTACTCAGGAAGAGAGGCTCGCTAAGCGTCGCGATAAGCTGAGACAGTTTGGCCGCTGGGGTAACGCTTAATTCCCAGATGGGCGACGGAGTTTTAGACCAATTTTCTAAAACGGTATGTCGTCATCCGCCGGTTCAGAACTTCCTATTACCGCAGGCTCTCCACCCCCGGCCTTCGCCGCCATCGCATCCTCGCTCCTGGCTCCACCACCAATAAACTGCATGTCAGTGGCGTGAACCTCGAGCGTGTGCCGTGGTTTGCCGTCACGGTCAGTCCATTCTTCCACGCGCAAACGACCTTCGATATATACCGGCCGACCTTTTGTGAGGTATTGAGAGGCAGTCTCGGCCTGGCGTCCCCAAAGGGTCACGCGAAACCAGGTGGTTTGATCCTGCATTTCACCCGTCTTGTCTTTGCGACGTTCGTTCGTGGCCATCGTAAAGCTGCAGACAGGCGTGCCCTGCGGCGTATAGCGCAATTCGGGATCGCGTCCAAGGTTGCCAACCAAAGTTATCTTGTTGAATGACATGATGAGGAACCTCTCAGTGTCTTCTGGGACTAGGAAAAACTAGACGGCGATACTACTCGGGGAATAATCAACGGTCAAGCACCGCTCTATGCAAACCAAAAAGTTGTCTTATCGCGTTTGCACAATGATTTCTGCTAGACTAATCGCATTCAGTTCATTGCCATGCCTGATCGATGAAGACGACCGTTTACATAGAGACCTTTGGCTGCCAAATGAACGTGGCTGATACCGAGCGGGCGGCTACCGGCCTGCGCAAGGCCGGCTATGATCTTGCTGCGTCGGAAGAAACGGCTGATGTTGTTTTGTTCAATACCTGCTCGGTGCGTGAACGGGCGGAGCGAAAAGTTTTCCGGAGGGTTAGTGAGTTGCGCGCATCGTCTGGCAAAGCAAAGCCACTCGTCGGAGTCATGGGATGTGTGGCGCAGTTGGAGGGCAAATCGATTTTCGACAGCGCGCCGGGTGTGAATATGGTTGTCGGAACCCGTGCGACTGATCGTCTCGCAACTTTAATCAAGCGGCTTCAGGGCGGGGAAGAGGCTGTAATTGATTTGGGTGAAAGGGAAGAGGGTGAGGAGTGGGAGGTTTCCCCGGTCGAAAGGCATTCTCCCTTTGTGGCTTTCGTGCCGATTATTGAAGGCTGCAACAAGTTTTGCTCGTTTTGCATAGTTCCTTATTCCCGCGGACGCGAGAAGAGTCGCAGCGCCAGCGACATCGTTGCGGAGGTGAACCGACTCCGAACTCTCGAGTATAAAGAAGTTCACTTGATCGGCCAGAATGTAAACAGCTATCGGCCGAAGTCTGAAGCAGGGTTGGAAATGAGCCGCGGCGCCACTCCGTTTTGTCGGTTACTAAGGGCCGTTGCCGAAACTGGGATGGAACGAATCAAATTCACAACATCGTTTCCCCGCGACTTCCACCCTGATATAGTGTCGGCGATTGAAGAGTATTCGAATCTTTGTGATTGGGTGCACCTGCCAGTGCAGTCGGGCAGCGACCGCATTCTGAAGGCTATGCGCCGTGGTCATAATTCCGCAGACTACTTCCGACGAGTCGAATCAGTTAAGAACTCCCGGCGAAGATTGGCTTTGACTAGTGACATCATCGTTGGTTTCCCAGGCGAGACAGATGAAGACTTTGAAAAAACGATGGGACTGGTTGAGAAGTGTGAGTACGATGGATTATTTATTTTTAAGTACTCCCGGCGCCGCGGCACTCCGGCTGCCCAATTACCCGACGACGTCACCGAGGAACAAAAGAAAGTCAGATTTCTGGAGTTGGAGGCGCGACATCGCGAGCTGCAACAAGGGATTTACAATCGCTACATCGGACGCCAAGTGAGTGTCCTTGTTGAGAAAGAGAGTGCACGTTCTGCGAGAGACATGACCGGTCATTCAAGCTGTCATAAGGTAGTTAACTTCAACGGCGGGGGTACGCGGCCTGGCGATGTAGTCAATGTCCGGATCACCGAGTCAAAGGTCAACAGCCTGTACGGCCAGTTTGTGAACTAGTTGGGAAAAGCATCGTGAGCAAAAAGGATCGGGTTATGGAGATTGAAGTAAAAATCAGAGCTCTGATGATGGATCCGAACAGTGGAACTCCGATAATTATTTTGAAAGATATTGAGAGTGATACCATGCTGCCGATCTGGGTGGGCGCTTATGAGGCTAACGCGATCGCTTTAGAGATCGAAAAGATCGCTCCACCTCGACCCATGACTCATGATCTGCTGCGAAACTTAATTACTGAATTGGGCATGCAGGTTGAACGAGTTGTAGTCACAAGTTTGCGCGACAATACCTTTTTTGCGGTTATTGAAATGCGCACGAGCGATGGTAACCAGATGGTTCTGGATTCGCGGCCATCTGATGCGATTGCCCTTGCCCTGCGAGCTGATTGCCCGATTTATGTCGACATGGAAGTGATTAAAGCTTCGCGCAACAGCGTGCCTCCCGAAGAAGAAGATGAACAGTCAGTGAGCGAAGAAGAGTGGCCGGATGTAATTGGAGAGGCCGGCGATCTGCCGATGTAACCCAGGATTAGCCTGACTTTCTTTTTAGTTGATTCAAAATTGAACTTGTTCTTGTCCTTACTTCTTTGCTGCCGATGGTAATTGCGATCGCAAATCAAAAAGGTGGCGTCGGCAAAACGACTACTGCGATTAACTTGGCCGCGGCTTTCGCCCGACTCGGAAAACGAGTCCTTCTCCTCGATCTCGATCCTCAGGGAAACAGCTCAATCTCATTCCTGGATCCCCTGAGCGTCGAGCGCTCAGCTTATGAACTGTTGACGGATGGACTGAGCCCGGTTGCTGAGTCTGTCTATCGCACGCCGGTTGAAGGCCTTGATATCGTTCCGGCGCGAATCAGTCTCGCAAAATTAGAGTCCAAACTCGTCGGTGATTTCGACGCTCCGTTTCGCTTGAAGGATCGATTGGAACCATTCCGCAAAGAGTATTCAGTGATCATAATCGACACACCACCGACACTCGGTTTGATCACTGTCAATGCCCTCGTCGCTGCATCACATGTTCTGGTTCCCATTCAGTCTTCATATTTTGCGCTGGAGGGGACGGATGATCTGTTGGAAACTATTGAGAAGGTAAAAGCGCGCCCTAATCCTGGTCTCGAACTGCTTGGAGTGCTGGTAACGCTACACGATAAGAGAACCACGCTCGCTCGAGAAGTCCACGAACAGATCAAACGGGTGTTCGGAGCGAAGTTGTTTGAAACCGTCATCACCAAGAGCGTCAGACTCGAGGAATCGCCAGCTTATAAAGAGTCTATTTTTAGTTTCGCGCCAAACTCATCCGGCGCCACCGAATATGCAAAACTTTGCGAAGAGGTACTCAGCCGTGTCTAAAAGGGGATTGCCAGCAGGTTTACAAATGCGTCACGACGCACATTACGTCGAGGAATTGTCCCAGCATCAACCCGCTGCAATCGGGCGCATGATTTCGGTAGACAAAATCGATCCCAATCCTGAGCAACCCCGCACCGAGTTTGGTGACTTGAGTGAACTCACGGCATCGATCTCGGAGAAAGGTGTGCTGGAGCCCCTGCTCGTCAAACCTTCTCGGGTCACGGGGCGGTGGATGATCATAGCGGGCGAGCGCCGGTGGCGCGCCGCGCGCCAGGCCGGGCTGAAGGAAGTGCCCTGCGTCGAAATGGAAGTAGACGAAGGTACTGTCGCTGAGATTGCGCTGATTGAGAACATGCAGCGCAAGGATCTGACTGTTTGGGAAGAAGCTGACGGCCTTCTGAGTCTTTGCGAGCGATTCGGGTATACGCACGAAGATGTTGCGCGCAAGGTAGGGAAGAGCCGGAGCACCGTCACCGAAGCGTTATCGATCGCGGCAATTCCTGCGGATGTGCGGGAGATTTGTCGTGAAGCCGGCGTTTCAGCGAAGTCGATGTTGTTGCAGATCGTCCGTCAGCCAGATGATGAAGGAATGCGGCGACTGGCGAAAGATATAGCTTCGCGTGGCTTAACGAGGGACGACGCGAGGGAAGTGCGACGCCAGGAAATGGGACCTCGGATTACTCCAGAAGCGAAACCCTATTCTTTTAAGTATGTCTCTCCGGGGAGAGAATTTACTCTGGAATTGCGCTTTCGCAGGTCAGCTGTAGATGAGAAGGATATAGTAGCCGCACTCCGTTCAGCAGCTCGTCGCATCGAGGATCGAAATCACGGTCCCGAGTGATCAGCTCTTCACGCCAATTCACAAATCAGACATCGAAGCTATTTTGCGGCTGCGCTTTTCTTCTTCTCCGCAGCCGCACGCTTTTGTAGGCCTCTGGCCCAGCGCTCGAGCGTAGGCTGAATCGGCTTGAACAAGCGGGCGCGAAGGGTGTGCCTCTTTTCATTCCAGGCTTTGAGTTGTTTCTCCGTGTACAGGCGCACTGCAGGCTCCAACTGCGTCTTCTTAAGCGAATGTCGCAACGTCAGGTGGTAGTGCTGACCAACCAGGGAAAAGATGATCGCCGCAAGATTACCTTTGAAAGACATCCGAGGAATGATTCGCTTATGGATCGGTTTGTTGGTGGGAAGGAGCACACCGACGGCCACTTCCAGCCATGAACCCTTCGGGCCCTGGCGTGGATGGTAAAGGCCGGGCAACTCCGACGCCTGGGGTATTCCTTTTAGCCGCGGGTCGGCAATGAATTCCACTAATCTTATCCGTTCGATTCCTCGTGTGTGCTCCCGCGGTAGATTATCAAAGGCACTCTCAACATGAGCGATCGTGTCCTGCGGAAGCTTTCTTTCAAGCTGATTCTCGATTTTGATGGCCACTCTTAAATAGTCCTTTGAAAACTGTAGTTAGGAAGTTGCCGTAATGTAGGGGAAGCAATGGATAGCGTCAAGTTGGTCTAACTCAACGGGAGCCCAAGCTCCATCTCGTCCAGCCCGCATAAAGAAAGGAACAAAGAACGTTCTAATCAATCGTCGCTCTCTCCCTGGGTTTTGCCCACGTTCGTTGCGTCTGATAATACATATTATGTTATGAAGCTCTGTTGAATCGCGTAGCCGTCAATCTGGGCGGCGCGTGGTAGCCTCGTAAGAGTGGTAGGTCTTTGGAACAGTCGGCCAGCTGAATGTTTACTATGATTTGCGTCAATAAGAGGCTTACAGGCTTGCCCCGCTGAGTTGACACTCGTTAAGCCTGACTGCTACCCTACGCGGTCTTTTCCTGCACTGTTCATATAGTGGTTCTATAAGGAGTTTACTTGAGTACTGAATCAGGTTTTCTATTCACCTCCGAGTCTGTAACCGAAGGTCACCCGGACAAGATAGCTGATCAAATTTCCGACGCCGTGCTGGATGCCGCCCTGACTGAGGATCCAACCGCGCGCGTTGCTTGTGAGACTCTTGTTACCACGGGCCTGGTCGTCATCGCCGGCGAGATTACCACCAACGCGCGCATCGACTACACGCGCGTGGCGCGAGACACCATTCGCGAAATCGGCTATACGAGAGCCAAGTATGGCTTTGATTGTGACACCTGCAGCGTCCTTTCAGCGCTTGATCGACAATCTCCGGATATCGCCATGGGCGTTGATACCGGCGGCGCCGGCGATCAGGGATTGATGTTTGGCTATGCCTGCAATGAGACACCCGAGCTGATGCCGCTTCCGATTCAGCTCGCTCATATGCTAGCCAGGCGACTTTCCGAGACCCGTAAATCCGGTGACCTTCCTTACCTTCGGCCTGATGGCAAATCTCAGGTGACGATCGAATACCGCGATGGGCGCCCGTTTCGAGTTGAGGCGGTTGTTATTTCCTCCCAGCATGATCCGAATGTAACCAACGAACAACTCCGTTCGGAAATCCAGGAAAAAGTGATTCAGCACACGGTCTCGGCCGACCTTCTGGATGAGAACACCAAGTACCACATCAACCCAACCGGGCGCTTCGTTACCGGCGGGCCTCAGGGTGATGCCGGGCTTACGGGCCGGAAGATTATTGTCGACACCTATGGCGGTTATGCGCCTCATGGTGGCGGCGCCTTCTCCGGTAAGGATCCCACGAAAGTAGATCGTTCTGCCGCCTACATGGCTCGCTACGTCGCCAAGAACATCGTCGCCGCTGGTCTTGCGGATCGCTGTATGGTCCAACTCGCTTATGCTATCGGCGTGGCGGAGCCAGTCTCTGTGATGGTCGATACCAAAGGCACCGGCCGAATCAGTGAAAATGCTTTAGCGAAGCTCGTGCGTGACAGCTTCGTTCTGACTCCAGGCGGAATCATGGAAGAACTTAATCTTCGCAGGCCTATTTATAAAGCGACTGCTGCCTACGGACATTTCGGTCGAGAAGAAAATGGTTTCAACTGGGAAAAGACGGACAAGGCTGAGACGCTACGGGCTGCCGCCGGAATTTGAACGGCTGAATAACTAATCTCAATTTCAAAAGAGGAAAATTTATATGAGCGCAACACGTTCGCTTGAATATGACGTGAAAGATATTGGTTTGGCCGGCAAAGGTAAGCAACGTATTGAGTGGGCCGAACGCGAGATGCCGGTCCTTAGGTTGATCCGCGAACGGTTCGGATCGGAAAAACCTCTCGCGGGCGTGAAGCTTCTCGCGTGCGCACATATCACCACAGAAACCGCAAATCTTGCTCGAGCTTTACAGGCAGGCGGCGCCGAATCTGTTCTAATTGCTTCTAATCCCCTCTCTACACAGGATGATGTTGCAGCTTCTTTAGTTCAGGATTGGGGAATCCCCGTGTACGCAATCAAAGGCGAATCAACGGACACGTTCAATCGCCACGTGCGCACTGCCCTCGACAGCCATCCAGACGTGGTTATTGATGACGGTTCCGACGTGGTGGCGACTTTGATCAAGGAGCGAGCCAGCCAGGTTCCTGAAATTATCGGATCAACTGAAGAAACCACGACGGGTATCCAACGACTCGAGGCAATGCAGGCTGCCGGCGTTTTAACCTTTCCCTCAATCGCCGTGAATAACGCTCAGACAAAGCACTTTTTTGATAACCGGTATGGTACTGGCCAGTCGACACTGGATGGGATTATTCGCGCCACCAACATTCTGCTCGCGGGTCGCAATTTCGTCGTGGTCGGTTATGGCTGGTGCGGCAAAGGGGTGGCCCTGAGGGCGCGGGGCATGGGTGCTAACGTTATCGTCACGGAAATTGATCCGATTAAAGCTGTGGAAGCAGTAATGGACGGTTTCCGCGTTATGCCGATTGCCGAGGCCGCCCCGCTTGGGGACATCTTCGTTACCGTTACTGGTAACCGTCACGTTATCGATGGAGCACATTTCAAGAAAATGAAAGATAGTGCGATCGTTTGTAACAGTGGACACTTCGATCTCGAACTCAATCTAACAGCACTCGGTGAAATGTCTGAAGCGCCTGTGAACATGCGGCCGTTCGTCGATGAGTACAAAGTCAAAGCCAGCGGCCGGCGCATTATCGTTCTCGGTGAAGGTCGTTTGATTAATCTTGCAGCGGCCGAGGGCCATCCCGCCAGCGTCATGGACATGAGCTTCGCGAATCAGGCGCTTTCGGTTGAGTATCTGGTGAAGAACAAGGGTAAGCTCGACCCGGGCGTTCACCTACTACCTAAGGAAGTTGACACTGAAATTGCCAGCTTGAAACTGCGTGCTCTGGGAATGAGTATCGACACGCTCACGTCGGAACAGATGGAGTACATCTCGAGTTGGGAGATGGGAACGTAGCGCTTACGTTCGAATTCGAGATAGAAGATAGCTCCCGGCAGCGGCGAATATTATTGCAGGTGACCATCCGGCCACTGCCGGGGGCAGCAATCCCAGATTGCCAAGCTGCTGTAACCCTCCGCCGACACCCCAGTAAGCGATACTGAGACCTACTGCCCCACACAGCGCTACTACCGTTCCCCTCCTGCCAAAAGACAACGCCAGCGGTATTCCAATGAAGGCCATTACGATCACACTAAAAGGCGCTGCATACTTACGCTGTAGCGCTACAGCCAGAGCTGAGACCGAGACTCCGCGGCGGCGAGCCGCACTTAAATAGCTGCTTAAACCAGTCGCGCTTAACTGAGAAGGCCTGTCTATCGTCGGCTTAAGTATATTGACTGGCTCGATTGCCGCTTCTATTTGTGGAGCGATCTGCCGTTCAATCTGCATTCCTTTGAAGGTCAAAACCTCGGCATCTCTTAATGCAACACGGTTGCTTCCGATCCAAACTCCGGTGTTGGCGGTCGTCACATTGGTCGGATGAACTCCGGCTGCATCGAACTCATAAATTGTCGGCTGCTCCAAAGCATTTGTCTGCTCATTGAATTCATAAGAATACAGACGGTTGCTTTCGGCTGAGGCTAACCACTGTCGGCCGGTCCCGGTGGTGGCGCGCGCTTCCCCTCCCTTGATTCGCGCTCGCAGCGAGTCTTGCTTGACGTTGCTGTAGGGCATTAGGTGTTCCTGGACAACCCAGGCGCAGGCCCCAGCGGCAACGGCAAAGACCAGCCCGGGAACCATCAGGCGATAGACGCTTTGCCCTGAGGCCCACCAGGCGATCGTTTCGTTGCGTCGGGCCAACAAGGCGTAGGTCATAAGCGCCGCCACCAGCATCGTCGCCGGAAATATCTCAACAGTTATAAGCGGCAGAAGGAAGAGAATATATCGGGAGACCAGTGCAAAACCGACGCGGTTAGCTGCGATGAAGCGCCACAATTCAAAGAGTGTGAAAACAATAAAAATCGCTACCAGTGAAACGAAGGTAAAGAGAAAGTTGGAACCCAGCGTTCTAAACAATCCGATATCGAGCAGGCTGGGAAATCCGGAACGCCCGGCACCCAGCGTGTGCGTTGAGGTGTCGGGCTTCGGTTTCTTCCGACTCCGCTCACGAGAACTCGCATCAAGGCGACGAGCACCAATTGTGATTGAGGGGAGCCGCTGAACCAACAGGAAGACGAGGCTCAAGCAGACCATTAAGATAGTCGCAGCCCAGGCGCCCACAGCAGGTGGAACGGTTCCCGCTCGCGAAAGTGCTTCCCCCAACAGTGAAACAAGGTAATAGATCACCAGAATGGCAATCGCGAGCAAAACACCCAGTCCCCTTCCTCCCCGCCTGACTCGCATTCCGAGCGCGCCGCCCAGCAAGGCGAAGATCAGAGGAGAGACAGAAAGCGCCAACCTGCGGTGTAGCGTTCTTTCACTGGCGCGACGTTGTTCGGGCGTTCCGAAGGACGCTTGCTTAGTCAGGTCCTGCCAGTCCATTTCATCCGGATCGGTTTCAGCTCCATTCAGCCGGGCGAGCAACGCTGCCCTGCCTGTGTTTATCGCGAGGCGAAGCTGATCCAATCTCTCAACCACATAAGAACTCTTGTCGGTTATCTTTTCCGCTGGAATCTTCAACGCAACCGCGTCGCGCAATACCAACTCCGAGACGTCACCCGAGGAATCGATCCGCCCGGATCGCGCCGTGACCACCCGAACTGATTCATCTGCTTGCTGAGAGTAGATAAAGACCCGACCCCATGATCCTGTCGCTTTGTCACCGTCACGCACATAGATCACGTAACCCGGTATTTCTGTATTGAAGGTTCTCGGGTCGACTGGTGATTCGAGTTTTCTGAGAGCACTCTCCACTGCCGCCCTTTTCAGATCTCGAGCTGCGCGCGGCGCCTCAACTAGCTGAATATAAGTAGTTGCACCCATTACCAGCAGTCCGATGATGAGAACTGGCCACAGCATGGTCCAGGTACCCACACCGGCCGCTCTCATCGCCACAATTTCGCTGTCGCTGCCCATCCGCGCGAAACCGATAATGATTCCTGTCAGGACAGCGGTGGGTAAAGACAGGACCAACACTCCCGGGAGGAAGGCTGCGCCTAACTGCGACAGTACTGAAATGGGAATCTGTGCATAAAGCGCGAGTTCGGCAAATCGTCCGGCCTGTTGTGCAAATAGAATAGCCGTCAACAGAAGGAGAGTCAGAAACACGTAAGGGAGTGCTGCGCGAGCAACGTAATCGGCAATTAGCTTTCTCGATCTCATTCGCTTGAATTCTAGGCAAGAAACGTTGGAAGACTAAGTTGGCAGGCGCTCATTGAAAGGTTGGTCTAACTCGAGGCTGTCTCTCGAGGACTCTTCCGATTAGCTGATGTGTTAGTTCACCCAATTCCCGAATCGTCTTAGGGGGAACCTCATGTGATTCTTTAGCAAAGATCTCCGGTCCGAGTCGTTGTGTCGCCCAGAGTCGCTGATGCACTTTGCGTGACAAGGCAGTGCCAAGGCCGTGGCTGCAGGCACGACATCGAAGCATCAGATCTGACCCCATGAAGGCCATGTCGTTCTCATTGAAAGTGCCGTGACACTCGCCGCACCGCCGAATGTCCGGCAGAAAGCCTTCCAGCTTCAATAGCCAGACCTCGAAGTATCTCAAGATCGTTTCAATATCAGCGGGCGACTCTGAGACGGCATCGAGACAGGCTTTCAACATTCTGAAAAGCTTTTCATTGGGTTGGTATGGCGCCGAGAAGTCAATTACGAGGTCGCCCATATACGCCAATCCTGCAAGAATTTCGGCATCACCTAAAAGGTTAAAGTGAGACTTGAGGATTTCAGCCTGGCGCAGTGAGACGAGTTCCTGGTGTTCTTTTTGATAAAACGAGAGCTGCAGCAGCGTGAAGGGTTCGAGTGCGGCTCCGAATCGGTTTTTCAATCGCCTGCAACCCCTGGCCACACCACGAATGAGGCCGTTGCCTCGCGTGAGACAAACTACAATTTTGTCTGCCTCAGCCAGATTATAGGTCCGCAGCACTAAAGCTTCCGTCTCCGAAAGAGCCATTCAGGGACCTCTGCCGTTAAAGCACCTTTGCCACGGTTTGCCGTTTTGCTCTTCTGGCTTCACTGACCAGGCGGAATGAAGTACAGAACCCAAGCCAGGGCGAGACCGATGATCATGAATTCCGCAAATACTTTGACTCCGTAAATCAGCCGATCCTTGTCCTGGTCCTTCGCGACGGTACCAAATACGACGGCGGCCAAGAGGGCAAACAAAGCCATTACCAGAAAATGTCTCACGACTTCCTCCCAGCGGCGATATCAAAAGCGTCGAGCATAGCGAGGTAGTTAAGCAATCCGGCGATTATCAGAAACGTCCAACCATATTCGAAGGTTGCCAGAGCGGCCTGCTGCGGGTCATTCGAGAATCCGACGCCAAGGAGCCAGCAAACAATATAGAGGAGTCCCGTTCCGAGATTACCAATCATCGGTGGTATTTGGAGCACCGAGGTCAGACCCGGTTCAGCTCCGGTAAATCTAAAAAGGTGACCACCCATAACGAAACCGCAGATGAAGCAAATCCACACCGCTCCGCCCAAAAGCAGGGCTCGCAGCCAGTGTCCTTGCAAGAAGTGGCCCGCCCCAGGGCAAAGCCAGCCGGCTGCTCCCATCATCCAGGCCCGCGTTGGGGCCGGTTCATGAACCAGATCTCGCGACTTCTCTTTCTGCAATACTTATCCTCCAATCCTCGTCGGGTTTCTATTTAAGGTCTTACGTTAACTAAAGACCGCCTTGTTTCGAACTTTTCCTTTTCTCTTGATCAGCCTTCACCCGATTTCTTAAGCGTCGGCGCCACGACCCTTGATTGCCCACATTAACAGTGACCTCAGAGATCAATACAGCAAATACTTCTGTCTCACCTCCGAAAACTTCGTCAAAGGTGCTTGCCACGCTGCCTGGATCGACTCTAACGAATCACCGCGCTCGAACGACTCTCGCAAACTTGACGTTCCGGCAATGACGTCAAAAGGATTACGATCGTAAACGTATTCATAAGGCGGCTCCTTCCAGCGGAAGTCTTCACGGTACATATCATAGGCAAGTTTGACCATCGCTACTCCCACGATTACCGGCTCAAACTGATCGCGGTTAGTCACGTGAACTTGCACTCCCCCGCAACTCGCGCCGCCGTGTTTTTGAAAAGTTGGCCGGAAGACGCAACTTCGGAAAAATACCCCCGGAAAGCCGAGGTCATTTAGTCGCTTAGCGTATTCCTCAGGTTGTACATAAGGTGCACCGACCAGTTCGAATGGTTTGGTGGTTCCCCTTCCCTCAGACATCTGGGTTCCTTCGAAGTGCACAGTGCCGGGAAAGACTGTTGCGGAATCGATTGTCGGAATGTTAGGTGATGGCATGACCCAGGGTGCATCCGTCTCGTCCTGCCAGTACTCTCTTGCCCAACCCTCCATCGGCATCACTTCCAGACTGCAGCCGATCCCGAAGTGTTCGTTGAACATGCGGGCCAGTTCTCCGAGCGTCATACCGTGCCTAGTAGGAATGGGAAACTGCCCGACGAATGAAGCCTGCTTCGGCTCAAGCACATTCCCCGCGACGCCTGCTCCTGTGATCGGGTTTGGGCGATCACAAACAATCACCTTTTTCCCCAGTTTTTTCGCTGCTCGTAAGCAATTCGCCATCGTGTAGGCGAACGTATAGATGCGACAGCCGACGTCCTGCATGTCAAAAATCAGCACATCGACAGCCTGAAGCATCGTGTCAGTCGGTTCTCGCGTTTCGCTGTACAACGAATGAATCGGCAATCCAGTCGACCGATCCACGGCATGCTCGGTTTCAATCATATTGTCCTGAACATCACCGCGGATGC
Organism: Pyrinomonadaceae bacterium; assembly: GCA_051000815.1. Taxonomy (GTDB): domain Bacteria; phylum Acidobacteriota; class Blastocatellia; order Pyrinomonadales; family Pyrinomonadaceae; genus PSRF01. Next base: position 52,476 of record JBPCNX010000038.1, read on the forward strand.
CGTGTTGCGGGCCGAACAAGGCAATTAGATTTATGCCCCGATGAGCGTGGAGGAGATCTGCCGCATGCTGCAGGTTATGGTCTACAGAGGCCTGGTTACATACCAGCCCCACCCTTGCTCCCTGAACACGATCTACGTGTCGTTCAAGTAATCTCTCAAGTCCGAGAGTGACGGAAACCTTACAGTTCTTCATTTGAATTGTCTGATGGGCCGATGCAACCTAAAGTAAATCAATTAGCCTTTAACCGCAGAGAACTGAACCCCCGTTTACATTTAATATCTCGCCCGTAATGTGACGGGCCCAGTCGCTGCACAAGAACACGATCGGAAGGGCAATGTCGACCGGCCTTGCAATCTCTCCTAAGGGTATTGCCCTGGCGATCCTTTCGCGGCCTCCTTCATCGAGAGCCTTCGCTGACATCTCTGTGTCCACCCAACCCGGGGCGACGGCGTTAACATTGATGCCAAAATCTCCAAGTTCTGTTGCGAGTGATTTGGTGAAAGCGATTTGCCCTCCTTTGGAGGCAGCGTAGTTGGAGTAGTCTGCTTCGCCACGCTGGCCGGCGGTGGAGGCCACTATAACAATTCTGCCAAATCGCTGTTGCTTCATAGAAGGAATAGCAGCGCGGCAAATGGTCCAGCTTCCCCTGAGGTTGATCGCCATCGCCCTGTCCCAAATCTTCTCCGGCATTTCATCAACCGGAGCGCCTTCCCAGATGCCGGCGTTGCAAACCAGAATATCCAGGCGGCCAAATCGATCCAATACAGCCTGGACGATTCGAATCGCATCGCGCAATTCAGCCACGTCACCCTGCACAGCCAGGGCCTCTACGCCCTTTGCTCGTGCGCTCGCCACAACCGCTTCCGCTGCGCCCTCGTTTGAGTGGTAGTTAACCGCAACGTGTGAACCTAACTCGGCTAGTCGCTCAACCACGGCGCGACCTATTCCTCTGGAGCCTCCGGTTACGAGAGCGACACGACCACGCAATGCCAGTGAACAATCTTCCGAGTTCCCTTCCTGGCTGGGGTGAGAGTTGTTCTTGAAAGGTTTTGAATCAGTCACGAGGAGAGTTGCTCAGAGGTTTCTTCAGTCTCAACGCTTTGCTGAGCGTGTCGGATTGCTTCGCTTACAAAGTGGGCAAATAAGGCTTGCGACAACTTGTCCTGTTTCCAGCCCAGTTCCGGGTGCCACTGAACGGCTGAGACGAAGCGATTCGCTCGGGGATCTTCAAGGGCCTCTACAACCCCATCAGAGGTCCAGGCAGTAGCCACAAGATCATCACCGAGAGTTTCGATCGCCTGGTGATGATGACTATTAACCACGGCGGCATCCGCTTCCGCTAGAGTGGCAACCAAACTGCCCTCCAGCAGTCTAACGCGATGCGAAGGGCGGTCGCGCGGCGCCCCTTGTTGATGCTTGATCGAGCCGGGTAGTAGCGATTTGATATCCTGAATCAACGTTCCGCCGCGAGCAACATTCAATACCTGCATTCCAAAACATATTCCCAGGAGTGGCAGCCGGCGTTTTTCTACCTCGGCAAGAACCAGCATGTCTGTTTCATCTTTTATATGATGAACGTCACCCAACGACTCATGAGGTTCCTGTGCGTAACGCAAAGGATCAACATCGGAGTCGCTACCTGGAAGCAGGATGCCGTCCATGCTGTCTATCACCGAGGAGATGTATGCCGCGTCAGGAATCAGACTGATATGAACGGGTGCGCCGCCTGCTGCTTCGATTGCCTCACTATAATGTCGCGATAAATAGAAGCGGTCACTGTCTAATTCAATCCGCATCGTGATGCCGATACGGGGCCGGTAATCGTGCATATTTTCCTCTTGGTTCGGAAAAATCCTCCGCTGATAATCTATCAGCAACGGATGCCAGCGCAAAGTTCAGCTTCAGGTGTGGTATTGCAGGCTGACGAACATTCTGCAAATAAAGCACGCCTTGACTTACATTCACGCGAATTCCTATAGTGATTGCCAATCGCGATGCAAAACGATTCTCCCAGGGTGCGCAGCACAACAGTCTTGCTTGTGCGCAAAGACGGTCGTGTGGCGCTTGCCGGCGATGGCCAGGTCACGCTCGGTGAAACCATTATGAAAGCCAGCGCGAAGAAAGTTCGGCGGCTTTATAATGATCGAATTCTCGCAGGTTTCGCGGGCGCTACAGCTGATGCTTTTTCGCTCCTTACTCGCTTCGAAAGCAAACTGGAGCAGTATCATGGAAACCTCGAGCGCGCGGCTATCGAACTCAGCAAGGAATGGCGCACTGACAAACTCCTTCGTCATCTCGAAGCACTCCTTGTCGTTGCAGATAACAAAAGTTCTTTTCTCCTTTCCGGTAACGGTGATGTGATCGCACCCGACGATGGCGTGCTGGCGATTGGTTCGGGTGGAACGTTTGCCTTGGCCGCGGCTAGAGCGTTAATGAAACACACGAGCATGTCGGCGCGTGATGTTGCGGTTGAGGCGCTGACGATTGCCGGCGAGATTTGTATCTACTCTAATCAGAATATTATCGTTGAGGAGCTGGAAGGGTCCTCCGTCGGATAACAGCCGTCCGCACGTATCAGTAGGCTTAATCCAGGGAAGATGGTTATTTACCTAGCAGGAGAAGTTGACGAGGAAGTTCGGTTGGACGACATGACACCCCGTCAGATCGTCACTGAGCTGGATAAGCATGTTGTCGGCCAACGCAACGCCAAGCGGGCCGTCGCAGTCGCTCTGCGCAACCGCATTCGGCGCCAAAAACTCCCGCCGGAAATGGCCGTCGACGTGATGCCGAAAAACATCATCATGATTGGCTCAACGGGTGTGGGAAAAACGGAAATCGCTCGCCGTTTGGCGCGCATGTCTGACTCGCCTTTTCTCAAGGTGGAAGCTTCCAAGTTCACCGAGGTTGGATACGTAGGACGCGATGTCGAAAGCATGATTCGCGACCTCACCGAAATTTCCATTGACATGACCCGTCAGGAGAAAATCGAAGAGATTGCTGAGAAAGCCGAACTCAATGTAGAGGAGAGAATCCTCGATATCCTGCTGCCGCCACAACGATCGTCCAATCTTTACGATTTTGACTCCACTACAGAGGAAGCGATAACCGAGCCCGATAGCAGCGGACGCGATGAACAGTTTCAACGTTCGCGCGAGAAGTTTCGGACGCAACTTCGCAGCGGCAAGTTGGACAATCGACTCATTGAGATCGAGATACGCGAAAAGAATTTTCCCGTGATCGAACTGGCCGGACCGCAAGGCGTCGAAGAAATGGGCATTAACATGAAGGATATGCTGGGCAATATCTTTCAAGGTCGTTCGAAGCGGCGAAAACTGCGCGTCGATGAGGCGATGGAGCACCTGATGCAAGAGGAGGAAGAGCGGCTCATCGATATGGATCAGGTAGCCCGCGCAGCAATCGAACGCGTCGAATCATCCGGGATTATCTTTCTCGATGAGATCGACAAGATTGCCGGCCGGGAGTCAGGTCACGGTCCGGATATCTCGCGCGAAGGCGTGCAACGAGACATTCTGCCAATCGTCGAGGGCACCACGGTTAACACTCGCTACGGCATGGTGAAAACCGATCACATCCTTTTCGTGGCTGCGGGCGCGTTTCACGTCTCAAAGCCCTCGGACCTGATCCCTGAACTGCAAGGACGTTTTCCCATCCGCGTTGAGTTGGATTCTCTGACGGTTGAAGACTTCAAACGTATTTTGACTGAACCCAAGAATGCGCTAATTAAGCAGTATCAGGCCATGATGGAGACTGAAGGCGTTACCATTGAGTTCACGGAAGATGCCATCGATGCGATCGCGAATTTCGCGGCACGTGTTAATGAGCAGACGGAGAACATTGGCGCTCGCCGACTGCAAACGATCATGGAGAAGCTACTCGAAGAAATCAGCTTCGAGGGGCCCGACTTGCAACAGAAGCACCAACATCTCGACGCCAAATACGTCGACGACAAGTTACTGGATACCGTGAAAGATCAAGATCTCAGTCGCTACATTCTGTGAGAGAAACTTTGCCGGCTGCCTCTCGAATCTTGTTTCCCTCGATTACCAATAAACAGAAGGCCTGGTGTTTGGCGCTGCTGGTTGCTTGTATCGCCGGTGGCTGCGGGAAGCGACGTCCGCCATTGCCGCCAGTGGAACGTGTTCAGCAACGTACGGAACTCCTGTCGGGCGCCCAGAGGGGCAACCAGGTAACACTCAGTTGGCCTGCTCCGCTGCGGAATGCTCCGGATCAAAGCGTGCAAAGCATTCGGCGCATCGACGTTTATCGCCTGGCAGAGAAGCCCACGGCGCCGTTGCCTCTTACCGAGGAGGAATTTGCCGCTCGTTCCACGCTGATTGGGTCCGTCACTTACGACGAGATCAAAACTGCGGGAGACATACTGACCTACACCGATACTCTCGAACTGGCCGGTGAGCCGGCGCGCTTGCGCTACGCTGTTCGATTCGTCAACGCTTCTGGTCAGCGCGCGGCGTTTTCCAATTTCCTGCTGATCGAACCCTCTGCGCGCGTCGCGGCGCCACCGGTATTAATCACCAACGGCAAAGAACTCGCTGAGTCGGCGATCACAGTCACGTGGCGACCACCGGCGGCTAACATCGACGGATCGACGCCGGTAAATCTACTGGGCTATAACGTGTATCGGGTTGATGAGTCGCAGACTAACAGCGGCGATGCGCCCCTCAATAGCGCCCCCATTTCCGGAACCCAGTTCGCCGACCAGAACTTTAAATTTGGCGAAAGCTATCAATACTTCGTGCGCTCGGTATCTCTCGGCACAGACGGCGCCCAGGTTGAAAGTCTCAACTCCAATTCGCTTTCGATTTTGGCGCGAGATACGTTCCCGCCTTCCGCCCCGTCATCGATAACCATCGCGGCCGCCCCAGCAAGATTATCGATTTTCTTTCCCGCAAATCCGGAGGCAGACGTCGCCGGTTACACAATTTATCGCTCTACGGATCCTGATCTCTCGAAGCCGGGCTGGAAGAAACTGACTTCAACGTTGCTGGACCGCACTACTTTCCAGGACGACAACGTCGAATCCGGAAAGCGTTACTACTACTACTTGACCGCAACTGACCAGTCAGGAAACGTTAGTCCGCCATCCGAAGTCGTTTCCGAAGCCGTTCCCTGATGCACAATGAAACTGTGCCGCTTCGTTCATCCCAGTGCCGCGGAGCCTCGCTATGGCGTTATCGAGGACGACATTGTCTATCCGGTCGAAGCACATGAGTACTTCGAGTCTGACGACATCTCGCGCTCCCAGGGTTCGCTGGAGTTGGCGGATGTTCGACTGGTCGCTCCAGTGAAGCCTTCAAAAATCGTCTGCGTCGGCCGCAACTATAGAGAACACGCCGCTGAACTTGGCAACAAGATGCCGGACGAACCGCTCCTCTTTTTAAAGGCGCCGTCCGCGGTAATAGGAGAAAACGACGTCATTGAATTGCCCCACCAGTCGCAGCAGGTTGAACATGAGGGCGAGTTGGCCGTCATCATTGGCCGTCAGGCGCGTCGAATTTCAAATGAACAGAATCCCCTCGACTACGTGCTCGGTTACACCTGCATCAATGACGTGACAGCTCGCGACCTGCAACGCAAAGACGTTCAGTTTACCCGCGGGAAATCGTTCGACACGTTCTGCCCCATAGGCCCCCTGATCGTGACTGACATCAATCCACTTGATGTCCAGGTGGTTACTCGGGTTAATGACGACGTTAAACAACGCGGACGCACATCTGATATGGCCTTTCCAGTTCCCTTCCTGATTAAATACATCGCCGAGATCATGACGCTATTCCCGGGCGACGTAATCGCCACCGGTACTCCTGCCGGCGTCTCTTCCCTAAAACCTGGCGACGTAGTAGAGGTAGAGGTTGTAGGAATTGGCACCCTGCGCAATCGAGTCGAGCAGTTTCATCCACGATAGTCGCAGGATTAACCACATAGATAGTTTCCAGCATCATTTAGAGTAGGAGGCAGTTATGAAGTTTTTTTTGGATACAGCAAATTTGAATGAGATTCGTGAAGCCGCTGCCGTCGGCATTGCCGACGGAGTTACCACGAACCCGTCATTGATTGCGAAGGAAGGAGACGTAGATTTTAAGCAGCACATTGCCGCGATTTGCGAACTCGTGTCCGGGCCGGTTTCAGCGGAAGTTACGAGCGAAGATATCGAAGGGATGGTTCGTGAAGGGCGAGAGTACGCGGCCATCGCCAGTAATGTTGTCGTCAAATGCCCTCTGACGCGCGCCGGACTTACCGCTACGCATAAGCTCGACAGCGAGGGCATAAAAGTTAACGTTACGCTCTGCTTTTCGGCGGCCCAGGCAATCCTTGCCGCAAAGGCCGGCGCATCATTCATCAGCCCTTTCATCGGGCGGCTTGATGATATCGGCGAAAATGGATTGCTACTTCTGAGCGATATCATTGAAGTCTATCGCAACTACAGTTGGAAAACTGAGGTGCTTGCGGCAAGCATTCGGCACCCGATTCACGCGATTGAGGCGGCACGGCTCGGGGCGGACGTTGCCACCATGCCTTTTAAAGTAATCGATCAGATGTTCAATCACCCGTTAACCGACAAGGGCCAGGCGCAGTTTTTAGCCGACTGGCGCAAAAGCGGTCGCAAGTGACGATGATCAAAGTGCGGGCGTGCAAATACGACGGCTCTGAACATCGTAGCTGGCCCGCAAAAATCTTGAGGCAAGCGGGTTCGCTAATCGTTCTCGATGCAGTTTTCGATCAGGAAGTCATTCACGAACTCTTAGGAACGATTGTCAACGGAACGACCAGTATCGAATATTATTGGCTCGATCGCTGGTACAGCGTGTTCCGCTTTTCACACCCGGGGGGCGAGCTGCGGAACTACTACTGCAACGTAAATGTCCCGCCGCAGTTTGCCGGCGAAGTTCTCAGCTATATCGATCTTGATATTGATATTTTGGTTGAACCTGATTTCTCTTATCAAATCGTAGACCTTGAAGACTTTGAAGAAAACGCGTTGCGCTACGGCTACTCAGAAAAGGTTCAGAAGCGCGCGCGACAGGCATTAGCCGAGTTGATCGACCTGATTGAAACTCGAGCTTTTCCCTTCAACGATCCCGCATTTCAGTGAAAGAATAATTCATGACCTCGAAACAACAACCGCAGCAAGCGAAATCGAAACTGGAGAAGCTTCGCGAACGTCAACGCAAGGCGGAACTGGGAGGCGGGCTGGCGCGCGCTGAAAAGCAGCATGCCGCGGGGAAGATGACGGCGCGGGAGCGCGTTGAATTTCTCCTTGATGAAGAAACATTCGAGGAGTTCGGCAAACTCGTCGTACATCGCTCGCGCGATTTCGGGTTGGATCAACAACTCTATCCGGGCGACGGCGTTGTTACCGGTCACGGATTGATCGATGGACGCCGCGTGTTTGTGTTTGCCCAGGACTTCACTGTGTTTGGCGGTTCCCTTTCGGAAACTCACGCGGAGAAAATCTGCAAAGTGATGGACCTGGCAATAAAGGTCGGCGCTCCCATTATCGGTCTGAACGACTCTGGAGGCGCCCGCATTCAGGAAGGCGTGCTCAGTCTGGGTGGTTACGCGGACATCTTTCTGCGCAATACGCTCGCCAGCGGGGTGGTTCCACAGATTAGCTGCACGATGGGACCGTGCGCCGGGGGCGCGGTCTACAGTCCGGCAATAACTGACTTCAACATCATGGTCAAAGATACGTCCTACATGTTTATTACCGGGCCGGACGTTATCAAAACCGTCACTCATGAGGACGTCACGAAAGAGGAGTTGGGAGGGGCAGTGACGCACAATCGCGTGTCCGGAGTGGCGCACTTTGCAGCCGACTCTGATGAGCATGCATTACGACTGGTGCGCGAACTCTTGTCATTTATTCCGTCTAACAACCTCGAAGATGCTCCGCGTCTGCAGGCGACTGATTCTCCCGAGCGGACGGCAGAGAAACTAAATACGCTGGTGCCCGAGGCGTCTAACCAACCTTACGACATTCGGGAAGTGATCCATCACGTCGTTGACGACGGCTACTACTTTGAAGTGCAGCAGCACTATGCGCCCAATATTTGTATCGGTTTCGCGCGTCTTGGGGGGCGTTCCGTCGGCATAGTGGCCAATCAGCCCGCTTATCTGGCGGGCGTTCTCGACATTGACGCGTCAGTCAAAGCCGCGCGCTTTGTTCGTTTTTGTGACTGTTTCAATATTCCCCTGGTCACCTTTGAAGATGTTCCGGGATTCCTGCCGGGAGTTTCACAGGAACACGGCGGGATCATCCGGCATGGCGCAAAGCTTCTGTACGCGTTCGCGGAAGCGACTGTGCCGAAAGTCACCGTCATCACGCGTAAAGCCTATGGCGGCGCCTATTGTGTGATGGCGTCAAAGCACATCAGGACGGATGTCAATTTTGCGTGGCCGGCGGCGGAAATTGCTGTGATGGGAGCGGAGGGCGCTGTTGGCGTTCTGTACCGGCGCGAGATAAATGAGGCGCAAGACAAAGAAGCCGCGAGACGAGCGCGAATCATCGAGCTTGAAGATAAATTCGCCAATCCCTATGTTGCTGCAGAGCGTGGTTTTGTTGACGAGGTGATCGAACCGGCCCAAACCCGCCCGAAACTAATCCGCGCTTTGCGTCTGCTCGAGAATAAGCGAGACACCAACCCACCTAAGAAGCACGGCAACATTCCATTGTAGAGTTTGGCTTAATTACTGTTTTGGAGCGTAGTAGCTCTGGCGGTAAACCAGCTGGAGCTTTTGTCGCCTTAATTCCGGATTGACGATCTCGAGTTTGACCTGCCGGCGGCCACCGTCGCGGGCCTTGTTCTTTGGCGAATACGCAACGACATACTGCGAACGCAGTTCGTCCTGGATTTGCACGAACGCGCGTTGCAATTCACTCTCACTGCGCGGAAAAAACGCGCGACCCCCGGTCCTGTTCGATAGTTTCTCCAGAGAGTCTTTCTCGATCTTATAAAACTCCGGATCGCCAATTCCGATGCTGTAGACGGCGACGTTGTTCTTGAGGGCCGATTCGATTGCTTCCTGACGTTTTATCGTACTCGCAGTATCGTCGCCGTCACTCAAGAGGACGACGGCGCGCCGGGAGTTTTCCGGGCTCTTGGCTAAAACCTCATTGGTGCTGGCCCAAACCGAATCCCAGATACTCGTCCAACAAAGCGGATCTTCCTGAGGTGACTTCACAGCTTCGCAGTCAGGATTGTCTGCAGGGAACTCCACCTTCATTCGCTCCACTGCTCGATTAAGTTTTTTCAGATTTTCAGTCAGGTCCTGTTCAACGGTAGGCCGGCCAGTAAAGGAAACGATCGCCACCTTGTCGACTTCCGGCCTAACAACAGAGCTGATGAATGTCTTGGCTGCCTTCTTCTCATCCGACAGAGTTCGCTCCTGAGACTTACTCGTGTCAACGAGGATCACGAGCGTTAGAGGCCGGTTCGTCTCTCTTTCAAAAAGACTAATCTCTTGTGGAGTTTCATTCTCGAAAATACGGAGGTCGTTGGATCGCAACGTGGTAATAAAGTGTCTGTCCTGATCTACCGCTGTGAAGAAAGTGTTAACTAGATCAGTATCGACTCGAATTACATCGGGGTCGATGTCTTCCGACGAGTCGTTGCGCGGCGTCGTCTTTGGTGCCGGCCTCTGGGCGGGCGGAACTTTCTGACTCTGCGCTGAACTATGACCTGCGCCTACAACTCCTGAACCCATGATGGCAAAGGCCAGCAGGCATCCCAGGAATGCTGTCCTGTCTATCAAGGTCATGTGTTTGTCATGCGGACGGAACGATCTGGACGTTCTAAAGCCAAATAGAATCACTTGCGCCGATATCCAGCGCAAGCGATTCTTCCAACGCGGCAGCCAGAATGCAACTGCCCCGATATGAGAGAGGAGTACTTAGTAACGGCGGTTACGATTACGAAGCTTGTAGGTGTAGAGGGCGGAACCGCCACCTCCCGCCAAAGCTCCAATCGCGGCGCCCTTCTTGCCGCCAATCAGCGCGCCAACCGCAGCACCGGAACCAGCACCAATCGCTACCGTCAGCTTGTCGCGGTGTTTCTGCCAAAAGCTGCGACTGCGCGGCTGAGACGTGGTGTATGAGCGAGAGCTCGAAGTGTGGGCGTATCGCCGGCCGGTGTTTCGATAGGCAACACGGTTAGGGCTATAGCCAACCTGAGTACCCGCAGCGCCTGCTTCAGCCGCGCGGAAACCGTCAGCAAAACCCACTTTGTAGGCTCCCTGCTCTTCAGCCGTATCAAACGCGGCTGGCATAAATGGGTCAGTCGCCACCTGCTTGTCCGCAACGTATGTGGCGTCGCTGGCCGGGGCAGAAGACGCTGCCGCCGTCGTGGATTGATTCTTACTGTGCATCACCAACGCTCCAACCGAGCCGCCCACGAGGGCGGCTATCAGAGCTACCGGCAATAATTTGTTTGTCATAATCATCGTTCAATCTCCTCGCTAAAATCTCGTCGCGCAAAAGCTCACCCTGGTTTTGAGCAACATGCGTTCCTGAGCGCCCACTGATATTCCAGCTTTGCAGAAGTCTAGTTTATACCGCGATTTTTCAGGGATCTCTCGGCAAAACGCAGAGATGCAAGAAAGTTGCAATGAAGGCTGATGCATTAAACGGATTGGACATGTACCCGATATGAGGAATCACTACGCGAAATGATCAGTTATTGGACGGCGAGAGAAAAAGAATACGGCCAGGGAATCCCTGGCCGTGTAGATGTGTGGGCCTCAATATGATTTACGCTGCACGCTGAACCTGCGCCGGCTTGTTGTCCCTGAGCAACTCCAGGGCCTTTTTCATCTGAACGTCTTCAGCCGCAGGCTTGGGAGTATTCGGCTCCGGAGCCACTTCTCTCTTGTCGGGAGCCGGGTTTGGTTTTGTCACTGCGTCATCATCGTTTCCGGTGAGATCTTCGGGATCGATCGACTCGGCTAGTTCAGGACGTTTAACTTCAATCGAAGGGGCAACTCCTGAATGTGCACGGTCCTCTCCCAAAAACGGCTTACCACTAGCGCTCGCCCACTTTACTGTCGTAAGAAGCAAACCGTCGCCTCCGCGCAGAGTGAAAAGCTGTTGCTCAGCGCCAGCTCCAAAACTCTTTTCGCCCACAATTTGACCGCGGTTTCGTTCCAGCAATGACGAAGCAACGACCTCGGCGGCCCCTGCGGTCCCGGCGTCAATCAACACAACAACAGGACCTGCAAAGATTGCTGCTTTAGGATCTGCAGCAAAAGTCTTAAGAGTCTTTCCTTCGCGACCGGTAGTCTGCGCAATCGTGCCGTCTTTAATCAGCAGGTTGGCAACCGCGACAGCCTCCTTAATCGAACCGCCTGCAGTACCGCGCAGATCAAGTACCAGTTTTTGCGCACCTTGCTTCAGCAGGTCTTGTAAGCGTGATCTCACGTCCGCTGCCTCGCTGTCTGCGAAACTATTGATTCTCAGCACGCCGATGCGGCCGGCTTCCATCTTTGCTTCCGCCGCAGGTGAGCGGAAAGCCCCCCGCTTTACTGCCAGCGTTAAAGGACTGGCATTAGCCCTGAGGATCCGCAGCTTGATCTCCGAGCCTGCCGCTCCATTAAGTAATTGCTTGGCGTCGTAAAGTGAAATGTCTCTTGTCGCTTTTCCGTCAATGTACTCAATGATGTCTCCCGCGCGAACACCAGCCTGGTCGGCGGGTGAACCTTTCATCGGCGCAATCACGTAAAGATACGAGGCCACTTGCGACAGTTCCGCACCAATGCCGGCCTGGTTGTCTTTCCCGCCTCCGTTATAGTCGCGAACCTGTTCGGGCGTAAGATAGGTTGAATAGGGATCCAGCCCGTACGCCAGCCCACGCAATGCGCCAGCGCGAACCTTCTCCATATTCGGCTCATCTACATAGTCGTTCTGGATGTGTTGAAGCACGCTCTCAAAAATGCGCAACTGAGCGTTGGGATCATTGGCTGGTTGTTGGGCGCGGGTAGAAATCCAGCCGCCAACTACCGTATAAAGTGCGAGGGTGGCTGATAACAGGATGAGACCAAATTTAGTGCGGAATGACATCAATAAACCTCTCGTGTTTCGATCGCTTGCGGGTAAGCTCGCTATCATCTCGACGAGCCAGTCGTATCATACAGTCGGCAAATCGGGCACGCAAGCTTAGTTGCTTTTCGCTGCGCTGCGGTTGCGTGGCGTCAAACGGTTAGAGTTAAGGGACTTATTAGCGGCCGTCAGGCCGGAAGGCAAAATGAGGGGCGACGGTAAACAGGCAAATTTGGCGGGACCTATCCTGGCGCTCGATCTCGGCGAAAAACGCGTCGGCATGGCAATTTCTGACGAGCTGTTGATTTCGATCAGGAGACTGCCTACCGTTGCCCGTTCCAACTGGAAACAGCTGCTGCGAGACGTTGCTGGTATAGTCCAAAACTGCGACGCCAAAGCCCTGGTGATTGGTTTTCCCCTCGGTCTGAATGGATCCAGTGGCCCTGCGGCGGAAAGCGTTCAGCAGATAGCTGGAAAGTTCGCGCAATCACTTACAATCCCAATTTTTTTACAAGACGAACGTCTCACCTCGGTCGCAGCTGCTGAACAACTGCGCGATGCCGGCCACAGTCCCAGGGAGGCGTTGAAAGTACTCGACAGTCAGGCTGCCGCTATAATCCTCGCTGACTTCATCGGCGCTGATGGGAGTCGCATTGAGGTCAAAGCCAAAGACGCACATTAGGTTCATGAGTGTTGTTGAGACAACTGCTGGTTAGATTTTTATGAAGCGAATCTTAATTGTTGCCATTGTGATTGTGGTGCTCGGCGCCGGCGCAACGGCCGTTTGGATTTATGAGGACCTCAACCGACGGGTTCAGCATTCCAGGAGTGGGCAGTTTATCGAGATCACTCGCGGCTCGTCTCCTGCCACAGTAATCAGGAAATTAAACAACGAGGGAGTAATCAAAAACGAGTGGCCGGTTCTGTTATACATGAAGCTGACCGGAGCAGGGTCTCGTTTTCGCGCCGGAGAGTACGACTTCCCTTCGCCTGTTTCACCATTGGAAGTCATCTCCAAACTTGAAGAAGGCGAGCAACGATTCCTGCGTTTGACGGTCGTAGAGGGCTGGACGCGCTGGGAGATCGCCGCTGCAATGGCCCGCATTCCCGAACTCAAACTCGCAGACCCAGATTCTGCGCTGGAGTTAATGAATGACACGAGCCTCGTGAAAGACTTAGATCCGGTGGCCGAAAACCTCGAAGGTTACCTCTACCCTGCCACATATGAATTTCCTCGAGAGGCGACGCCGACGGATCTAATCGCGTTGATGGTCAAACGCTTTCGCACGGAGTGGAAGCAGGCGTGGTCTCTCAAAGCCGGCGACCTTGGCTTCACGCCACGTCAGATAGTTACCGCAGCATCACTGATAGAGACGGAAGCAAAACTTTCAACGGAACGTCCAGTCATTGCTGCGGTTATTTACAACCGGCTCAAGTTGGGAATGCCTCTGGGCATCGATTCCAGTGTAATCTATGCATCAAAGCTGGCTGGCAAATGGCGCAACGACGGAAAAGTCTATCAGAGTTATTTGGACCGCCGCTCCCCTTACAACACGCGACTATTCGCAGGGTTACCCCCGGGGCCAATCGCTTCGCCGGGTGAAAGTTCTCTTGAGGCCGCTCTTAATCCACAGTCAGTGGATTACCTTTACTATGTACGCGAGCCGAGCCGGGATGATGGAGCGCATAACTTTTATTCCCAGGAACGTGATTTTCAGCTGGGAGTAAAGGCGTTGCGTGAGTGGGAACAGCGTCGTGATCAGGAGAACGCACACCAGAGTAGCCAGTGATCGAGTTTGACTCAATATCAACAAGAGGAGTGCCTTGAAAATAGTATGGCGTTACTCTATTCTCAAGTTGCGACTCCCAGGTTTTCAGGTTTTTTTAAGGAAGGTGTCTACTATGATCCGGATCACATCGCTCTTGTTACTGCTCACTTGTTCAGCGGTAATTTCTTTAGGGCAAGGCAAAGGAGTCGACAAGTCGAATGAACGGGTCCGTGACAGCGGAAGCCGCGCTCCCGCGATCAATGGCAGCAAGACCGACGTAGGCGCCGGACGTGGAATAGATTTCGGGAAAGGTCGCACACCAGAGATTCCTCCAATTCCCAACCCTTACCGGCTACCAGCTCGCCGCGACGTGATCCTGAAAGCAGTTGAAGCTGTGATGCGTGATCGAAAGCTGATCGTCGATGAGAGCTCGTCAAGGTTAGCTGACGGAATTATCGTTAGTCAGCCATATACATTCGTCAAAGGTGCATTGGTTTCGCACTCTCAACTGAGCAGGCATGCCGATTTAGCCAGCTCCGAGATCAGTGAATGGACGCGCGGCCGCTACACTCTCACAGTCGAGGTGCAATCGATCGACGGAGCCAGCGCGAATGTCGCCGTTAATGCAAAGGTTGAAGGGAGAATGGAAAGCCCTTCCGCGGCCCAGTGGATAACCCTCCCCAGTTTGGGCCTGGCCGAGGAAGAATTTCTGTCAGCGCTTATCGAAGCAGTAACCGGCACCGCCCCGCCAGGCCGAACGCCGTAAAGCAATACGATAACCAACCCTCTAGTTTCAAACTTAAAGTGTCTCCTTAGCTATCCCCGTTATGTTAAGTGATTCCATAAACTCCGAATTGCTCCTCGAGGAGAAGACCTCGCATGCAAGAAAGTTGGTTGCAGCTGCGCTCGCGCTGGTTTTGACCACGGGCTTACTTGCCGGCTATCTCTATTTTCGGAACCGGTACGCCAAAGAGAACATGGTTACGCCCGAGCAGATCAAATCCAGCAATGCCAACGTCCCCAAGGGCCCGCCCAGGGCTCACATCCTCGTAGACGAAGCACTTCTCAGCGGCGGTCAAACAACCATTGCTGGATCCGTAAAGAATATTTCGCAGGAGACGTTGTCTGGGGTAGCCGTGGAGTTGGAACTGAAACGGCGTAACGATGGAACAACTGAGCGAAAGAATGCGCTGGTGAGTCCGCCGTTGCTGGAGCCGAATCAAGAGGGCCGCTACGCTCTCAAACTGCCGGCGCAAGATTTCAGCTCGGTGCGCCTCGTTGCGTTAAGGACCGGGCCCGACTCTGCCCTCGTTTCCTACACAACCGGGCAGGGACAAAAGCGGCCGCCGAAGAGACTTCAGCCCAGGGTTGTAGTTGTTCCGCGCCCTTCATCGAGCCGCGGTGAGTTTCTCAATTCGCCTGATAACCCGGCGCGGGTTCCTTAGAGTGGAACTTAATGAAGTTTCTTACCTTCACACTTGGTGAAGACGTCTCTTTTCAAGTTGTTGATGAGAGGTCGGCATGGCGACTAGAATTAAAGTAATGGGTCAGCTGAATGATGGGCTTTGGCTCAATCCTTACTCCGGATGCGTTGCACCAGGTTGACGACAGGCTGAAATACGCTCAAATGAGATTCTTAGCGATCACCAGCGTACAACCAATCAAAGTGCATATCCGTCAGAGTGTCAGCGGTTCAGTCTTCTCCTCCTCAATTTATCTTCGAGTTAATTGCCGCATACTTCAGCGAATGCAAAGAATTATTCAATTATCGCTACGAATCCTGTTGTTTGCCGTAGTTCTGCTTAGCCTCCAGCGCGAACTCCACGCGCAAACTATCCGCCCTCCGACGCCTCCGACCTCCATGTCCGCCGAAAAGAGTTCCCCGGGCTCGGATGACCAGGGCCCCACGGCACTTGACGACGAGCTACGCGCCAAACGGGCGATCAGATACGCGGAAAAAGAGCACCAGGAAAATCTGACAAGGGCCCGCGACGCTTCCGACCTTGGCCGCGAACTAGCTACCTCATTCAAGAAGAAGCAGGCCCTTAACTCAGATGACATGAAGAAACTTGAGAAGCTTGAGAAGCTTACAAAGAAGATTCGTTCGGAAGCAGGGGCTTCAGAGGATGAGGTTGTACTTGAAGAAAAGCCCGGCGACCTGGCTGCAGCAGTTGAGAGTGTCGCCAAGGTATCCTCTTCCCTTAGTGAAAGAGTCTTAAAGACGCCGAGGCGCGTCGTGTCGACATCGATCATAGAAGAGGCTAATGTTTTACTTGAACTAATTCGAATCGTTCGCACTTTCGCCCGCTAAGGTAGACCTGGTTGAGCTTTCTACGCAAAACCCACCGGCCCATGCAGTTCATTCTTGCAATAAACGCGATCATATTGTTCGTCGTCTTACCGGCGGCAGCCCAGCACGATGATGTGGTTCGAGTGGATACCGATCTGGTTGTCCTTAATGTAACCGTATCGGATAAGGCTGGGCAGTATGTTCCGGGATTGAAACTGGCAGACTTCAAAGTCTTTGAAGAAGGTCGTGAGGTCCCTATCAAACTGATTTCGAGTTTTGGCGCGCAGGAGTCGCCCTTCGCCGCCGTGATCCTGTTAGACACTTCCGGGAGCATGGAAAGTCGTTTGTCACTTGGTCGCTCTGCGGCGATTCGATTTCTCGACGGACTCCGCCCCGAGGACGTTGCAGCTGTCTATAATTTTGATCATAGCGTTGAACGGGTTCAGGACTTCTCTTCCGGACGTGACTTGGCGCCTATGGCTTTCGGTCTTCGCGCGAAAGGAATGACAGCCCTGTACGATGCGATCGTGCAGGCCGGAGAAACACTTGCCGCTCGGCCAGAGCAGCGCAAGGCGATTATCGTTCTCTCTGACGGAGTAGACACGCAGAGTAAAGCGTCTTCCGGCAAAGCTCTCCAGGCGGCCCTTGCAGTTGGTGCGGGCATTTACGCAGTCGATATGTCGGCGAATGACGGCAACGTTACCAGAAATCAGCAAAGCGCCATGCTGTTGAAAAGTTTTGCAGAGAAGAGTGGCGGACGTTTTATCGCTACTCCCGGCGGGCCGGCGTTGCGTGATGCGTTTGCCAGCATCGCCAAGGAGTTGGGACGTCAATATACCATTGCGTTCCGGCCGGCCGATCAAGTGCGCGACGGTCGTTGGCGAAGTCTGGAGGTTAAACTCTCACGGCCTGACCTTACAGTGCGCACTCGCAAAGGTTATCGTTCACCGAAACGCTGAACGCTCCCTTCGATTTTCAAACCTATGACGCGTAGGGATTGCTCAGAGACTCTTCTTGGTTTCCAGTTTGTCGTGATGACGTTCGAAGGCAAGTTCGATCAGACGATCCAGGAGCCCAGGAAAGGGCAGACCAGACGCTTCCCACATCTTGGGATATCCCGACACTTCAGTTAGACCCGGCAAGGTATTCAATTCGTTAACCAGCAACTCGCTCTTATTTCTGGTAAGAAAGAAATCAACCCGCGCCAGTCCCGATCCATCCACGGACTGGAAAGCCTGGATCGCGAGGCGCCTAATCTTTTCACTCAAAGCTTTCGAGACAGGTGCGGGTACTACAAACTTGACGTGCCCGGTGCTGGCGTACTTCTCGGTGTAATCCAAAAAACGAGCGGCTTCGTCGTAAACAACATATTCGCCGGGCAGACTTGCATCCGGTTCATCGTTACCAAGCACCGCACATTCCAATTCGCGCGCATCAACCAACTCTTCGACTATGACCTTGCGGTCGTATTGCGCAGCCAGTGCTACCGCCTGAATCAACGAATCGTTATCCGTCGCTTTGGAAATACCAACCGAGGACCCCAGGTTCGCGGGCTTTACAAAACACGGGAAACCGATCTCCCGCGCAATTCTCCGCATAACTTTGGGCCGATCACTCTTCCACTGCGAACGGAGAAACCAGACATACTTACAAATCGGCATACCCGCCTGTGCGAACAACATCTTCATCGCAACCTTATCCATGCCACAAGCTGAGGCGACAACGCCGCAACCGACATACGGGATGTCAGCCATTTCCAGCAATCCCTGAAGCGTGCCGTCTTCTCCGTACGGTCCGTGGAGGACAGGAAAAACGACGTCGAGTTTCGATGTGGCTACTTGCCGGCCCTGTGTATGAAGCGAGGTTAGGCCCTGATGCGAAGGATCGCCGAGAATCGCTATGTCGCCGGTGCTGTCATAATCGAGGCTCGTCGTCAGGTGAGCTCTGGAGCTGCCGGGCAGAAGGTCCATAGCTGCGCCGGGTGCTAGCCACTTCCCTTCCTTGGTTATTGCCAGCGGAATGACTTGATATTTCCGATTATCGATGGCCCCGATAACGGCGGCGGCCGAACGAATAGAAATTTCATGTTCACCGGATCGTCCGCCGAAGATGACTCCGACGCGGAGTTTTTTCGCCAAGTGCCTGCTCCGTTCCCTTTAAAGAATTGTTTTTCCCAGCGCCGAGAGAATTAGTTCCACGCCTAACTCAGCCGTCTTGTTGTTAACATCGAGCGCAGTATTGATTTCAACTATCTCGAGCGAACACATCCCGCCCGCTTCAGCGATCTTTTCGAGTGCAAGGTGAGACTCCCGGTAAGTCATCCCGCCTCGCACGAGCGTTCCCGAACCGGGTGCATCGGTTGGATCAAGCGCGTCTACATCGAAAGTCACCGCATAACCGCCCGAAGCCTTCGACGCGATCGCTATTGCTTCATCCATGCAGGCGCTCATGCCGCGCTCATCAATCTCGCGCATCGTAAAAAACCGCATGCCCAGCTGACGGATTAGCTCCCGCTCGCCGCGATCGATGTCACGCGCGCCAACGTGGGCGCAGAATCTCGGATCCAACTTCGGCGCAAATCCCGCGACTTGCGTTAGCGCCGGCGCGCCGTAACCCAGAAGAGCGGATAGCGGCATGCCGTGGATATTTCCCGAAGGGGTCGTTTCCGGGACGTTCATATCGGCATGCGCGTCAAACCAAATCAGCCCCAGGGTCTTTTCCTGTTGCCGGCAATACGCCGCCACTCCCGAGATTGATCCAATTGCAATTGAGTGGTCGCCGCCAAGAATTACTGGTAGCGCTCCGGCCGACAAAATTTCCTGAACTTCTGTTGCCAGTTGTTCGCAGGCCGCTGTGATCTCGGCAAGGTACTTGAGTTTGTCGCTGGGCTGAGCGGGAGAACGCGGCCGTTCCAGACGGAGGTCTCCCTTATCGCTAACCTCATATCCGAGTTGAGCAATTCTCTCGTTGAGTCGAGCGACACGCAGCGCTGCGGGCCCCATGTCAACTCCTGCCATACTGGCGCCATAACCAAGCGGAACGCCAAGAATGCTAACGGCTCGACCGGGCTTTAGATTTGTCGTACTGGGTGCGAACTCACTGTCTGCGATCGTTGGATTTCCCATAAGCTCTAAAGAAAGCTGGAAGCTTCAGCCTCCGAGGTTGAAGCCACCGCCGCCACCGCCCTGCGTCGGGAAGAAGGGTTTTAAGAGTCCGGCCAGCGCCGCAAGATTTCGCGTCTGAATTAGCAGTTCACCGGGCCCCATGAACTCGGCGACAATTCCCTCACCACTCATCATGCTGCGAAAGAATCCAGCGGCAGCTTTGCGCAGAGTGTACTGCGTTGTTCCCTCCCAGGCCACCAGATGTCCAGTATCAACCACGTAACGCTCGCCCGCTTGCAGCCGTTTCCGGTGAATTGCACCGAAGGAGGAAACCAGCAGCAGGCCCTGGCCCTGGACGAGCAATACAAATAATCCTTCGCCGCCAAAGAATGACTTAGCGCCACCCCACTTTGTATCGACATTCAAACTGGCGTCGCCCGCAAGATACGAACTCGATTGGACGAAGAACGACTGGTTGGTCATTTCGATAGCGGCGATATCTCCGGGTGCGCCGGGAGCGAAGGTGACTTCTCCTGGGCCGCCTCGCGCCGTGAATGTCGAAATAAACGCCGATTCCCCGCCCGCAGCTCGCTTGATGGCCCCAAAGAGTCCTCCTTTCATCTGCGACTGCAACTCAACATTGGCAGACATCGATACCATGGCCCCGGCCTCGGCCTGGATTGATTGCTCAGCTTGCAGGTTAACAACGGCCAGAGAGAACGACGGTTGATGTAGCACTTCATAACTATAGCCACGTCCCTGGCCCCGCGAATCCTGATCGATGTGAATTCCCTGGGCATTACCATAGCCCGCGGACTGTTGAGGTGTGACATTAGGCGTGGGCTGATCCCCAATGCGATACCCACAACTACCGCAGAAGCTCGCACCTGGTAACATCTGAACACCGCACTTAGGACAATTCATAACTTCACGCCTTGAGATTTTTCTTTGATGATGGCGACTGCTTCTTCCGGTGTCGCAGCGAAGTCCAACGCTTTAACGTCTTCCTCGCTCACTGCGAGATGTGTCTGCCACGCTTTCACGACGGGCGACCAGCAATCGCCAAGCAGCACGAGTGGTCGCGGATCGATCACTTTCGTTTGAATCTTGTTCCAAACCAAAGACAACTCGGTGACGGTTCCCATGCCGCCTCGGATCGCGATGAAACCAACTGAACGGGTGATTAGTAGTTGAAGTCGCTCATAAAAGTGAGGAGTGGCCACCTTCTCGGAGAGGTACCGGTTGGGCTCAGCCTTAAATTGGTTCATCACGATGCCCAACACGCGACCACCAGCCTCGCGCGCCCCACGGCTGGCCGCTTCCATCACGCCGAGATAGCCTCCAGTACAAATCGTATATCCAGCCTCAGCCAGTAATTGACCGGTGCGACGCGCCTCAGCGTACGCCGGATCCGACTCGTCGCACTTTGAACCGCCGAAGATCGTGACTATGCGTTCTGAAGTTTCAATCATCGGTGACGAGTTGGACTAAAAGAATGGTTGCAGGTTCATGCCGCCGGGACTTCGGCGGTCAGCATCAACGATCCATTCTTGCGATACCGAACAAAGTCTTCGCGGGTCTTGAAGGTGGTGCCCGTATAAATATCAGGCACAGGTGTAGGGTCGAGCAGTCGTTCGTCGCGAATTCCGCAAAAGCCTGCTTGCTCGAGCAGCAAACGATACTCGGCCGCACTTAACAAATGTACTGGCACCTTGAGCGTCTCGATCCATTGATATGAAGGTTCATTCTCTCGATAAAGATCTACGACGGTGACGAAGATACCGCCCGGTTGCAGGACACGCTTGATTTCCCGGGCGGCTCTTTCAATGTCAGCATAGTAGTAGAGCGATTCCATGGAAAACGCATGACTGAAAGCAGCGTCGTCAAACGGAAGCGCTTCAGCACTCGCAGTTTGGAATTCCAAATTCGCGTAATCCTTCGATTGCTCACGGGCCACCCGGATCATTTCATCGGACACATCAATACCCACAACGCGACCCTCCGATGCCTGATCGGCAAGCAATCGCGCCGCCCATCCGGAGCCGCAGCCAACGTCCAACACCGCTGCGTCCGCAGGAATTTGCATGCAGGTAATCGCCTGCTCACCGACAGGACGGTGACCGCGCTCCATGCTGTCGCCCTTGCCGGCGCGCGCCCATTCGTTAAACTCCAAACGAAGATGTTCGTTCATAGTGTGTTTTGTAAGGGCAGGCCAATGGAAGAAACATTGGGTCAGGGTCGTATTCGATAAAGCATGCGCGGAAACGGAATCGTTTCTCTGATGTGCTCAATCCCACACATCCATGCCGTGCAGCGCTCAATGCCCATTCCGAATCCTGCGTGAGGGACACTGCCGTAGCGACGCAGATCGAGATACCACTCGAAAGCTTCCTGAGGCAGCTCGTGTAAAGCGATTTGCTCTTGCAGAAACTCCAGCGAGGTGGCCCGCTCGCCTCCGCCAATTACTTCGCCATACCCTTCGGGCGCCAGGACATCAACGCCCAACGCCAATTCACCACGCTCGCGATCTCGCTCCATGTAGAAGGCCTTCACGGCAGCAGGGTAATGGTGAACCATCACCGGCCTTTCAAACTTGCTCGAGATATAAGTCTCGTCTGGTGCTCCGAAGTCTCCGCCCCACTCGAAGCGAGACTCCAACTCACCCGCTGCGTGGCCTTCCTGCAGCATCTTCACCGCATCATCGTAATGAACTCGGGGGAATGGAGCGATGATAGCTTCCAGACGCGACGTGTCTCGCTCCAGGACCTTTAAATCTTCTTTACGATCTTTGAGGACGCGGGCCGCTACGTGCGCCAGCATCCGCTCGGCCAAAACCATGACATCTTCGAGCGTGGCGAAAGCCATTTCTGGTTCGACCATCCAAAACTCGGTCAGATGACGCCGTGTTTTTGATTTCTCCGCACGGAAAGTGGGACCAAAACAATAGACTTTGCCCAACGCTGCCGCAGTCGCTTCGTTATACAGCTGCCCCGATTGGGTAAGGTAGGCTTTCTCGCCTTCGAAGTAGTCGACTTCAAAAAGTGTTGTAGTGCCTTCACACGCGGCGGGCGTAAGAATCGGCGCGTCGCAAAGCGTGAAACCATCGCCATCAAGAAAGCCGCGCACTGCCTGCACAACTGTGTGACGCACTTTCAAAATGGCATTCTGGCGCCGTGACCGCAGCCACAAATGGCGCTTGTCCATCAGGAATTCGGTTCCGTGCTCTTTGGGTGTGATCGGGTAGTCGTGAACCTCCTGTAGTACTTCAGCAGCGCTCACATCGATTTCAAAGCCGCCGGGCGCGCGTTCGTCGGCGCGTACCGTACCCCGGATTGCCAACGCTGACTCCTGCCCCAAGCCCTTAAGCGCATCCCAGGTCTCAGGTGTAATGGCATTCTTCAATACCACGCACTGCACGACGCCGGTCCCATCACGCAATTGAGGAAACAGGATCTTTCCGCTTGAACGCAGGTTGTAGAGCCAGCCTTTCAGGACCACCTCTTCGCCGACGTGTTTCGCAAGCTGAGCGATATACGCGCGCTCCGACTTATCCACTTCCAATGATTTTGATTCGGTTGCCATCTGTTAACGGAGCGAAGACTGGTCAAACCAAATCCTTCGGTCCTTGTCCAGGGTCAATTCAGCGGTAGTTCTGACGTCGTAGCTACGTCCAAGTGTGGCTTGCCGTTGAGTCTGTCGCTAATCATCTTTCTCAAAGTCGGAAAGCGGACCAACCAGTCAGCCGCTTGCAGAACGATCGCAAGTGTTGGGGGAATGAAGTGCTCGTAGAAGGCCCCTCGACCGCAGACAGCTGTTTGATATGAGAAAGTGCCGACGGCTTTAAGACCTCTTTGAATCGTCATCAAACGAAACTGGCGGGCAAAGTCGTCCGGATCAAGAGCTTCAAGTCCAAGGCGGCGGCGTTCTTCCAAAAGGAACAGTCGACAGTCGCGCAATTCCGCAAGTGAAGGCGCCGACACCTGGCGGTCCAGAAGCAGTGAAACAAGATCGTAACTGGCTGGCCCCATCCGCGCATCCTGATGATCCACGACACGCAGGTGATTGCGGCTGTCTAACATCAGGTTGGCTGTATGAAAATCGCGATGACAAAGAACGCGAGGCGCTGCGGAGAGCTCCGCGGCGATATCGTTCAGTTCCGCCTTTAACTCCCCGGCCTCGGCATGACGCAGTTTCTCCTTTCGCAAACTCTGAAAGTAGTGCTCCACGAAAAAGTCGAGCTCCCACGACAGCTTTGCTTCGTCAAAGGCCAGCCTGCTGGAAATTGACTTTGCCTCACACGCTCTTCCGGTCGCCTTTTGAATGCGCGCGACGATGTTTATTGCCTGCTCTCTGTAGTCCTCGGTCTCCTCCGGCGAGGCACTTTCAAAAACGCGACACAGTTGTCGATCGCCCAGGTCCTCCTGAACAATAATCCCGCTGGCACCATCCACTGCGTAGATCTCCGGCACCGCAATATCGCACTCCGCAAATAGCCGCGTCACATCGAGGTATGGATGTAAATCAGGATCAAACGGATCGGGATAGACGGCTGCAACCGCGGTTCCCTTGCTCCAGGGAATGCGAAAGTAGTTTCGGGTAGAGGCGTCCGGCGTCAAAGCCGTGATCTCCGTGTCGGAGACTCCCTGAGATTGGAGAAACTTTAAGAGCCTATCAGTGGTTGAGAGTTCGAGAGTGCCGGCGGGAAATTGGTTTGCTGAACTCATTTGGCGAGACATTCGTGGTGAAATTCGGGCTCAGCCTCTCTTAAAAATAAACGGGACTCAAAGTCCCGCGGGCTCTGAAACTGTGAACTCGTGTGGATTGTATCACTGGCTTAAAGGCACAACAAAATTCTCACCTCGAACTTCCCCTTTGAGAGCTTTCAATGGCGTTGGCCTTCCCACAACGAGCGAATTCCTCACCACAATGGCATTCTCAAGAATTTCGCCGGAACCAATGCGCACGCCGTCCCCAAGCACCGCACGCCTGACCCGGGCGTTAGCATCCACGATAACATCGTCCCAGAGGACTGCCTCGGCAACGTGCGCTTCGCTTGAGACCTTACATCTAACGCCGGCAGTAAGGTTTTCGCCCCGTTCAGACAACATCGCCAGACTGATATCCAGGTAGCGCTGCAGAGTGGAGAGTTCATACCAATTGCCGCTCGATACATCGACCGCGATGCGCTCACCCTTGGCCATCGCTTTTGGATAGACATCAGTTGTGGAGTGAGAAAAAACGCCGCGAGGTATGTAGTCGAAGATGCGAGGCTCGAGGATCTGAATTCCAGTGAACATCAGCGGAGCTGCTTCGGACGCAGATGTAGCGGCGGCCGGCATCCCGCCAAATCTCTGGAGAAATCCACCTGACGTTTCGACAATGGTAAACCGCTGACGATTTGTATTTGGCAATAAGACCATCGTGGCGATTGCGCCGGAGTCACGATGCGTTTTCAAGGCTGCCCGAAGATCAATGTCGCAAATGATTTTGCCGTTGATAACGACGAAGGTCTCATCCATCAAGTGCTGACGCGCGTTATCGAGCGCACCGCTGGTGCCGAGGATTTCGGGTTCTTCAATGTAATAGAGCTGAACGCCAAACCTGGTGCCGTCGCCAAGGGCCCTTCGAACCGAATCCGGCCGGTGATGAAGATTCACCAGGATGTCGCGGCAACCATTGTTCGCAAGATATTCGGCGACGTAACCGACTAGAGGTTTTCCCAGGATTGGAATCGCAGGCTTTGTGCGATCTTCGGTCAACGGCCACAGACGTGTGCCGTAGCCGGCGGAAAGAATCATGGCGCGCATGAGAGCTATTCTAAGCGGATGGGTACGATTCAGGTAGGAGGTGTGAGCGGGCGGGTTGGTTCAGCCTGATCTTTACGATGCTTTTGAGGCGTCGCGGATCATCAGGTCGAACGTGCCGGGTGAGACCTTGCGAAACCGGGTATTGCGATTCAAGGAAACAGCGACGCTGATCGTCGGATTGGCGCCGGTGAACTTGAAACCGCCTTCGAGCAACCTATTGTAGATTTCGTTGACGTGTAGCGGTCCGCCCTCTTCGCGCAATAGTAGCGTTACGGCCTGGGGAATCGTCCGGTCGAGGAAGCGATCGCTGAGAGCTTCAACATCGCTCCGGATTGCTGGAATCTCCTGCCGCCTGGTATCCATAGCAACTGGAGCGCGAGTCTGACCTGAGGACTGTCGCATCGCATTTTCGAGTTCGGCATCCGACGGAAGCCCGCCTGTAAGCCGATTCGAGGCCAGTACGGAGGAGAGTAGGCGGTAGATCGCGGCTTCAGACTGGCTAGCAAGCGTATCCATTTCCGCCAATTCAGCCCTCACTGCGTCCGCCTCTACTTCCAATTCCCGTAAACGCGCCGCTAAATGCATCCGCGCCGCTCGCGACTGGCGCAAGCTTTGTTCGAGTCTCGACAGCAAATTTTCGCTGGGCCGCTCCATCTCTGAAATCTTAAAGGGATTTAGGGCTTAAGACAATAGTTTTGAGGCAGAAGGACGGCTTGGTGTTAGCGATCCCGCTCCAGGACGTAGGTCGGTATGGATTTCAGGGCGTCACAATACTCGGAATCCGCCAGGTCGTTTAGCGCCTGTCCTGCGGTCTGAGCAAACTCATCAGCACGCGCCCTGGCCCGTTCTAGTCCACCCACCCTTTCGACCGCGCTCAGCAACTCATTTCGCGAGATTCGATCATAATTGCCATCTGCGATCACCTTCTCTACCTTTCCACGCGCGGACTCGTCACTCTCAAGCAGATAGATCAATGGCAAGGTTACCTTTCCTGCGAGCAAGTCCACGCCGGCAGCCTTCCCCAGGGAGTCGTCGGTCGCGGTGAAATCGAGCAGGTCGTCGGTGAGCTGGAAGGCAGTTCCCAGGTTCAAGCCATAACTACTCAGTGCCAGCCGTTCGCTGTCTGGCGCCTTGCCCAGGATGGCTCCAACCTCGCAACAGGCGCTGAAGAGGTAAGCGGTCTTGCGTTGTAGCACATCAAGATAGGCCGACTCAGAAACATCTGTTCGGCCGAGCAGCGTCAGCTGGAGCAATTCGCCCTCAGTCATCTTGCGTGTGACAGCGGTGAGAATGTCCAGAATTGGTAGTGATCGTTCGGCGAGACTGGTTTCAAAGGCTGACATGTAAAGCCAGTCGCCCATCAATACCGCGGTTTCGTTTCCATACACGGCATTTACGGTCGGCCTGTCGCGGCGCGTTTCCGCGTCGTCAATGATGTCGTCGTGAACGAGCGTCGCCGTGTGGAGAAACTCCATTACGGTCGCCATCCTAATCGAGTTGTAGCGGGCACCGTCCCCACCAACCGCGTAGTTTGCGAGAATCGTTAGAGCGGGACGTACTCGCTTGCCACCGGAGGCGCGAAGATAGTCCGCGATGAAGTCGATTACTTGCACGTTTGAGCGAGCCTGACGCTCAAACTCCGACTCCACCTCTTTCAACTCAGCTGAGATCAAACTGAAGATGCGTCGCGCCGAGATCCGCGCTTCTTCGATGGCAACTGTGTGGCCGGATGTCTGCATTGTCTGCCAACTCGCTTAGTTGGTTCGATAATTCGTGAACTGCATGTGGATGCCAAAATCCTTTTCTTTGAGTTTGGCGATTATTCCCTGCAACGTGTCCCGATCCTTGCCGGAAACCCGCACCACGTCAGCCTGAATAGAAGCCTGCACCTTCGCTTTTGAGTCTTTGATAAACCGGACTACTTCTTTGGCTTTGTCCTGAGGAATTCCCTGTTGAATGGCCACCTGCTGCTTGACTGTTCCACCAGCCGCCGGTTCCACCGTGCCGTAATTCAAAGCCTTTAGCGGAACTCCGCGGCGAACGAGTTTCTGCTGGAGAATATCGTTCATATTGCGCAGCCTGGTTTCATCTTCGGCGGTGAGCAACAGGGCTTCCTTTTCAAGCACGACATTGGCCGCACTGCCTTTGAAGTCGAACCTCTGCTTTACTTCCTTGATGGTTTGGTTAATCGCGTTCGTCATCTCCGCGCGATCAACCTCTGAAACGATGTCAAATGAATTTTGTTGAGCCATGGGCCGCGCCGCGTTTGAAGGTCACAATGTAAGTCGCGTTAGAGCGAGGATAGCATCAAAGCCGACCATGTGAAAGTTGGCGCTAGATGGAGTCCAGCTGGAAGATTGTGGTGAAATTAGCGGTGGTAGCGCGCCCAATCTCTTCCAGTGAAACATCGTGGAGTTCGGCCAGGCAGCGCGCCACCTCCACCACTCGCGCCGGTTCATTGCGACGGCCACGAAAGGGTATGGGACTAAGGTAAGGGCAATCGGTTTCGATAAGCAGATGCGCAGGCGGTATCTGCTTCGCGACGTCCCGAATATCCTGCGCCTTTTTGAAAGTGACATTTCCCGAGAACGAAACCAGGAAGCCGAGATCGATTGCTACCCGAGCCAGATTTAGAGAACCACCAAAACAATGCATGATCCCGCCGCGGGTAGCTCCGGAATACTCAGCCTGAAGGATCACGATTGTGTCGTCATCGGCATCGCGAGTGTGAATAATGACTGGAAGACTGCGTTCCCGTGCGGCCCGCAACTGGCGGCGAAAAACTTCCCGCTGGATGTCGCGCGGTGAATTGTCGTAATGAAAGTCGAGACCGATTTCACCCCAGGCAATTACGCGTGAACTCTTAGTTATTAAATTCTTGATTCTGTTTTCTGCAGCGTCATCGTAAAGCTTGGCGTCGTGAGGGTGGACGCCTATCGCAGCAAGAACATCCTCCTGAGATTCGGCCAAAAGAACTGCTCGCTCAAACGCGCCGCTCTGCGGATCACCAGTGCCGACGTTCAGAATTGTCTGCACGCCCGCCGCGCGAGCGCGGGCAATTACCTCGTCTCGATCGGTGTCATACTCCGGCCCGTCAATGTGAGCGTGCGAATCAACAAACATGGTTCAGTTGTGGGGCGTTTTCAAAAGCGCAATGATAAACAACTCAGGCCGCCATCCATTTTTTGAAACTCCGACATTTCCAGTTCGATGGTTTGATAACCCAGGTTGGCAAGATTTGCGGCGAAACGTGGATAACCGCTGGCAATCAAAAGATGGTCGTTAACCCGCACACAGTTAGCGGCATATTCTTCACCAGCATCCACATCAACCAGGTCGTAACTGACAAACTCGTTTCTCTCCGCCAGTGCCTTGATCACAGCCAACCTGTTCTCGCCCAAGCTGGCGAGCCCACTCTTGAGGTGTAGTAAACCGCTGACACCCCGGACATCAACGAAAGTATAAGTGCGGCCCAGTAAACCTAACCGTTTGCCTAACTGACGCGCGCCCTCTTCATTGGTCCGTTTAGAGATGCCAACGAAATAGTGGTTCCCTGCTTCGCAGACGTCACCGCCATCGAGTGTCCCGGGCTCATGAATCGTTTCCACCGAAGCAAAGTAGGGATCAAGTGACTTTTTCACTGCGGTTACTTCCCCAATTCGACTTACAGCTCCTGGTCTGGCAAGCACAGCATGCCGCCCAATTAGCACGGCCGTGTCTTCCACGAACGTCGAATCCGGATAGTTTGAATCCGGATCCAATCTCGTCAGCGTTAGCCCACAGCTCTCGAGGGCTGCGCAGTATGTGTCATGTTGCCCGAACGCGCGTTCGTAATCCGGCACACCCAGATCGACAGTTGTCTGCCCTTCCTGGAAGTTGATAGCCGGCCTGCGGACTATACCCCTACGCATAATGTTGGCTCGTGCTTCACTTGAGATTCTTCCCTTGTGGTCGGGAGAATCGTTTTCCCTTTGCCCAATTTTTCCCTTCGCCCAATACCGTTGGCGATAGACCTATCTCTGCTTCCTTCAGTAACAAGATTACTCCATATCCGTAACGAAATCGGTTTTGTTACACCATATGAGGAAAGCTCACGGCTGAAACATCTTGATTTACAAATGGCATAAATGTTGCCATCTCGACGTCTTAGGGGAGGGATTACTGATCATGATCAAGAAATTTAGTGCAGCTATTTTGGGTCTTATCTTCGCTTTTGGAGCATTTGGGGCGAATGCCCTGACGGCCGACGCCAAGGACAAAGACCAACGGAGCCGTCGTAACGGAGACTGGCGTGACGGGAACCGGAGACGTGATGATAACGATCGCCAGTGGCGGCAACGTCGCAACGATCGGCTTCGTGGCCGTGGTTACAACAACGGTCGCTATGGCTACCCTGGCAACAACAACGGCCGTTATGGTAATGGCCGCTACGGTAATGGTGGCTACAACAATGGTGGCTACAATAACGGTGGCTACAATAACGGTGGCTACAACAATAACTATGAGCTGAACCGAGGCTACCAACAGGGTGTGAGCACTGGTTCAAGCGATGCTCAACGCGGTCAAAGCTACAGTCCGCAACGTTCACGGCACTACCGGAACGCCTCGAGCCAGGAATATCTGCAAGGATTCGTTCGCGGCTATGACCAGGGTTACCGTCAATATGCCGGTTACAACAACAATGGTTATAGAAACAACTCCGGAAGCATCTGGAGCCAGATCCTCGGACGTCCATAAGAGCTGCCATTGCCTGACAAAGGTAGGCTTTGGACGATGAAGGTTAGTTAACCCAGCGCTCAGCGCGGGATGATGAACCTGAAAATGCCGCGAGCAGTCTCGCGGCATTTTTCGTATGGCCACTCGCTCGATTACCTTAAGATCTGGTCACATATCTATTCCTACCAGCCGTTGTCATCTTGAGCTATCATCCCCCGGCGCTCAAGGAGCAAATATGAAGAAGTGGTTAATCCGGATCGTCATAGTTCTGGTTGTCCTAATCCTGGTTGTCTTCATAGCCGGTGCCCTGCTTCCTGAGGAGCATCACGCTTCTCGAACTTTAGCGACGAAACAATCGCCGCAAGTCATGTGGGACACAATCAATGATCATGCGAATGAACCGAAATGGCGGCCCGACGTCGCCAGTGTCACGTCACTTGGGGAACGCGACGGGAAACCCGTTTGGCAGGAGAACTACAAGGACGGCAACAAGGTGGCGTTAATGACAACTGAATCAAAACCACCAACCCGCATGGTGCGCGAACTGACCGACCTCGAGGGGCCTTTCAGTGGAAGCTGGGAAATCGACATTGCACCTACGCCAGAAGGTAGTAAGATCACCATCACCGAAATTGGCAAAGTATCAAATCCCCTCTTTCGCTTCGTTTCAAAATTCATTATCGGGCACACGACTTTTATGGAAAGATATCTGGAAGGCTTGGCCGGTAAGTTTGGCGAGCAGCCGCAATTAACTGGGTGAAATCATGGCAGGCAAACGACTATTCGCATGCAGTACCCATCACGGCGGTCTTGCCACTTTTGCCGGCGCCGCGGTTCTCGCTCTCTTCTTGATTTCGTTCGACGTGAACGCCCGGCAGAGCGCTGCTTCCACCGGGCGTCAAAGTGCAGCGTCCGCGCAGACAGCTGGGATTCTGAAGCCGTGCGAGATTGAGGGCGTTTCCGGAAAAAAACTCTGCGGAACGTACACCGTCCATGAGAACCGGCAGACGAAGCAGGGCCGCAAAATAGATCTGAAGATAGTAGTGTTTCTGGCGACCGGCCCGCGTCCTGAATCCGATCCGCTGGTTTATATCCCTGGCGGTCCAGGCTCATCGGCGACGGAAGACGCGCCTTATCTCGCCAAACCGTTCGCCAGGATACGTGAGCAGCGAGATCTATTATTTGTAGATCAACGCGGCACGGGCAGTTCAAACCCTCTCAATTGCGATTTGTTCAACCCCGCCGAGTTACAGAGTTACCTCGGCTATTTTTTCCCGCTTGAAGCTGTGCGCAAGTGTCGCGCAGAACTCGAAAGCAAAGCCGACCTGAAGCTTTATACGACATCGATTGCCATGGACGACCTCGATGAAGTAAGAGCAGCACTCGGTTACAAACAACTCAACCTCTATGGGGCTTCATACGGAACGCGTGCGGCGCTGGTCTATCTGAAGCGCCACAGCGCGCATGTGCGTACTGCTACGCTCTTTGGCGTCTCGCCGACAAATCAATTCATGCCACTCGCTTTTCCGCAGCACACCGAACGCGCGCTTCAGGGTGTTTTGTCTGAGTGTGCCGGCGATGCGGCTTGCCACAAGGCATTTCCCGAACTGCAAAAGGAAACAAAAGCGGTCCTGGAAAGATTGCTCAAAGGGCCAGTCGAAGTCGTTGTTAACAAAGACAGCGTAAGTGGCAACAATTCGCCGCCGCCCGAAGCCGCGACTGGCAGCGGCAAGGTCACCGTGCGACTCTCGCGGAATCTGGTGGCGGAAGCGATTCGTTACATGCTCTACAACCCCGCAGCGGCTCTGCGAATTCCCCTGTTTCTTCATCTTGCGGCTCATGACGACTTTGGGCCGCTGGCAGCTGCGGCACTTGATTATCGGCGCGGGCTGGTAGCGAGTGGCAGCAACGGAATGTATCTCACGGTTACCTGTGCGGAAGACTTGCCATGGATCAAGTCCGATGAAGCTGAACGGCTTGCGGCAAACACTTTTCTTGGCAACTACCGTTTTCGCGAACAGCGCGAAGCTTGTGCGCTCTGGCCTCGCGCTTCAATTGAATTAGATTACAGCGAACCAGTGCGTTCAAACGTGCCGGTTCTTATCCTCACCGGCGAATGGGATCCCGTGACGCCACCTGCGAATGGCGCCGGAGTGGCGCGCCACCTTTCTCAGAATCTCCACATTGTGATACCGCACGGAGGACATGGCGTTAACGGCCTGGAAGGCGTGGACTGCATAGAGCGCTTACTGGATGACTTTGTTGCTCGCGGAACTGTGAAGGGACTGGAAACTTCGTGCGTGAAAGCTGTTCGTCGCAAACCCTGGGTGCTTGCGAAAGCCAGTAAGTAGTAAGTAGTAGGCAGTAGACAGTAATCAGTAGGCACGATGGCTTTGCAAAAAGATCGTGCGATGTAGTCGCAGGCTTGT
Organism: Pyrinomonadaceae bacterium; assembly: GCA_051000815.1. Lineage (GTDB taxonomy): Bacteria > Acidobacteriota > Blastocatellia > Pyrinomonadales > Pyrinomonadaceae > PSRF01. Next base: position 84,662 of record JBPCNX010000038.1, read on the forward strand.
TGAAGGGCGAAGCGTCCCACCAACGCTCTTTAGTCCGCTTCGCGGACTCCCGATCAATCCACCACGCGAACCCTCACCTCAGTTCCATTGGTGCGAATCTCCGGGACATACATTGCATGCCCGAGAACCGGAAGGGCATGAAACGCTCCGGGAGCTTCAGCTCTCATTTCATAACTCATCTGCCAAACCCCCTCGGGAAGTTTGTCGATGAAGAGCGCCACCTTCCGGTCGCGAAGTTCCTGGTATACCCGGCGCGTACGTCCTGTAAAGTCGGCCGGCGAGCTATAGTTCATCAGTTCAGACTTCTTGCTTCCCAGAGCCCCTGACTTGAGCTCCTTAACAAAAACATTCTCGCCGCTGCGGAGCTGCACCGCTTCGAGACCGCCGGGTTTGAGATCTTCAAAAAGCAGGTATTCATAGTTGTTCTTTGACTCAATCGTAATCACCGCTTCTACCCGCTGACCACTTTCTACCGTTTCGCCATCGTTGAGCGGGACGCGTTCCGAAACGAAGCCTTTAAGCAGAGTCGGGTGATTTACCAGCTTGAAATATTGGCGGCGCACAAAGATTTCATTGCCCGCCGGAGTCAACGGTTCTTCCAAACTGAAAAACTTTGCCTCGGCCGAGAAGTAGATCGCCCCACTGCCGCCGTTCCGGCGAATCGTGATTTCGTTCGCTCCATCGCGAATAATCTCGCGCGGAATCGCGAACTTGCTAGGCGCTGTGATTGCATCGCCGGCTGCCGCCTGCTTTGTGACAATTGACCTTCCGTTTACCAGTAACTCATAACCAGACGGCGACGATACTTCTCCAGTGACTTTCAGATAGTCGTTCAAAGTCAGAACCACTATCGCCGTGTCGCGTGTGTTACTCCACTGCGCGCCGCGTCGGTTTTTGACCAGCCAATTCGTTACCGGTTCGACCAGCTTGTTTTGCGGATCAATGGCCAGCATTGCGCGCAGCGCAAAGGCAGTCGCTTCTACCCCGCCATCGGACCAACGCCAGTAAACTCCGTCCTCGCCCCAATGTGCTGTAGACATGACGGACGGATCCGAAGCCGGCCCCCCGCGCTGGACGATCGAAGCGTCCGGCCGCGTATCGATCTTCACGCCGTTTTCCAGGTTCTGAATGAGGAGCTTCGCCTGCTCCGGCTTACCCAGGCTGTGTGCGGCCAAAGCAAGCAACGCACGCGTGTAAGCATTGAGCCGGTCGCGATTGCTGTAGAGGTTGTCGAAGGCCGTTGTCTGGAACTGAGTCGGATTGGAAGACTCTCCCTGGTCGGGCCTCCGCAGCGACGCCCGGTGCACGGCCAGCGCGTGCAACATCCACGCTTGCGCGTCATGGTTTGATTCCTCTTCGACAAGCTCCCGATCGAGGAAGTCTGCAGCCCGAGATGCAACGTCCTGCTTAATCTCAATGCCGGCCTGGTGCGCGAGGGTCAGGCCCCAGAGCACATATGCTGACATGAAATGGTCGCTCTCGCCTTCCTTCCACCATCCCCAGCCACCATCACTATGTTGAAAATCGTAGAGACGCTCCAAACTCTGCCGCGTGATTGCCTCGAGCGCCTTCAAATCACGCTTGCCCTTTGGATGGTTGGCGTTTGCAGTGGATTGTTCGATACCGCCGAAAACCTTCTCCATCGCGGATTCGGGTTTGATACCTAAATCGCGCAGCGTCTTAGCGGTAATTGCGGCAGGCAGGAAACGACTCATGGTTTGTTCGGTGCAACCGTACGGGTAGTCGATAAGGTAAGGGAGTGCGTCGAGCATAGTGACGGCCATGCTGGGCGCGATTTGGACTGAAAGCGTCGTCGAATCTGCTCTCCGAGCGTGGGGAATGTTCAGGGTGACTGCCACTTCTGCGCTGCGCATCTTGCCAGAACGAGACACAAACTTTTCAATTCCGTGCTCATAGACTGCGTAGGTCTTTTCCATTGCATCCGCGTACTCATTTCCGCGCGCTTCAACTTTCAACTTCGCTTCACTTGCGTGCGACACAGTAACCAACCAATCGACTCTGGTCTCACTCCCGGGTTTTACTTCAATCCGGCCTTGTTCGCTCTGCACGGGTTTTCCATCTACCAGGAGGCCGGAAACGGTTAGACCTTTAGCGCTCAGCGATGGCAGGACCGTCATCGCTGCATCGGTGTTGTTATTGATAACACCGGAGACAGTCACCTGGTCACCCACGACAAAGAAGCGCGGCGCTTGTAGCCGCACGATGAGCGGCTGTTTGGTTCGTGTTGAGGTATTGCCGATACCAAACTGATTTCCTTTCGTGGCGACGCGCGCTGTTGCCTGCCAGGTTGTCAGCGAGTCGGGATATTTAACCTTCACAGTTGCGTTACCGTTGTTGTCGGTGCGGATATCAGGCTGCCAAATAATTGTCGAACGGAAATCACTCCGCACCTGGACGGCTGGCGCCTGGTCCGGCGATCGACTCAGGTCAGCCAATACGGCCAGTTTGGCAAAGGCCGCATTTTCACTCGGACTACTTGCAGGTAGATTGCTAACCATTCTGCTGGACATACCGTCGACAGAAACGGCTTCCGACAATGTTCCGCTCGGCGACATCTCCGCGGAATCACCCCGCCCCACGCCCGCTGTTCCCGACGCATACGCGTAACGGCGTCCAACCTTCATCACCTCGTTCTCAGCTGCTTCCTTGTTCTTGCGATCGACTAACTGGCCCTTTTCCGTTGCCACAAGCCGCGCATAGGCTTTCTGATTAAACGTGCTCTGCGTTTGCACTGTTTGCGCTGGCTTACGACCGTAATAGAACTGACGCGGGTCGCCGGCATAGTCCTGCTGAATGTATTTAACGGATTCATCTATTAGTCCCAGGGCCACTTCAGCGGAGACTGGTTTGCCATCGACATCTCGAGTTGTGATCGAAAGCGTTCCATCTTCCTGCGGCTGATATTGCTCGCGATCCGCCTTCACCTCGACTGACAGGAACTGCTTCACTGGCGGCACCACCAACTGTTTTGTGTCGGCGAATAGCTGTGCATCGCTCATCATAGTGGCATTGAGATAGATATTGGGTATGTGTTTTTCCTCGATCGGTAACTCGATCAACTTTGCCGTCCCTGTGATGTGAACCAGCTTATAACTGTAAAGATCCTCGCCCTCAACGCTGAACAGAACGTAGCGATCGCTTTCCTGCACAAACAACATTACCGGCGTCGTTTGTCCCGCTCGAACAGTGTCCTTGTCGACTACGATCTGCAATCCCTGTTGACGATAGCCAAGTTCGGTTGAAGCATTGTTGGCTACGAATACGTAGGTCTCGGCTTTGATCGGCGGCAGTACACGTTCCCGCCTGGCGCTTTGTGTACCCTGAGTTCCCTGACTGCTCTGCCAGGCAACACGATAGTAGCCTTCCCGCTCTGCTTGAAAAGTAAGTTGCGCGGCGCCCTCGAGGTCGGTCTTAACAGTTTGTGTGGCAATGTCGTCGTGTTGATAACCGCGAAACTTCAAGCGCCACGGTTTCTGGTTACGGGAAATTGGCGGCGGAAATGTCCCGGACTTTTCCCGCAATAAGCGCAACTCCTCGCCTTTCACTTCACGTCCGTTGGGATCAAGCCAAACCTCCCACCAATAATCACGAGTGATCTTTACCGTTCCCGTCGTGGCCACCGGCTGCTCATTCGCGTCTAACGCTTTGATATCGACAGTGACTCTGTCTTTGGGGCGATAGATATTTTTTTCCGGACGGGGATAAACGTAGTAGCGCTGGCGCGTCACGCGCACGTTTTCCGCAGCGACAATTTCGCGTCGCGATGAATCGGTAACGCGTGCTTCAATCCGATACTGAAAATCCTGGTTATAGTTTTCGCGCGGAGTGTCGAAGGTAAGCGTCGCTTTGCCGGTCGCATCGGTCTTAACCGTTTCCCGTTTGATCACCTGTCCCTGACCGCCGTAAGAAGGGTACCGGCCCAGCTGCTCGAGGTCATCGTAGTACCAGGGATAATCGCGGTATGGAAACCAATAGTGATAGAAAGGGCTTTGATAGACGACGACTTCCACTGAAGCACTGTTGACAGGGCCGCCGAAGTAATAGTCCGCCTGGACATTTACCTCAACTTTCTCACCCAGGCGAAATGCCTTCTTTTTCCCGTCGACTTCCGGGGTCTTCACACTAACTTTGAACTCGGGCAGCTTGTACTCTTCAAGCCGGAATAGGGTGGCGCTGCCGATTCCGTTTTGATGTCCCTGATCCCAGAACTGCACGTTGTAAGCTCCCAGAGGCAACTGCTCTCCCAGTTCAAAAGAGCTCCAGGCGCTACCGAAATCGTTGAGCGTCGCCTTGCCTTCTGCGACCTTGGTACCGCGAGGATCGTTGATCTGATATTCGAGGATTTGATTCGCGGGAGTCGTATAGACTCCGTTGCCAAACCGGCGCGCAATAAACTTCCACTGCACAGTTTCTTTGGGCCGGTAAGCGGGTCGATCCGTGAACGCATAAATGCGCCACGCTTCACCCGCGTGGGTGTGATTGGCGTAACCGTTGGAAAACGCCTGTGGAGCTTCGGCGCCGGGGCCAATTGCCGCCGCGAACAAGCCGCGTGAGTTGGTGTAATCCTTTAACGCAAAGTGGGCGAGACCGTCACTTTTTGTGACCTTTCGTAATTTGCGCCAGTGCCACTTGTTGTTCTGGTAATAGCTTTCCCAAAGGGCGACATTCCCGTTCGCGATTGGTGCGCCAGTCAGTGCATTGGCAAAATAGACCAGCGCCTGCTTTGAAGATGTTTTTAGAACCAGCGAGGCATCAGTAACCAGAACCAGATCGCGCGCCGTAAGGGCACCACTCTTCGCTTCGAGCACGTAAGCGCCGACAGGCAACTTGCCTTCGATGCGCACCTGTTCGCTAACAGGCTTGTGCTCACCTTTTTCCGGAAGCTCCTTAAACCAACTCTTCACAACTTCGCGGTCGGTAAGGGGAAGGCGCTGGATCCAGTTCATGTTTTCTTCGTCGGCCTCGCCGTCGTCATCCTCGGCCGATTTGGTAAAGCGCACATCGCGGGTCAACTCAACTTTGTAAAGCGCAAAACCCACGCGTCTTAGATTGCGAGCATTCAGGCCAAACTGAAGCTCTGAACCAGGAAGGAAAACGTTTGAAACTCCGATACTGAGAGACGGGTCCGTAATATTCTTAATCTGTTGCTGAGCTTGATCGTAGTAGCGTGTTTCGCCCTTTCTGAATTCCCGCAACAGACGCCGGTACATTTCAATGGCCCTGGCGTAGCTGGGCTCCTGTTGCCACTGGCCATCTTCCAGTTGACGCAGCGTGCCGTAATTGTTCATCCATTCGGCATAGTGAAAGAGCGCATCGTCGTACCAATCTGACTCCTTGCCGGTTTTGAGGGCGGCTTCAAACTCATCGGCAACGCGATCGCGCGACTCCCAGTCGCCCGCGTTGTTGCGCATGGTCATCGCGATTAGAAAGTGCAAATGAACTTTTTGGTTTTCAGCGACGCTGATCTTTAGCGCATTCTCCAAAACGTCGAGAGGGATGAAGTTGCCGTAATAAGTGTAGTAGTAATAATCGTTCGTACGAGGCGCGTCAGCCGCTTTGAAAACAATCGCGAGATAGCGGTCGCGTGCCCGAACCACCTCGCGCTGCCCTGCCCACCAGTCGAGTGCTGAATGATAGTGAGGCCAGGCCACCGCCCAGTTCATTTGATCGCGACGCGTCCAAAAGAAGTCCGCTAGTGATTCGTGGGCTTCGGCCCAAATAAGGTCGCGATCCTCTACCTTCTCAGCAACGCGTATCAGTTCTTCAAGTTGCTTCTGGGCCTGCTCAAACTTTGTGTTGTCGGCAGTCTGAGTTGCTGCTTGCGCGCGCCAAAGCGTGTCGGCAAGACGGAAAGCGACCCACCGCTCCTCTGTTTGCGGGAGCGCAGCCCGGTCAGCCTTGCTGTAAAGCTCGTGGGCGCGCGCGTAGGACCGTTCGACATAAGCGCGTTCGGCATCGGCTTTCAGCTGAGGGTAACTGGCCTGTTGCGCCAGGCCGTTGAATATCAAAAAGAGGAGGGCGCCGAGAGAAATGATATTTTTCATGACGGGTAGTTCGCCTTGTTAATTTCAAATTGCTGCAAGCGGCCGCGCACAGCGGCGCCTTAATCTTCCAGGTTGATGGGAGACTTTTTATTCCAGGGCTTGATGGGACCGTTAAGCCGAGTGGCGTGTCGTTCGTTAGAATTGACAAACCGTCCGCGAGTTGCCCAGTGGTTCTCCCTCTGGCATTAAATGAACGAACCGATCGGGAGAGACTTGCGCCGATTTGTCGTGCTGGGCCGGCTTTTTGAATGCAGCAAGTTGCCCTCACTTGGTAAGGCCCCCCGTCGGTGAGGGAAGACTGAGAGTTACGTTGTCAGATTAGTGTTAGGTTCGAACTACTTAACTTCGCCCTCTTAGACTCCGTATTTGTTCGTAGCAAACTAAAATGTTCGCTTAGGCAATTGACCGTGGCGTAAGACAGCATCACGCAATTCGGTGCATTGACAGGCCAATGGTTTATGGGTAAAGTGCGGCGCGTATTCCCCCGCAGCTTGTCGTTTACGTAGGACTCAAACGACCTCGCCTCACGTCAACGATTTCTCTAGCTTGATTTTCAAATCCATGCGATCAGTTTTCACTCACTTTGCTTCATCCTCGAAGGAGACAGGTGTGTGGGATTCCGGATTGCCAAGGCTTCACGGTTGCTTACCGGAACAGCGTTGCACAAAAATTGGCTAAGGCAATCGAGAACGATTCGGCAAACAGTACAGAACCACTCAACAGTTATTGCAGGCCTGCGAGCAGTAGATGAGAATCATTACACTGACTCTATTATGGATGAACGTGTTCTCGCCAGTGGGCTTTAATCAAGAGAAGAGCTGGCGAGGGATTGTGCCTCTACATTCCACTCGACTAGATGTCGAAAAGCTTATCGGGCGCCCGAATACACCCAATGGCTCAATGTATGACCCTGGTGCCTTGGACCCTACGGTTGATCGAATCTTTGTTGAGTATTCCTCTGGGTATTGCACAAAAGAAAGAAAGGGCGGATATGACGTACCGACTGGCACAGTGATACAAATTGCCATCACCTGGAGTAAAAAACAGGACTTCTGCGAGCTAAAAATAGATGAAAGCAAGTTAGAAAAATCCCTTGATTCTGAGATTCCGGGCTTGATTTATTACTCAAATATGGAGGAGGGCATTCTCTACACTGTGGAAGAAGGTAAGCTAAAGAACACCCATTATTTTTCTTCCAAAAAGGATTCCCACTTGAAATGTCCCCGAACGGAACGCCAGCAGTAAATCTGCAACAAGAGGTCACATCTGCTACCGCAACGTGCTTGATCAAATATTTAGTTATCTCCGGTCTTCAGTGCCGGGCGGGCAAGTGGTTGCTGAGATCAATTCGAGCGGTGTTTGGACTCGTGGCTATGTTTACCTCGGCGGACAGTTGCTGGCGATTCAGTATGGCTCGGCAGTAAGCACCGTCCATCAGGAGCCTGTAACCAAGAGCCAGCGAATCACCAATTCTTCCGGCACTATTGTCAGCTACGTTGATCTCGATCCCTGGGGTGGCGAGACGTGGCGCAGCAGTCCCGACATGTCGGGACTTTCCAGCCGCACCGCTACACGTCTCACGAACGCGATGCGAATGGCGGCGACGATGCGATGATGCGTCGCCATCAATCATCCTTGTCGCGCTTCTCTCAACCGGATTCCTTAAGGCGTCGGCTACTCGTTTAACAATCCGCAATCCCTTAACCGGTACGCTCCACAAAGTGATCGGGTCAATCTTGTCCATCCGACCAGTTGATATATGAACCCTGGACTACTAAACACGCGCTCCCCGAACCAGCGATTGCTATTTCAGACGCGCGCCGTTGGGAACCTCTTCCGTAAACGTGGCGATCACGGGCCGGCCTTCTTCGCCGATTGAAGCAGCGACCACCATGCCCTGAGATTCATAGCCGCGCAGCTTACGTGGTTTTAGATTAGCAACGACAACCACTTTTTTTCCAATCAGTGTTTCGGGGTCGTAGTATTGAGCGATGCCTGCCAATACCTGGCGTAGTTGCGATTCACCAACGTCGATGGTGAGCAGGAGCAGCTTGTCAGCCTTGGGGATCCGCGCGGCGGTCAAAATCTCGCCAACCTTCATTTCAACTTTGGCGAAGTCACCGATCTCGATGAAGGTAGTCACGCCCTCCGGCTTGCTGACGGCATCGGCTTCTGTGGCTCCCTGCATGGGCGGCGCGGGTTGAGTTTCGACGGCTGTGGGGGCGCCAGGCACTGTGTCTGCTTCGGTAGCATGCGCGCCGATGTTTTTGATTTCGTCCATAGTCTTCCCTTTGTCGATGCGAGGAAATAACGGCTTCACTTCTCCGATCGCCTGGCCAACCGCAAGTCCGCCCCACTTCAATTCACCCGGATCCACTGCGGCGAGCGAATCTCCCGCGCCTCCGAATCCGAGTTGGCCGTAAATCCCCTGCGTGGCCTGCGGCATCACCGGATAGAGCAGGACACAGAGCCAACGCAGAGATTCGGCCGCCCGATAAAGGACAGCGTTTAAAGTCTCCTGCTGGTTTTCATCCTTTGCGAGATCCCAGGGCTTCGCGTCGCTGATCATCTTGTCGACGCGAGCGACGATTGACCACGCAATCTCCAGTGCTCTACTGAAGGCATAAGTGTCGAACAACTGGATGAACTGATCGCGCGCGTGTTCGACAAAACCGGCAATCGTAGTCTCATCGGTATCAATGCCGCGGCGTTTTGCCGTCAACAATTTCTCTTCCGAAATCACTCCCGACGGTATCCGTCCTTTCGCGTACCGGCCGATCATTGTCAATGTCCGGCTTGAAAGATTTCCCAGACCGCTTGCCAGATCGCTGTTCGTTCGATCAATCAATGCTTCGAAGCCAAAGCGTCCGTCCTGACCAAAGACCATTTCGCGAAGACAAAAGTAGCGGATGGCCTCAATAGAGAAGTGCTTGTGCAACACGTCAAGCTCGACAGTGTTTCCCAGTGTCTTCGACATCTTGCGACCAAGTTGATCCACCCACATTCCGTGAGCGACGATTGCTCGCGGCTGTGGCACGCCCGCCGCCAACAAGAACGCAGGCCAGTAAACTGCATGAAAGCGCAGAATGTCTTTGCCGACCAGGTGCAGCGCCGGCCAGAACTTTTCGAAACCAACGGCCCGGTTCCGCTCGTCATTTCCATAACCAATCGCGGTGATGTAGTTGGTTACAGCATCAAACCAGACATAGATCGAATGGGACGGATCGTCAGGCACCGGGATCCCCCATTTGACCGAACTCCTCACCCGGCTGACAGACAAATCCTGCAAGCCACCGCGCACGAACGCCATCACCTCATTGCGGCGCGACTCCGGGCGAATGAAATCGGGCCTGCTCTCATAAAGCTCAAGCAGCGCTTCAGCATAGTCTGACAAGCGAAAGAAGTAGCTCTCTTCACTCACGCGATCGAGCGGTGTCTCGTGAATCAAACAACGCGGAGCTTCGCCTGGGTTCTCGGACTTGATAAATTCGTCTTCCGTTTTGTATGCCGCGCATGGTGCGCAGAACCAACCTTCATAGTGACCTTTATAAATTGCCTCTCGACCCTTAGCTGTTCGCGAGCGCGCCACGTCTCGCCAGAACTTACTCACCCCTTCCGCATGAAAGGGATACGTTGTGCGCATGAAGAAGTCGTAACCACCGTGCTCGGTATCGAGAGCGAATTGCGCTGTCATCTTCTTGTAATAGTCGACGACGTAATCGGCCTGCTCCTGCGGGCTACGTCCGGCGCGTCTGGCGGCCCGTTCAATGTTAATGCCGTGTTCGTCGGTGCCTGTGAGGAAGTAGGTTTCAAAACCGCGCTGCTCCTTATAACGGTGCACAGCATCAGCAACGATCATCGTGTAAAGATGGCCGAGGTGGGGAAGACTGTTGGCGTAGTAAATGGGAGTGGTGACGTAGAACGTGGTCAAAGAATCATTTGTCATTTTTCATTTATTATTTTTCATTAGTCATTATTACTGGCAGGTCGGAGGCTTTCGGTCTCGCACCTTTCAGTCAACCACTTTCGGTCTTCCACCTTTCAGCCACCGTCGATCAAACACAAGACCAATTAGGATCCAAATGACAAATGAAAAATAGCTATTCCCTGCCGGTAATAAGGGCCATCGCTTCGGCTCGAGTGCGCGGGTCGTTGCGGAAACCGCCCAGCACCGCCGACGTAATCGTCTTCGCGCCCGACTTTCGCACGCCCCTTAGCGTCATGCAGGTATGTTCAGCTTCAATTACCACCATCACCCCAACCGGTTTCAAACCCTCGTAAAGCGTATTCGCGATGTCGGTGGTCAACCGCTCCTGAAGTTGCAGGCGACGCGAGAATGTTTCAGCCAACCGGGCCAACTTGGAAATGCCGAGAATGCGGCCGTCCTTCGGGATGTATGCGATATGACATTTGCCGACGAACGGCGCGAGATGATGTTCACAAAGTGAAGCAATGCTGATGTTTTTCACGATCACCATCTCATCGTGCTTGTCGCCGGGCAGCGGTACCACGTGAGCACGGGGATTTTCGTGCATGCCTGCGGTCAACTCGACAAACATCTCGGCAACGCGGCGCGGCGTCTCCTGCAAACCGGCGCGGTCCGGATCCTCGCCCAGACCCTCGAGAATCAGACGAACACCGCGCGCGATTTTCTCAACGTCCACGGCAGAGCGTTGTTCGATCAATGCATCCTGCTGGTCTGAAAACTTTGTCGCCATTCCGCGAAACTCACGCCTCCCTATTAGCAAAAGCCTGTAGCGCGGCGGTCACCACAGTCCGCAAAGGTACATTCGCCGTCACCGCAGCGGCGCGACACTGTTCATACTCCGGCATTTCGTTAACTACGTGCCCATTCATGCGGGCTACTTTAACATCAATCGGGCCGTACTGCGTTTCCACCCTCACAACCTGACGCTCCAGCGCGCTTCGCTCCACTTCATAACTTCGAATTCCCAGCGTTGTGGTTTCCGCGAAGAGCATGCGCGCGATAGTTTCTTTTTGCAGCGCGCTACAAAGCACGGAAAGGAGTACGCCGGGACGATTCTTCTTCATTTGAATCGGCGTAAAGTAGCAGTCCAGGGCGCCGAGTTCAAAAGCCCGCTCCATCACATGGCCAAAAATCTGCGGCGACATATCGTCAACGTTCGTTTCCATCATCCAGAGTCGTTGCTCACTCGCTTGAGTCTCCAGCTCGCCGATCAAAACTCGCAGTGCGTTCGGAAATTTTTCATAACTACGCGACCCTGCCCCATAACCAGTTCGTTCCAAACGCATAGCCGGGAGCGGGCCATATTCACTGCAAACTGTCGTGATGACCGCCGCACCTGTCGGCGTTACCAGTTCGCCTTTGATGTCTGAGGCATAGACCGGCTTGTCTTGTAACAACTCAGCAACCGCAGGCGGCGGGACTGGGAAACGGCCGTGCGCCATTTCAACCATCCCGGAGCCAACATGCAGCGGCGAACAGGCAAAGTGATCGATGCCCAGCAGGTCAAAACAAATCGCTGCTCCGACCACGTCGATTATTGCGTCCAGCGCCCCGACCTCGTGAAAGTGGATTTGCTCTACAGGCAAATTGTGAACGCGGGCCTCAACTTCGGCGAGACGAGAAAAGATTTTTGCGGCGCGGTCCTTTATCTGGTCATTCAGGCCGGAGTCATAAATGATCTTCAGGATGTCACTAAGATGACGATGAACATGCTCAGGGTCAGTCTGGACTCGCGCAAACGAACAGCTGATGCCGGACCGATCGACAGTCTCAAACTCAATCGAGTAGCCCTTAACGCCGAGTAACGCCAGCTGTCCAGTCAGAGCGTCCGGCTCGACTCCGGCAGCGATCATCGCACCCAGAATCATGTCCCCACTGGCGCCCGCGAAACAGTCGAAGTAGAGAGTCCTCATTTTCGTGAATCGTGAATCGTGAATTGTTAAAACGCCTGAATTTGATCCGCGTTCTCCGCGTTAATCCGCGGCCGATTTGTCGGCGCAGCGCCTGGTGAGCAAAGGCAAAACTTCACCGGCCTTGCCCATTAACATTTCGCGACAGAGATCCGACAGCGGCGTACGTTCGGGATTTACTTCAACCACATATCCGCCTGCGGCGTTCGCGATTTCCGGCAAGCCGGCCGCAGGGTAGACGAGAGATGACGTGCCTATTACGAAACACAACTCGCAGTTCGTCGCCGCGGTTGCAGCCCTTTCAAACTCTTGCGCAGGCAACATCTCACCAAACAACACGACGTCTGGTCTCAGTGCGTCTCCGCAATCAGGGCAGGCTTCAGGTCGTCTTCCGTCACGAGAGATTTCGTAAGCTGAGTTACAAGTGATGCAGCGTGCCCGCCAAATGTTTCCGTGCAACTCAATCACATCTTCTGAGCCCGCTAGCTGATGCAGGCCGTCGACATTCTGAGTCACGAGTGTAAATTCCGAAAAGCGTTGTTCCCAGCCGACGAGTTCGAAGTGTGCCGCATTCGGCCGGAGTGTGCTCAGCAATTCACGTCGATAATCAAACCATTCCCAGACAGCGGATAAATCGCGGTCAATCATCTTCGCCGATGAGATCGCGTCGAACGGCATTCCTTTCCAGACAGCAGTAGTGCCCCCGCCGCGGAAGGTGGGTACGCCCGATTCAGCGGAAATCCCCGCACCAGTCAACACCAGTACACGCTCGGCGCTGCGAAATCGTTGTCGCAGTTGAGCGGAAATAGTGGGTTCAGTTAGGGCTTGCATTGGAATTTGGATGGTAGCAGAGCGAAGGCGAAATGCGCCAAGGGTGACTGTGGAAATGAGGGCTGACCGCTTTTTCGCCACAGATTTTCACGGATAGACACGGATTCCAGAAACCACAAAGAGAGCCGCGGATTTTCGCGGTACGCGGATTAAGATGCAAGACACTTTATGATCCGTGTTGGCGTCCCGTATTTGCGCTGCGCTTTATTTTGTTTTTGATCCGCGTCTTCCCCGTGAATCCGCGGCTATTCTATAGTTGCTTGGATTGGTATTTTGGGTGCAAACATACGACTCGGCTACACAACTAATCGGCAATGGGCAATAGCCAATCGGCAATCCCGCACCGCTGCGCTATACTCTCCGCTTTTCCGATACTGTTAACTGGCCAACCCTAATAACGCATCGTGACTCTGACAACTCTCCAGAACAAACTAAAACGCCGCGTTGCAGCAGCCGCCCTTGAACTCTTCGGTATAGAGCTGGAACAGGTCGCCGCCGAGACTCCACCAAAACCTGAACTGGGCGATCTCGCCTTCCCGGTGGCCTTCGAACTCGCGAAGCGGATCAAGCTGGGCACAGGTGTGAAACTAGCGCCCCGCACGATCGCCGAACGGATCAAGGAGAAGCTTGAAGCAGACGATGAAGTTGCCCGCGTCGAGGTTGCGGGCGCGGGTTACCTCAACGTCTTCTTTGATCGAGCCCGACTGCTGGCGACTTTTTCTGCGGCAGCTCTTTCTGAAGCTGCGCCCCTGCCCGCGGGATCCTCGGAAATACGACCAAAACAAATGGTCGAACATACGAGCATCAATCCAAATAAGGCCGCCCACATCGGTCATGTGCGCAACGCTGTTCTGGGCGACACCTTCGTCCGGATTTTGAAGGCCGCAATTGAACGAGTCGAAGTGCAAAACTATATTGATAACACAGGTGTGCAGGTGGCCGATGTCGTAGTTGGTTTCATGCACATCGAGAAGAAGACGCTTGAAGAGATCAAGGCTCTCGATGCTTCCCTTCCCGAAGAACGCTCTTTCGATTATTACTGCTGGGATCTCTACACGAAGGTGGGACTCTTTTATCGCGACGACAATCCCGAAGGGGAGCCAAACCCGGAGCGGTTAAAGCTCCGAACCGAGATTCTTCATGCTCTTGAAGAGGGCAACAATTCGATTGCTGAACTTGCCGACTATGTCGCGACCCGAAATGTCGAATGCATTCTCGACACAATGGAACGACTCGGCATCCGTTACGACCTCCTGGCGCGTGAATCTGAAATTCTGCACTTGCATTTCTGGAACCGCGCCTTTGAGTTGATGAAAAGCGCCGGCGTGATTCGGTTAGAGAATGAGGGAAGGAATAAAGGCTGTTGGGTAATGCCCTTTGAATCCCACACCGGAACGGAAGAGCACGAAGCGGACAAGATCATTGTTCGTTCAAACGGCACCGTAACCTACACCGGAAAGGACATCGCTTACCAACTCTGGAAACTCGGGCATCTCGGTCTGGATTTTAACTACAAACCTTTTCGCAGCTATCCCGACAACTACGTCACCTGGGTCACAACGACTGAGCCCAATGCCGAGGTTCTTCCCGAAGTTCCGCGACCCAACTTCGGCGGCGGCGTGACAGTCTACAACGTGATTGATTCCCGCCAATCTTATCCTCAGGAGATTGTTTCACGCGGTGTGGCGGCCCTGATTCCAGAATTAGGCAAAGAGGCGAGTGTGCATCTGAGTTATGAAATGGTGGCTCTCTCCCCGGCGGCCTGCACCGAACTGGGTATTCAACTAAGCGCCGAAGACAGCTCTAAGCCTTACATCGAGATGAGCGGCAGAAAAGGTTTGGGCGTAAAGGCTGACGATTTGATCGACCGGCTCGAGGCTGACGCCCTTCGCGAAGTCGGCGTTCGACATGCGGACCTCAGTTCGGAAGAGTTGCAGGCGACGGCTCACGAGATTGCCGTAGGCGCGCTCCGATATTTTCTGTTGAAGTTCACGCGAAACTCGGTAATCGCTTTCGATTTCAAGGAAGCGTTGTCGTTCGAAGGTGAAACCGGGCCTTACTGTCAGTACGCGGCGGTCCGAGCCAATTCGATCTTCCGCAAGCTCGATGAAACTGCGCACATTCAATCTAAGGCGTTACTCAGACAATCAACTACAGAGCCCGAAGTGAGGGAACGTGCGACCAGGGTGCTCGACGATGAGGCAGGAACTGAAGTCTGGTCACTGATCATGCTGGCGCAGCGACTTGATGAAGTTATCGCTCAGTGCCGGTCGTCTCAAGAGCCTGCGAACTTGGCGAAGTACACTTTTACACTGGCGAAGAGTTTTAACCTTTTCTATCACCGGCATCGAATTATTGCGGAAGCGGACGAAATGAAAAAAGCCGTCCTGATATCCGCGGCAGACATAGCACGCCGGCAGTTAACTGCCGCGTTGGCGATTCTGGGAATCAAGGTTCCGGAGAGAATGTAGCGTTCTTGGTCTTTGGTCTTTGGTCTTTGACCTTTGTACTTTTAGTCACAGTCTGGTTCAGGTTAAAGTAGCGTCATGCTCATAGTAATGAAAAGCAGTGCGACTGAAGCCCAGACTGCGGCAGTCGTGCGCGCAGTTGAGGAACTTGGTTTCAAACCTCACGCGATGCCGGGCGCCTTGCGCACCGCGATCGGCATCACGGGAAATCAGTCTCCAATCGATCCTTCTCGTTTCGAAACGCTTCCCGGCGTCGCTGAACTAATTCGCGTCAGCAAACCCTACAAGCTCGTAACGCTCGACTTTCGTTCCCAGAAGACTGTTGTTC
Source organism: Pyrinomonadaceae bacterium (assembly GCA_051000815.1). Taxonomy (GTDB): domain Bacteria; phylum Acidobacteriota; class Blastocatellia; order Pyrinomonadales; family Pyrinomonadaceae; genus PSRF01. The sequence continues at coordinate 100,252 of JBPCNX010000038.1, forward strand.
GTGTCGGCGACGCCACGATTGGCGGCGACGAATTGGCGATAATCGCCGGGCCGTGCGCGATCGAAAGTCGCTCACAGGCTTTAGCCATCGCAGAGACGGTGCGCAAGAGCGGAGCACGGTTCTTCCGTGGCGGCGCGTTCAAGCCGCGGACCTCGCCGTATGCCTTCCAGGGATTGGGTGAAGAAGGACTAAGAATCCTGGCAGAGATTCGCGAGACTTACGGGCTGAAGATTGTCACCGAAGCGCTCGATGAGACGGGAGTGGATCTGGTGGAACGCTATGGCGACATCATCCAGATCGGTGCCCGGAGCATGCAGAACTTTACGCTGCTGCGGCGCGCGGGTAAGTCGAGTTTGCCGGTTCTTCTTAAGCGGGGACTTGCGGCAACGCTGGATGAGTGGTTGCTCGCCGCTGAATATCTCATGTCTGAAGGAAACTATCAGGTGATCTTGTGCGAGCGCGGCATTCGCACATTTGCTCAGCACGCGCGCAATACTCTCGACCTCGCGGCGATACCCGCAGTGCGGCGCGTTTCACATTTGCCGGTCATCGTTGACCCCTCACATGGGACGGGAAAGAACTACATGGTCACGCCCCTCGCGCGAGCGGGGGTTGCGGTGGGCGCTGACGGTCTAATCGTCGAGGTTCATGACCAGCCGGCCCAGGCTCTTTCTGATGGCGCACAAGCTCTGAACCTCGATCAGTACGAGAGTCTGGTGAGTGAGGTCCGATCGATTCATGATGCGCTTGCTCCGGCCGTGGTAACTTGAGTTTAGGGTTTCCTCGCTTTTTGTCCTTCCAGAATCTCGCCGAGGTCGCGCGAGAATACCGAACGCGGAACCACAATGTCGTAACCGGCAGCCACAGCCTCCCGCTGCAGGTGGGCCTCAACGTGAGAGAAAAACCCCAGCAGTGGAATCGACTTGAGCTCGTCGTCCGACTTAAGAGCGCGGGCCACACCCATCGGGTCGAGTTTCTCTGCGTGCAGGTCAACGATGATCAGGTCAGCCAGGCTTTCCCTGGCAGCTTTCAATAACAGCTCAAGGTTTCGCACTGAGCGAATGTTAACGCCAAGATGTTCGGCTGTTGCGCGAATCTTCGCAGTGAACAGCATGTCATCAACGGCGACAATTATGTTGCGAGTCATTGGTGCAAGATTGCCGATTAATGACTTTCGGAGCTCAAGTCGAAGTGCAACACGTGACAATTACGGGTAGTGCCCTGGTTTGGTTTTCGTAACGCAAACTGTTAGCTTGCGCGCGCCTTGAATGCCATTCAATCAGCGCAAACTAACAGTTTGCGTTACAAACTAGAACACTACTCAATTACGGGTTGTCTCATTCACACCAGGCTTGAGCCCAGTGTTAACGACCCCCAATGTCCATAACCGTTTTTTAACGGCTTACTCAATTAGTTTGGAAGACCGGATGAAAACCGTTGAAACGGTTCATGATTCTTATGCGAACTCTGACACCGGGCTGAAACCGCGGTGTGAATAAGACAGAGTCAATCAGTAAAGCGAATCGCTATCCTGTTGCACTCTAAATTGAATTCGCACACACCAATTGGCAATCGGCATTTGGCAATTGGCAATCTATCGAGTGAATATACCTGCGATGTCCACTGAACAGCAGCCGGCTCCTTCCTTCATCGAGTCGGCCACGATTGAATCCGGCGAACCCGCGTCACCCGCAGCAGCTTCAACCGGTCGTTCTACAGTAGTCGTTGCTTCCTACAATATCCGCTATGCCGTGGGCCAGTTTCTCATCTCCAGCGGACTGTTACGCAAGGCCGGCTTCAATCTTCCACAGCCGCGCGCTCGGCGGGTTGCGGAAAACATCTCTGCTGCCGCTGAAGCTTTCTCAAATGGTTCGTTGCTGCCGCCTGTCGACATTCTAGCACTGCAGGAAGCTGACAAAGGGACTGGGCGGACTGGTGGCCATCATGTGGCGCGAGAGTTAGCGGAGCAGTTGGAGATGGCGTGGGTTCACGTCGGCGCGGGCATTCCGCGCGGCATCGCACCGGCGCCGCGGCAGTGGTGGCTTGATTTCGAAGAGCAGATTGGCCTTCATGACGCAGGCGACACCGGAGTGGCGCTGTTAAGCCGAACAGAAATGCAAGATGCGACCCGCATCGACCTGCCCTGGAGCGAATGCCCCTGGCGGCCCCGGCTGGCGATGGCAGCAACTATTCGCGTAGGCTCACAGAGTCTACGCATTATCAACGCGCATGTAGATCCGCATGCCGCCGTGGGCGGGCAACTCGAACAGCTTGAGGTCCTCCACGAGCATGCGAAACAGTTTACGGGACCTCTCTTAATTCTCGGTGATTTCAACACGTTGACCAGACGTAAGGCTCGCGAAACTCGCAGCTTCATGGAGTCGAATGGCTATGCAACACCTTTTCGCACCGGCACACCGACGTGGCGCGGGTTCGGACTGCGTTTGCATGCCGATTGGATCTTCGCGCGCGGACTGGCAATCAAGAATTGGGGCGTTGGGCGACCGCTTAATGTTTCCGACCATTGGCCAATCTGGACGGAGATCTTATTGCCGATTGCCGATTGCCAATTGCCGATTTAGTTTTGGCGAGTCAAACGTCCTGATTTGAATACGGCAATGACCAGAGTAAGCAGGATCAACTTAAAGCACCGCCATATTTTAGGGTTGCTGTGCACAATGAATTTACTTCAATCGGCAATTGGCAATTCCGAAAATCGACAATGTTAATTACCAGTCGCGATAATTCCCTTCTGCGCCACGCCCGAGCCGTTCGTGATGGCAAGGATCACGAACTAATCTTCGTAGAAGGATTGCGGCTTTCCGAAGAAGCGCTGCGCTCCGGCCTGAAGATTGAGGCCACGATCTATTCAAATGAGATCGCGCAGAAGGAAAGGGCCGCGGCACTATTGGACGAATTGCATGAAGTCTGCAACCAGGTCGGTGAAGTTAGCGAGTCGCTGCTCGCCACGGTCTCTTACACAAAAACTCCGCAAGGCATTATTGTGCTGGCCAGACGTCCGCCAGCCGGACCGGAGTTACTTAAGACGAAGGATAAGCGACCCCATCTCCTCGTGCTGATGGAGGCCATTAACAATCCCGTGAACGTAGGTGCGATTCTCCGCAGCGCCGAAGCTGCCGGTGCCACCGGCATCATTACCACGGCGAACACCTCCGATCCCTTTTCACCAAAAGCCTTGCGTGGCGCCATGGGTTCAGCTTTCCGTATGCCAGTTTGGAGCGGCGCGAGCTACACGGAAGCTCTCGCGTGGTGCGCGAAGCACGGAATCAAGACGGTGAGCGCCGATGTGGGCGCAACTGTGCTTCATACTGAAATCGATTGGAAGTTGTCGCGCGCCCTGGTTGTTGGTCCAGAATCGACCGGGCTTTCGCCAGAGCAGTTGCGAATGACTGATGAGTCCGTGAAGATTCCCATGCACGGGAATGTGGAAAGCCTCAATGTTGGCGTGGCTGCGGCTGTCCTGCTCTACGAAGCGGCGCGGCAAAGGAGCAACTGAGACTCACATCCAGGAAAGCCAGCTGCGGATTTACGCGGATGAACGCCGATAAGAACAAAGGCAAACAAAGAAAAAACATTAGTGATGCTTACGATTTCTTTCTGATCCGCGTTCGTCCGCGAAAATCCGCGGCTCTGTTCGCTCTCTGAATCAACAGCGCCGATCAGGGTCCTCAGCGCCACTAAAGCGTTTGCGCGCGATGCGCCGGAGCTTCTCTTCTCTGCTTAGCTTCGGTTCGTTATAGCCACGCTCACCAAAAGGCCTCAACCTCGCCAACCACATGTCCTCCATGAAGGAGAGTTCCTTTTTCAGGTCAAACTGCGGATCGCTGGGCGCGTTGAGTTGTTCCACAATCTCGAACGCAAACCTGCCTGCGCCAAACTCGTTCCAATCAGCCTGGAGCGACTTGTTCATATGAACGCCATTTCCCAGCTGAAACTTTTGACTATTAATAATTCCGGCGAGGTCCTCACCGCTGGCGAGGAATATTTTGTCGTTGACGGTGTTTCGGATCAAGAACACTCCGAGTGTCAGGGCGCTTTGCTGGTAATGCCTCTTCAGTTGTTTCTTATCTTGCTTCAACTTAACTCGCTACAGTACGGGAGCCGTAGCGACCGGATTCAAGGATCGCAGCACTTAGAGTCAGTTTCTAACCGCTTTGGACTAATGAGTAACTCAATCCGTCCGCGCGAGGATGCAAGACGTTGGCCGGCGTCAAAAGCATGCGCGACGCCAGGTTTGGCTTTGCCCCCGAATGTGCGGCGGTGGCTATGCCCAGCCAACAGCGGCTAGATTCTCACCGGGCTGTGCCCTTGGTTCGGGCTTTGCCCCTCGGGTTATTCGGCCCACAGGCGGCACCAAGGGCATAGGTAAGAATCATCTGTGTGGCGGGGCAAAGCCGCCGCCGCACATCCGGCGGCAAAGCCGAAGCTAAACTAACGCCCGAACTTTTAAGCAGAGTCACGTTCCAATTACAGTACGGGAGCGGTAGCGACCGATGCAGATGCGGCAGCGAGGATTCTGAAAGTTGAGATCCAGCATCCCTGGATGCGGTCGCTACCGCTCCCGTACTGTAACTCACGACCGGCGTTGAACAACTGGCTATTAGCAGTCATCCTTCGCGGACTGAAGTGCTCTCCAAGTCTCGCGACAAAGCCTCTGCACGACTCCTGCCGCTCTACTCTACTTCTTATAAATCGCGATTCCCCAAAAATTCACATCCGGCGGCAGACTGTTCCAGTGGTCAATCGCATGCGAGTCGTCTGACTTGTAACGCAGTTTGTAATTGCCAGCCGGCAGAGTGATCACTTCATCAACCCTCCGGTTCTTAGCGGCGCCTCCCGCATGTGTTGTTTTCGGCTCCTGCATCTCCCAAACTGGAATTCCCTTGTCAACGTTCTCAATCCAGCCGTAGTCGAACATTTGACCAGCCTGGCCTTCGCCAACTGCATAGATCCTCACTTCCTGATCGCGCGGCAGATTGAAAGCTGCAGTCTTGTCTTCATTGTCCAGCACTCGCACAATTTCCGCGACCACGGTCATTTTCGCAATGTCAGCGGGCATTGGTTTCGAATAGATTTCCCCATACGTTTTCATTAAACGGGCAGCATCATCCGCTTTACCAACACTCTGGAGAATACGGATCTTCGTGACGAGGTCCTTCACCTGGAGGGCCGCATAGGGTTTTCCTTCGAGGGACTTAAGTTGGGCCCGTAGCTCCGCTGCCGGACTGCTCCAGTTAACTTCAGTAAAGCCATCGGCAAACTTCTCCGGAAAAACAAAGGTCTTCAGAAATGCCATTCCAACGGGTGAACTCGTCGCGTCGCCGGCACCGAGATCGGTTGGGCGGCTCAAGTTGTCTGAATTCGCCATAATGATGAAAGTGAGATTGCGTTCCGGCACTTTGAGGATGAAGGAAGAGTTGCCAGTCCAGTAACCATAGTGCCAGAGCAGCTTGGTGCCCTGAAAATTCTGTGTAAACCAACCCAAACCATACGGCAACGCTTCGCCTTTCGTGGACACGGCGGGTGTAAACGCGAGCTGCTGCGTTTCTTTTGAGAGGAACTTGCCCTGGTCAATCGCGATGTCGTATTTCGCCATATCCAGAACGGTGGACGTCAGGCCCGCCGAAGTGCTGAACCCCTGGGGATACGCGATCTGTGTCGGGTTGAAGGCGCGATCGAGAGCATAGGGCTTCGCCAGTGTCTTGGACACTGTCTCAAATCTTTGCTTGCGCTTCTCAGTGATTATCGAACTGTTCAAAGCGGATTGGTGGGAATGAACAAGTTTCCAAACTCCATCCTGTTTGGTCCAGAAAATTGAAGTCCGCCAGGGGCCATTGGGGCGAGCGGTTCCGTTTGGCGGGGTAGTAGTCCCACCCATGATGAAAGTACTGATCGCGTTGGTCCCGTAAATCCCCGTTTCAAGATTCTGCACTTCAGGATTGATTTTGAACCCAGCCTGGAATGCCTGCCGTAGTTCAGCTGAATCGACAAACGAGGTCAGGAATCCACCCTCACCCTGAAAACGATTATGGAGCGTTGCGAGCCGCTTTTCGATCTGATCGACGCTCCCGGAATTAAACCCGGAAACGATCTCATTGAGCGCGGCTTTCACTTCCGCCTCACCAGCGGGATCAGGATTCGCTGATTTAGTACCAACGATCCGCGGAACATTGGGGGCGGTTTCATCCATACCAAGCGGTTCGAGGATATTTGAAATCAGAAGTTCACCAAACGATTTGCCGCTGGCGCGTTGTACGACCTTGTCGAGTTCAGCAAAACGATTTCCGTTGTAGCGGTATTGCTCACCGGGGTTTCCCTCGGAAGTGTGAGAGAGCAGATGCCTCACCCGAATCACGCCGTCGCTCTCCAAATTGATTCCATACTTGGAAACTGGATCGTCAAGCTTGACCTTTCCGTCCTGAACCAGCTGCATCAGGATTGTCGAAGCGAAAGTCTTGGTGAGCGAGGCGAGATGGTAGGGCGTGTGTTCGGTCGCGGGAATCTTGTTTTCGAGATCCGCAAAGCCAAAACCCTTCGCCCAAATCACCCGCTGATCCTTCACTATTGCTGCGGAGTAAGCCGGGATCTTCAGTTCCTGCCGGAGGTCTTCCAACAAGGTTTCAAGCCGGGCAATGCGTTCAGCATCAGATGATGACGACTGAGAGAACGTATTCCCGAATGCGAGCTGGGTAATTGTTGCCTGGCCGATTAGAAATGAAATCAGGAATGCGGTTACAACTGGGCGAGCGTTGAACTTCATCAGGATCTCCTTTGAAAATTGGAGCGCGCACTTTTTTTGCCCGCTCTGTAAGGGCGTCTCTCCGTGGGCGCAACGACTCGTCAGGAGAAGCCGCTCGATGAGAGACACCAACAATCTGGTCAAATTAAAACGCTACTCATGCAGACAGAGGGGTGCCGCTAGATTACGTTCTGATCCGCTGAGTAAACACCAACAAAGGGGAATTTGTGGCGGGATTTGATAACCAAAAAACCAAGGTGCGAACTTAGTCTGTTCGTGCTGCTTCGTTTGGGTTTTGGTGATTAGTAACCTATTGGTTAGGCGAACACGATCGGCTTTGCCCTAAAAGTTGGACGTTGTTATAGAGTCGGCTTTGCCGTCGGATGTGAGGCGGTGGCTGTACCCCGCCGGCGGCGGCTAGATTTGTTTCCGGGCTATGCCCCTGGTTCGGGCTTTCCTCTTGGTTTTATTGGGCCAAAGGCCGCACGAGGGGCATAGCCCAAATGTAAAAGGCACGCGTACGGCGGGGCAGAGCCGCCGCCTCACATCGGGTGGCAAAGCCAAACGTGCTATTGCGCATGACTCTTGGGGCAAAGCGACACGAATCCCCGAATCAACACAAAAACGCTTCCACTTTGGAAAGTATACTTTTCAGGCGCCGGCTACGTTCCCGGCGTCAAGCGCATCAGTCCTGATGCGTCTCGAACCAGAAGGTCGCTCCCAAGAAGAACGGGCGCCGCCCAGGTTGCGCTCTCAGCAACATCGTATTTCTTTTCCACTTCAAATTTCGGCGTGGCGCGACGAGCAATAATCAGATCCCCGTTGTTTGTCAGGTAGACTAGATTCGCCGGCGTCAACATCACCGAGGCGTGTTCGCCTTCCCTGCCTTCGGTGATCCAGCGGATCGCGCCGGTCTTCTCATCAAGCGCGACGAACTGGCCTTTTCGTTTTTCCGAAAGTCCATAAATGAGCCCATCACCATACACCGGGGAACTCATGTACATCGCTACATCGGCATTCTTCCAGGCCTCGGTGGCTTGCCACTTCCCTTTCACCTGCGCCAGCGCAAATGCATGGGTGCCCTGTCGTGGTCCGGAAACAATCAGATGAGAGCCCGTCCAGATTGGAGTAACGATGTTCTCGTGCCATTCGTCAGGGAACGGTACGGACCAGAGCTCAACGCCGTCCTTCGTATTGAGACCGACAATCGAGCTGTTGGTCATTGTGACCAGTTGGGAAGCGCCTCCGACGTTGATCAGAACAGGCGATGCGTAGCCTGGGCCTGGACCGCGCCACTCCCAGCGCGCAGCACCCGTTGCGGGATCGAGCGCCATAATCTGACCACCGTGCACATCGCTGCCTACCTGCACCACGACGAGGCCGTTGACTAACAGTGGGGAGGCCGCGGTGCCACAAAAAAGTTTTGAAGTGTCGACTGTGTTCGAGAAGTCTTTAGTCCAAAGCTGTTTTCCGGTAGCGGTATCCCAAGCTGTCACCACCCCCGTGACTCCAATCGTAAACAAACGATTACGCACGACAAGCGGCGTCGCGTTCGGCCCTTTTGCCATCTTCACGGCGTACTGGTTCTTTTTAAATGGCGCGGGATACTTCTGTTGCCAGAGCACTGTGCCTTTGGTGTAGTCAATCGCTGTCACCCACTCCTCGGGATCCTGGCGGGAGTGAACAAAAACACGGCCGTGGGAAACAAGCGGCGATGAGTATCCTTCACCTGTCTCCACACGCCAGACGCGCTTGAGAGTTGCCGGCCAGGCCTTTGGTGCGAACGACGCCGGAACCAAACCATCGCGGCTGGGACCGCGCCACTGACTCCAGTCCTGACCGCTGCCATCGGAGGCGGTTGCAAGAAGGAGACACACAGCCGCAAAGAAACTCACAGTAACGTGCGAAAGCGAGATTCTATTGTTTTTCAAACCGTTCAATTTCTTATCCTCCTCAAAGGCTCCGGCACATCTCAGCCCCCCAGGGCGTAGCGACAGCCCGCGTAATTGCGGACCTCACCTCGGCAAAATTCCAGTCTTTGCGTTGGTAGATTGAGCCGTCGGCGTATTCCACCCGATTGATCACCACTTGCTCTTTGAAAGGGTTTCCAGACTTGTTGGCGAGGCTTCCCACGCTGATCACTGCGCCTGGGTTCGCCGAACTAAAGGCAAGTAATTCTTTTTCTTTATTCGGTTTCATTTCCACGCCGCAGATAAACTGCCTGCGTATCACGTTCGCCGGATTTAGCGACTCAGTGAATTGATACTCCCAGAATACGATTTCGACGACCTTGGCGCCCGAGTTCCGGACTTTGACCCTGTGCTCAAATCCATCGACGGTTTTGGCTCCGGACGAACGTGATTCTTGCACGGTCTTTTCCAACGCCGCGCTACGCGCATCTACAGTCAGGGTCCTGGGATCCGTCGCCCCTGGAGGATCATTAGCTCTCTTACTCCGTTCGTAGTTAATATCGGCCCGAGTTACGGCCGCGGCCGGAGCGACACTCTCAGGGGCCGTTTTTGCAACGGTCTGACGACTCTTGTTCCATTTGAAAGCGAGCACGACAAGGGAAGATTCTGCAGCAGGGTCCGAGGCATTCTGACTTTGCGAATTGTACGAAGCGGGAATCAAACCCTGATGGCCGGGACCGCGCCATTGATCCCAGTCCTGAGAGTTGATCGATTGCGTAAACCCGATCCCGACAAACGCAGTTGCCAGGCTCAGAATGAGTTTTCTCATAATAGTTCTCCTCTGGTGTAATCATACTCCTGTGAATGATGAGTGATAAGTATTGTCCCCATCGTAAAGACTACCGAAAAGGATTTCGGATTCTTGAAGACGAGTGCTACTTTTCTTCATTCGTGCCGATTCGTGGTGATTCGTGGTTTGTTTTCGCCGAACCGAATGGCTCACGATCCACGAAAATACACGAAGCATCACGAAGTATACAAAAGCTAACCGCGAAAGATTAGTGGCGGTTCGAAAACTCTTGTGCAACGCCCGGCGCGTTCCAAACCGCCACCTGGAAACCTTCTACACGGTGCTTGTCCCTACTCCCAATTACGCCTTTAAGTTAGAATGGCGGCGTTTCCTGACATAAGTTGTACAGCGCAGCCACAGACGGACACGGATTTACACTGATTCCCAAACACGCTTCAACCGACCCCTTTTGTTGCCCTTATGATCTGTGTGAATCCGTGTGAATCTGTGGCTTATTCGTCCGGTCGGTATTACCACCCTGGGGAACCCGGAACCTCTAGCAACCGACGGCGTATTGATCTTGCATGACTGAAGAACTGAAACCCATCAAGAAGAAGCGACGCGAAGAAGCGCTGCCCGAGCGCCTCCTGCGCCGTGTCTTTGAGAGCATGGGTGACGTCGTCGATCGCAAGTTTGGACGCACGGTCGAACCGAAGGGCGGACTCACCACCTCGCAGCTGATCGATCGTATGAAGCGTTTGATCGACGAGCGTGCTCGCGACGAGGGACGCAAAGGACGCATCGCGCCGCATTTTCTGAAGTTAAAGGTAGAGTGGGGCACACATTCCGAAGCACCGCCGGAAATTCTGAAGGAACTGGAGCACGAAGTTCTCGCCGAGGCCATCGATCACATTAACGATCATCGCTACCGCACGCTCGCTCCGATTACCATCGAGACGGAAGTGGACATTTTCACGACAGGTGTCTCCGTCGATCCTACTTTTGGTGAGTTTGAAGAAGAGTTGCGCAAGGAAGACGAAGCAAAACGTGCCGAAGGAATCCGAATCCCGCACGCCGCGCCTCCGATGCCGGACATAATCGTCGTGGCGCGAGTCACGAAAAGAGATGGCACTACCGAGGTTCCACTCAGTTTCAAACCTGGCGGAAGGCGAGTTAATGTGGGACGCGTCTCCGACAATGATCTCTCTTTCAATGACAATAGCGTTTCCAAAATTCATGCGGCGTTAATGATGAACCAGGAGGGCACGTTGTTGGTTGCCGACACCGGGTCGACGAACGGAACGTTCATTAACGGCCGCCGGATCTCCTACGGCGAAGCGCGGCAAATTGAGGATGGCGACGTGGTTAGCTTCGGCGATGTCGAAGTACGTTTTCGAAAAAGTGAATGAGGTGATGCTGGCTTCGTTTTGAATCATATCCAACATGTCACTTCTCTTTCTGCTCCAGACTCCTACGCCGACACCGGTCATTGTTTCAGCTCCCGAGAGATTGCCGGCACTTCTGACTCTGATATATCTCGGCGGCTTTTCGCTGCTCATCCTGATTCTCTTATTTTCACTCTTCCGCAATCGGCGTCGCAGTTCGACGCCGACCGCCGCGTTACCCGAAAACCTGCCGCAAGCTGTGAAGCGTCGTCTTGGCTCCACTTCTACAAATCGAGGTCTGCGCGCACTGCGCTGGATCTTTCTGCTGCTCGCAGTCGGAATGTTTGGTTTTCATATCTACTGGGCCCAATACGCCGAGGAATCGAACGCAAAGTTTCAGGAGCTCAGCTACAAAGACTTGAGAAACCGGCGGCTCTCGGAATCGACGTTTCGTGGCTGGCTTTTGGATCGCAGCGGAAAACTTGAGAAAGCCCTCGCCTACTATCGTCGCGATGGCAATGGAAACATCCTGCGTGAGTACCCGATGGACAAAGCGATGGCCCACCTTTTTGGTAGCGATCGCGGTGATCCTGGTTTGGAGCGCGCGCTCTTTGGCGTCGAGAGCGGCGCCCTACCTGAGGCGCTGGAGGTGGTGCGACGAAAAACGCCGCAGAACAAAGGGAATACCGATGTGCGCCTGACCATTGATCGGGAACTACAGCAGGCTGCCGTCGATCAGCTCAAGGGGAAGCATGGCGCGGTTGTGATTCTCAATCCGCAGAACGGCGAAGTGTTAGCGCTCTACAGTGAACCTTCCTACAGCATTAAAGAAGTTCAGGACGAAACCACCTGGTTCAAGTTGGAAGCGAATCAACGCGACCGGCCGCTGGTGAGCCGCGCGTTGGGCGCGTATTACATTCCCGGCTCAACATTTAAGACGGTGACTATGACGGCGGCTTTCATTGCCGGGATCCAGGACACCGAGTTTGTTTGTAGTGGCGGCGGATACTACGCAGCGCCCGGCGCAAATGTAATTTATGACGACGGCGGCGCGGGCGAGGTTCACGGCCGCATCGGGATCGATACAGCGTATGAAGTTTCCTGCAATCAGTATTTCGCGCAGATGGGTGTGAAGCTGGGCGCGGACAAACTCAAACAAGCGGCGCAAGTGCTGGGCATCGGAGCTTACGATACACCTGGTGAAGCATTGCGGGGACGAAAACAACCTGAAATCTGGAATGCCAGCAGCGACGCCATCAAGCGCGCGCTTGCGCCTCGTGAGGCCACGATCGTTACCGGCAAGCAAGTGACACGTTACGATCTTGCGTTGATTGGTTATGGCCAGGGTTACGCCGGGCAGATGACACCGTTTCAGATGGCCCTCGCGGCGTCAGCGATTGGCAACATGGAAGGCAGACTGATGAAGCCGAAAATTGAGCTTGATCGGCCGCCGGAAATCTTCAAGCAGGTCGTCCCACCGCAAAGCGCGCAGCGCCAGAGGCAGATCATGGGGCTGGTAACTGGCGGCTCGAGTGGGACGGCCCGCGGTGTCTTTGGTCCGGTGAAAGCCGCTGGCATTAACACCGGCGGCAAGACCGGCACCGCGCAGAAAGTGGTTCCTGTTTATGATCCCAAGACCGGTCAACCGAAAACGCGGCATCGAGTAGAAAGGGACAACCGCGGCAATATCATTCGTGAATATGAAGAGACGATCATGGATGAGGAACACCCGCGCATCGATGGCTGGTTCCTTTGCATCGCCCCTTTGGAGCGACCGCAATTGGCGATGGCGGTAATTGTCGAAGGTGGTGGGTATGGTTCACGGTCAGCAGCGCCAATCGCCGCAGCGCTGGTACTAAAAGCAAAGGAGCTTGGTTACTTCAGCGCCGCAAATCTGCCAAAGCCACAACCAAACAACCAGCGGGGGCCAGGCAGCGCACCGCGCCGGAGGAGGCGATGAGGGCGGATGATTGCCAATTGGCGATTGCCGATTTTCGATTGGCAATTGCCGATTGGCTATTTTCGATTGCACTGACTATCAATAGGAAAAATGCCGATCGATCGCTCCTAACTACTGACTACTGAATGCTGACTACTGAATGCTGACTACTGACTACTACTACTACTACTGATTGCTGATCGCTGATCGCTTTCGCTAACCATGAAGAACCGCGCATCATCACATCTCCTTGTTTTGCTTCTAATCGTCGGCTTTGAGATTGTCGCCTACGCCGCAATCCACCGTGCCGCGTTGCTTCGTGGTTATGAGACTTCGATCATCGGCGCCGTGCGCGACCTGATGATGTTCCTTCCCCTCTTCGTTCTAATTATCTGGTTGTCCCGAGTTATGCGTTTTGCGGGCAACTGGCTCCTCTTCACCTCAGCCATAATGCTGTTTGCCTTCGGCATGATGATTCAATACCGGCTCTACAGCGATCCGGAATACAACGCCCGTAACAAAGCTGCGGCTCGCGAGGAAAAGATGGAAGCGCTGCGGACGCGTTACATCCTGGAGAACTACGATCCCGCAAAGAAGCAGATGATGGGTTTGCCGCCTACACCGGCGCGTCCGATCGACATCGATCAGCTGCCCCGGCGGCCTTCGAATTACACTTTCTTCAACGCGGTCACTTCGAGCTATACCTGGATTCCGATTCTCTCGTTCTTCGCCTTCGCCGTTGCTTACTCGTTTTGCGTGCGGGATGGATTTCTTCTGTGGTTGCAACGCAACAGTTTCATCATCGTCCTGCTGACACTCCTGCCACTCGCTGCTGCTATCGTCACCTCCAGCGCGGGAAAGAGTTTGGGAAACATGACTCCCTGGGAGCCGGCAAAAATTCCCTTTCTCCTCGGGTTCGCGGGAATTCTGACGGCTCGTTACAAGGACCTCGCGGAAACCTATTGGGGCATCCCTCGCGCGCGCGACATCGTGCCGCTCGTAGTGATGGCAATAATTCCCTTCATTCCGTTTTTCGCTCTGAAAGATTTCGGACAGATGCTGATCTTCAGCGGCGCTTACGCGACGTTGTATCTGGTCGCAGTGCGGCGCTGGCCGCAGTTGCTCGTGTTCGTCGGTTCGCTGTTTCTGGTCATTGGAGTCCTGGTAGTTGGCGCACTGCCGCGAAACATTCAGGAGAAGGTCCCGCTATTACCCACGGTCGCGCGCCCCATTTCGGCCGCACTCCCCTCTCGAATCCAGCAACGCTTTCATCTCTGGCTCGATGGTTTTGACCCACCGTCTCCAGAAGTATCGTGGTGGAAAAAAGATTACGAAGAGGCCCTGAATCGAGATCCGGAAAAGAAGGAGATAGTACAACAGAGTCCGGAACTTCAGAAGACTGCGAATGTTGAAATCTGGTTCGACAAACTCGCGTTTCAACCGGCACAGGCGATATTCGGCATCGCTTCCGGCAAAACGACCGGACGTGGGTTAGGACTGGGTTTTCCGGAAGTGATACCAATAGCCGATTCAGATTATGTTTATGCGGCAATCGCTGAAGAGACCGGTCTCGTGGGCGGCGCGGTGATTATCCTGGCTGTAATCATTTTCGTAGTTGCCGGTGTTCGCACATCTCTCGACGCCCGTGATATGTTTACCAAACTCTGTGCGGCTGGTCTTACGGCATTTGTAGGCTTTCAGGCCCTGGTCAATATCGGCGGCATCCTGCGCGCGTTGCCCATGACCGGAATTACGCTTCCTTTCGTAAGTCACGGCGGTTTTAGTTTAATTACCAGCTTTGCAATGCTGGGCATGCTTATGGCTTTTTCTCACCGCAACGCCGGCGACAAATTGCTCGCCAGCAGAGCGCCTAATCGAAGCTCTTCATCCCTAAAACTGGAGGCGGTCGAATGACGCAGCCGGCAATGGGTTTTACAGTCCAATCACAAGCCATAACCGACCGCGGGTTGAATGAGCGACGCCCGCTTAACGAAGATTCTTTTCTGGCCGACAGTGAGCGTCGTATCTTCGCGGTCGCAGACGGCGTCGGTGGCGCCGAGGCTGGTGAGGTTGCGTCACAGACCGCGGTGGAAGTGCTCGACGAAGCCTTTCGTCATCAACTGGACGGGGCTGATATTGAAGACCTGATGGAACTGGCAATCCAGCGGGCCAATGCTTCGATCCACCAGATGGCCCAGGAGCACGCCAAGTTTTCCATGATGGCCACGACGGTTGTCGCCCTTCACATCAAGGGAAACGTAGCGACCATTGGCCACGTCGGCGATTCAAGACTCTATCGACTCACTCGCGACGGAGATATCGTGCGCGAGACCGAAGACCACTCAGTGGTCGAGGAAGAGGTGCGAGCCGGTCGCATGACTGCCGAACAGGCTGCGAACCATCCCAGCAAGAATGTGATCAGTCGCGCTCTCGGCGCCGAAGACACGGTCGAGGTCGACCTCAAAACTATTGAAGTCGACGAAGGGACTGAGTTTCTTCTTTGCACTGACGGGATTACGCGTCATATCTCCGACGGTGAGTTGCGACAATTGCTCGTGGTTCACGAAGACCTGGGCGAACTGTGCGAAGAGTTGAAGCGCCGTTGTTATGAGCGAGGGGCAGAAGACAACCTGACTGCGATCGTCGTCCGTTGCGGCAGCCGGATTCGCGCCGGCGAACGTTCAGAGGATTTTCAGCACACCATTTCACCGGAATCAGAGTTGGCTTCGACGGCAAACAGGAGTGCGGTGGCGGCGCAGGAAGTTGTCGCAGATCGTACTTTGGACTCGTTCGTGCCACCCTCGCGGACCGCGTTTCCTGATTCGACTCAGCAAGCGATGCCCAGTGCGGCGGAACGACCGCTGAATATTCCCGACCGCGGTGCGGGAAAAGGCAGCGCCTTCCCACGTTTCCTTCTGTTCCTCTTCTTCATAGCCGCCATCGGTGGAGCGTTCTACACCGGCAGGCGTTACAAAGGGCCATTGCCATTTTTGAGAGAACCCGCAGACACCCTGGCCCAGGCAACTCCCACACCCGTCATCGCTGAGGATCCTCTGGCAAAGTTCGAGCGCACGCGCGCGGAGATCGATAGCGATCCGAGGGCGTGGATTGCAACCGAGGTGACTCGAGAGCTCACCGCGCAGGGCATCCAAAACCCGCTCGAGTCCGTCGATCCCCAGTTTCTTTACCTCTATGGGCGCGCCTCAATGTTGTCCGGCAACAACTTCGAGGCGGCAAGGGCGTTTGAACAGGCCATCATTCGCAGCGCCGCCGCGCCCTCTGCGGCCAACGCCACTGTAAAGAAGGAGGCGACTCTTGCCCTCGCGGCAGTTGCACTAAAATCCGATCAGGAAAAACCCAAGGCCCTGACCTATCTTGACGAAATGGCGCCATCGCCCTCCCCTTCCAACTCCCCCTAAAATTCTTATGAGCCAACAGGACCTCTCACTTGTGAAGTCCGCCGCCCCCTTTTGCATCGCGGATATTTTTTGCCGCAAATGCCGGACCTGGCGCGTAACTAGCATCAAAGTGGGCATGTCCTGAGACAGTAGTCGACGCGGATTGAATGGGCGAACTGAAGTTACAACAAAGCCGGTTGGATGGGCGCTACGACGTGATCGAGTGTTTGGGTCGTGGCAGCTATGCCGAGATCTATGTTGCCAGGGACAACGCCGCCGCCGAAGACGCGCCGGACACCGTTGTTATAAAAGCCCTCAACATGTTCCTCCAGGAAACTCCCGACTTTGAGTTGGAACAAACCCTGGTATCAAACTTTCAAAACGAGGCGGTGGCTCTCGACCGGGTTCGGCATCCGCACATCATCAGTCGCCTGGGACATGGAACAGCCATCGACCTGGCCGGCACAACGTTTCACTATATCGTCCTCGAGTACATGCCCGGCGGAGACATGGCCGCCCTTTCGCGCAATCACCCGCTCACTATTGAAAAGGCGATCGCCTATCTCGAACAGGTATGTTCAGGATTGGCGCACGCGCACAAGTGCGGCGTAATACACCGCGACATCAAACCACAGAACCTGCTGCTGACGAATGACAGGCAAATTGTGAAGATTGCTGATTTTGGAGTCGCGCGTTTTGAAGCGTCGGAAGGCGCGATCACAAGAGTAGGAACAAACATCTACGCCCCGCCGGAACATAACCCGTTGCTTCAAACCGGACCGTTGGACACCGGCGTGCTGAAACAGGAACCGCAGCTCACAGCTGCCGCTGATATTTATTCACTCGCGAAGACGACCTATAGCCTGCTTGCCGGTGAAGCGCCGCGACGTTTTGCACATGAGCCGGTTACGGAGCTGCCACCCGTGATTGCCAATCACTACTGGTCAGCACCGCTGTTAAGGGTTCTCGAGAAAGCAACCCAGACTCGCCCCGAACTTCGACACCAGTCGGTTGCTGAATTTTGGGATGAGCTGGCTGATGCTGTGCTCGCGCCGACGCGACTATTGAATGCAGAGGATGCGATCAAACGCCGACCGAGTTCCGACTTGCTGGTGGAACCGGAAGAGATAACTCAGGCGCCGCCGCGACCGCGATTTGAGCCGGAACCTCTTGCGGAAGCTGCATACGCCGGCCTCGGTGGGGCGAGCACGGCCAGGCGCCCAAAGATCGTCGTGCCTGTTAGCACAATTCTGAGTCCAGGTGTCGCAGCGCCGCTCGCTCCACGTCCTTCAGCGAAAGACATTGTTCGGGCCTTTCCGGACCAGTCACGAAACGGTAAGGCCGCGCGGCCGCCGCGACAGAATTTACCCTCGAGCCGCTCGAAACGATTTCTCGTGGCGCTCTTACTTATCCTTAGCTTCACGGGGATGTTGCTGGCGACACATAAGTACGTGACGTCGAACTGGAATCCCCTGGTGCGGATTCCGCAGTTGGAAAACGTGTTTGTGGTGGGGCGCGAGGGCGTGACGACTACGGACGTGAACCTGAGGGCGGATCCGAGTTCGACGAACACCGCGATTGGACTTGCGGAATTCGGCTCGCGTGTGAAAGTGTTGGCAGTTAATAGTAACTGGTACGAAGTCCAGGTGGTACAGCATGGCCGGCCCAAGACCGACCCGTTTGCATCGGATCGCGGTTGGCTAAACAAGAGATTCGTGAAGTTGGATTAAATTTTAGAGTGGTAATTTGGAGTGCTCTGCAAAAAGTCACACGCCTAGTCCGCGTAGCGAACGAATGAATTTAGCCCAGCACTTTAGTGCTGGGAATAGCCACGCCAGCGGGACTAGTCCGCGAAGCGGACGGCTGAAGTTGGCGAAAAGGCGGGTAAACTCGGTGGGTTCAGGTTCAGTCGTCCGCTACGCGGACTCAATTCGGTTTCGCGCATTCATCCCAGCACTGAAGTGCTGGGATGAATTCATACGTCCGCTACACGGACTCAACTAGAACGGACTTTTTGTGCAAAGCCAAGCATGACATAGGAGTTGATCGCATTGGGCCTGCTGGAATCGATTAGAAGGTGGATAGACGGCGACACAAATGCCGATCTATTGGAAGCCGCTGACGAACACGCGCGACCGCGCCGCATTTGGGAAGAGTTTCTCGTCAAGATTGCCCGCGAAGTGGAAGCGGCGATGCAGCGGGAAATGTTCACGCCTCCGGGCGGACCGACTTACATCCCGCGCGAATACATCGTCTATCTCAGTTCCGAAGATGATAAGGATTGGCAGGGCGACAAGCGCCGTGGTTTAGAGCAGGGTTTGTTTCATGTGCTGTCCGAGCGAGCTCGAGAATTGAGCGGCGCGACGCAACTGGCAACGAAGTCATTTGCCGTAGAGCTGCGGGTTGACGGCACGCTTAACAAAGGCGAGTTCCGCGTTCAGCCGGTGTGGGATGAAACTGATAGCGGCCACACGATGGTCACCGCCCGTCCGGGTTCCGGCCAATCTGCCCCGCAAACCAATCTTAACGACACGATCCGCGAGACTGCGGAAGAGGCCGGGAGCGAACAGACAGTTGTGCGCCCGCGGATCGTTGAACTCTATTCGATGGAGGTCTGGCGCGACGGCGTGCGTGAGGCTGTCGTCCCTATTACGAAGAATGAGATCACGATCGGTCGTGGCTCGCGATCGGTAACTGTAGATCTTCCCTTGAAAGGTGATCCGGAAGTAAGCCGCGTGCATGCTATCCTCACGCGCGAAAACGATGGAAGCTACTGGCTGATTTCTAAAGGCCGCAATCCCACGCTTGTAGGCGGACAAGAACTCGCACGCGAGCAACGCACGCAAGTCCTGCCCGATCAGAAGATCGCCATCTGCAATTTCGTCCTCCGCATCCAGCCGAAGTAAGTTCCGACATCAGCACATATCGTCAAAACTGTTGACAGCGAAAAATCGTGGGAATAGGATGCGCACACTCACAAGCCTTGATGACGAGTGGTGGGAGTCTCTTCATTCTTCCACAGGAACCGCCCAGAACCTGTGAAACGCTGCAGATTACGTGAAGCCTGCGCCAACCTTTTTGGCGCGCGTTCACGATTCAGCCTTCACTTTCTGGGAGGTCCTTCATGCTCCGACCCTCGCCCAACCGCAAATCTTCTCAAAACCTCAACAAACTAACGACGATCGTTATCTGTTTTGCGCTCTTACTTTCCACGACGCCGTTAGTTGCTGCAGACAGCGGACTTGCAATCGCGAATTGGCTGGTCTCGGCGTCACAGGATCAGCGCCACGAACCGCGGCCCGGAGCTCCCGAAGGAATTTTCCCAAACCTGGACGAGATGCGTCGTTCAAGCGACGAGGCTCGTCGCAATGGGGCTCGGATGCCAAACATTCCCGCGCCGATTCCTTCAACGCGCCGCAGGTGGCGGGCCGGACTCGCGGCTGTGGAAAACGCGCAGCCCTCACGCAATGCCTATGTTGACGCGAGCAAGTTGTTGGCCTATGCCTCCGCTCCAGCGAATACAGAACGGCCCTCGCGAACAGAACCATCGTCACGTCCGGTTTCGGATGCATTCGGTTTGTTCTCCGCTTCGGAGAATGCTCATGGAAGAGACGATGTCGGAAGTGCGCGAAGCCTTCGCCATCCTGGCCCGGCAGTCGCCGCCCTACTGTCGCCGCCGGGGTCATCGGGCTTCGCCATGGCCCGCCTCGCTCCGCAGAATCGCACCGGCAGGCCGGGAGTCGATCTGTTGTCTCGAAATTTCAATTGGAACCTGAATCTGGTTGGCTTGCGCGGGCGCTCCGGCCTGGATTTGGGATTGGGACTCGCATACAACTCAAAAGTCTGGACGAATTTCAATAACTCTCTTGATTTTGACCTGGACCGGGGAGCTCCGGGGCCCGGCTTTCGGCTCGGTTTTCCAGTTGTGCAGGGGCTTTACTATAACGACCAGGCGGGCGCTTATTTTTACCTGCTGATCACGCCCTCAGGGCAACGCCTCGAGCTGCGGCGGCTGGGCACGTCTAACGTTTACCAGACGGTGGACGCCTCGTACGCGCAACCTACCGACTACGGCAGCTATCTGATCTTCCGCGCCGACGGCGCGCAACTCAGGCTGGTTCTCTCGAATGACGAGTATCGCTGCACGGAAGTAAAAGACCGCAACGGCAATTATCTCAGCATTACTTATAACGGGGGCGGCGACATCCTTACCGTTATAGATACTCTGGCGCGTGTTATTAGCTTTAATTACGACGCAAATGCTAACCTGCTCTCGATCACCCAGACCTGGAACGGCCAGACTCACTTTTGGGCGACTTTCGGTTATGGCGCCAGGTATGTGGGAAACAATTTTCCGGGACTTGTGTCATATGGCCCGACCAACATCTATATCAATGTCCTGACACAAGTGGGTTTGTCTGACGGATCGCGATACAACTTTGAATATAGCGGATTCAACTTGGAAGTGCAACAGACTGTTGTTTGAAAAAGACTTCATTCGGCGTTCGGTATCCGAGCGTCTTACGAGGTCGGTTATTAAGTAAGTCTTCCACGCGTTGCAGGTCGCTGTCT